>CAJTSJ010000013.1 GCA_910578785.1 uncultured Muribaculum sp. | reverse complement strand
GATAGCGACAACTTCGATGTCATCTCTCTTGGTGGAAGCACGGAATACGAAACGTCCGATGCGACCAAAACCATTAATACCTACTTTAGTCATAATTGTTTAATAATATTGGGTTATGATAAACATCTACCTAAAAAATGCGCAAGCCTCATATAGCGACTTTCGCACGACAAAAATACTAATTTTTTTTCAATTAAATCGGTATGGCGGTGAAATAAAGGAAAAAATTCTTTAATTTTGCGTGAAAATGAATGTTTATCAATTCTCAATTAATAAAAAGCGAGTAAATGGCATCAAAATTTTTGACTGAATTCAAGGAATTCGCGATGAAGGGCAATGTTATCGATATGGCTGTCGGTGTGATCATCGGCGGTGCTTTCGGTAAAATCGTATCGTCGCTGGTCAACGACGTGATTATGCCCGTAGTCGGACTTGCCACAGGAGGCATCGACTTCAAGGACCACAAATACGTGATGAAGGAAGCCGTCATTAACGGCGAGGAAGTGGTCGAGCCGGCAGTGAGCCTCGATTACGGGATGTTCATCCAGAACATTGTCGACTTCCTTATCGTGGCTTTCTGCATCTTCATGGCCATCAAGGTCATCAACAAATTCAAAAAGAAAGCCGAGGAAGCTCCCGCCACTCCACCCGCTCCATCCAAGGAGGAAGTTCTTCTTACCGAAATCCGCGACCTGCTCAAGCAACAGGCCGATAAAAAATAAATCAGCATGTCTAAAGTTATTATTATAGGTTGTGGCGGTGTAGGCACCGTCGTGGCGCATAAATGCGCGCAAAATCCAGAAGTGTTCAACGAGATAGTGCTGGCTTCCCGCACCAAAAGCAAATGTGACGCGCTTGCCAAGGCCATCGGCGCCCCCAACATCACTACCGACCGTGTGGATGCCGACAGCGTCGACGAACTCGTGGAACTGCTCAACAGGCACAAACCCGACATGGTCATCAACGTGGCCCTGCCCTATCAGGACCTTGCCATAATGGAAGCCTGCCTGAAGTGCGGCGTCAACTATCTTGACACTGCAAACTACGAACCCAAAGACGAGGCCCACTTTGAATACTCATGGCAGTGGGCTTATCGCGAACGCTTCGAGAAGGCCGGACTGACCGCCATACTCGGATGCGGGTTCGACCCGGGAGTGTCCGGAGTGTTTACGGCATACGCGGCCAAGCATTACTTCTCAGAGATGGAATACCTTGACATAGTCGACTGCAACGCCGGCGACCATGGAAAGGCGTTTGCCACAAACTTCAACCCGGAAATCAACATCCGCGAAATCACCCAGAACGGACGCTATTATCAGGACGGCAAATGGGTGGTGACCAAACCGCTTGAAATCCACGCCCCGCTCAATTACCCGAACATAGGCGCGAGAGATTCATATCTGCTCTACCACGAAGAGCTTGAATCGCTGGTGCAGAACTTCCCGACCATCAAGCGCGCCAGATTCTGGATGACCTTCGGCCAGGAATATCTGACACATCTGCGTGTGATTCAGAACATCGGCATGGCCCGCATCGACGAAGTGGAATACAACGGCACTAAAATCATACCTCTGCAATTCCTAAAGGCAGTGCTCCCAAATCCGCAGGACCTCGGCGAGAACTACCATGGCGAGACGTCGATCGGATGCCGCATTTCAGGAAAAGACAAGGAGGGCAAGCCCCTTACATATTATATATACAACAACTGCAGCCACGAAGCCGCCTACAAGGAGACCGGCATGCAGGCGGTAAGCTACACCACCGGCGTTCCCGCAATGGCCGGAGCCATGATGTTCCTTACCGGCAAATGGGTGAAACCCGGTGTGCACAACGTGGAAGAATTCGATCCAGATCCGTTCCTCGACGTTATCGCCAAACAGGGATTGCCCTGGAACGAAGTGTTCAACGGCGACCTCGAAGTAGACAAAATCTGACAACGGATAAATCCTAAAAAAATAATCGGGGCCTGACGGTTAAGTCGGGTCCCGATTGATTTTTATAGCCGTGGCTGATTTATTTGGCTTCCTGAGCCTTGGGCTCTTCGGCGGCCGGACGTTCATAACCGTCCTTCTGGCAACGCTTGGTCATAGCATCGATACGCTTCTGAGTCTCGGGATGCGATGAGAACATCTTCTGTATGTACGACTGGCTCTGACCGCTTCCGCCTTCGAGGCTCTGCAGCTTCTCAAACGACATCACGATGCCCCAGGGATTGCGGCCCTTAGAAACGAGGAAGTCATAACCGCAGTCGTCGGCTTCCTGCTCCTGCTTCTGCGAATACTTGGCATTGATCAGCGATTCGCCGAGCACTCCGAGCTGCGATTCGGTCAGCGCGGCGGCCTTGTTTCCGGTAGATGCCACAGCATCCTTCAAGGCTCCGGTCAGCAGCTGGTTCTTGAATGCGTTCTTCGAGTGGTGCTTGAGCACGTGGCCGATTTCGTGGCCGATCACACCCATCAGCTCGTCGTCGTTCATGAGGTCCATCAGTGCCGCAAACACGCGCACACTTCCGTCAGGACAAGCAAACGCATTGACGTCAATCACGTTATACACCTTGAAATTCAAGGGTATACCGTCAGCTTCGGTAATTCCTTCAGTCAGTCTGTTAAGACGTATGGTATAGGGATCATCGGCAGGAAGAACGGGATTGTTCTTGTCCATCCAGTCAACTGACTCCTTTACATACTCGGCCATCTGGGCATCGGTCAGCGTAACGGCCTTGGCGGCTTTAGCGGCCGCACCAACAGCCTTCTTCAGGTTGAATTGAGCAAAGCAAGGTGTGCTTAACAGCGCGCACATGAGTGCGAAAATTACTTTTTTCATATTTATAACAGCTTGGGTTAATTTGTTTGGCGCAAAATTAATAAATATGTCCCAAATATCGTATAAAATCCCTATATTTGCACTTGATTAAATATTCTTAAGATGGATCTTTTTGATAAAATCAGTGCCGACATCAAGTCGGCCATGCTGGCTAAAGACCGCGTAAGGCTGGAGACTCTGCGCGGAGTAAAAAAAGAATTTCTTGAAGCTAAGACGGCCCCCGGCTCCGACGGTACGCTGTCGGACGACACGGCTACAAAAATTCTGGTAAAGATGGTAAAGCAGCGCAAGGAGAGCGCCGACATATATTCATCGCAGAACCGTCCGGAACTGGCATCCGACGAACTCGCCCAGGCAGCCATCATCGAAGAATATCTTCCGCGCCAGTTGTCGGAAGAAGAGCTTACCGCCGAGCTGAAGGCAATCATAGCCCGCGTAGGAGCCGCTTCCGCCAAAGACATGGGCAAGGTAATGGGCGTTGCCAGCAAGGAACTTGCAGGACGCGCCGAAGGACGCGCCATATCGGCTAAAGTAAAAGAATTATTGTCATAACCATACATTAAATACATCCTGAAGCAATGTTGACCATACAGCAAATAAAGGAAAATCCGGACCGTGTGATCGAACGCCTTGCCATAAAAGGCTACGACGGATCCGCCACTATAAAAGAGATACTCGATCTCGATACTCAGCGCCGTCAGGCACAGTTGACCAACGACACCAAGGCCGCCGAACTCAACAAGCTTGCCGCCTCTATCGGCCAGTTGATGAAATCGGGCAAAAAGGAGGAGGCCGAGACCGTAAAGGCAACTGTGGCCGCTATCAAAGATGAGCAAAAGGCAATAGCAGAAGAGCTTGCACGTACTGAAAACAAGATACGCGACATCCTGCTGACCATCCCCAACCTGCCGTGCGACATGGTGCCCGCAGGAAAGACCGCGGCCGACAATGTGGTGGAAAAGACCGGAGGCACGATGCCCGACCTCCCAGAAGACGCCCTGCCCCACTGGGATCTGGCTAAAAAATACAATCTCATCGACTTCGACCTCGGTGTGAAAATCACAGGAGCCGGATTCCCGGTATACCTCGGAAAAGGTGCACGTCTGCAGCGCGCCCTGATTCAGTTCTTCCTTGACGAAGCCGGCAAGGCCGGATATCTTGAAGTCCAGCCGCCCTACGTTGTCAACGAAGCTTCCGGTTACGGCACAGGACAGCTTCCTGATAAAGAGGGACAGATGTACTTCGTCAATGAAGACGTGCTGTATCTCATCCCGACCGCCGAAGTTCCCGTCACCAACCTATACCGCGACGTGATTCTCAATCCCGACCAGTTGCCTATCAAGAACTGCGCCTACTCCGCATGTTTCCGCCGCGAAGCCGGAAGCTACGGCAAGGATGTCCGCGGACTCAACCGTCTGCACCAGTTCGACAAGGTGGAGATAGTCCGCATCGAGAAGCCCGAAAACTCTTACGCCGCTCTCGAAGAGATGAAAGACCACGTGCAGGGACTGCTCGAAAAGCTCGGACTGCCATGGCACATACTGCGCCTGTGCGGTGGCGACATGTCGTTCACATCGGCTATCACATTTGACTTCGAAGTATTCTCGGCCGCCCAGAAGCGCTGGCTCGAAGTGTCGTCAGTGTCCAACTTCGAGACCTACCAGGCCAACCGTCTTAAGTGCCGTTACCGCGGCGAGGACAAGAAGACCCGCCTGTGCCACACGCTCAACGGCTCGGCACTCGCCCTTCCCCGCATCATGGCCGCCCTTCTGGAAAACAACCAGACCCCCGAGGGTATCGTGGTGCCGGAATGTCTGCGCAAATACACAGGCTTCGACATAATCGACTAATCCGCCCGATTGCAGCCCGAACGAACAAAAGCCGCCGCTGGGCGGCATGCATATAATAAGCGCTTCAGCCTCGACCGGCTGTTGACCGACATTGTGTTGCCGATGATGCTCTGCATCGTCGGCAACGCTTGTTCTTCGCGCAACGCAATGAGCAACTTACACCATGCAGAAGAGATTATAGAGGAATATCCCGATTCGGCTTACAACATTCTGCTTGGAATCGACCGCGGCTCGCTCGGTTCGCCTGTCGCAACTGCGAAATATGCTTTATTGATGACTCAGGCCCAGGATATCAAAAAGATTCCCGCCGCATCCGACTCTCTGATTGACATCGCTCTGGACTATTACAAAAACCGTGACGAATACTACTATCGTATGAAGTCATGGTTTTTCAAGGGGCGTTTGCGATATAATGCAGGGGACTGGGATGCGTCGATGTCGGCCGCGATGGAGTCATACGGTCTAACCAAAAGGTATTCCGACGACTATTGGCGAGCCAAATCGGCGGAACTGATTGCCGACAATTATTCAGAGGCATATTACAATCAGGGCGTTATCCCTTATACTATCGAAACTGCCGACTGCTATCTGCGTGCCGGGAAGGTCAGAAATCATCGCTTTGCTTTGTGCGATCTCGCCACAGCGTACAGCAACGTTGGCGAGACCATAAAAAGCATAGCCATGCTTGACAGCATTTGCCGGATAGCACATGAGCCGCCTGCCGACACTATGCTGATGGTCTACTGCTATAGAAGCCTGTTGCCAATCAGTGCCCGCGCCGGATTGTTCGACAAGGCTTCGTGCTACGCCGACAGCCTGACGGCATTGAGCGATTACTATTCGTTTACCGTCGATGACTATACATCGTTGGCCAAATTATATCTGGACAGTAAAGACTTCCATCAGGCGGAGTCATTGTTGAACATTGCCGATTCATTGACTGAGACGCTGACGGAAAAAGTCGACGTATACAATAATTTTCACTTATTACACAAGAGCAAAGGCGAATACAAAGAAGCGTTGCGGTATCTGGACAGTGTCATCAATCTTCAGGATGTCGAGGTTGAGAACGTGCTTCGTCAATCTGTTATAGCCTCTCAACGTGACTATTACGATGCTGAAGCACAAGCAGAACACAGAGCGTCTTATTTGTTGAGGCTTATTCTAATCTTAGTATTTGCCATAGCTTTACTGTTGGCCGTGGCAGGAATTATGATATACCGGGTTAGAATACGCGCTAAGAATGCGGAAATAGACCGTAAAGTTGATGACATGATCATACTTTCGGAGTCCTTAATCAACCAAAAAAATACGATTGACAATCTCCTTGAAACCATCGAAAATAAGGACTCAGACATTGGCAACCTAAAGACGCAATTGTCGGAAAGGGAGGTGTTTTTGTCGGCAAAAATGGAAGAACTGTTCCGTGACAAATGGTCGACGCTTAACAAACTGTGCAACGAATATTTTGAAAAAGGCAATTCGGATAAGGCCCGAATCTCAATTCTCAACGACATTGAGCGGGACCTGACGCGGATGAGAAGCAATAAAAGTATGGACGAAATCGAATCAGCAGTCAACCTGTATATGGGGGATATAATGAAACAGCTTCGATGGCAATGTCCGTTCCTAAAACCGCAGGACTTCACTTTTATTATGCTTATTTATGCCGGATTTGCGCCTCGTGCTGTCTGTATGTTCACTGAACTCAAATTAAAATATTACTATAATAAACGCTACCGACTCTCCGAACGGATTCTTAAGTCCGATGCTCCCGACCGCGAACTATTCGTCAACAAACTCAAACCTTGAAACCATAATTTCCGACAATAGTCGAAATGATGCTGATAACCATTGTGTTGCGCCCTGCTTTCAGGGTGAGGAATTAAAAAAAATTCCCCACCGCATAATCATCTAATGGACAACACCATACGGAGCCAAGTGTGGAATATTATCTGCTCAAATTTTTATGCAATTTCTCATCCTTTATCCTATCTTTGTTGCATCAAATTTAATCAGATTCAATTATTACATATGATTAAGGATTGCAGAAAAATGATTAAGGATAGCAGAAAATTGACAACAGCATTTGCTCTGTCGATAATTATGACGCTCGTGTCATTGCCGTTCGGAATACTTCCTTTAATATACTCGATAAGAGCATATTCCAATAGCAACGATGAAGACGTAAGGCATGAATATATCGAGAAGGCATACCGTTGCGCAAAAATAAGTGCGCTCATTTTTTTGTCCATATTTATAATTTCGGCTGCTCTTCTTTTAATTTTTTATTACGCAGAATGACCGTTTAGGCCTCATGCTTCCCCGGAAAATGTAAATCCACGGAGATAACAACAATAAATGATTGATTATGAAGATTGACAGTATTTTTGAAGACAGTTATGCAAAGTCATTTTTCAAGTTGACATGCGCGTCGATTCCCTTCACAACGGTGGGCATGTTGGGCGAAAAGACTACTCTTTACGTGTCGGCGGCAGTCGGTACTCTCGCGCTATTGGCCATGATAGTGCGCATCGCAATGTGCCTGACCGGGAAAACAGCCGCCACTGTGAATACAGCTTTCAGCCATGATGTCGACGATATGCTTGCGCTTCCTTACGCACTGGCCCTGTCGTCGTCCATAGCCGGAATGATGGGCTATAGTGTGAAGTCAGGGCTTTGGCTGGCGGCAATGCTGTGCATTCTGCTGATAATCTCCAATCATGTGAAGAAAAGGGCATAGGATGCAATTAACCATCTAAGGACACAATAAAAAGGCGGGCAATGCAGTTTATTATGTTACACAACATTATCGCATGACTCGACTTACAAGACAAATATTATCAATTGCCGCCATGTTGGCGATGGTGCCGGCAGTGGCAATGGCCGACACGAAAGGCGACAACTTCAACCCTGTCCAGACAGGCGTAAACTCCTTGAGCATAGCCCCTGACGCACGAGGCGCGTCAATGGGCGACATAGGCGCAGCCACCGACCCGGATGCCAACAGCCAGTTCTGGAATCCTTCGAAGTATGCATTCGCCTACAGCAATGCCGGGGTGTCGCTCAGCTATACTCCATGGTTGAGAAAGCTCGTCAACGACATCTTTCTCGCCAATCTTTCAGGCTACTGGAAACTCGGCACTTACGACAATCAGGCCATAAGCGCCTCTATACGCTACTTCTCGCTCGGCGAAGTCAACACAGGAAGCGACATCTATCAGGGTCAGAACCTTAACCCTTACGAAATGTCGATTGACGTCGGCTACTCGCGCAAACTGTCCGAAAGCTACTCCATGGGTATCGTGCTCCGCTACATCTACTCCGACCTCGGCTACGGCGGAAGCATGTCATATGACAACGGCAACACCGGCGCATCGGCCTTCTCGGCCGACATCTCCGGTTTCTTGACAAAATATCCTATCATCGGACGCAATGAGTGCCAGTGGTCGTTCGGATGGAACATCTCCAACATAGGCAGCAAGGTCAACTACGGCGACGGAGAGGAACCGGCATTCCTGCCGACCAACCTCCGCCTGGGAACCACGTTCACCTTCCCGCTGGCCGACTACCACAATCTGGCCCTCTCGCTTGACGTCAACAAACTCCTTGTGCCCACCAAACCGCGTCTCAACGACTATCCCGACGACATAGAAGGACAGGAAGAGTACATCAACGCGCTGGAAGACTGGAAAAACATGTCGCCTATCACCGGAATATTCAAGTCGTTTACCGACGCTCCCGGAGGCATGAAGGAGGAACTTCGCGAGATAACATGGTCGCTCGGCGCGGAATACAGCTACAACCAGCAGTTCTTCCTGCGCGCGGGATATTATTATGAAAATGAGTTCAAGGGCGGACGCAAATACTTCGGACTTGGAGCCGGATTCGCCATGAATGTGCTTCGCGTCGACGCATCGTACATGATGGCCACCTCTCAGACTTCGCCTCTGGACCAGACGCTCAGATTTACCCTGACATTTGACATGGACGGACTCAAGGAAATATTCGGAAGATAAAATAATTGCAACAGACATGATAAATATACGTATCGGCAACGGATTTGACGTCCACCGGCTCGTTGAAGGACGTGAATTATGGATAGCCGGGGTCAATATACCCTACCACCTCGGCCTGCTCGGCCATAGCGACGCCGATGTGGCCCTGCACGCTCTGTCAGACGCGCTTCTCGGCGCGGCCGCGTTGCGCGACATCGGATACCACTTTCCCGACTCCGACCCGGCCTATAAAGGCGCGGACTCACGCGTGCTGCTCCGCAAGGTCAACGACCTGCTGAAAGCCGAGGGCTACCTGGTGGGAAATGTCGATGTGACCATTATGGCACAGGCTCCGAAGATGCTGCCGCATATTCCGCTGATGATCGAGCGCATAGCATCCGACCTTGAGATAGAGCCGTCGCACGTTTCAGTCAAAGCCACCACCACCGAGAAGCTCGGATTTACCGGACGTGGAGAAGGCATAGCCGCCATGGCCTCGGCTTTGATTTATCGACCGTAAATTAGATTGCCAAAAGATGCAGATATTGAAATATGCTTTGCCGTTGATGTTGCCCATGTGCGCGTTAACGGCAAATTCACAGAAAATAGAACCGATAAAATACGCCGATTTCGAAAATTGGCTCACGCGCAACGTACATGAATCCAAACTGATAGGCGGACATGTAAAGCAAATCTACGAAATAGCCCCCAACGGAACGGAAGACGGCAACAAAGCGTATACCAACCGCGGCGGGTCGCCATGGGCTACTTCCAACGTGATGGCCAACGTGGCCGGAATCGTAAAAGGGAGCAATGCCGTCTTTCCCGACGAGAATCCCGCCGGAGGCCGTTGCTGTAAACTGACCACCATCTACGAGAAGGTCAAGGTGCTCGGCATAGTCAACCTGGAAGTTCTCGTCAGCGGTTCGATATACCTCGGCCACAACATCGAGCCGATACGCAGCACGTCGAACCCCTACGGAAAGATGGAGATGGGTGTGCCGTTCACCAAGCGGCCGGAAGCTCTGGTGCTTGACTACCGCGTATCGGTGCCGAAGTCTGCGCAGAAGGTGCGCGCGACCGGCACATCGAAGAAAAAACTCGACGGCCACGACAGCGCCGAAGTCTACATCCTGCTGCAACGCAGATGGGAGGATGAAGAGGGCAACCTTTACGCCAAGCGCGTGGGCACAGGCCGCGAACGCTATTCGGCCTCGACCGACGGCTGGGTAAAGCGCCATAAGATTCCGGTCATGTACGGCGACATAACCCATAACCCCGGCTATAAGAGCTTCATGGGACTAATTCCCGAAGACAAGAGCTACTATGCCACCAATTCCAAAGGCAAGATGGTGCCGGTGAAGGAAGTGGGCTGGGACGATGCCGACGCCACCCCTACACACATGCTCGTGATGTGTTCGTCAGGATGCGGAACCGCCTATGAAGGCACCCCCGGCATGGTGCTCTGGGTCGACAACCTGGGATTGCAATACTGATACATTTTTTCAAAATTTAACATCTTAAGCGGCATTTTGCGATGTCCGCTTAGGCTAAAGATGTCCTTAACAGTCATTTTATTGACACACTTTTATGATAGTCACAGAAAAAAGAGTTATATTTGCAACCTGAATTTCAGAAAAATTTTAATAACTTAATATCATCATTTTTCAAACACATGCAAAGCAAAGGTACGACCGGAAGTGCTATTTCCGGTGTGATAGCAATCTTCTTGGTGCTCGTGTGTCTGTTTTACCTCTCGTTTACTTGGGTAACCAACAAGCACGAGAAGAAAGCACAGGAGTATGCGCTGGTTATCGCCAACGGCGATGCCAATTCGGATGCCTATTCAAAGGCTTACAAGAATTACATTGATTCAATCGGTAAGGAAGAAGTTTATCCGGTATTCGGATATACCTTCAACCAGGTTCAAAAAATGGGCGTAGGCCTCGGTCTGGACTTGAAGGGCGGTATGAACGTGATTCTTCAGGTGTCTGTTCCCGACATCCTCCGTTCTATAGCCAACGCCGAAGGCAACAAGACCTTCAACCGCGTCCTCCACGCTACCGACTCTGTAGTCAAGAAAAGCAAGACAAGCGACTATGTAGGCGCTTTCTTCGACGAATACAAGCGTATCGATCCATCTGCCGACATGGCCGTAGTGTTCAAGAACGTGGCCAAGCGCGGTGACAATGCCGACCAGGTTGAAGCCATCGTAAAGCAGGAAGTAAAGGACCGCGTAAACAGCTCTACAAACGTACTCCGCAACCGTATCGACCAATTCGGTGTTGTGGCTCCCAACATTCAGGAACTTGAAAAGGACGGTCAGATTCTTCTCGAACTTCCGGGCGTAAAGGAACACGACCGTGTACGCGACCTGTTGAAGGCATCGGCCAACCTCGAGTTCTACGAGGTATATACGCTCGATGAAATCTACAATCAGCTGATGGCCCTCGAAAATGCCCTGCGCGCCGACACAATCGGTTCGTTCCACACTCTGTTCGGCTATTTCGACGCATCGGGCTACAACGGCACTCCCTATGTAGGTATGGCCACCCAGGCCCACCGCGAAAAGATCGACTCGATCATCAGCTCACCGATGGCCGCCCGCATACTTCCCTCCAACCTTAAGCTCCTTTGGGAGGTTAAGCCTCAGGAAGTACAGTATACCGACACTGTCACCAACACTACCCGCAAGGCTGACATCTATCAGCTCGTAGCCCTGAAGACCAACAACGGCAAGCCCGCACTTGCCGGCGACGTGGTTGTGGCCGCAGGAAGCGACTTCGAGACAATGAAGGGCAACTACGTCACTATGGAGATGAACAACGAGGGCGCCAAAGCATGGGCCCGCGTGACTCAGAACAATATCGGAAAGCCCGTGGCCATCGTTCTTGACGATGCCGTATATTCCGCTCCCCGCATCAACTCTGTAATCGAAGGCGGACGTTCGGAAATCACAGGTCACTTCACCGTTGACGATGCAAAGGACTTGGCCAACGTGCTTAAGTCCGGTAAGATGGCCGCAAAGGTTGAAATCGTCAGCGACACCGTAATCGGTCCGTCGCTCGGCAAGCAGGCCATCCAGGACGGATTCCTTTCGTTCATCATCGCGCTTGTGTTGTTGATGATATTCATGATGGCCTTCTACGGAGTCATCCCCGGACTCGTCGCCAACATGGGTCTTGTATGCAACCTCTTCTTCACAATGGGTATTCTGGCTTCGTTCCAGGCAGTGCTCACCCTGTCGGGTATCGCCGGTATCGTGCTTGCACTCGGTATGGCAGTCGACGCCAACGTACTTATCTTCGAGCGTGCCAAGGAAGAACTTCGCGCCGGCAAGAAAATCCAGCAGGCCATCGCCGACGGTTACAGCAACGCATTCTCTGCAATCTTCGACTCCAACTTGACCTCGGTCATCACAGCCGTTATCCTTCTCCTTTACGGAACAGGACCTATCAAGGGCTTCGCCACCACTCTTATCATCGGTATCGTATGCTCGTTCTTCACAGCTGTGTTCCTGACCCGTCTCGTATTCATCGGATTCGGCAAGACCGCTCCCTTCCAGAAGCTTACCTTCTCTACCAAGCTGTCAAAGGGAATGTTCTACAACACTAAGTTCAACTTCCTCGACCAGCGCAAGATATCCTTCTCGGTTTGCGCAATATTCGTAGTGATTGTGGTCGTTTCGCTCTTTGCCCGCGGTCTTAACCAGGGTATCGACTTCTCAGGCGGACGCAACTACATCGTACAGTTCGACCATCCTGTGAAGACTCAGGACATTCAGTCGAAGCTTGCTCCGATGTTCCCCGATGCATCGCTTTCAGTAATCACCATCGACAACGACACCAAGGTGCGTATCTCTACCAACTACAAGATTGAGGAAGAGACTGACGGTGTTGATGCTGAAATCACCGATATCCTCTACAACGGCCTCAAAGACGAACTCAACGGCATGAGCCTTGAGGACTTCTCTACAACTAATGAGAATGTAGGTATCCAGAGCTCACAGAAGGTTGGTCCGACCATCGCCGCCGACATGAAGAAGGACGCTTATATCGCCGTCATCTTCTCGCTCATCGCGATGTTCCTCTACATCCTGGTTCGTTTCCACAATGTAGCCTTCTCCGTAGGTGCGCTTGCCGCAGTAGCGTTCACAGCGTTCACCATCATCGGTTTCTACACTCTGTTCTGGGGCATACTTCCGTTCTCAATGGAAATCGACCAGTCGTTCATCGCCGCTATCCTTACCGTAATCGGTTACCAGATCAACGATACCGTGGTTGTGTTTGACCGTGTACGTGAGAACACTCAGCTTTATCCGAAGCAGAACTTCTTCACTTTGGTCAACCAGTCAATCAACAGCACATTGAGCCGTACCATCATTACTTCAGGATCGACTCTCCTGGTGCTCCTCTGTATCTTCATCCTCGGTGGTGAATCAATCCGCAGCTTCGTATTCGCAATGCTGTTCGGTGTGATCACAGGTACCTTGGCCACCATCTATGTTGCATCGCCCGTCGCTTACCTTATCGACCGTCGCCGCAACAAAAATACAGCAGCATAATTGTTAGAATAAGCGATACTTATAAGTAAAGAAGGTCCCGGGCATTTGCCCGGGACCTTCTTTACTTATATACTACTTTGAATCAGTGTTCAAATAAGGAGCATCGTCTATCTGACATATCTTACGAAGCGGTAGCTGACGCCCGACTTCGGGTCGACGGCCGATTCCGACTCATCCACACAAGTCCATTCGTCGAAGTCGATTGAAGGCATAAACGTATCGGCATCTGAGGGCGCATCCGCATCTATCACGGTCAGTTCAAGCACAGATGCCTCAGGCATCAGCTGACGGTAGACCTCGCCACCTCCGATAATCATTACTTCTTCGGCATCGCCGGCCAACGACAATGCTTCTTCCCTGGAATGAGCCACCGATATGCCCGGCGCGCTATAGCCGTAATCGGAGGTTATGACAATATTCTGCCTGCCGGGGAGTGCACCGTTAGGGAACGACTCAAACGTCTTGCGCCCCATGACGATAGGCTTCCCCATTGTGACGGCTTTGAAGTGCTTCATATCGGCGCTGATACGGTACAGCAGTTCGCCCTTTCTGCCCAGACCTCCGTCGCGGGTCATGGCCGCTACGATTGTAATCTTCGGTGTCATACGGCCACGGAAGCTTTAATATGGGGATGCGGATCGTAGTCTTCAAGCGAGAAATCCTCATACTTGAAGTCGAATATATCCTTCACTTCCGGATTGATTGTCATCCGGGGCAGGCGTCGCGGTTCGCGTGTTAGCTGAAGGCGCGCCTGCTCGAAGTGATTGCTGTAGATATGCGCGTCGCCGAGCGTATGCACGAAGTCTCCGGCCCGAAGTCCGGTGACCTGAGCCACCATCATCAACAGTAGCGCGTAGGAAGCGATGTTGAACGGTACTCCGAGGAATATGTCGGCCGAACGCTGATAAAGCTGCAGGCTCAGGCGCCCGTCGGCCACGTAGAACTGGAAGAAGCAATGACACGGCGGCAAGGCCATCTCATCAATCTGCGCCACATTCCATGCATTTACTATGATTCGGCGCGAATCGGGATTATTCTTTATCGTATTGATGACTTCGCTTATCTGATCGATGGTTCCGCCGTTGTAGTCGGGCCACGAGCGCCACTGCTTGCCGTAGATCGGGCCAAGGTCGCCGTTGGCATCCGCCCATTCGTTCCAGATTCTCACTCCATGTTCCTGCAGGTATCCGGCGTTGGTGTCGCCTTTCAGAAACCACAGCAATTCATAGATTATCGACTTCAAGTGGAGCTTTTTGGTGGTCAGGAGCGGGAATCCCTCTTCAAGATTAAACCGCATCTGATGTCCGAATACGCTTCGTGTACCGGTGCCGGTGCGGTCGCCCTTGTCGACGCCTTCGGCCAGCACTCTATTAATCAGGTCAAGATATTGTTTCATCCGATTTGTTGGTTTGATTGTCAGTATTGATTGAATCATTTGCGGCGGGAGCCGGCACTGTCGCGGACCGGCAACAGTCCACGCCACCGACCGAGGCCGACGTAGCCCCCACTTTCGGGGCGTCTATGCGCTGCATCATCGGCAAAGAGAGCTGTTTCCTTGCCGGCCGGTAAAATATTGCATCGTTCGGGCACACGGTAAGGCAGTTAAAGCAATTCACGCATCTCGATCCGTCGACCACATGATCTTTAAGGTCGATGCACGATGCCTTGCACACCTCCCCGCATTTGCCGCAATTGATACATAAGTCCGTATCTATGTCGATATGCCACAGCGACTGCCTGCTTGCCACGCCGAGGGCCGTTCCTACAGGGCAGACGGTATTGCAGAATGTGCGGCCGTGAAACCATGCCAATGTACCTACGGTCAATATCGACACTATCGACAGCGACACGGCGAATATCGACACCGTTATGCCGGCCACGTATGTGACGCTCCACCATCCGGTGGCCACTCCGATGCGTGCTATGACATTGTTGAGATGTCCCCATATCGGCTTAAGCACATTTATTATAAACTCGCTGTACATGTGGTCCGGCTCGATTATCACCGGCACTATCGACAGCGACACGACCCAGCATGCCACCACCACGGCAAGACTTGCATAGCGCAGCTTATTCATGGGCGGAGAGTAGCTGTAGTGCCGGCCCGTTCCGCGGCGTGACGACCGCCCGGCACGCGCAAATACATCCTGTAGAGTTCCGAGAGGACAGATGCCTGAACAATAAACGCGCCCGAACAACGTGGTCATCGCAATCCAGAATGCAATGACAATTAATGAGATACCGAATCCAACGGGAACTATGAGCCATCGCTCTATCCAGCCGAACGTGCACAGGAACAAGTCGCTGAATTCAATCCATAGCAACGTCAGCATAGCCGTGACTATTACAGACACCGCCACACGTGACATCTTAAGTGCTTGATATCGCTTTAAATATGACATCGCCGTTTGCAGGATTGACTATGTTGTCCAACAAAATTACAAAATCCCACTGACAAAAGCGTCACTTTTGCCCTAAAAATCACTAACTTTGCAAGTATGAAAGATTTAATGAATATACTCAGGCGTTTCGTCCCGCCATATAAAAAATACCTGATATTAAACATATTCTTTAATATCCTCACAACGTTTCTGACGCTGTTCTCGTTTGCATTCATCATACCGATTCTTGAAATGCTTTTCGGCATAAACGAGACCAACTATGTGTTTATGGACTGGGGCAGCGACTCGTTCAAAACGGTCGTATCCAACAACTTCTACTACTACACTCAGGTGCTTATCAGCGACTGGGGCAAGTCGGGGGCACTGGCTGCTTTGGCCGCGATGCTTGTGGTAATGACCGGACTGAAGACCGGGGCGGCCTATATGGCCTCGTATTTCATCATTCCGATGCGTTCAGGCGTTGTGCGCGACATCCGCAATTATCTGTATGACAAGATTGTGCAGTTGCCTATATCATACTTCACCGAAGCCCGCAAAGGCGATGTCATGGCCCGTATGACGGGTGACGTGGCCGAAATCGAAAATTCCATCATGTCGTCGCTCGACATGTTCTTCAAGAATCCTATCATGATAATCGGCTGCCTGGCCATGATGATTTACCTGTCGTGGCAGCTGACCGTGTTTGTCCTTATTCTGTTGCCTTTTGCCGGCCTTATAATGGGTCGTGTAGGCAAGCGACTGAAGCGCAAGTCGCTCGACGCGCAGAACCAATGGGGACTCCTGATGTCGAACATCGAAGAGACTCTGGGAGGACTGCGAATAATCAAGGCATTCAACGCCGAACGCAAGGTGGAAGACCGTTTTCACCGCGAAAACCAGATGTTCTACCGAATGAGCAACAGCATAGCCCGCCGACAGTCGCTAGCACACCCCATGAGCGAGTTTCTCGGAACGTTGACCATCTCCATCGTTCTGTGGTTCGGAGGCACGCTCATCATCTACGGCACGTCGAACATCGAGGCTCCGAGTTTCATCTACTACATGATCATATTCTACAGCATCATCAATCCGGCCAAGGACCTGTCGAAATCGATGTATTCGATTCAGAAAGGTCTGGCATCGATGATACGCGTCGACAAGATTCTTGATGCGGTAAACCCGATAAAAGACCCGGCAAATCCGGTTACCATCAAAAACTTCAAGGGCGACATCAACTACGACGACGTCACTTTCGCCTACAATACGGCTCCGGTGCTTGAAGATGTCTCGCTTCATATCCCTGCCGGCTCCACAGTAGCCATCGTCGGTCAGAGCGGTTCGGGCAAGTCGACCATGGCCGACCTGCTGCCGCGCTTCTACGACGTACAGCATGGCGCCATAACCATTGACGGTGTGGACATCCGTAATTTGCGCGTACATGAACTGCGTTCGCTCATGGGCAACGTCAATCAGGAAGCCATCCTATTCAACGACACGATATACAACAACATCACTTTCGGTGTCAAGTCAGCGACTCAGGAGCAGGTAGAGGAGGCCGCCCGGATAGCCAATGCCCACGAGTTCATCATGGCCACGGAAGAAGGCTATCAGACCTGTATCGGCGACCGTGGATGCCGTCTGTCAGGCGGACAGCGCCAGCGCCTGTCGATAGCCCGCGCCATACTGAAGAATCCGCCCATCCTGATTCTTGACGAAGCCACTTCGGCACTCGACAGCGAAAGCGAAAAGTCGGTGCAGGAAGCGCTCGAACGTCTGATGAAGGACCGAACCACACTCGTGATAGCCCACCGGCTGTCTACCATCAAGAATGCCGACATGATATGCGTCATGCACGAAGGACGCATCGTAGAGGCAGGCACCCACGACGAATTGCTCAGGAAAGACGGCTATTACAAGCGTCTTGTCGATATGCAGAAATTTTAATCAACCAACTATAATCACCTAAAACATTATGTCATTACTTGTACCCGGCAAAAAACTCGCCATCTGCTCCGACCACGCGGGCTATGAACTGAAAAACATCGTGGAAGGCTATCTCATCGCCAAAGGAATCGAATTTGAGGACTTCGGAACCGACTCACCCGAAAGCTGCGACTATGCCGACTATGCCCATCCTTGCGCCGAGGCAATAGAATCAGGCCGCGACTTTCCCGGAATCGGCATCTGCGGCAGTGGCAACGGCATAAACATGACCCTCAACAAGCACCAGGGCATCCGCTCAGCCCTTTGCTGGAATGTGGAGCTGGCACGTCTGGCCCGTCAGCACAACAACGCCAATGTACTCGTGCTTCCGGCCCGTTTCATAGCCCCGGAACTTGCGCTTGAGATTGTCGACGCATTCCTTGACACCGACTTCGAAGGCGGACGCCATCAGCGCCGTATCGAGAAGATTCCCGCAAAGCAATCTTGACCGTACAATATTTATTCCTGATTTAAGGGACACATATATAAGTATAAGTCGCCGGGCAATGGAGTCGCAATACTCCCATTGTCCGGCGACTGGCATGCAGGCCTTCGCCTATGCCATCCGCCGCATTCGACCGACAGCCGGGAACCAATCGCCGGCACAAAGCGTTTTAGTTAAAATATTAACAATAGACATTCAGTTAGACGATATGCACATGGCAGACGCGTTGGTCTCCCCTGCGGTAGCAGGCGTGGCCGGAGCGGTGGCTGTAGGATTACTTGCGGTGGCCGCCAAAAAGGTGAAATCAGACATGTCCGACAACATGGTTCCGCTGATGGGAGTCATGGGCGCATTCATATTCGCCGCACAAATGATTAATTTCACGATTCCGGGCACAGGGTCAAGCGGACACATAGTAGGAGGCATTCTCCTCGGAGCTGTGCTCGGACCATGGGCGGCGTTCCTGACCCTGACATCCGTGCTTGTAGTACAGTGTCTCATATTCGCCGACGGCGGGCTGATGGCTCTCGGATGCAACATCATCAACATGGCCGCGTTAAGCACGCTCGTAGCCTATCCGCTAATATACAAGCCGATCGCCGGACATGGCGACAGATCCTGGCGAATAACTGCCGGAGCTGTGACGGCAAGTGTCATCAGCCTCGAACTCGGAGCATTGTGTGTCACGGCAGAGACCGAAATGTCAGGTGTCACAGCTCTTCCCTGGAAAGAATTTCTGACGTTGATGTGTTCCATCCATCTGTTCATAGGGCTCGGCGAAGGGCTTGCCACCGCGGCGGTACTATACTTTGTAAAATCATACAAACCCGATTTGCTTGCGGCAAACCGCGCTGCTGGAACAGCCTCCGCAAACAGCAGCTACAAGAAAGCGGCATGGATATTCATGGGCACGGCTATGTTGCTCGGCTTACTGTTCACTTGGATAGCATCGTCATATCCCGACGGACTTGAGTGGTCGATTGCATCAATCATCGGAGATGCCGATCTTCCGACCGTCAAGGGCGCTGTACAAGATGCTCTCGGCGGTGTACAGGCATCGACATCAGTGTTGCCTGACTACGGAAGCACATGGTCAGGTGTCATAGGATGCGCCATAGTCGTGACCATGGTATGGATATTGGCCGGATTGCTTGTCCGCAGAAAGACTGCCGTAAAGAAACTCTGACCGCATTCTACTTATGACAGCAATCGAACGCGCTCTGTATGAACTTAATGAAATCGACGGATATGCCGCCGGCCAAAGCTTCATGCACAGCCTTGACCCACGGTCAAAGGCTTTGGTTACGACCCTGTATATAATCGCAGTGCTGTCATTTCGGCTCGACTCGCTGTCGGGCATACTGTTCATGTGGATATTTCCAATCCTGTTCAGCGCATTGGGGGGCATAAGCTACAACCGCGTGTTCCTTAAGTCATTATACGTGTTGCCCCTCATACTGTTCATCGGCATGTTCAACCCCGTCATGAACCGCGAACCCATGCTTCAGGCCGGCTCCATTACGGTCAGCCGGGGCTGGGTTGAATTCATCTCGATAGTTTTGCGCGGCCTGCTTGCAGTCCAGGCCTCTCTCATACTTGTGATGACCACCGGATTTCAGAAAATCTGCTACGGGCTCGAACGCATTGGCATGCCCGCAATATTCACGACCCAGCTCCTGATGGTCTACCGATATCTGTCCGTACTTCTGCAGGAGGCTGCGAGCATGGACAACGCCCGCCGTTCGCGCGGCTACGGCAAGCGCTCATACAGTCCTCGTCTTTGGGGCATCTTCATAGGCCAGTTGCTCATACGCACCGTCGCACGCGCCGAACGCATCCACCGGGCCATGCTGTCAAGAGGCTTTGACGGCACTGTGGCATTACGCACACGCCTTCACTGGACCATGACCGACACCCTGTTTCTGATTATAAGCACCGCCCTTTTCACAGCCACGCGGCTTACCGACTTTTCGTATCTGTTCAACATGATAATATCCCGACAATGAGCCACCACTACGTAAAATTCGACCACGTAAGCTATACCTACCCCAACGGATTCAAGGCACTCGACGATGTGTCGCTTCTGATCACCCACGGTGAGAAAGTGGCAGTGATAGGAGCCAACGGAGCCGGCAAATCGACTCTGATGCTCCACACCAACGGACTGCTCACCGCTTCGGAGGGGAGAGTGGTCATCGGCGACATACCCGTCACACGCAAGACGTTGCCGCAGATACGCCGTACGGTAGGACTCGTATTCCAAAATCCGGACGACCAGCTGTTCATGCCGACGGTGGCCGACGACGTGGCTTTCGGACCCATCAACATGAAGCTGCCCGACGATGAGGTGGAGCGACGGGTGACAATGGCACTGAAAGCCGTCGGAGCATATGAGCTTAAGGACCGCCCCGGCTACCAGCTGTCAGGCGGACAGAAGCGGAGCGCGGCCATAGCCACAGTGTTGTCGATGGAGCCTGACATTCTCGTCATGGACGAGCCGTCAAGCAACCTCGACCCGCATGCCCGCCGGTTGCTGATAAGACAGATTGAGGAATTCAGCCACACCTGTATCATCACCACCCACGACCTCGCCATGGTCAGAGAACTCTGTCCGCGCACAATAGTCATGGCCGTCGGACGCATCGCGGCCGACGGACCCACCGCCGACATCCTCGCCGACACCGCCCTGCTCGACCGGGCATCGCTGCTCTGACTATAATCTCCGACGTTATTTCTCTTCGTTCAGAAACGAACGCGGCGACATGCCGAAATGCTTGGAAAAACTCTTCGAGAAATATTTCGGATCGGAAAAACCAACCTCGTAAGCTATCTCCGAGATGTTGAGCGTCCGGCTCCGGCGATTCTTTATAATCATATCGTGAGCCACATTCAGCCTGTAGGTGCGTATAAACTGCCACGCCGACTGCCCTACAATCGACTGAAGCTTCTGATTAAGGATATTGCGTCCTACACCCAGGGCTTCCTCCACATCGGCCACCTCAAATTCCGAATTTTTATAATTGTCCTTCACCACCGCCATGAGTCTGTCAAGAAACCTGCGGTCAAGTGAGTCATCGACAACATTGAGGCTCTCGACATCCATGTCGGCCATGAACCGGCTCTGATAACGGCGCTTGTTGTCAAGTATGTTGGCAACGCGGGCAATAAGCATATCTTCATCAAACGGCTTTGACAGATACTCGTCAACCCCTATCCGATAGCTCTCCGTACGGGTCTGCACAGAAGCCTTGGCTGTTAGAATCAATACCGGGATGTGGCTTGTGGATATGTCGTTTTTGAGTCTTCTCGACAGTTCATGGCCGTCCATGACCGGCATCATAAGGTCCGTTATTATAAAGTCGACCGCATTATGCACAAGCAGGTCGAGCGCCTCACGGCCGTTCGAAGCTTCCACCACTGCATAACGGCTTTCAAGCACCGACCTTATGAACTTCCTCATAGCAGTGTTGTCGTCGACCACGAGCACGGAAGCGCCCATGATCGGTTCACCCGATGAATCTTCGACCACACCGCTGACCTGATGTCCCGACTGGGCATATCCGGCCGACGAAACGGCAAGGAACATCATTGCCGCCATAAGTGCCTTTAAAAGATTTTTGTACATAAAGCTGGTTTTAAGGTTATAAAATTTTGAAATAAGGTTATATATCCAATTTCCGGGTCATCGATGTCTGCACATGACGTCCATAACCTGTCGTCGGCAAAATTATGCCCGTTAAATTATCCGAAAGGGGTAAATTCAGTACGAATAATTGGAATTTCCGTATTTGTGGTTTTTAGAACCCCTTGTGTGCCAAAATTCTACCTTTTGAATGCCGATTATATGCCTCGGCAGACTCATATAAATGCTATCTTTGCAAATAATCTTAAAACACTACCACCCGCTATGCGAAATCAACTTTACAGACAAATCCTTCCCGGACTGATAGCATTGTCATTCTGGAGCCATGCATCGGCACATCGGTCAGAGGCCACAATCAACGACGGTTGGGAATTCCGCATGCCCGATGCCACGTATTGGGAGTCGGTCAACATCCCGCATACATATAATCTTGACGCGTATGAAGGGCGCAATTACTACCAAGGCAAAGGACTATACCGCCGGCACCTCAACATAAAAGACCATAAGCCGGGCCAAAAGCATTATCTGAAATTTGACGCCGCAAGCAAAGCCGCCGACGTGGCTGTCAACGGACGGCATATTGCCTCGCACAAAGGCGGCTATAGCGCATTTATAGTGGATATTTCAGACTATATAACCGACGGAGACAACCTGATAGAGGTGACAGTCGACAATAAACGCCCGGAAATTACACCGATCTCGGCCGATTTTACATTTTGGGGAGGCATATATCGCGACGTATGGCTGATATCCACTCCGGCCATACACTTCAACATGGCCAATTACGGTTCAGACGGAATTTTCATAACGACTCCGGAAGTCAGCGAGAAGTCCGGAAAAATAAGAGTAATAAGCGAGGTCGCCAACGAGTCGGCGAAAGAAGAGACTATCGAGGTGAAAAGTCTGATATACAGCCCATCCGGCGAATTGATTCAGACACTGACGGAAAAACGCAAACTCAAACCCGGCGAGACGCGCAGCTTCACGTCCGAGTCCAAATCAATTGATTCGCCCCAACTTTGGTCGCCTGAAAGTCCGGCACTCTACACCGTCAAGACCGTACTCACAAACAGCCGTACAAAAGAGGTGCTCGACCGCCGGAGCCACAAGACAGCGTTCAGATGGTTCAAATTTGACGGCAACAAGGGCTTCAGCCTCAACGGCAAACCATACAAGCTTCGTGGTGTGAACCGCCACCAGGACCAGTGGCCTGTTGGTGTGGCGTTGGACGACGAGGCCCATCGACGCGACATCAGACTGATGAAAGACATCGGATGCAACTTCATAAGAATTGCCCATTATCCGCAGGACGACGCCCTGCTTGACGCCTGCGACGAACTTGGTCTTCTGGCTTGGGAGGAGATTCCGATAGTCAACATAGTTCCGGACACGCCAGAATATGACGACAACTGCGAGACAAATTTGGTCGAGATGATAAGACAGCACTACAACCATCCCTCCATAATAGCCTGGGGCTACATGAACGAAATTCTGCTCACGGCTCCCGGACCGGACCGCCCTGAATGGCCAGCCTGCAAGGAGCGCACCGTGCGCCTGGCCCGGCGCCTTGAAGCCAAACTTAAAGAGGAAGACCCGTCCCGCAACAGCGTGATGGCCTTTAACATGACAAATCTATATAATGAAATCGGCCTCGACCTTGAAGACGTAGCCGGATGGAATCTTTACCACGGATGGTACGTAGGCCAGCTGAACGGATTCAACGAATGGTGCGAGGACCAGCACCGGCGCTATCCCGACCATCCGATCATAATCAGCGAATGGGGAGCCGGAAGCGACCGACGCATTCACTCCAATTCGCCAAGAGCATTCGACTTCAGCATCGAATACCAACAACGCTATATCGAGCACTATCTGCCATATATAGAGGAGAAGGAGTGGATAAGCGGATGCGCCTACTGGAACTTCATCGACTTCAACGTAGCGGCGCGCCAGGAGTCCATGCCCCGTGTCAACAACAAGGGTCTGTTCTACAACGACCGCAGCCCGAAAGACGTAGCATATTACTTCAAAGCCATGTGGCGAAAAGACAAGCCGATGATAAGGATTGCATCGCGCGACTGGGATGTCAGAGTCGGCGACCGCGATGTGCCTCAGACAATAAAACTATACTCCAACGCACCGGAAGTAGAACTTTTCATAAACGGAGTGTCGGCCGGAATACAGAAAACCAGCAACTGCCACGCCCTGTACAGCATCGTGCTTCCGGAAGGAGAATCGGTACTGACTGCCCGGACCCGTGCCTCCCAAGACAGTGCATCCGATGCCATGACCATAACATTCATGCCGACTCCGGACATGTCGGAAGATGAATTTGCCATCAATGCCGGATGCAACTGCTACTTTACATCCGACCTGTCAGGACTGACATGGCTTCCCGACCAACCATACGAACCCGGAGGCTGGGGATTCACAGGCGGAAAAGACCGAAATACAACTTCTGAAATTCACGGTACGATAGACGGCCCCATATACCAGACTTGGCGGCAAGGAGCCGTGTCATACAGAATCGACGTCAAACCGGGCGACTATGAAGTCGAACTGCTCATGGCCGACATAACCCGGCCCGCACGCCAACAGGCGAATCTATTAGGCAAGAGCGACGGAGAGAAGGCCACGGCATCGACACGCTTCGACATAAACGTATGCGGTGAGACCGTGGAGCACGACTTCTCCCCGGCCGACGGCAAACGCTACCGCACGGCATGCCGCAAACGCTACATAGTCAATGATGTGACCGACGGCATAACCGTCGACCTCATTCCCATCGAAGGAGAGCCGACTCTTGCAGGCATTAAGATACGGCGCATATGACCGAAATACCAACCGGCACATATAACAATGGCATCCGGACCGAAACCGCCGGATGCCATTGCCGTTTTTCAAATGATTGCGTCAAAGCAACTTCCTATGCCCATGTTCATGCTTCTTCTCGATGCTTCGATGCACCCTGTGGATTTCCTTGGCGATACAGAACGCCGCCGCTACTGAAGCGGCCTGAAGCACAAGCTTGGTAATTTTGAACGCAACATGGAGGTCGCTATGTCCTCCTTCATGATCATTTTTCATAATAAGATTAATTAATACGTTTATAAATGCTGTAATTCAGGATTTAAACACCCTCGGCCACCCGTTGGTTCGTAGTCAACCGACGAGCCGACAAATATTTAACCGCGGCATGTGGGATAATCAAATATTTTTTGTACCTTTGCAGTCGCAAATTTTCACAAATTTAATTTTAAGTTTAACATGAATCATTACGAAACCGTTTTCATTTTAACTCCCGTTTTGTCTGATGCACAGATGAAGGAAGCGGTAGACAAGTTCAAAGGCGTTATCACCAATGCCGCCGGAACTATTGTCAACGAAGAGAACTGGGGCCTGCGCAAGCTTGCTTACCCCATCCAGAAGAAGTCCACAGGCTTCTACACACTTCTTGAATTCGACGCTGAGCCCGATGTAATCAAGAAGCTCGAGACTCAATTCCGTCGTGACGAACGCGTACTTCGCTTCCTCACATTCCGTCTTGACAAATACGCAGCTGAATACGCCGTTAAGCGTCGCAGCCTGAGAGGTCAGAAACAAACTACAACCCAAGAAGCAGAAGTAAAGGAGGACTAAACTATGGCACAAGCTCAATCAGAAATCCGTTATCTCACTCCACTGTCAGTGGACGTTAAGAAGAAAAAATATTGTCGTTTCAAGAGAAGCGGCATCAAGTATATTGACTACAAAGATCCCGAATTCCTCAAGAAGTTTCTCAACGAACAGGGTAAGATTCTTCCCCGTCGCATTACCGGAACTTCGCTCAAGTTCCAGCGTCGTGTGGCTCAGGCCGTAAAGCGCGCCCGCCACTTGGCTCTGCTCCCCTACGTAACCGACTTGATGAAATAATTACACCTTTAGCAGACAATATACATTATGAAAATAATTCTTAAAGAAGACATGCCGAGCCTTGGATACAAGGACGATGTTGTTGAAGTAAAGAACGGTTATGGCCGCAACTACCTCATTCCGCAGGGAAAGGCTGTCATCGCCACCGAATCAGCGCTGAAGGTTCTTGCCGAAAACCAGCGCCAGCGCGCCCACAAGCTTGCTCAGATCAAGGCCGATGCCGAAGCTCTCGCCGCCTCTCTTGAAGGCGTAAGCCTCACTATCGGAGCCAAGACCAGCGCTACCGGCACCATCTTCGGTTCTGTAAACGCTCTTCAGATTGCTGAAGCTCTCGAAAAGCTCGGACACAATGTTGACCGCAAAGTCATCGTACTCAAGGAAAACATCAAAGAAGTCGGCAACTACACCTGCACCCTCAACCTCCACAAAGAGGTGGCTGTAGAAATCCCCTTCGAAGTTGTAGCTGAGTAATATTCATTATTCCGATATAAGGACGTAAGTCCCGATTGAAAGGGTTGCGAACTGCGGTTCGCAACCCTTTCAGCATTTTTAACAATCCGCCGGTGTAACGTATACGTATATTTAGTATCTTAGCCGGAAGTTACTCCCGCTCAACGCATGATCTGGTACGACATACTACTACTGATAGCCTACGGAGGAGCCATCGTCAGCCTGATAGCTGTGGTCCTGTCCGAAAACCGCAATCCGGTCAAATCCCTGGCCTGGGTGACGGTGTTGCTGATGGTGCCGGTGTTCGGAGTCGTGCTGTATATATTTTTCGGCAGAAGCCTTAAAAACACCCGAATGATAACCCGGCGCAACAGGCGCCGACTGCGCCGGCATGAATATTTCAAACCGGTCGACATCAACCGGTTGCCTATGAGCACCGCAAGCCGGCTGCAGATCAAGATGGCGCAGACCCTGTCGGGCTCAATCTTCTATCCCGGCAATAAAGTCGAGATATTCACCGACGGACGATCCAAATTTGACTCATTGCTATCCGACCTGCGCGCGGCCAAAAGCTACATACATCTGCAGTATTACATCTTCAAGGACGACAAAATCGGGACCGAGGTGGCCGACATACTTATCGACAAAGCCAAAAGCGGAGTAAAGGTACGTGTAATCTACGACCATATCGGGTCGCTCCACACGTCGGGGAAATTCTTCAAGCGCATGAAAGAAGCCGGAGTCGAAGTCTACCCCTTCTTCAGGGTCACATTCCCCCATTTCGCTACACGCGTCAACTGGCGCAACCACCGCAAAATAGTCATCGTAGACGGCGTAACAGGCTATATCGGAGGAATGAACATTGCCGACCGCTACATCGACGGAACCAGCTACGGCATCTGGCGCGACACGCACCTTCGCATACAAGGACCCGCAGTGGGCGCTCTGCAATACGCCTTTGCCGTCGACTGGAGCTTCATGGGCCAACCGCTGATTGAAGAAAAGGCAGCCCAGCTTCAAGTCACCGGCTCGCACACTGGTGGCATACAGTTGATGACGAGCGGTCCGACAAGCCAGTGGAGCAACATAGCCATGCTCTACCACAAGGCCATAGCCAACGCCACTAAACGCGTGTTCATACAGACACCCTACTTTCTGCCCACCGAGGGTCTGCTCCGGGCACTTCAGGCCGTGGCATTGTCCAAAGTCGACGTGCGCATAATGATTCCGGCCCAAAGCGACTCGTCGGTGCTGACCAACGCATCCTATTCCTACATCCAGGGGTGCCTGAGAGCCGGCATAAAGGTGTATCTCTACGAAGCCGGAATGCTTCATGCAAAAACCGTGCTCGTCGACGACGAATTTGTGTCGGTCGGTTCGAGCAACTTCGACTTCCGCAGCTTTGAACACAACTTCGAAGGCAATCTCTTCATATATTCACGCGACGTGAACGAACGCATGGCCGAAATATTCTTCAACGACCTCAAACAGTGTTCCCGCATCAGCTCCGCACGCTGGCGCAAGCGCTCGAAATGGCAGAAAGCCAAAGAGTCGGTGGTGCGTCTGCTCAGCCCGGTTCTTTAACTTGCCGGCATCACCGCAACAGTCCTTATGGCAAAAATTTCAATTTTATTAAATATTTTACAAGCGGAACGCTCAAAAATCCGCCATAAAATTGCATTCGTATGAGATATTTATCGTACTTTTGTAAAAATTTGGAATAATGGCGAGCGATTTACAGCAGACACTTGAACGCCTTAACCGTAAAGCACTGAATCTGACCGAGCGTTATCAATCGGTGCTTCACGACAAGCAAGTGGCCGAACTGCGTATTGCCGAGCTTGAGACTATGGTCGAGACCTTGCGCAACCGCGTACAGACGCTCGAACGACAGGTAGAGTATCTGTCGGTAGTCACTACCGCATTCCCGACAAAGGAAGAAGCAGAGCGAAGCCGGGCCAGACTTTCCGAATTAGTGCGGGAAATCGACAAATGCATCTCCGATTTAACCGAATGATGCAATGAAAGATAAACTGGATATAACCATAAAAGTCGCCGACATTGCCCCGCTGGGCATGTCTGTGACATTGAAAGGCGAAGAAGACATCAGATTGGCCGAATACTACGTCAATCTGGCATGGAAAAAATGGATGCAGTCCAAACGCGCCGATCAAGAATCGAAGGACATCCTTGGAATGGTAGCCATACATTTCACAAAGCTCTACATCCAGGAGCTGAGAAAGAATGAAAGCGCCGCCAAGATGCTCGGAGATTTTGAGAAAAAACTCGACGAACTGCTTAACGGCATAAGTTGACAACGATACAATCCGACGCCGCCCCCATGCGGCACAGGAGCTATAGAGAGTAATAACCGCACTAACGACCGACAGGATTATGGCGAACCAACGGCTCACCATAGTCATAATGCGACGGGCGATAGTGCATTTTTTTAACATATTAATTTTTTTCATTCATTTAATCACATATCATGGCCACACTTATCTTAGCTATCGTAGTGGGTGTCACAGCGGCCGCCTTAGCCGTACTTGTGACCGTCATGGTTCAAAAATCGTCGGCCAAAAGCCAGGCGAAGACCATCATAGAGGAGGCGCACAAAGACGCCGAAATGCTTAAACAGGAGAAACTTCTCAAAGCCCGTGAAGAAGAACTACAGATAAAAGCAGAAGCGGAAAAGACCGCCAACCAGCGTTTGTCGAAAGTGCAGCAGATGGAAGCAAAGCTCAAGCAACGCGAACTTCAGCTCAACCAACAGCAAGGCGACATCGCCCGTAAACGCAACGAAAACGAAGCATTTAAAGCCAACCTCGACGCACAGGTCTCTGTACTTGAAAACCAGAAAGCGGAACTCGACCGCCTGACCAAAACCGCACAGGATACACTGGAGCACATCTCTGGTCTGTCGGCAGAAGAGGCTAAAGAAAAACTAATCGAATCGCTTCGCGACGAAGCAAAAACCGCGGCGGCAAGCTACATCAACGACATAATGGACGAAGCCAAGCTTACGGCCAACAAAGAAGCGAAACGCATTGTAGTCCAGTCAATTCAGCGTGTAGCCACTGAGACCGCTATCGAAAATTCCGTAACCGTGTTCCACATCGACTCCGATGAAATCAAAGGACGCATTATAGGCCGTGAAGGACGCAACATCCGCGCCCTCGAAGCCGCCACCGGCATTGAAATCATAGTCGACGACACCCCCGAAGCCATCGTATTGTCGGGATTTGACCCCGTGCGCCGCGAGATAGCGCGTCTTGCGCTACATCAGCTCGTGGCCGACGGCCGCATCCATCCGGCACGCATCGAGGAAGTTGTGGCAAAAGTCCGCAAACAGATTGAAGAAGAAATCGTCGAGACCGGTAAGCGCACGGCCATCGACCTCGGCATACACGGACTCCACCCCGACCTCATCAGAATGGTCGGCAAGATGAAGTACCGCTCAAGCTACGGACAGAACCTGCTGCAACACTCGCGCGAGACTGCCAACCTCTGCGCAATCATGGCATCGGAACTTGGACTCAACCCCAAGAAAGCACGCCGAGCCGGACTTCTGCACGACATAGGCAAGGTGCCCGACGAAGAACCGGAACTGCCCCATGCACTGCTCGGCATGAAACTTGCCGAAAAGTACAAGGAGAAGCCCGAAATCTGCAATGCCATCGGTGCGCACCACGACGAGGTGGAACAGACCACTCTGCTCGCCCCGATAGTACAGGTGTGCGACGCCATCTCCGGAGCACGTCCGGGAGCACGCCGCGAAATCGTCGAAGCATATATCAAACGCCTAAACGACCTCGAACAGCTCGCCATGTCATATCCGGGAGTAATCAAGACCTACGCCATACAGGCAGGCCGCGAACTTCGAGTGATCGTAGGCGCCGACAAGATCGACGACGTAGAGACCGAAAAGCTTTCTTCCGAAATAGCAAAACGCATCCAGGACGAAATGACATACCCGGGACAGGTGAAAATCACCGTCATCCGCGAAACACGCTCCGTAAGCTTCGCTAAATAATTCACTCTCTGAACATTGCACAAGTATGTCAGACGAAATAAATGACATCACGGATGCCTCTTCACGCACCGGCCAAGGCGGCAACGCCCAAAGATGCGACGGAGGCAAATGTGACGAATGCGATAAAAGCGCATCCTGCGACAGATGCCGCAAGACGCCGCGAGGCAAGCTCCATTGCTACGACTGGCTGAGCGACATTCCAGGAGGATTTGCCGACTTCGACATGGTGGAAGTGCAGTTCAAGAACACCCGCAAGGGATTCTACAAGAACAGCATGAACCTGCCTCTCGCCATCGGCGACATAGTGGCTGTGGAAGCCTCGCCCGGACACGACATAGGCGAAGTGACGCTGACAGGACGTCTGGTGAAGCTCCAGATGAAAAAGGCCAATATACGTCCTGATGCTGAAATCCGACGTATATTCCGCAAGGCACGCCCCAACGACCTCCAGAAGTACGAGGAAGCCAAGGCCCGCGAGAACGACACTATGATTAAGTCGCGCAAAATAGCCGAGAGCCTAGGCCTGAACATGAAAATCGGCGATGTCGAGTATCAAGGCGACGGCAACAAGGCCATATTCTACTATATTGCCGACGAGCGCGTTGACTTCCGCAAACTCATCAAGGTGCTTGCCGAGACCTTCAAGGTACGCATCGAGATGAAGCAGATCGGAGCACGTCAGGAGGCCGGACGCATCGGCGGAATAGGCCCGTGCGGACGACCGCTCTGCTGCTCGAGCTGGATGACCAACTTTATATCCGTGGCTACGAGCGCCGCCCGATTCCAGGACATCTCGCTTAATCCGCAGAAGCTCGCAGGACAGTGCGCCAAGCTCAAATGTTGCCTCAACTTCGAGGTTGACGCATACGTGGAAAGCGTGAAGAAGATGCCGTCACGCGACATCACGCTCGAGACAGCCGACGGAACGTTCTACCACTTCAAGACCGACATATTCAAACGCGAAATCACCTACTCGACCGACAAGTCGGTGCCCGCCAACCTCGTCACAATCGACGCAGACAGGGCATTTGAGGTGATAGCCATGAATAAGCGGGGCGAAAAACCCGAAAAGCTTGCGTCAGAGACATCCGGCTCCGACAAGCCCAAGCGCGAGTTCATAGACCTTGTCGGACAAGACGAAGTGACCCGATTCGACAAAGCGAAGAAAAAGCGCAAAAAGAGCTCCCAGAACAACGGGCAGAAACCGCAAAACGGCAAGCCTAAGGGCGGCGACGGCCAGCAACAAAAACCTCGCAGGGACTCCCAGGCAGGACAACAAGGCGACAACCCCAGTCCAAAGCGCCAGGAAAAACCGCGCCAGCCACGACCCGACCGCAAGGAGGGCAACGGACAGCGCAATCCCGGACAAACCCCCAAGCCGAGAAATCCGGAACAAAGAAACCAGCAGGACAACCGCCGTCAAGGAGGCAACGACCGCCCGCGCCAGAAACGCGATGACAACAAACCCTCAACCAACGGCCAGAAGGCAGATGAATAACATCGCAAACAGATCAATAATAATGCTTATAATATCATTGTGCGCTTACTCTTGTTCGGTAGCGCACAATGATTTTAGTCAATATCATAACCTGCCGTCCGAAGGATGGGCCTATTCCGACACGCTGACCTTCCTTACCGAGATTCCGGACACCACCGCCTCAGGACGGCTGGTAATGTCCATCAGGCACGACAACGAATATCCATACAGCAATCTATGGATTGAAGTGACGACAATGAGACACGACAGTTCAGAAAAGACCGACACCGTCAACTTCCTGCTTGCCAACCAATACGGGCGCTGGTACGGACAAGGTTTCGGCGCAAGCTACCAGATATCCGACACTCTGCCCTCAATCATGACCCTCACCGACAGCATGCCGATAAAGGTAAGGCACATAATGAGAATCGACACCGTCCGAAATATCGAACAATTAGGAGTATCGTTCGTTTCTATAGACAATAATAAACAATAACTTTTTTCTCCTCACATCATTATGGAACTCCACGCATTTACACCGGCCGAAGAAATCAATCTCCGAATAAACCGCATTAAAAATTTGATGACGGAAGCCATGCTTGACGGCATTCTGCTATCTACCAACGCCAACATATATTACACGGCAGGACGTGTGTTTGACGGCTTTGTCTATATCCCCGCAGACGGCGACGCACAGTATCTCATACGCAGACCAAACGACCTAACCGGCCAAGGCGCCGCCAAGATACGCAAACCGGAGCAGATAATGGAGATTCTCGCACAAAAAGGACTTCCGTCACCGCATAAGCTCGGACTCGAACTTGCCCTGGTCGACTTCCTGACCGTCAGACGTCTGTCGGCAGCATTCCCCGGAAGCCAAGTGGAAGATGCTTCGGCCATTATGAGAGCGGCCAGAGCCGTAAAGACCGATTTTGAGGTCGAACAAATCAGGCGCTCGGCCATCAAACACTGCATCATCTACAAAAAAATACCGAAACTGTATCAGGAGGGCATGTCGGACGTTGAACTTCAGATAGAAATCGAGCATACGTCGCGTCTTGAAGGATGCCTCGGCCAGTTTCGCGTAGCAGGCAATTCGATGGAAATCCACATGGGCAGTGTGCTTGTCGGACCCAACGCAGACGCCCCCTCTCCGTACGATTTTTCGATGGGAGGAGCAGGACTTGACCCTTCGTTGCCGGTCGGAGCCGACGGCACAATAATCCGTCCGGGAATGACGGTGATGGTCGACACCAACGGCGACTTTACCGGCTACATGTCGGACCTCACCAGGGTATTTACGCCTGAGAATGTCGACGAACTGGCCCTCAAAGCCCATCAGTGCTCAATAGACATCTGCCATGCCATAGCCCGCGAAGCCAAGCCTGGAGCAAAGGCATCGGCGCTATATGAAATGGCGCAGGACATTGTAAAGAGCCGTTCGCTTGAAAGATATTTCATGGGCTACAGCCAAAAGGCCGGATTCATAGGACACGGCGTAGGCATCGACATCAACGAATTGCCGGTGCTGTCGCCTAAAAGCCACGACATCCTGCAGCTAAACAACGTCATAGCCCTGGAGCCTAAATTCGTCATACCCGAGGTAGGTGCCGTAGGTATTGAAAACACTTACGTAGTACGTGCCGACGGACTTGAATGCCTGACCGACATGACAGAAGACATCATCAGACTTGAATAATCCTATGCGCCTGACCGAACAGATAGACAAACCGTTATTCCATCAGATAGGAGAAGTGGCCGATTCTCTCGACAGACCGTGCTACGTAGTCGGTGGCTACGTCAGAGACCTGTTCCTGCACCGCCACTCCAAAGACATCGACTTCGTAACAGTCGGAAGCGGCATAGAAGTAGCAGAAGCCGTGGCACGACAGCTCGGACGCGGAGCACACTGCAGCGTTTTCCGCAATTTCGGAACCGCCCAGGTAAAGCACAAAGGCATCGAACTTGAATTCGTAGGCGCACGCCGTGAGTCGTATTCACACGACAGCCGCAAGCCCATAGTGGAAGACGGCACACTCGACGACGACCTTTCGCGACGCGACTTTACCATCAACGCCATGGCCGTCTGCGTCAATGCCTCCGACTTCGGCACACTAATCGACCCCTACAACGGACTTGGCGACCTTGACATACAGACCATCAGGACTCCGCTCGACCCGGACATAACCTTCAGCGACGACCCACTGAGAATGATGCGTGCCATACGCTTTGCCACGCAGCTTGGATTCAGAATCGATGACGAGACGTTTGACGCCATCACGCGCAACGCCGGACGCATCAAAATCATATCCCACGAACGTATAGCCGACGAACTTATGAAAATAATGGCATCGCCCGTGCCCTCGATAGGATGGGAGCTATTGTCGGCGTCAGGATTGCTGACACTCATACTGCCCGAGCTTGAAGCCATGAAAGGTGTCGATACGGTAAACGGACGAGGCCATAAGGACAACTTTCTACATACATTGGCCGTAGTCGACAATGTCGCCCGAAAATCAGACAATGTATGGCTGAGATGGGCGGCCCTGTTCCACGACATTGCAAAACCCGTCACCAAGCGTTGGGACCCCAGCCAGGGATGGACATTCCACAACCACAACTTCATCGGCGCCAAGATGATTCCGCGCATTTTCAGGAATCTGCGCCTTCCCCTCAACGAGAAGATGAAATATGTAAAAAAACTCGTGGAACTGCACATGAGGCCGATAGCCCTCGTAGAAGAGGATGTCACCGACTCGGCCGTCAGAAGGCTTCTGTTTGATGCCGGAGAGGACATCGAAGACCTTATGACACTTTGCAACGCCGACATCACGTCGCGCAATCCGGAGAAAGTCAAGCGCTTCATGGCCAACTTCGATCTTGTACGTGAAAAGATGGCCGAACTCGAAGAGCGCGACCGCGTGCGCAAATTCCAGCCTCCGGTGTCGGGCGAGGAGATTATGGCCACGTTCAACCTTCCACCCTGCCGCGAGATAGGTGTTATAAAGGAGCACATCAAGAACTCCATCCTTGACGGAGTGATACCCAACGAACGCGACGCCGCCGTAAGGCTGATGTTTGAAAAAGCCAAGGAATTAGGACTGCCACCCGTGCAGGAATTAAACTAAGCGAATCACATCAGAAGGCATTTTCCTCGCCTCTGAAGACGTTGATCACCGTCAGCACTATTATCTTTATGTCGAGCAGGAAGCTCCAGTTTTCAATATACCAGACATCGTTTTCGACACGCTTCTCCATCTGCCACAGCTCTTCCGTCTGGCCACGGAACCCCTTGACCTGCGCCCATCCGGTTATGCCGGGCTTTATCAGGTGTCTCGTCATGTACTTGTCTATCAGTTTACGATAGTCATCGGTATGCTTGATCATGTGCGGACGCGGACCCACAACCGACATGTCGCCCTTAAGCACATTAATAAACTGCGGGAGTTCGTCAATGCTGCTATGGCGAAGGAATTCACCGAGTCTGGTCACACGCACATCGTTTCTGCCCGCCTGCACCTTGTCGCTGTCGGCATTCACCCTCATCGTGCGGAACTTCCAGCAGTTAAATTCCTTGCCAAGATAGCCCGTACGCCTCTGACGGAAAAACACAGGACCAGGCGATGAAATCTTTATAGCCACCGCCACCGGGATGAAAATTATCGGCGACACCAACAGAAACGCCGAAGACATAGCAACGTCAAAAGCCCGCTTGAGCACACGGTTTACTGTCCCCGACAGCGGATACTTGCGTATGTTGAGCACCGGGACCTGTCCTATATTGCTCAACCGTGCGGCTCGGCTCACATACTTGCTCAACGGCGGCACATAATAGAAATGAAGCACATTGTCGTCGGCTATCTTTATGACACGGTGCATGGTCTCATAATCCTCTCCGGAGAGCGTATAGTATATTTCGCGCACCTCGTTTTTGCCTATAAAGTCCTCAAGGTCGTCTACCGTGCCCAGATAATTTTCGGCATCGGCCATCGCATCGTCGCGGTCCTTCGAAAAGAATCCCCAGCATTTATATCCGTAACCCGGGTCGGAAAGCATCTCTTCGCGCAACCACAGGGCAGTAGGATTAGTGCCCACTATCACAGCCGCGCTGTAGTTGCGGCCCTTTCGTCTGAGCTTCTTGACAAACAGACGGCACAAAGTCCATCCCAATGGCAGCATGACCACCATACTGACGTAAAACCATACGTAGAACGACACATTGTGCACCCATGAGTCAAGGAACGTCAGTATTGAAAAAAAGAACAGAGCATGCATACAGACGGCCTGCAGCGCCAGCCTCACAATCTTGTCGACATGGAGCGACCTCGGTATCGGAGTGCGCCACATCATCACTACCACCGGCAGATAGCAGACGTTGATTATCAGCCACGTCACTTTCCAGCGGAATCCGAGTATGTCGGCATCGAATATGCTCGCGATGATGTAATCGAGATTTACCACGAAAAATCCGGTAAGCATCTCGATAGTCTGCAGATATTTGCCATATTTGCCCTGTCCGTTCACGATATATCTTATTGCGTTCTTATGAAAAGACAAGAGCACTTTTCCGCATAGCGGAAAGTGCCCGTGTCAAAGCTATATTCAGATTCGGGGCCATGTCACCGCCGAATCCATTCAATCAAAGTTTGCTGTCAATGATCTTAATCTTCTCCTGAAGCGAAGCCAGCTCGTCCTTGATTCGCTGCATCTTGCGCTCCGTATCGTGAAGAAGGGAGTTGCCTCCTTTTGACTTAACGTTGAAAAAGCCTAAATTATTTTCATAAGTTTTAAGTTCATTGCGTTTTTGTTCGTAGGCGCGGGTCAGACGTTCGCGTTCGCGGTACAGACGGTTCTCATCGTTGCCGATTTCCTCTATGCTGTTTGCAAAGTTGGCCATCTGTGCTCGATTCTCCTTCATGTCGAGCTTGTCATATAGCTCGTTGACCACAGCGCGGTAAGCCTCATAGACCTTGTCCTTCTCTTTAAACGGCACATGCCCTACCTGCTGCCACTGGGCCATAAGCTCGCGTACCTTCTTGACGGCATCCTCGCGCTTCAGGTTTTCATCTATGGCCTTAAGAGACTCTATTATCTCATGCTTAGCCTTAAGATTGGCATGCTCCGACTTACGTGTGCCAGAAGTAGCCTTCTTGCGCTGTTCAAAGAAGTAGTCGCAGGCCTCGAGGAAGCGTTTCCATACGGCATCGCTATACTTCTTGTCGACCGGGCCGATGGTCTTCCACTCCTTCTGCAGAGCCACGAATTCATCGCCAGTCTTGCGCCAGTCGGTACTGTCCTTCAAGGCTTCGGCACGCTCACACAAAGCTGTCTTTTTTTCAAGATTCGATGAATGGCTGTCGCGGATAGCCTTGAAATATTCGGCTTTTTTAGCAAAGAACTCGTCGCAGGTCTTTCTGAAACGCGCAAACAGGGCATTGTTGACCTTCTTTGACGCGAATCCGAGCTTCTTCCAGTCGTCCTGCGCGGCCAGAATCTCTTTGGTCATCTGCTCCCATGCGGCATGCGATTTAAGCGAGGCAAAGTCAAGAGCCTCTATACGCTCGCAGATAGCGGTCTTTTTATCTTCATTTTCGCGTTCACGGGCCTTGCGGGCTTCGAAGAACGTCTGATACTTCTTATTGACCACAGCCGACGCATCCTTAAACTTGTTCCAGATTTCGTCGCGCAGTTCCTTGGCCACCGGGCCAATCTCACGCCATTTTTCGTGAAGCTCCTGCAGACGGCGGAATGCAGTGATTACATCGGCCTCCTCGCCAAGCTTCTCGGCTTCGGCTATAAGCATCTGCTTCTGGTCGAGATTCTTCTTGAAGTCATAGTCGCGGAGATCCTTGTTGACCTTAAGCTGATCGTAGAAACGCTCCACCGCCGCCTGATAATTGCGCCATACTTCGGTCATGTCGGTAGCAGGAACTTCCCCTACCGTCTTAAATTCATTGGTAAGTTCACGGAAACGCGCGAAATGACGGTTGACATTATCTGTGTCGTCGGCCATCTTAATCAACTCATCGATGATGGCAAGTTTCTTTTCAAGATTAGCCTTGCGTTCAGCATCCTGAGACGCCATAAATTCAGCTTTTTTCTCTTTAATCACATTCAGCAGGCCGTGCATCTTCTCTTCCAGTGCGTCGGGCATAGGTGCGAATGCGCTCTCCTCGTTGCCTTTGTCAAGGAATTCCTGCTTCTCCTGCAACAGTTCGTTCTTGCGGATTGCGTAGAACACCTGCTTAAGATGTGCAACTTCATCGCGGTTGATCTCAGCCCCGTCTTTCTGACTTATAGCCTCAAGCGCATCGACTATCTCGTCTTTGGTCATCTGTTTTGTCGGTTCGGATGCTACTTCTTCGTCAGGTTTGTTGGTGTCAGACACCGGTGCGACTTCAATAATTTCAGTATTTTCAATGGGAGTGTCAGCTGCACTCTCGGTCAAGGTTACGTCCTGGCGAACTTCTTCCGCTGAGGACTGGTCACGCAATTCCATATTTATGATTAGTTATTAATAACATGAAGACAAGCTCCATGCCTAAATTTTTCATTAATTTCCCAAATATAGGTATAATTTTGATAATAACATCAATTTTATCTCAAAAAAGAATTTTCAGACCCTTTATCGATATATTTCAGGCTATTATCAGTCGTTTTTCGGGCGGTAGACAAGCGTAGTGCAGTTCTCCGGGCGCAGTATGGCGGAAGCCACCCTCACGATGTCGGCGACCCTTACACTTCGATAGCGCGGAATGATGCTGTCAAACGACTCGCCGTGCATCTCGCACATGGCTAAAGTGGAGGCCAGGTTGACGTAGCTCATCGACCCGAAGGTCTGGCGCGACTCAAACAGGTTGAGTGTACGCTCGAACTCATAGTCAGAAGGCGGATTGCCGACAAGCGACAATGCTTCGGCTTCCAGTGCGGCCTCCGCCGCAGACTCGTCGGCACCGTCGCGAAGCGCTCCCATCAGCAACATCAGTCCCGGCTCCTCCGAACCGACAACGGAAGCATCGGCACGGGTAAACAAGTCTGACGACATCACCAGATTTCGGTAAAATCGCGATGTACGTCCCGACGCAAGCAAATCTGTGATAAGATCGCACGCCGGATAATCCGGATCGACATATCCCGGCATGTGGTAAGCCTTGACTATCAGCGTCTGCGGCACTCTGCCGTATGCCACGCCGCGCCGAGGCTCGGTCTGCACCGGTTCCGGCGGATAGTCGCGGGGAGAAATGCCTCGAGAAGGAATCGGGCCAAACCACTTTTCGGCATATTCGCGCACATCGTCGACCGAAATATTTCCCACCACGGCAAGCACCGCATTGTTAGGGGCATAATGGCTGTGGAAGAAGGTTCTGACCATGTCCTGCGTCACCCCTTCGATATGCGACAACTCCTTGCCTATTACGGGATGGCGGTATGGATGTTCCTTGAAAGCCAGACGGTTCAGATGATGGTAGAGATCGCCATAAGGCTGATTGAGACACACCTGCTTGAACTCCTCGCACACCACCTGGCGCTGGACCTCCAAAGCTTTGTCGGAAAAAGCGAGAGACTTCATCCGGTCGCTTTCAAGCCAAAATGCAGTCTCTACATTATGGGCAGGCACTATATCGTAGAAGTTAGTGAAATCACAGTTGGTCCAGGCGTTGTTGGTACCGCCGGCACTTTCGAGCGCCTTGTCAAACTCGGGTATGTTCTCCGAGCCGCCGAACATAAGATGCTCAAACAAGTGCGCCATGCCCGTCCGCGACGGATGCTCGTCGCGGCTGCCCACATTATACAATATGTTTAGTGCCACCATTGCAGTGGCACTATTTTGATGGTGTACGACCCGAAGTCCGTTGGACAAGGTAAACCGGTTTGTCAGAATCATTTTTCGATTGACATCTTTATAATCTTCACGTCTTCGACAGGACGGTCGGCCGCACCGGTCTCGACCTTCTGGATTTTATCCACCACGTCCATGCCTTCAAGCACTTCGCCGAACACGGTATACGCACCGTCAAGATGGGGCGTACCTCCTACGGTAGTATATGCCTGACGCTGTTCCGGAGTCATTTTCACCGGATTCTCGGCGGCCTGCTTTTCGGTTATTGCGATAAGCTCTTCCTGAAGCTTCTGAAGTCCGGCCTGGTCGCGGTTGCGGCGCAACGCCATCACGGTGTCGCGGCGTTCAGCCACAAGCTTGTTGAATATGTCCTGCTGCTGCATCATCTGCATCTGCTTTTCCATCTGGTCGAGCTGACCCTCGTTATAGGCCTTTCCTGTAACGATATAGAACTGCGAACCCGACGAACGACGTTCGGGATTTGCCTCGTCGCCTGTACGTGCGGCGGCAAGGGCTCCGCGCTTATGGAAGTGCTTGGGATAGACAAATTCGGCTTCGAGCGTATAGCCGGGATCGCCGGATCCGAGCATCTGCCCGGGAGCGGCGGTTTTGGAGTCGGGGTCGCCGGTCTGTACCATAAATTCATTTATGACACGGTGGAACAGCACTCCGTTATAAAAACCTTCGTTCACGAGTTTCACAAAGTTGTCACGGTGTTTGGGAGTGTCGCCGTACAGCAACACCTTGATGTCGCCGAGAGTAGTGGTGATGTCCACCACCACAGAGTTAGAATCGGTTTGAGCAGTAGTCATTTGGTTATCTTGTTTATTGTTTGCATCGGCACTCGCGGCCTTCGACGCGTTGCCGCATGCGCACAGCCACAAGGTCAGTGTGGCAAGAGCGCACAAAGTTTTAATCATTCTCATTAATCTAAATTATATGCTGGTTGGGAAAAGGCGCTTATATATTCTGCGGAAGTTGTTGTCGGTAGCATTTAGCTCATCCAGACGCGACTCATAGTCGTTGCCCCACAGAGTCAGAAGGTCGCCTATATATTTATGTTCGCGGTCCTTGTCGATGGCGGCCGCTATCAGACGGCTTATGCCCTCATGGTACTTATCCTTGTCGATGGCCGACAGATAGCGTGCGGCGCTGACCAGAAACTGTCCGTTCATGTCGACCGATATCATCTGGTCAATCAGCATGTCGATGACAGGGTCGATATCGTTGATGTGATTGGCAATATATTCATAGGTCATCAGACCGTCCGTGTCGTTGCTTAAAAGCTTTTTCAGTTCGTCGCTCATAATTTTGATGATAATCTATTGCCACAAAGATAGTAATTTTCCGATAAAAGCACTAAATTTGTCTCATTCAAACCCATAATTATGGATAAAAACAACTTTGTCATCACTATCGGACGCCAGTTTGGCAGTGGCGGAAGGGAGCTGGGCATGTGCCTGGCCAAGAAACTCGGCATAACATACTACGACAAGGAGCTCCTGCTTGAAGCCGCCAAGAAGGCCGGGGTCAGCGAGGAATTCTTCAAACGGAGCGATGAAAAGTTTCCGAAATTCCTCAACGGCATATTCTCGTTCTCAATGGGCTACAACCCCTACACCGTCTACACCGGATCGACCTCTATAAGCGACGACAATCTGTATCGTGCCATGAGCGACCTAATCCATTCGCTTGCCGAAAAATCGTCGTGCGTCATCGTCGGCCGAAGCTCCGACTATGTCCTGCGCGACCATCCGCGGTGCATCAACGTGTTCGTCCACGCCCCCATCGAAGAGTGCGTCAAGCGTATCATGAAGCGCGGCGACAGCCTGACCGAACAGCAGGCGCGCTCCCTGGCCGAAAAGACCAACAAACTCCGCGCAAGCTACTACAACTTCTATACCGACAAGACCTGGGGCGACGCCAAGACCTACGACCTGACCATCGACTCGTCGCTGATGCCAATGGACGACGTGGCCGAAGTGGTCTGCGACTACGTGCGCCGACGACTGAAATAAGGAACGCTTTACGCAACAAATGTTAAAGCCCGGGGAATTAGCACCGAAAAACTGACCAAATTTAAGCGAATTTCGGCGGATATTAATCGTTGCGCATAAAACTATTTACCAATTAATTCGGTTATATTTGCAACGGGAAAATCCCATCGGGAATTTCCGTCGCTATTATTTACGTAACCGAGGGTATATAAGTATCTTATGCTGCACTCTATTTTCAGACACCTAAAGTGTTGGGCTTTAGCCGGCGCGCTGGCTACTGTTTCCGTCGCCGGGGCTCAGACCGCATCGCCAGCCGGCGAGACGGCCGTGTCGCTCGACTCATGCCGTGCCATGGCCGTGGCCAACAACAAGCAAATGCGCATCCAGGCCGCCAAGATAAAGCAGGCCGACTACCAGAAAGAGGAGGCATTTGCCGCATACCTGCCGTCGATTGACTTCGCAGGCGGGTATATGTACAACCAGAAGAATCTGTCGATATTCGATTCCGACCAGCATCTTCCCATAATGTCGTTTGACGGCAAAGGCTACAACTTCGACCTGGTGACCGGACCTGACGGCATGCCGGTGATGGTCGACGGCAAGCCCGTGCCCAAGCAGGTGGCCTATCTGCCCAAAGACGCCATGACCTACGACATACACAACGTGTTCTTCGGAGCCATCACGCTTACCCAACCCGTATTCATGGGCGGAAAGATTGTGGCCATGAACAAAATCACAAAGTATGCCAAGGAACTCGCCGAATCGATGCACGACAACACGGCCGAGGATGTCATATATGCCGTCGATGCCGCTTATTGGCAGGTGGTGTCGCTGAAAGCCAAACACGAACTCGCCAAAAGCTTCGTCAATCTGCTTGACACGCTCCACAACAACGTCCAGGCCATGGTCAATGAAGGAGTCGCCACTAAAAGCGACCTGCTGACCGTCGACGTCAAACTCAACGAGGCCAACGTTGACCTCCTTAAGGTCGAGAATGGACTGACCCTGTCAAGAATGGCGCTGGCCGAACTGTGCGGACTTCCGGTCAACACGGAGATGACACTGCGCGATGAAAATTCATATCAGCGTCCCGATGCCGACGAGCCGGTGGCCACGGTCTACGACATGAACGAAATATATTCACGCCGCCCTGACCTGCACGCGCTCGAACTCGGAGTGAAAATCACCGAACAGCAGAGCAAAGTGGCGCTGTCGTCTATGCTCCCCAACGTGGCCCTCGTGGGCGCGTACTCATTCTCAAACCCGAACCTTTACAACGGCTATAAAAACCGCTTCAACGGAGCTTTCCATATAGGGGCTATGGTGACCATTCCCCTATGGCACTGGGGAGGCAACTACAACAAGTACCGCGCAGCCAAGGCCGAGACCACCATCATGAAGCTACAGCTCGAAGACGCCAAGGAGAAGATACAGCTTCAGGTGAGCCAGGCAGCCTTCAAGGCGAGCGAGGCCATCAAGACATATACCATGACCCGAAGCAACCTTGCCAGCGCCGACGAAAACCTACGCCACGCGCAGATAGCTTTCCGCGAGGGCATGGCCACTACCGACCACGTGATGGCCGCCCAGACCGCATGGCTAAAGGCCAACTCCGAGAATATCGATGCCGAAATCGACGTAAACCTATGCAAGGTATACCTGTCGAAGGTTCTCGGCACTATGAATTATGAACATTATTACGACACTGAAAAATAGATTTGTTATGGCAACCGCAGATCAATCATCCTCCCAGCAGGTTAAAATCGAAAAGGGCAACGCACTGTTAGGCACGCTCGTCATCGTATTCCTGGCCGTAGCGCTTCTCGCGCTCGTAGGCTTCCTGTTTTTAAAGCCGAAGTCCGACCTGATCGAAGGCCAGGCAGAAGCCACATCGGTAAGAATATCCGGCAAACTTCCCGGACGCGTAGTCGAGCTGTATGTCGAAGAGGGACAGCAGGTCAAGGCCGGCGATACGCTCGTTCACATACATTCATCTTTGGCCGAAGCCAAACTCTATCAGGCCGAAGCCATGGAGAACGCAGCATCGGCCCAGAACAAGAAAGTCGACTCCGGAACGCGTAAACAGATAATTCAGAGCGCATACGACCTCCTGCAGCAGGCCATTGCCGCACGCAACATCAGCGAGAAGACATACAAGCGCATGGAATCGCTCTACAAGCAGGACGTGGTTTCCGAACAGAAACGCGACGAAGCAAAGGCCGCATTTGACGCCGCCGTTGCCGGAGAAAACGCCGCCCGCAGCCAGTACCAGATGGCAAAAGAGGGTGCGCAGTCAGAGGACAAGGAGAGCGCCAAAGCCCTTACCGATGTGGCCAAAGGTGGAGTGATGCAGGTCGAAGCGTTGCTTCAGGACCAATATCTTGTAGCTCCGTTTGACGGCGAAATCGACATAATATATCCACATGAGAGCGAGCTGGTATCGCTCGGGTCCCCCATCATGAATCTGCTCAAACTGCAGGATAAGTGGGTGACATTCAACGTGCGCGAACATCTGCTTGCCGATCTCACCATAGGCAAGGAAATCGAAGTCACCATACCCGCCCTCGACAAGACCGTAAAGGCCAAGATATATTACGTGCGCGACATGGGTTCTTATGCCACCTGGCGTGCCACCAAGGCCACCGGCGAATGGGACAGCAAGACATTCCAGATTAAGGCCCGCCCGTTGGAAGACATTCCCGAACTGCGCCCCGGAATGACCGTCCTTTACCACGACCCGACAAAATAAAGATTCACCTTAATAACTATCCATCGATATGTCGAGCAATAAGAAAATACCATTCGGAGCATTGGGACATGCCATCCGCGACAGCATCGCACAGCTTTGCAGCCGCCCTATATACGTCCTGATGATGCTCGTGGTACCAATATTCGCCACATTCTTCTTCCTCGACTTCATGAACGAAGGGCTTCCGCTGAAGTCGCCATCAGCCATCGTGGATCTCGACAATTCTCCTATTTCACGCAAAGTCAGCCGCAGTCTCGCGGCCACAGAGCTTATCGACGTCAAATATCAGCCACAAAGCTACGACGACGCCATGCGTCTGCTAAAAGGCGGAGAAATATACGGCTTTTTCATGATTCCCCGAAACTTTCAGCGCGATGCCGAAGCCGGACGGAGCACTACCATAACGTTTTACTCCAACATGGCCTACTACGTTCCCGGCACACTGTCATACAAAGGGTTCAAGACCATAGCCGTGTCGACATCCGGAGCCGTGGTAAGCACCACCCTGCAGAGTGTGGGACTTCGGTCGGAGACAATCAATACACTGTTGCAACCGGTAGTGACCGATATACATCCCATAGGCAATCCGTGGTCAAATTATTCAATCTACCTGTCCAATTCGTTCCTGCCCTGTCTGCTGCAGCTTATAATATTCCAGATTACAGCGTTCTCAATTCTTCAGGAGATAAAGCGCGGCACCTCAATCAGATGGATTCAGGATGCAGGCGGATCCATTTGGACGGCATGCATGGGCAAACTGATTCCTCAATACGTCATTTTCGTAGTCGTAGGACTGGCCATGCAGGGAATGATGTACGGATTCTGGCACTTCCCGCTTAACGGAAGCGTCTGGGGGATGGTCGTGGCGATGATGCTTCTCGTGGCCGCAAGCCAGGCTTTCGCCCTGTTCATCACCTGCCTGATTCCCAATCTTAGATTTGCATTGTCGGTACTGTCACTGACCGGTATACTGTCATTCTCGATAGCCGGATTTTCATTTCCGGTCGAAAACATATATCCGGCAATCGGAATATTCGCCTATATACTTCCCATACGCCATTATTTCCTCATATATATCAATGTAGCCCTTAACGGCTTTGAAATGTATTATTGCCATTGGGAATATGTGGCCTTGCTTCTGTTCCTCATCCCGCCCATGGCGATGCTGTGGAAGCTGAAGCGCATAAGTTTGAATCCTGTCTACGTCCCATAACGATATTGCCCTATGTCAAAGATATTCAATAACATAAAAACGTGGTGGTCAACCATGTTCAGGACATGGATAAAGGAATATTCCCTTATATTCCACGATGAGGGCGTACTGCTGTTCTTCTTCGCGCTCCCGCTGGCCTATCCTGTCACCTACACGCTTATATACAACCCCGAAGTCGTCGATAATATCCCCATGGCTATAGTAGACAACTGCCGCACATCAGAAAGCCGCGAGCTAATCAGAATGATCGACGCCACACAGTATATCGACGTAGCAGGATATGCATCGGATATAGGACAGGCCAAAGAATGGATGAAAGAGCGTAAGGTATACTCTATTCTGGAGATTCCATCCGATTATTCAAAAAAACTCGGACGCATGGAACAGGCCGTATTGCCGCTATACTGCGACATGAGCCTCATGATACGCTACCGTAATATCCTTTTTGCCATTACCGACGTCACTCTGCAGCTTGACGGAAATGTCCGCACGGAGACCATCGAAGATTCGCCGTTGGCGCTTCCCGCATCGTCCATGGGCGAGACAGCTGTCGACACGCAGGCATTCATACTCGGCGACCCGGCACAAGGATTCGCTTCATTTATCATGATCGGACTTGTAGTGCTCATACTTCAGCAAAGTCTGATACTCGGTGTGATGATGCTCGGAGGCGGAAGCAACGAACGGCGCCGGGTGAATTTCGGTGTCGACCCCGAAGAGATCGACGGGCCGATGTCGGCATCGGTGCTCGGACGCGCCATGTCATACGCCACCATATATGCACCTCTTGTAGTATATATATTCCACTATGTTCCGCTAATGTTCAAGCTTCCGGCCATAGGCGACCCTATGGACTATCTGCTGTTCATCGTGCCGATGATATTCGCCACCACATTCCTCGGGCAGATACTCAGGCCGTTGGTAGCAGAGCGTGAAAGCTCGTTCCTCGTGTTCGTGTTCACATCGGTACTGTTCCTGTTCCTGTCAGGCATCACATGGCCCACATCGGCGATGTCGCCCCTCTGGAGACTTCTTGCAGGTCTTGTTCCGGCATCATGGGGCATACAGGGATTTGTCGGCATCAACTCAAATGGAGCCACCCTTGACGACGTTTCTACGCCGTATCTCATACTCTGGGCCATGGCCGTAGTCTATTTCATAATAGCCGTGATTGTAGAAAAATGGTGTAAACGACATGCGCTCCGCCACTATCAGGTGCCTTCCGTGCCATGACGGCATGCGCCACCAGACAATAATTGACATCTAAATATCAATAAAGGCTTAAGGCATTATTTTTTCGGAAATTCAGCGCACTTGCATCTGCCCGGTCAAGTGCGCTTTTTACATACAAACTATATCTATTGTTTTCATCCATGCATTTCAACATTTTTATGTCAACACAGCTGCCCTCACAGCGAAAATGCACTGATTATCAATACATTACCCCCCCCCATCAAAAAAAGTGGCATAGCATACTTTAAAAATTAAGTGAAATACGCTAACTTTGTATAGTTTCAATCCGCCCAAATGAGGTTCTTGCGGACTGAAAACCACTGAAAAGTTCAATTATAGAACCTCCCATAACTTTTTTGCATTAGAATAGCGACCAGATTAAAACGCCATGTTTAATAAATGTGAAAAACAGTTTGCAATTATCGGAGTGGCAGGTTACATCGCACCTCGTCATCTTGCCGCGATAAAGGCTATTGGAGGCAATCTATCATATTCCCACGATATATCGGATAGCGTGGGGATAATTGACAGATTCTTCCCTGACTCCTATTTCACAACAAATTATGGTATCTTTAAAAAGGAGCTGAAGTCAAGAAAAATTGACTATCTTTCCGTATGCACGCCGAATAGCTTTCATGCCCAACATTCTATTATGGGGCTTGAGTCCGGCGCAGATGTGATTTGCGAGAAACCACTTGCTTTAACAATGGCAGAGCTTGAGCTCATGGACAAAGCTCAGGTTCAGACCGGACATCTAATCCACCCGATACTACAGTTACGACTGCATCCTGAGATCGTCCGCCTCAAAAAAATGGTGGAATGCGGATTCAAACAAGAGCTCTATGATGTCGACCTTACGTATATCACTCCTCGCGGGGCCTGGTATATGTCGTCGTGGAAAGGAACTCACTCAAAAAGCGGTGGCTTGGCTACCAATATTGGAGTGCATTTCATTGATATGCTGCAATGGGTATTCGGTTCAGTCCGAGAAATAGTAGTGCATCATTCATCAGCTGACTGTATCTCCGGATTTATGATGCTTGACAAAGCGCGGGTTCGATTTTTTCTGAGCATCAACAAATCGCACATTCCTTCCAATGATTTTCAATCCGGATGCGCTTGCCGAAAAATGACCGTCGACCACTACGATTTCGACTTTTCCAGCGGCTTTAACGACCTTCATACTGTAAGTTATTCGGAAGTCATTGAAGGTAAGGGCTTTTCTATCAATGATGGCAAAGCTGCAGTTCATACTTTAGAAACAATACGCACTTTGCGCCCCATAGGTGCTGTAGGAGACTATCATCCGCTACTTCTCAACATATAGGATTACAGGCCAATGATTAAAATGGTTAATCTGTATAGTCAGTATGTCGAAATTCAGGACTCGCTTGACCAATCATTTAGTAAAATTATAAGCGAATCCTCTTTTATAAGGGGTGAGGATATATTTTTACTGGAAAATGAGTTGGCAGATTTCTTGGGCGTAAAACATTGTATCACATGCGCCAGCGGAACTGACGCACTGACTATTTCCCTTATGGCCATAGGGCTTGAACGGGGCGATGAAGTGATTGTGCCTGCTTTCTCGTTTGCAGCAACAGCAGAGGCTGTTGCTCTGCTGGGCGGGATTCCGGTTTTTGCCGACGTAGATCCCGAGACATTCAACATCAACACCAAAAGTGCCGAACGTCTCATCAATGACCGAACTAAAGCAATAATCCCCGTCCATCTTTTCGGACAGCCGTGTAATATGAACCAACTCGTTAGAATCGCAAAAAAATACGGTCTTAAAATCATAGAAGACAATGCACAGTCATTGGGTTCTGTATGCCGGATAGGCCAGAATTTCGAACGATATACAGGAACTATTGGAGACATCGGCTGTACGTCCTTTTTCCCTACAAAACCGCTCGGTACATTCGGCGATGGGGGTGCAATGTTTACTGACGACGATTATATGGCTGAGCGAATACGCCTGATTGCCAACCACGGACAGCCGACAAAATACCAGCATCAAATAATCGGCGTAAATTCAAGACTTGATACTCTTCAGGCCGCCGTGCTGCGAGCCAAACTGCCACGATTAAATGATTGGAACGACGCCCGCAGAAACGCGGCGGCATACTACACCCAACAGTTGTCGTGCCTGAATGGGATAGAACTGCCACAAGAAACAGACTTCGGCACCCACATATATCACCAATATACGATAAAAGTAGCCCGGGAGCTACGGAATCCGCTGCAAACATTCCTAAACCAATCGCACATATCCTCCATGGTATATTATCCTTCACCACTGTACAGCCAGCCGGCTTTCTGCAATATATCAAAACGCGATTACGACACCTCCTGTGCTGAAGACCTGTCGAAGACAGTCTTATCGTTACCTATCCATAGCCATATCTCCACCGGTACACAGGACAAGGTAATTGCAGCCGTGTGTGATTTCTTTTCAAATTTATAAAACAGCGACAGATGGACAATGTGATGATACATTACTCAGCCGTAGTAGATTCCGGAGCCATAATAGGTGAAGGTTCAAAGATATGGCACTTCTCACATATCTACAGCGATGCTATCATAGGAGAACGGTGCAATATAGGGCAAAACGTCATGGTGGCTTCGAAAGTGACTTTAGGAAATGATGTCAAAGTACAAAACAATGTATCGATTTATTCTGGAGTTGTATGTGAAGACAATGTATTTCTTGGACCGTCGTGTGTATTCACCAATGTCCGTAATCCCAGAAGCGAGATTTCCCGTCATGATAAATATGAGACAACCGTTGTTGGCAGAGGAGCTACTATCGGAGCCAATGCAACAATAATATGTGGAGTAAGAATAGGCAGATATGCATTCATCGGGGCTGGAGCGGTAGTCACAAAGGACGTACCCGACTATGCGCTTGTAGTCGGCAATCCGGCACGCCGCATCGGGTGGATAAGCCGACATGGACAGAGGCTCGATTTTAATGAAAATGGAATCGCCGTATGTTCAGAATCAGGTATCAGATATAAACTAACAGAAAACAGAGTATATGACATACAAGGCTGAATTCAACATACATAATCGGCTTAGGTTGCGCCATGCTTCGCTTGCCGTAATCGGGACAGGCTACGTGGGGCTGCCCGTACTTATGGAATTTTCAAGATATTTTGATGTTATCGGCTACGATATCGACCGATCGGTGATAGAACGGGCACGAGAGCGACTTGGCTCCAGTGTAAGGCTTTCAGAATCGGAACAAATACTTGACGAGGCCTCATTCTTTATAGTGACAGTAGCTACTCCAATAGATGGCAACAAAAAACCGGACCTAATCCAACTTAAGAATGCAACAGCAAGCGTTGGCCGACATCTTAAACGCGGCAGCTATGTAGTATTTGAATCAACCGTGTATCCAGGATGCACTGAAGCTGTCTGCATTCCTATTCTTGAAAAGGAATCCGGACTGAAAGCCGGCGATGATTTTAAAGTCGGATATTCGCCTGAAAGAATAAATCCCGGAGATAAATCACACACATTTGCAAACACTGTAAAAGTCGTATCCGCCTCAGACCCTCTTGCGCTCGACGAAATAAGTAAAGTTTATTCCACGGTCGTAACGGCTGGCGTAAGCCGGGCCTCCTCAATAAAAGTTGCTGAAGCTTCAAAAATAGTAGAAAACATTCAACGATCCGTCAATATTGCACTAATGAACGAGCTTCACCGCTTGTTTCACCACATGGGCATAGACTTCTCCGAAGTAAGGGAGATGGCAGCAACCAAATGGAACTTCGGCAACTATCGCCCCGGCCTTGTTGGCGGGCATTGCATTCCGGTCGACCCGTATTATCTCCTGTCGGAAGCTTCAAAGATGGGGATTGACATACCTGTTACCCGATCAGGATGCATAGTCAACGACAGTATGGCATCTTTTATTGCCGAGACAATCTATGGCATACTTTCGGTTAGAGACGCACAGACCTTGCCGAAGGTGCTCATTATGGGAATAACATATAAACCCGACACCGACGACATCCGAAACTCTCAAGCTGCCGAAATCTACAGGCTCCTGAACAATGAGTCTGCAGAAGTAGATGTTACCGACCCTTGCGCTAATCCTGACAAAGTATACAAAGACTTCGGGATAAGTCTTGTCGATACACAACGCGGACCTTACGATATTATAATCGTCGCAGTAGGCCATAAACAGTATGCAGGGTTTGACGATTCTTATTTCCGCTCGATTTCCAAATCTGAGAAATCTGTATTAGTCGACATCGGATGCCGCTATAAAGGGAAAATAAAATCAATAGGATACTTGGGAATCTAAGAATCCCGAAACCATGGCAACATCGACAACCACCCAGACAGCTGTCGGCTACGGAAAAACCAGTCAAGCCTTATGGCTGGCTACGGCCAACTTCGTGTCGTTCGGAATCACGATGATAATGTCGGCCATATTGTCGCGCCATCTGCCGACCTCCGAATACGGCACCTTTCGGCAAGTGCTGTATGTATATAGCACCTTGCTGATGGTATTTTCTTTAGGACTTCCTAAAGCATATTCATACTTTTTGGCGCGCATACCGGTCGATGAAGGCCTGGACCTTGTCCGTAAGCTGACTTTGATATTTCTTGCTCTTGCTTCAATTTTCTCTTTTATATTGTTTTTTGGAGCCGGCTTTATCTCCAGTGTACTTGGCAATCCTATGCTTGACGACAATCTCAGACTATTTGCCATAGTTCCGTCCATGCTGATGCCCGTGCTTGGGGTGGAAAACATCCTGGTTGTCTACCGAAAAGCCAGTAAAGTGCTTCTGTATGTTTTAATCAGCCGTATATTTACAGTGACATGCACTACTTTGCCAGTGATTGCAGGTGGACTTGGTGTAAAGGGTGCTGTGGGAGGATTTGCTTGCGCATCCATAATAACATGTATTGCCGGGCTGATACTTTCGCGGACTCCATTCAAAAAAACAAAAAACAATAAGTGCAATCTTAGTCTTCGTTCTATTTTTAACTTCTCCCTGCCTGTGTTCTATTCAGGTATATATGGTTTCATTATCGCGTCTTCAAGCCAGTTCTTTGTAAGCCGCTACTTCGGAGTAGACGAATTTGCAATATTCGCCAACGGATATCACGAACTCCCTTTCGCGAGCATGGTTATAGGGGCTGTCGCCGGAACTCTCCTTCCCGAATTTTCCAGAATGTACAAAGAGAAAAAAGAAAACACCGAGTTTCTGGCCCTTTGGAAAAACGTTGTGGCCAAATCGGCAATGATTATTTATCCGCTATCGGGTTTTTTCTTCATATACGCACCGGAAATCGTCAAATTTCTTTATGGTGAAGGTTATGTAAATTCGGCAACCCTCTTTCGTATAATCACTATAGTCAACATTGCAAGAATTGTACCCTACTCTCCTTTTCTTTTCGCAGTCGGCAAAGGACGCATTTTCGCCAATATCCATCTTGTCACAGCCCTGTCGATGGTCAGCCTTCAGTACCTGTGCGTCTCTTTGTTCCCGTCTATCGAAGCTATAGCCTTGATTGCCACCTCCTGCACGGTTTTATGCCTGGCCGCCATGCTAAGATCCGTAGCACATTCGCTCGAATCAAATATACCCGGGATAATGCCTTGGAGCTTTCTTTTAAAGACTCTTCTTGCAACAGGACTCTCAGGCTCAATATCAGTTCTGATTACCGACATAGCCGGTTTCGGAAACAACATCGTAGCCTTATTGTGCAGTTTCCTGACATTCTCATTGGTGTATCTCCCTGTAGCTCGTCTTCTCGGTATCAATTATATTACTTTGGCTCAACCATTTTTCCCATTCACAAAAATACGACGAATAATATAGAGACATGAACATACTGATTATAAGTTATTATTTCTATCCGAACATTCGTATAGCATCTTTCCGCATAGATGCTTTCGCCAAATATTTCAGACAAGCCGGCCACAATGTAACTGTGATCGCAGCGGGTGAAATGGACGAGACGCGCCAATGGAACGGATGCGAAGTGCACTACATTAAAGATCCTATAATTTCAGACACAGAACTACAAGGTCTCATAATCAACCGACGCTGGCCTATAAGAAGAATTTTAAAAGGAGTGGAAAACAGACTATTAGGCAATACGGCGCTATGGGGATTAAAAACTAAGGTTATAGTGAATAAATTATTAAGACAACAAAGTTTCGATGTTGTCCTAAGCACTTACTGTCCTATGACCCCACATAAAATAGTGCTGGATCTAAAAGAAAAATACAATTTTTTCTGGATAGCCGACATAAGAGATGAAATATCAACACATCCGTATATTTCAAAAAGGACCGCTCGCAGGCTAAAACCCTTCGAAAAATCCGTGCTGCAAAATGCAGATTTGGTAGTATCTGTATCAAAGCCCATAATTGATGACCTTAAGAAGATATGCCATCACGACCGTTATCTGGTGATAAAGAACGGCTATGATTATGCGGAATATCATGGAGTAAACTTCCAGCCCCGCTTTACGATGGCCTATATCGGCAATTTTTCAGAATTCATCACCCCTCATAAATGGTTCAAGGCTTTTGCCGAGCTTATAAAAGAGAATCGCATACCAGCGGACAGTATAATTAAGATTATCGGTTCGCTAAAATACTACGAAGAGCCGCCGGAACTGAAAGATAATGTGATTCGCATACCCAAGGTCGCACATGAAGAAGCCATAAGAATGTCCACTACCGAAACCGATGTGTTGGTCATGATGCATCCGTCTGGACGAAAAGGCGTATATTCCGGCAAAGTATTCGATTACCTCGCATCTAACAAACCTATTCTTGCCCTATATGACCCTGACGACGTGGTCGGCGAGCTTATTGCTGAAACCAAAGCCGGATTCGTAGTTGACGAATCCGACCATGAAGGAATAAAGAAAGCGATAATCAAATGCTACGAAATATGGAAAAATCAAGAAGTGCTGTCACGCGATTGGAATAAAATAAAACAGTATACCCGCCGAAACCAGACCCAGATTTTATTGAATTACATGAAAACCGTCTTAAACAAACACAACACACAAAACCCCTGATTATCAATGGAGGGGTCACATAACCCTATGTCAAGCGGGACCACATCTTAAGAATAAGGCAACTACGGGTATAATCGTAGTTGCTTTTTCTTTTGCTTTGAACGCAAATCCGATCATGGTTCCGGACCAACCACGTTTCTACGGGAGGCTCTTGCCAAATCAAACGCTATCATCCTCAATGGATTACTATATAATTCACACATACGAATACTTTGATTATCAACGCATTACCTCTCCCCACCCCAAAAAAGCGGCATAACATACTTTAATAATTAAGTTAAATAAGCTAACTTTGTGCTGTTTCAATCCGCTCAAACGAGGTTCTTGCGGACTGAAAACCACTGAAAAATTCAATTATAGAACCTCATAAAACTAAATTTTAACCAAATCCATGCAAAACCTGAAAAGTGCAGGAAGGAGACTGGCCTCAGCCATAACCTTCGCAATGTTGCTAATTTGCTGTAATTGGGGGGGGTTACACGCTCAGGCCCTAACCATCACCGGTGTTGTCTCCGATGAGACAGGCGAACCTCTGATCGGTGCCACCGTCCAAGAAAAAGGCACCTCTAACGGTACAGCCACCGACGCCAACGGAGCATACAGCATTAAAGCGGCTCAAGGTAAAACATTAGTATTCTCTTACATCGGCTACATCTCAAAGGAGGTGCAGGTCAACGGTGCTAAGATCAACGTGACAATGAAAGAAAACACCAACGCGCTCGATGAAGTAGTTGTCGTTGGTTATGGTTCAATGGCCCGCAAGGACGTGACAAGCTCAATCACCACGGTCCGCGCAAAAGACATGAATGTCGGCATCTACACCGACCCCGCACAGATGCTGCAGGGCAAGGTAGCCGGTCTTTCCATCGTACAGTCGTCCGACCCGAACGGGGGTACAGCCTCAATCACTCTCCGCGGAGCCTCTACGCTCAACGGCTCCACTGCCCCCCTATATGTGGTTGACGGAATTCCCGATGCCGACCTGTCGCTCGTGTCGCCCAACGACATCGAGTCTATCGACGTGCTCCGCGACGCATCGGCCACCGCCATCTACGGTTCAAAGGCCGCAAACGGTGTCATCATCGTGACCACAAAGCGCGGCAACAACGGCCCTGCCCGAGTAACCTACAGTGGATATGTATCTTGGGAAAAGTCGCTCAAGAACCTCGACATGATGGATGCTTCCGAACTTCGTGCATTCGCCAAGACCGGAGGCTGGACAATACTCAACGACCACGGACAGGACACCGACACCGACTGGCAGGACGAAGTGCTCCGCACAGGTTTCGCCCAGAACCACAACCTCTCCATCTCCGGAGACACCGACCAGAGCCGTTTCGCCGCCAGCGTCAACTATATGAAGCGCGACGGTATAGTCCGTGGCTCCAACATGGACCGTCTCATAGGACGCGCACTCGTCGAATCTAAAATGCTCAAAAACCGACTGACAGTGACTCTCCAGGTCAACGGAAGCATATCCAACCATCAGGGCATTCCCATGGACAAAAGTGGAGCTTCCGTACTCGATGCAATGTATTACTTCTCTCCGTTGAACCCGATACGCAACGAAGACGGCTCCTGGTATGAAGGCAACTATACATCACAAAACTACAATCCTCTGTCGCTCATTTATGAAAATATATCTAAATCGCAGAGCAAGCGCATCGACTTCACAGGAAAGGCAAGCCTTAAAATCATCGACGGCCTCTTCCTTAACGCCAACTTCAACTACCTGAACCATCAGTGGGACTATAAGGACTACTACTCGACCGAAACCCAGATTCCCGACCAGAAGGCACGTCACGGTCAAACTTCGCGCGAAACCAGCAACTCCGTACATAAATTGGTTGAAATCTACGCCAACTATGACAAGACCTTCAATCAAATCCACAAACTCGGACTTATGGCAGGCTATTCATGGGAACAGTGGGACAACGGCGAAGGTTTCGGCGCACGTGCCTACAACTTCTACAACGACGACCTTGGATGGAGCAATATCGGCATGGGCAACAGCTACGACGAAGACCCCATCTGGGCCAGACTGAAGACCACAAAAAGAATGATATCGTTCTACGGACGTGTCAACTACTCTTACGACAGCAAATATCTGCTTCAGGCAGCTATCAGACGCGACGGTTCGTCGACTTTCGGCAAGAACAACGAATGGGCCACATTCCCGTCTGCATCCGCCGCATGGCGTCTAAGCCAGGAAGACTTCATCAAGAACCTCGGCATTTTCGACGACCTGAAGGTCCGCGTAGGATGGGGACAGAGCGGTAACGCCGCGGGATTCGACGTATATTCATCGAAATTCTACTATACCTACGACAAGGACCGCTCCGGACGATTCACATATACCGACCCGACCACCGGCGTTTCTTCATCATTCAAGCCTCTTGTAGCGGCCCATAATGCCAATCCCAACCTGAAATGGGAGACCACCACAATGCTCAACATCGGACTTGACTTCGCATTTTTCAACGGTCGCCTCAACGGTACCGTCGAATACTACAACAAGGACACCAAAGACATGATCTGGGACTACAAGGTGTCGACAGCCATATATCCTTACGAATGGATGACCGCAAACGTCGGCAAGATGAACAACCGAGGTATCGAAGTGACCATAAACGCCGTACCCGTACAGACCCGCGACTTCACCTGGACCACGACACTGAACCTGTCGCACAACCGCAACAAAGTCATCTCCTTGTCGAAGGGCGAATTCACTGTTGACTACATCGACAAGCTGAATCCGGACCTCGCCGGTTACGACACCTGGAATGTTCAGCGCATCATGGAAGGCGAACCTGTCGGTACATTCTACATGTGGGAATGGGCCGGTTACGACGATCAGGACCGCTCCGTCTTCTACAAGCACGACCCCGAGACCGGCGAACGCCTTGTTGATGAAAACGGCGACTTCGTGACCACCGGCGACCCCAACAACGACGACCGCGTTAAGAAGGGCAGCGCACAGCCTAAGCTCCAGCTCGGATGGAACAACGAACTCCGCTACCGCAACTGGACCCTCAACGCATTCTTCCAGGGCACATTCGGCAACAAGATTTTCAACGCCACCCGCGCATACTACAGCTACATGCCTAACGTAGGTATCGGCAAGAACGTTCTCGCAGACTGCGCAAAGGAACAGCGCGTCAACGACACCCGCTCGAACGCTCCGTCTGACCGCTATCTTGAAAACGGCAGCTACTTCCGTTTGGCATCGCTTACTCTCGGATACACATTCCGCAACTGCTTCAACGGATGGCTCAACAACGTACACGTCTACGGAACTGTCAACAACGTGTTCACCATCACCAAATACAAAGGCATCGACCCCGAAATCAATCTCGGAGGAATCGAGCCCGGATGGGATGCCCGAATCAACCGCTACCCGCGTACACGTCAGTTCATTGTCGGTGTTAACGTTAATTTCTAATACTCTTAATTATCGAACAACATGAAATCATATATTAAACTCTTAACCCTTGGCGCAGTACTCGCCGGAACTTCCGCCTGTACAGATCTTGATGTCGACCTGGACAACCAGTACACAGAATATCCGGACAATCCGATTGCCATCGAAGCCAAGTTCACGGGATGCTACACCTCATTCCAATCTATTCTGAACCGCGACTACAAGGAAATGGTGCTTCTGTCGTCTGACGAATTTTTCCCCGTAAGCTTCGACGGTGACTATCGAGATGTACGCTATGCGCATCCATATCTCCACGAACCCAATCCCGACGACTGGTACACACAGAGTTGCTACAACTCTCTTTCTGGAGGTATCGTCACATGCAACAACGTAATCTTGGAAATGGGAGGTGAAGATGGAAAAGACCCCGTTGTGGCTCCTATCCGAGCCATCCGCGCCTTCTATCACTTTATGCTGATGGACAACTACGGCGATGTACCCGTCCTTGAGCGCAACGTCGCCGAAGGCGAACTTATAGAACGCTCTCCACGCGCCGATGTTGCCAAGTTCGTTGAAAAGGAACTGCTTGAAGTCATCCCGCAACTTACCGAAGACAACACTACCAACACTTACGGCAAGCCCAATAAATGGATGGCAGAAGCACTTCTCGTGAAACTATACCTCAACTGGGGTGTATACACAAATCCTATAACTTCCGTCGACAACAACACCGACAACGAGAAGCTTGCCGACTGCGTGAAATGGTGCGACGAAATCATCAAGTCAGGCATATTTGAAGTAGGAACGGGCTACCGCCAGAAGTTCTTCCCAAACAACGGAGTGCATATAAAGGACTTCATCTACTCCACCGCATACAACGTCGACAATGGACATGACTGGGACCGCTACTTCCAGTTCCGTCAGAACAAGGGCAGCTACAACAGCTACTGGGGCTTCCCTCTGACCCAGTCATGCGGTGGCAATATCCGTGTCAATCCGTATATGACCGAACTGCTTCTCGCTCTTCCCGGCGACGAACGCGCCAAGACCATTATCGGAGGTCCTATTTACTTGTTCGACCCCATAACTTACGACCTCACCTCAACGCCTTTCGAATATAATGGAGTGCAATTGGTATTTTCGAAAGACATTACCCTCAAGACCTTAGACACTGAGCTCAACGTCGGCAAGGATGTCAACGGATGGACACAGGGCTATGAATGCGTGAAATATCCCATCGACGAGAACTACAACACCCACGGACGTCGTCAGACAAACGATATTCCAATTTTCCGTTTCGCCGACATTCTGCTTTCAAAGGCTGAATGCATCCTCCGCGGTGCAACCGCGACCAACGGCGACACCCCCGCCTCGCTTATGAACCAGGTGCGCCAGTGCTCAGGTGCTCCCGATGTTGCAGGAACTCCTACATTGCAGGACCTGCTCGACGAACGCGGACGCGAATTCTTCGCCGAACTGTGGCGCCGCAACGACCTCATACGCTTCGGCCAATATGAGAAAGAGCGTCTGTATGTCAAGGAAATCAATCCGAGCTCTTTGAACAACAAGAACCTGCGTCTTTTCCCGCTCGGAACTGACGTTCTGAACACCAACACCAACTGGAAACAGAATCCTGGTTACTGATTCAGATTATAGCGACCACGGTGCCGTTGTTGTGAAACACCGGCATCGGTCATTAACATAATAATAGATTAGTTTCCTTGCCACGGAGCCTTATCGGCTCCGTGGTTTTCTATTTTATACTACCGAATGTGAAGATGCCCCGGCTACTTCCGATTCAGCAACTCCTTAACAGGATCCAAGGCAATATGATGCTTTTTTTCATACAGATAGCTGGCGCTCATGGCATGGCATCCGCCTGGGGTAAACATGTTCGACGTCACATCGATGTCAAGTGTAGCCAAGGCCGGAGCCGCACCTGTAGACGTGTTGCGTATAAAGGGCCTGAACAGCCTGTCGCTCAGATAGTCCACGACCTTATTGTCCATAGTGATTATAGACGAATCCACAATGCCGGGATCGGAGCAGTTGACCTTTATCTCGCGTCCGGCCAGACGCGCCGACATGGCAAGCGCATAATGGGTCATCATCAGCTTGCTTCGCCCGTAAGTCACAAAGCGGCTGTGGTGCTTAATGGCGCGGTCGGCCCAGTTCCTGTGCAGACGCGCTATATGTCGTGTCATCGACGTGGTGAACACTATGCGTCCGCCACGCACTATGGCAGGAAGTATCAGCTCCGTGAGCAGGCATGTCGACAGATAGTTGACCTGCGTGGCCGACTCATAACCGTCCTCGGTCAGACGCATCGTTCCGGGCATTGTACCGGCGTTATTGAACAGCGCCTTGATTCCCCAGCCGCAGTCAAGCAGCGTCCGGGCGAATTCACGCACCGAAGCAAACGATTCAAGGTCGAGCCTCATGGCCAGAAGCTCGGTCTTTCCTGCATCAAGCGAAGCTATAAGGGCCTCTGCACGCTCTACATTGCGGCATGCCAGCACTACACGTCCGGCTCCGCGCCTGATCAGTCCCTCGACCAGAGCCTTGCCTATACCGCCGGTAGCACCTGTGACTATATATGTTTCTCCTAACATTATCGCGATAATTTATCCAAAAGACGTGTCTTTATTTTCACCCTCGCCCACTCCGGCAGCGAAGCCACCGCCACTATCGACACTCGGTTGAGTCCGCCGTTGATATACTGGGCCTTGCGCCTGAACGTACGCCGAAGAGCCTTGCTTACGAACTTCTCCACCGTCGTAAGCACACCGAGCCTCACGCCGAGACGCTGAAGTCCTTTCGGCAGTCCGAAAAGGTCCGTGGCTATTCCGCCCGGACACGCGACGGTCACTGAGACTCCGGCACCCTTCATCTCGATCCGCAGAGCACGCGAAAACGCCCTGATATATGCCTTGGTCGCCGAATAGACAGCAATGCCGGGCATCGGCATCCAGCAGGCCATCGACGACATATTGAGCACATAACCGCCGTCACGCTCCGCCATGTACCGGCTCATGCTCTTGCTGAGCATGGTCAAAGCCCGCACATGCAGGTCGATATAAAGATTTATGCGCTTTTCAGCCAAAGAATCGACCGATTTGAAGTCAAACACTCCGGCATTGTTTATCAGAAGCTTCGGGTACAATTGCGCAGACTTGACGGTGTGCATCACCTTTTTCACGGCCTCGGCTTCGGTCAGGTCGAGAGCCACGGCTATAGTTTTCACACCATGACGGGATTTTATCTCCGACGCGCATCGCGACAGTTCGGCCTGCTGGTTGCTTATCATGACCAGATTCCATCCGGCCTCGGCAAGCTGACGGGAAAATTCCAGACCGATACCGGACGACGCTCCCGTGACAACAGCCCACGCGCCTTTCAGCGATGTAATAGAGTCCCTTCCGCTCATTTCTGCCTTGATTTGATTTGTTCTACCTCTCGGCGCAACGATCTGGGAAGGTCGGCCACACATTTATGGCATGCCATCTCTCGCGAATACATCCGCCCGATGCAGTAATTGACATGTTCACATCCCGAGTCCTCGACTCCGTCGCGCATACGGTTGACAAAGTCTGGCATGGTCAGAAGCGCGCGCGCCATCTGGACAAACTCAAAGCCTTCGCCCAGAACCCGCTCTATGCTTGACCGACTGGAACAGCCGCCGACATATATCAGCGGAAGCTTAAGCTCGTTGCGGAACACCTTCGCATCGTCAAGAAAATAACACTCCCTGTAGGGCACCGACGGTATCATCATGCGTCCGAACATCCTTACGCCGCACTTAAGCCACCAACAGTCCATATAGTGGGTCAAGGCGCCTATCGGCATTTCACCGCGCATCACGTACATGGGAGCCTTGCTGACAAACCCTCCGCTCAACACCAGAGCATGGGCGCCGAGCTGTTCAAGCTCACGGGCTATCAAAAGTCCCTCATCGATATCTATGCCGCCCTTGAATCCGTCGCGCATATTGGTCTTGACCACCACGCCCATGTCGCTTCCGGCGGCTTTCATCACCTCCTCCATGCACATGCGCATAAACCTCATGCGGTTGTCGAGCGAACCGCCCCAGCGGTCGCGGCGGCGGTTGGTATAGGGCGAAAGGAACTGGCTTATAAGATAGCCGTGGCCGGCATGAATCTCCACACAGTCCATGCCTGCATCGCGTGCCAGGCGCACGGCGTCGCCGAACGAACGGCTCATGGCCGTTATCTCGTCGTCAGCCATCCCGCGCACGGGAGTCGGGGAATATATGTTGAACCGCCCTGAAGCCGAGACAGGAGTCTCGCCGGCGGTCGACTTATGCGACATGTTGCCGCAATGGCCAAGCTGAATCGACACTTTGGCTCCCGCGGCATGTATGGCATCGGTGATGTCACGCAACGAAGGTATGATCTGCGGACGCATCCACAGCTGCCTGGGAAACGACAGACCGTTACGCGTCACCGAAGCGTAGGCTATCGTGGTCATGCCCACACCTCCTTCTGCCACCGACAGATGATAGTCCTTGAGCATCTGCGACGGACTGTTGCCGGGACACATCCCCTCGAACGCGGCCGAACGTATGGTGCGGTTGCGCAAGGTCACAGGGCCTATCGACGCAGGAGTGAAAAGTTTCGATTCCATATTCAGTATTTTCAGATATTTCAGTAAATAAACGGCAGTATCCTGCGCACATTCATGTCGGTAAACTCACGGCCGAACTCACGGGCATAGCGGTTGTGGATTTTGGCCGCCCGGGGAGCAAGGTTGGCAAATGTCCACAAAGCAAACACCGCGCCCGACCATGACCATGTAAGTATGGCGAAGCCGGTCCACTCCACGAATTCCCCGAAATAATTGGCGCTTGACACATAGCGGAACATGCCTCCGCGGGGTATGTAGTGCCGGGTGTCGCCCGGACGGCGCAGACCGCGTATCACACCGTCGCTGTGGATGTTGATTCCCATACCGGCGAAGAATACCGCCGTGCCCGCCACAAACTGCCACGAACCGAGCCATTCGACAGGATACCGGTCAGGAGCCGACACGTAGAATATCCACCCGCCCTGCATCAGCGCGTTGAGCACGTTGAACGTCACACCCATGACTATTATGCTCAGAGGCATACGTCCCTTGGTGTGTATCAGCAACGGAAATATGAACGAACGCTGAAAATAGTGAAGCTCAAACAGCAGGAACATGACCAGCGGAGCCGCCTCGAACCGGCGGGGCGAAAGCCACCACAGGATTCCCATGGCCAGAAACACCGGAGCCTCCATCAGCACCCAACCGAGGCGGTTGTCGATAGCGGGACCCCATTTGCGGTTGTACATCATCCCGTAGCCGGCCTCGACGTATTGCAGAGCCACGAACACCGCCACGGCGGTCAGGGCCATCGCGGTCAGGAATATATTGAACGACTCTGCGCTTATCATCATGCTTAAGGTTATGTAGAGAAACGATACGGACACGCAGGCATCCGATAACGGCATTCCGGCGTGTCCGTAATATAAGTAAAAAATCAGATCGACAATTTTCTCAATGTGTTGAGAAGCTCGCGGTTGATCGGCTTATCGTTCTTGATGGCCTTGGTAAACGGCACATAGACGATATTGTCATTGGAGATACCTATCATCACATTGCGCTGGTCCTCGAGCAGGGCATCGATTGCGGCCGCACCGAGGCGCGATGCGAGAATGCGGTCCGACGCCGTCGGTGAACCACCGCGCTGGAGGTGTCCGAGAATCGACACACGTACATCATACGATGGATACTCGTTCTTGACACGTTCGGCCAGGGCCATGGCGCCGCCGGTGACGGGGCTTTCGGCCACAAGAACAATTGAAGAGTTCTTGCTCTTGCGGAATCCGTTCTGGATGAGTTCGGCCAATTGGTCGACTTCAGTAGATATTTCCGGGATTATTGCGGCTTCAGCACCTGATGCTATCGCACCGTTGAGCGCGAGGAAGCCGGCGTCGCGGCCCATCACCTCTATGAAGAACAGGCGTTCGTGCGAAGTAGCCGTGTCGCGGATTTTGTCCACGCACTCCATGATGGTGTTGAGCGCCGTGTCATATCCGATAGTCTTGTCGGTGCCGTAAAGGTCGTTGTCGATAGTGCCGGGCAGACCGATAATCGGGAAGTTGAATTCGGTGGCGAAAATGCGTGCACCGGTCAGCGAACCGTCTCCGCCGATCACCACCAGGGCATCGATTTCATGCTGGCGGATGGTGTCGTAGGCCAGCTGACGGCCTTCGGGAGTCTCAAACTCCTTGCAACGGGCAGTCTTGAGTATCGTACCGCCCATCTGGATTATGTTAGACACGTTCTGTGTCCTGAAGTCTACGATTTCGTTTGTTATGAGTCCGCGGTAGCCACGGTAGATGCCCTTCACTTTGAATCCGTTATAGATGGCCGAGCGAGTGACGGCGCGGATAGCGGCATTCATTCCGGGGGCATCGCCTCCGGAAGTCAATATTCCGATAGTCTTGATATTCGCCATATCGAACAAGTTTTTTAGAATAGAGTTAAATTTATTTTGTCAACTAACAAAGTTAATGAATCTGCAAGATTGTTTTACACTTTCAAAGATAGAGTTTTAAGTCCGGCCTTATTAATTAATGTTAATGAAGCATTATCGCGTCAATCGACAGGCTCTACGGCCGTGACTACGCAGGTCTGCACGCCACGCCAGGGCAGCGCGCCCATGAATCGGTCGTAGGTGACCGAAACCTGACGACCCGTGCCGCAATACTGTTCCAGCCGTTTAGCCACTTCCGCATCGTCTACCGAAAACAGGAAGCTGTGGGAATATATGTTAACAGTGTCGGTCAACGCCTTCCGGGCTATCATCTCGCCCTCCCAGGTTTTGAATATCATCCCCTTGTACTCGACGTTGACGATGTAACCGCGCTCATGCGAACCGACCACATAAGGATTGATGTAGCGAAGCCAGAATGCCGCGGCAAGCACAGCAAACACAATGACCGTAAACCATATCATAAAGCGCCTGAACCGCCGTTTGGGCTTTGGCTTTACCTCACCGCCGGCAGGCTCGGAGGCCTGAGGGATATCTTCGTTGTCGGCAGGCTCCACATACTCGAAATCCTCCGGCTCGGTGAAGCTGTCCGGTTTATTGTTCCAGTCCATAAATTCTAATTTTTCAAGAGGCGGTTGTCGTTTCTTTGCCCGGTTTGCGCTTGTCAAGCATTATCGACACAAATGCATACAGGCCCAGAAGCACTATATAAAAATTCTGCGAGCCCCATACTATCATGGCAAACGCAGCTCCCTGGTTCATACCCACACCGTAGACACCGAGAGCGAATATGATGGCCAGATGCCAGGGACCAAGCCCGCCGTTGCTCGGAATGCCCATGGAGATGCTCGACAACACGAATGCCACAAGCGCGCAGACCATGCCGAGGTGCTCGGTAAACGAGAACGCAAAGAACGCCAGATAAAGCTGGGTGAAGTAGCAACCCCATACGGCGGCGGTCAGCAACAGCCATTTACCCTTGTGGGGCATTGTGGCCACTACGGCAAACCCGTCCCACAGATTCTTCACGGCTCCCCTGACCTTAAGCACCCACTTGTTTTGCGAACGGCTTGTAAACAGCCACACCATCAGTCCGACGCCTATGGCCGCGCAAACCCACACCAATGGAGAGTTGGCCGTTTTGAGCAGACCTTCGTAAATCTGAGGATACTTTTCGGCAAAGGTCATAAAAGCCCCGCGGGCTATAAAAAAAGTCACCACCGTGAGCAGCAGCACCGTCACCGTATCGGCCAGTCGGTCGCAGACCATCGAGCCGAAAACCGTGGTAAACTGTGCATCCTGACGCTTGGCTATATACCCCGTGCGCCACAGCTCACCCAGACGCGGTATAAGAAGGTTGACGGCATACGTGCCGAAAATACTCCACACCAGCGGAGCCAGCGGAGCATGTATGCCGAGCGCGTCAAGCTGTATGCGCCAGCGCATGGCACGGAATATGTGGGAGAAAGTCGCCACTACCAGCGTAAGACCTATCCACCAGAAGTTGCATTTCGAAAACTCATACTTAATGGCCTCCATGTCTATCTTCGTGTAGAGATAGTAGCACAGAGCCACACTCAGCGCCACGGGGAGCACATATTTCATCACCGTCGTCAGACGGCTCACAGCTGATTTATATTTATTGTCCACTGCCTTATTTTTAATACTGTACAGGTTTAGCATGGCAAAGTTAGCACTTTTCATTCATAAGTCGCATCTCGAACAATATGTTTTATAGTCACAATGCACATCTTATTGGAATAAAAGTCGAATTTTCAGCACAACATTTGCAGGATTTAATAAAAAAGATGATTTTTGTGGTGAATTTGATAAATTAATGATTTATGGTTCAACGCTCCGTTAAGTTTTCCGACCTTATCTCAGTTAAAGAATTTGCCACGGACTACAGCCGGATGGGCAAAGACTACATACTTACACGATTTGAAGGCAAGTCGTTTCCTTCGCCCCACACGGCAAGTCCGTTCCGGTTTGACGGACTCGCAATCCTGCTTGCATTCGGCGGCATAAGGAAGCTGACCATAAACACTGACAGACACAACATTCCCGAAAATGCCTTCGTAATCATTTCTCCGGAATCAATCGTACGCGTCGACGACGTAGAGTCCGATGCCGTGTCGGCATATATGCTGTTCCTTTCATCGGACTTCCTTGAAAGCATCAACATCGACACGAACGTCATCGGCATGAACTACACCAGGGCCAAAGACATAACACCTATACTCGCAATCGAAAAGGACGAATCCGTATTACTCCGGAAGTACCTTGACCTTCTACACCTCAATGCGTCGTGCAACGAAGCGTCGCCGTTCACCAGAAGCATAGGCCGCAATCTTGTAGCGGCTCTCATATACCAGCTCATAGAGATCGGCAACCGCCATGTCGAACCCGACAATGTCGAGCCGGCACGGTCCAGACGCGTCAACTACGTGCACGAATTCATGAGGCTCGTCAAGAAGTATTACCGCACCGAACGCTCGGTGGGATTCTATGCCGACAAGCTTTTCATCTCGCCTAAATATCTGTCGCTCATCATAAAGGAGACTACCGGACGGAGCGCGGCCCAGTGGATAGCCGAACACGTCATACTCGAAGCAAAAAACATGCTCCGCTTCTCAGGAAAAAACATTCAGCAGATAGCCTACGACCTGAATTTCACCAATCAGTCGTCGTTCGGCAAGTATTTCAAGCACATGACGGGGATGTCGCCGTCTGAATTTCAAAAATCCTGATTATCCGAAACGATAATTGCCGGAGATTTTGGCATTTCAAGACCGGGGTGCCTATTTTAGATAAATTTAACTGACTGGTGCCGCACTTTTGCACATCCTCGGCACTATCTTTGTATTGTCAAAACACGACTTATACGAATCAGATAATTAATAACTCTAAAATATCTATCCCAAATGGAAAAACCTGAAAAGGCTAAAAAAGCTCCCCTCAAGAAAAAAGGCGTTCCCGACGATCCTGCGGCCGCTAAGCTCAGCGCCCTGACATCGGCCATGGAACGAATCGAAAAGACCTACGGACGCGGCGCCGTGATGAAGCTCGGCGACGACAACGTGGAAAACGTCGAAGTGATACCGACCGGTTCGATCGGCCTGAACTTCGCCCTCGGCGTCGGCGGATTCCCGCGGGGCCGAATCACTGAAATCTACGGACCCGAATCATCAGGTAAGACCACCCTTGCCATACACGCCATAGCCGAGGCGCAGAAGCGCGGAGGAATCGCCGCCATCATCGACGCCGAACACGCATTTGACCGCTTCTACGCCGAAAAACTCGGTGTCGACGTGGACAACCTGCTCATCTCCCAGCCCGACAACGGCGAACAGGCGCTCGAAATCACCGAACAGCTCATCCGCTCGTCGGCCATCGACATAATCGTCATCGACTCCGTGGCCGCACTGACACCGAAGAGCGAAATCGACGGCGACATGGGCGACCGCAACGTTGGACTTCAGGCCCGACTCATGTCGCAGGCCATGCGCAAGCTCACCGGAACCATAGCCCGCACCAACACCACCTGCATATTTATCAACCAGCTCCGCGACAAAATCGGCGGAATGTCCTTCGGACCGTCAGAGACAACCACCGGCGGCAACGCATTGAAATTCTACGCAAGCGTACGCGTCGAAATCCGTCCGTCGAGCGCGGTCAAGGACGGCGAGGACGTCATCGGACGCCACGCCAAGGTGAAAGTCGTTAAAAACAAGGTGGCACCCCCGTTCAAACGCGCCGAATTCGACATAATGTTCGGAGAGGGCATATCCAAAGCCGGTGAAATAATCGACCTCGGAGTCGAATACGACATCATCAAGAAGAGCGGCTCATGGTTCAGCTACGACGGCTCAAAACTCGCACAGGGACGCGATGCCGCCAAGCGTGTCATACTGGACAATCCGGAACTGGCCGAAGAGCTTGAAGGTAAAATCATGGCCGCGCTGAAAGAAGAGGCCGACGGCGGAAAGACCGCAAAACCCAAACTGAAACTCAAAGGCATCAGCTCAAGCAGCAAGAAAGAAGAAGAGGCTGATTCGGAAACAGATATGGAAACCGCGGACTCCGACCTCGACGACGGACTGTTCCCTGACGACGAATTCGGAATCGAAGACGACGTTCGCGAATAGCATCCTTCGCATCAAGACACATACGGCAGCCGCCGCGTCCGAAACGACTGCGGCGGCCGCGCATGGTTATAGCACACACACAAAAAATTATGTTTTATCATTTTATTTGACTAAGTTTGTACGCCAATAACGATTACACTATGACCGATATACAACAATCAATGCGTCAAATCCTTGACAGCGAGAGCAAGGCCATAGCGTCGATACCCGTAACCGACGACTATGACAAAGCCGTGGGACTGATAATCGAACATGTCCACCGCCTGAAAGGAAAAGTCGTAACCTCCGGAATGGGCAAAGCCGGACAGATAGCCATGAACATCGCCACGACATTCTCGTCAACAGGCACTCCGGCCGTCAACCTCCACCCGTCAGAGGCCCAGCACGGCGATCTGGGAGTGCTCCAGCCCGACGATGTCATGCTGCTTATCAGCAATTCAGGCAAGACCCGCGAGATTATAGACCTGGTGCATCTCACACGAAACCTTTATCCTCAGATTCCGATGATTGTAATCACCGGCAATCCCGACAGCGAACTCAGCTCCATGGCCGACGCAACCCTGGCCACCGGAGGCGCTCCGGAAGTATGTCCGCTCGGACTGACCCCGACCACATCGACGACCATGATGACCGTCATCGGCGACGTGCTCGTGGTCAACGTCATGCGTCTCACCGGATTCACACGCGAAGACTACGCCAAACGTCACCACGGAGGCTATCTCGGATGCGTGTCAAGAGGCGAAAAAGACGATAAAAAGTAAACAGACATGAACAGAAAAATCATCATAATCGGCGAAAGCTCGCTCGAAGTAATCTTTGAAAACGACCTGCCAAAAGATTCATTTCCCGGAGGAGTCCTTCTCAATGCCGCCGCAAAGCTCGGCGATGCCGGACGCCAGGTCAACTTTGTCAGCGAGGCAGCCAACGACCATGTAGGCGACATCATCGTCCGCTTCCTTGAGTCAAACGGAGTCGAAATCCGCTCCATCGACCGTTATACGGAAGGCACCACACCCGTACAGCTCATATTCCAGGGCGCCGGCAAAGAGTCGTCGGTGCGCTATGGAAGCTATCCCCAGGAAAGTTTCGGAGTGGTGTGGCCAAGAATCGACCCCGACGACATAGTTGTGTTCGGAGGATATTATTCCGTCAATCCGCGCGGTCACGACCGGATATACGACATCATTAAGTATGCGTCCGAACGCCACGCCATAGTCATATACGTGCCCAACTTCGACATGAACCGAGTGCACAGAATCACCCGCGTCATGCCAGCCATACTTGAAAATTTCGAGTCGTCTAACCTCGTTCTGACACGCACTTCCGACCTCCGCGACATATTCGGCAAGGACGATGCGGCCAAGGCCTTCCGCGACCACGTGAGCTTCTACTCGTTCAATATGGTCAACTTCGACGCCTCGTCCGAAACCTTGAAGTTTTTCCACCGCAAGTCGGTCGAAGAAGCCGGAGCCGGCTCGGCTGCGTCAGGTCGTCAATGGTTTGCCGGAGTCGTGGCCGGAATCATTGATTCAATCATAACCAATAAGGTGACGAGCGCCGACATCGACAATCTTGAGGACGAGACTGCAAAGAAGGTTCTCCATGACTCGCTCGAATTTGCGGGAAAGTATATTTAATAATAATTGCATTAATTCCGATTATGTCCACAGCCCTTACTACCGGAGCGCCCAACGGCGCACTGCCGAAACTAAAGAACGGAACAAAAATGGCCATCATCACGGCCGAATGGAACTCCCACATAACCGAAGCCCTGTCGCGCGGAGCGCAGGAAGTGCTTAAGTCAAACGATGTCGACTTCGACGTCTACCATGTGCCCGGAGCCGTCGAACTGACATTCGGGGCAGCCCGCGTCATGGACCGCTACGATGCAGTCATGGTGTTCGGATGTGTGATACGAGGCGGCACACCTCACTTCGACTATGTGTGCCAAAGCGTCACCCAAGGTGTCACGGAGCTTAACGCCAAAGGACGTATTCCGGTGATATTCGGAGTGTTGACTGTCGATACCGAACAGGATGCCATCGACCGCGCCGGAGGTTCGCTCGGCAACAAAGGCTCGGAAGCAGCCGAGGCGGCGATAAAAATGGTCGATTTTTCTTGCGGCATTCAATAATTATCACTACTTTTGTGCGCTATTTTTGGAATAGCACACGTCTCGGGCGAATACCAGAGTGGCCAAATGGGGCAGACTGTAAATCTGCTGGTTTAT
>CAJTSJ010000012.1 GCA_910578785.1 uncultured Muribaculum sp. | reverse complement strand
GTCTCAAGATATACGACCCTGGCGGAAACATTTATTATTAAACAAGCTCTTAATCTTAGTCGATGTTTGGGTTCAGTTTATGCCAGTCTGCGATGCGAGGCAGTACGCCAAGTTCGATTACTTCGTCGCGCAGTTTGCAGAGATGCTCATAGCTCTTTTCAAGGTCTTTCTCTTCCTCTTTTGTTCCTGACATGGGTTTATACGTTACTCCGTCTTTTGTGATGGTTGTCTCCATGGCCATCATGATATGTTTGAAACGGTCGTTGTCGACATACGTGCCTACAGGCCAGGTGAAAGGTTTTCCACCCATGGCGGCGGCTATCATCTCGATTGACAGATAGGCCGGACTCTGGAATGATGAGCGTCCGCGCAGGTCAATAATGTTTTTACCGCCCTGGATGACTTTTGTCTTAAGTTCTTCCCAGTCTTTTTCAGGAAGCTTGTCTGTGCCGATAAGTTGCGACAGCGGGGTGCCGTCGACCGTGGTCGTTGATGCATACACCGCCATCTGCTCGCCGTGGCCTCCGTAGGTACGTGAGTTGACAATTTTGTCGGGGGAAATCTTGAAATATTTTGCCAGTTCGCTGCGGAGTCGGGTGCTGTCGAGAGCCGCAAGCGTCGACACCTGTGAGGGCTTAAGGCCGGAATAGAGCAGTGTGATAAGTCCGGTAATGTCAGCCGGGTTGAATACGACCACCACATGCTTTACATCTGGGCAATATGCACGGATATTCTTTCCGAGTTCTTCCGCTATCTTGGCATTGCCTTTGAGAAGGTCTTCTCTCGTCATGCCGGCCTTACGCGCGGCACCGCCTGACGACACTATGTATGAAGCTCCTGACAGAGCCTGCTCGATGTCGGAAGTGAATGTAAGGTTGACTCCTTCGAAAGCACAGTGCCTTAACTCTTCGGCCACGCCTTCCAATGCAGGGGCATATGGGTCGTATAGGCAGATGTTTGGTGTTAGATGCATCATCATCGCAGTCTGAGCCATATTAGATCCGATCATACCTGCGGCGCCTACGATGGTTAATTTTTCATTGTTTAAAAATTCCATGACATTAAGTTTTAGATTGTTTGAATCAAATTTTGATATATCGAATTAATAACATCGCGTAGGCATAAAAAGTTCGGGTACGGAACGGTCAGACAGTTGGATTAATTGTTGAGGTATCCTTTTGAGAGGAGGATGCTGTCCATGGCATTTGCCATTTTCCGGAGGTCCCAGTCCGAGCGGTTGGCGAAGATGATATAGTTCAGCCTCTTGGACGGCCATGTCGCTTCAACGGTTGCGAATCCGCCGTTGGAGTTCAGATGATAGATTTTGGGCGGGAAGTTAGGTGCGTTGCTCACAGCCGAGCCGAGTCCGAAACTAACAAATGGTATGCCCGTTTTCAGATATGGTGTTGCCATTGCCTGCATTGATGAATCTGAAATAATTTTTCCGGAATACAGTGCCCTGTTCCACTGCATGAAGTCGCGGGCTGAGGTGTAGATTCCTCGGTCGGCTTTGATAAGGAAGAAAGGAACCTCACCATAGTCATATTCTTCCCATTGACCGTCCGCACTGATATAGGTGTTGGGGTCTGTATTGCCTTCTGATTTTTTGTAGGCGTGGGCCATTTTGTGCATTTTGAAGTCCGGTTTGTAGTAAAAGGCTTCTTTCATTCCTGCCGGTTTGAAGATATTTTCGTCCATCCATGAGTCAAATTCCATTCCGGTGACTCTTTCAATCAGCGGAGCAACAAGTATATACGAGGCATCGTCGCGCTGATAGTGGGTGCCCGGTTCAAATTCGAGCTTTTCGAGGTTCTGGAATATCTTCATGTGTCCTTCTTCGCGGCCGTACAGGCGATAATCGTCGCCGATTACGAATAAAGACTTGTGGCTTGAGAGATATTTTTGCCAGTCGTTTTCGTTGCGCGGACGCAAATCGGGCAGGCCGGAACTGTGGGTCAGAATGTGGCGAACGGTGATATTGTTGAAAAATTCGCCTTTGAATTCAGGAAAGTATTTCGACAGCGAATCGTCAAGGTTCAGCATGCCTTGCTCCTGGAGTTTAAGAAGTGCCACCGATGTAAATATTTTTGACGCTGACGACAGATTGAACAGCGTACTGTCTGTAATCTGTTCGCCTGTCGACAAGTCCATGACACCGAATGCGTGGTTGTAAATGATTTTCCCGTCAAGCATCACTGTCGCTATTCCTCCGGGTTCATTTCCCGGGAATATATTAATGAATATCGAGTCCAGTGAATGCGTGATGTCGCACGTTGGCACGCCATGGTCGGTATGGCAGGTGTGCGACGGTCTGCAACAGGACAGTCCGATTACGATAGCAAATATTATGAGCAAATCAAATATGCTGTGGATTGACTTGAAATTTAAGCTGTGCATAACGGCTAATATTTTTTACATTGTAAATGTACATTAAAATAAATATATAAAAATTGCCTTAATCGTTTTTTATGCAATTTGTAGTTAAAATGTGAACGGACTGTATAATTGTAAATTTACACATCCCATTCAGTCCGTGCAGGCGTGGTTGCGGGAAGTTTCCTTGGCAAATATAATTTTTACGACTCCGGGATAATTAGTAATTTTACACGGAAATAGTAAATTGTATTATATGCTGAAATTATGATTGCCATTTTATATATTATAGTAGGGATTGTTGTTGGTGTTCTGATTGGAATATTGTATTCGAGAAGCGCCGGTACGGCACTTTCCACGAGAACCGCCATGCTTGAGGCTGACAACGGACGGCTGCAGAAGGAGCTGGAGTTGCGTAACGGCCAGTATGATTCGGCCGCCGTGGAACTGTCGGAGCTCAGAACGGCATCGCAAGTGATGTCGGCCAAAATAGAGAGTCTGGAGCGTGACCGTGACCGGATTGCTGCAGACCATATGCGTGAAATAGAAGATATAAGACATCGGTATGAGGAGGCCATTGCCGGGGAGAAAGCGCATTCAAAGGAGATAGTGGAAGCCGCCAACCAGAGAATGCTTAAGGAGCAGGCTCATTCGGCGGAGCTTAGAGCTGAAAGCGACCGCCAGTGGGCGCAGAAGATTGATCTTCTGCGCGAGGAACTGCAGAAATCGGCCCTGAAGGAGCTTGCCTTGAAGCAGGAGTCGCTTCAGGAGACAAACCGCCGTCAGATGGATGAGCTTATGAAACCGATAAAGGAGCAGTTCGCTGAATTCAAGCGTTCGGTAGAGGAGAGCAAGACTCAGAACGAGGTGAGCAAGAAACAGCTTGAACAGTCGTTTGAGGCCACCATGAAGCTTTTCCAGCAGACCCAGGAACAGGCAGTGGCATCGATACGTGAGCAGACGCAACGTATAGGCGACGATGCCTCAAATCTGACCAAGGCTCTTAAAGGAGACTCCAAGGTGCAGGGCGATTTCGGCGAAATGTTGCTTGAAAAGATGCTTGAAAACAGTGGCTTGCGCAAGAATGAAGAGTATTTTATCCAGGAATCGACCAAGAATGAGGATGGCCGCAATCTGCGCCCGGATGTTGTGGTGCGTTTCCCCGAAGGCCGTTCTGTGGTCATCGACTCCAAAGTGTCGCTTACTGCTTATGCCGAAGCTGTACAGGCCGACAGCGAAGAGATGCGCGAACGGTTGATGAAGGAGCATGTCAGAAGCGTGCGGCGCCACATCGACGAGCTTGCTGAGAAAGCCTACGACAATGTAGTCAGCGACGCTGTGGGCTACGTGCTTATGTATATGCCTATCGAGAGCAGCTATATATCGGCCATGAAGTGTCAGCCCGATTTGAGCCAGTATGCCTACAAGAAGCGCATAATTGTGATTTCGCCCAGCAATCTTATGATGGCCTTGCAGTTGGCCTACAACCTGTGGCAGTATGACCGTCAGGGCAAGAATGTGGAGCAGATAGTCAAGAGCGCCACCGACATGTATGAGAAGATGGCCGGATTCTCCGATACGTTTCTTGACATCGAGTCCCAGATTGCCCGCCTTTCGAAGACGTTTAATCTGGCCAAGGACCGTCTGTATGAAGGCCGAGGCAACATCATGCGCCGAATGGAAAATCTGAAATCGCTCGGTGTGACACCTAAGAAACAGATCAAAGGTCTTGAGGAGGAGGAATAGGCCATGGCGGAAGTTAAAGAACGCTTGTGGAACAGAGAGTACTGCAAGGCCATGTGCGGTAACTTCTTGCTGTTCTTTTCATTTTATCTTCTGACTCCTCTGTTGCCTATTTACCTTGACGAGCAGTTTAACGCCGACAAGGATGTTATCGGAATTGTTCTTTCCGGCTATGTCATAGCGGCGCTGGTGGTTCGCCCGTTCAGCGGATTTATTGTCGATACGTTTGACCGCAAGAGGGTTCTGACGCTTTGCTTCTTCTTTTTCTTCATATGCTTCACGGGCTACATAGGTGCCGGTACGCTTCTGATGTTTGCGGTGGTGCGCACTCTCCACGGTCTTCCATTCGGAGCGACCACGGTGGCCAACAGTACGGTGGCCATCGATGTGCTTCCTTCGGCGCGACGTAATGAAGGCATCGGTTTCTACGGACTGAGCAACAATGTGGCAATGGCTGTGGCTCCGACTGCTGGTATCTGGATATACGGGGCCACAGACAATTTCAGGCTTCTGTTCTGGATTTCGCTGGCAATTGCGTTTGCCGGTCTGCTGTGTGCTAAGACGATTCGGATGCCGGAGAGAAAGGCTGTGAAGGGTAAACCGCATCTGAGCATGGATCATTTCTTTCTTACCCGTGCTTGGCTTATGGCTTTCAACATAATGTTTTTCGGTCTATGCTGGGGAGTCATGAGCAATTATGTGGCGCTTTACGGCAAGGAGAAGCTTGGAATCACAGACGGTACGGGACTGTTTTTCGTCTTGTTGTCGACCGGGCTTGTGGCTTCGCGCCTTTACGGAGCCAAGTCATTGCGAGAGGGAAGACTGAGTGAAAATGCTATTCAGGGAGCCGCAATAAGTGCGGTCGGTTACGCCTTGTTTGCCTTGTCGCCCGGAGTGTGGGCCTACTATATGTCGGCCTTGTTGATAGGACTTGGCAATGGACGCATGTTTCCCGCCTTTCTAAATATGTTCATATCTGTTGCCAGGCACGACCAGAGAGGGACAGCCAATTCTTCGATACTTACGTCTTGGGACACAGGTATGGGGCTCGGCATAATTGCGGGTGGGGTGATTATGGAGTATGCGGGTTATTCGGCCGCATTCTGGTTTACGGCGTGCTCGCAGATTCTCGGCACTATGATGTTGGTATTCCTTACCCGCGGATTTTTCCTTAAAAGAAGGCTTGTTTGAAATTTTTTTGAGAATTATGTAAAGCATGCTTGACTATTTGTAAAATTTTATTTACCTTAGTGGCGGTTAATAGATGTAACAAATAAAAAATTAGAGACTATGAAGAATTTTCTATTTCCGAGAGGGTTCCAGTGTGCAGGATGGTTGCTGTTTATTCCGGCGGTTATCATGGGCGTTCTGTGCTATTTCAGTTTGTGTTCAGTTTCCGGGATTGTCGAAACAATTCTCAATGACGCTATAATCATCGGCATTGCATCGGGTGCAATCTTTATAGTATGCTCCAAAGAGCCGTGTGAAGACGAGATGACGCACTCAATCAGGTTGTCGTCATTGCTTAACGCTCTTTATGCGTATATAGCCCTGTTGATAGTAAGCACGTTAGTCATAAACGGTGTTGACTTTTTCAGTTTCATGATCGTGAACCTTGTGCTGTTTCCTATAATTTACGTGGTCATATTTCGGCTTGAGATGCGGCGCTATAATAAAATGAGCGGAGATGAAGAATAGAATCAAAGTAGAACGGGCCGAAAAGGGTGTCACACAGCAACAATTGGCCGAGGCTGTCGGTGTGAGCAGGCAGACGATAGTGGCTATAGAGAAAAATCGGTTCTTGCCGTCGACACCGCTTGCTTTGAAAATCGCAAGATTCTTTTCGAAGCCGGTAGAAGAGATATTTATACTTGACGATGACGATTAGGTTACGGATATTTCAAGGCACCGGATTGATCTATGTGAACCAATGTAAGCCCGGCATCGTTTCTTAATCAGTGATTAATTTTTAAAATATATCTGATTATGAACTTTGTATGGTACATCATCATTGGAATCCTGTCCGGTTTCGTGGCCGGTAAGCTAATGCGTGGCGGCGGATTCGGTATTATTGTAAATCTGATTGTCGGCATCATAGGCGGTGTGCTTGGCGGATGGCTATTCGGCCTGGTGGGGATATACACTTCAGGCATCATAGGAAGCCTGATAACATCAGTGATCGGGGCGGTAGTGTTGCTTTGGCTTGTCGGGTTGCTTAGCCGTGCAGTCAACAAGTGACGGCCTTGCCGCGACAATAACAAAAACAGCAATAACGGGTTGTCGTATGTGCTAATCACGACGGTCCGTTATTGCTGTTTTACGATGATAATGCCGGGGACCCGGAATCAGAACTTATAGCCTATACCTACGAGTCCGGTCAGACCTACGTTCGGAATTCCGTATGTCAATTGCCATTTTTCGCCAAGAAGGTTTTCGGCATTGGCCCAGATGGTGAATCGGTCGTTAAATCTGTAGCTTGCCGAGAAGTTGAGCGAGTTGACGTTGCCTAAGTCCACAAAGCTGTAGAGGTAGCCTTTGAATATTTCATCGCCTTCGGCCTGCATCAGGCATGTGGCGCGGTCTGCGCGTATACGGTAGCTGAGCGTAAGGTCGAGCGGTTTGATTGGCGTCACGGTAAGCGACGCTTCTATCACGCTTTTTGCGCGGTCCTGCCATTCGATGTAGCCTTCATCATGTTTCTGCGGAGCGCCTTCATAGCTTACACGCAGACGTGCTACGTCGCGGTAGTTGTAGTTGAACGCCAGTCCGTAATGGATGCTGTTGAATTTCATCGGCAAGTACATTCCCCAGGCCATGGGGTAGACTGCGGGATTGTTGCCGGTGAAGCTGTTGCTGTATATCACGGGCATGTTGGCAAAGTCGTATTTGCCTATACCGCCCCAGACTTCAAAAGAGGCACCGGCAAACGGACCGATTACTAACCCGAAGTCAAGCTGGCCTTTCATGCGGGTGGGCATATAGGCGATTGACGGGTTTATGTAGTGGTTGCGGTCCATCATGGCTCCAAGCGTGTTAAGCTTTATGTAGGCCGACTGAACCTGGGCGTAAAGCGAGAACTGCTGGGAGGGCATCCAGTCGAGACGCACATCCGGGCCTATGTTCACTCCTGACACATCGCCGGTCTGAGCTGTCAGCTCCACGCCGAGCCTGGCCGAATAGTGTTCGCCTTGTGACAGGAAATAAGGATGAAACTCGACGACTCCGTAGGATGTCGAAGGAACTTTGAACCCCTTGAAAAGATAGTCAGAGTCGAGGATGATGTCCATGTGCTCGGTAAATGCCGTCGAAGAGTAGCTGATGTCGGCTCCGATCGCCGATTTCTGTCCAAGGGCATATTTGCCTCCGAGACTTACCGAGAATGAATTATTTTTAAGCGCTTTGATGTCTATGCCGGTGTATGGCTTCGAGAATCCGAAAAATCCATAATTTATTCCTGCCGTGATGTCGAGCGCGCCTAATTTGGTGTCCCAGTTGACTCCTAAGCCGAATCGGTTGGCTGTCTGTGAAAATCCGTTGTCGGCCATTGTGCCGTCAAGGTAGGTGTATTCCGGTACCGGAAACCACAGTGAGTTCATTCCGTAGCCTATGTTTGCCGACAAAGTACCTATCTCTTCAAATTTATGCGATAGGTCGGCTCCGATAGTCAGTGAGTGGTCTTTGAACGTCGGTTTGATACCGTATATGTTTTTCTTCGAGTACTGGCTCCCGTCATATTGCAGCCACGCTCCGGCGCGTGTAAATTCGTCGTCGACAAATCTGTAGCCTGCCGATGCTCCGAGCTGGAACGACGGGAAATAGCCTACATCGACATAACCCCGGTAAAGCTGGCGTTCGACTGTTGAGGCGTATTGGCTCGGCGGAAGTATGGTGATGCCGGGAGTGACCGGAGCCGAAATTGCGCGGTCGGTCCAGTTGAGGCGTTTCTGTTGTATCGCCGGCAGTACGAGCTGCGGTTGCTGGAATAGTCGTGATGCCTCACGTTCCTGCGGGATAATTTCTTTCTCAACAGTAATCTCTTTTGACAGGGGTTCCTGTGCTGAGGCCACTGCGGCAAAACATGCTCCGAGGGTATATGCTGTTGCGTGTCTTAATATATTCATCGTTGAATTGTCTGTTAGGTTGTTTATTTAAGACGTTTCTCTATCATCTGGAATATGTCGGCTTCTTCTCCGGGGTAATTGTCCTTGAGACTCTTGAGATACTCGTTGGCTTCGAAGTCGTTGCCCTGCTTGCGGTATATGTCGCTGAGCAGGATGTAGCCTCTTGCCATCCAGTATTGATGCGGAGTGTTGGAGTCGATCAGATGTTCCACCGATTTCTTTGCCTGGCTTGTTTTGCCTGTGTCGAAATAGTGTTGCGACAGATAGTAGGCCGACTTTGCGCCGTATAGGTCGTCGGTGTTTTTGGCCAGCTGCGACCAGCCTTTGACGGCTTCGTCGTGATTCCCGAGCTTTGACATAGATTCGGCACGTGAATATATGGCCTCGTTCTTGGCTCCGGAGGATATTGATGTGGATGCCAGAATCTTATCGGCCGCGGAGACGGCGTCTTTGTAGTTGCCGAGCTGTAATGACGCCCGCATAAGTCCGAGTTGGGCGGCCAGAACGTTGCGTGAGGCCGAAGCTCTATGTGCCAGGGCCTTGAAGGTGTTTGCGGCGGTTTTGATGTCGCCTTTCTTCAGCTCGATATTTCCCTTGATGGCCATGGCGTCTTCCGACGATTCGGCATCGGGGTAGCGCTCTACGAGCATTGATGCATATCGCAACGCGTCATTGTCGTTGCCGGCCTCGTTGGCTTGCGTGGCAAGATAGTTGAGTGCCTGTGGCTCATATGTGCCCCGGGGATATTCTTCAAGATATGCGGCCATTTTTCTTACCGAGCCGTTTGCCAGATAGTCTTTTTCGGCCGACATGAATGTCAGCTTATCCATTTCGGAGACTTCAAGCTTCGGGGCGTTAGGCACCGATGCGATGAACTTGGCATAGTCGTTAAGACGGCCGTCGTCGGCATATATGCGCTTAAGGTCGTCCGAAGCCACACGCGCTTCCTCGCTTGTCGGATATGATTTGATTACTTTTTTATAGGAGTCTATGGCTTTGTCCTTGTTGCCTAACGACAGTTGTGTTATGGCCAACTGCAGATATCCGTTGCGTCCTTGCGAGGTTGACGGGAATCGGTTGACGAGCTGGCTGTAGACTTTTATCGCCTCGCCCGGATTGCCGATGGCCACATGGCTTTCAGCCTTCTCGAGCAGAGCAGAGGGCATTAATCCGGAAGTCGGGTATTCGCCCATCATCTCGTCAAGCAGGTCAATCTTGCCTTGATGGTCACGGCTGAGTCCGCGCATGATGGCTTTTTGGAAGAGGGCGTAGTCGCCTGCCGAATGATTGAGGTTGTAGGCTTTGTCGTAGGCGTCGGCCGCTTTGGCGAACTGCGACTCGTAGTAGTAGCAGTCGCCGATGCGGTTGTATGTATCGGCTTTCACCTCTTCGCTTAGATTAGATTTCAGTACGCGTTCGAAGTCGGTGCGGGCCGCCGAATAGCGTTTCTCGCCGAACCGGCTGTAGCCGAGGTCGTAGTAGGCGATGGCTCTGTTGGGCGATGACGCGGAAGTGGCTTTCAGATAGTCGTTGAATGCTTTGGAAGCCTGTGCATACTGTCCTTGGCGATAGTAGCAGTCGCCGATCCAGAGGTCGCATTCGGTTGCGATGGATTTGTTATGTTTCGACAGCGACTTAGCCTCCTTGAATCTTGTAAGTGCGCGGGCCACATTGTTTGATGCCAGGTCGCGCGAGCCGAGTATGTAGAGTACACGCTGTTTAGCGGTCAGAATATTTGATGAAGGGCGTTTTACTTTCTCGATAGAAGCAAGAGCCTGTTCATAGTTGTTGTCGGTCATGTAGCCTGTAACGAGATATTCCTGGACCTCGGCCGCATAGCGCGAGTTGGGATAGCGCTTCAGGAAAGTCTCGAATGTGTTGACGGAACTTCCGAACGGGGTTCGTCCGCCTTCCATGCGGGCTACTGCATAGTTGTAGTAGGCAGTCTCCTGTACCGAGCGGTCGTAGTCCATCTTGGACGCCTGTTCGAGAGCCATCAGCGCCGAATTCATGTTGCCGAGACGCAGATTGGCCTGACCGATGTACAGGTAGGCCGACTGTCCCATGGCGTCGTCGCAGGCTGTTACCGGAGTCAGCATCTTTATGGCGTTGTCGATGTTGCCGGTCTTGTATTCGCTTACACCGAGCACATAAAGGGCCGACGGGGTAGGGTCGTCGGTGGCGGCAACGTAGCGGCGCAGATAAGGAATGGCTTCCTCTTCATTGCCGAGATTGTACAGCGACTCTCCGGCTACACGCTCCATTTCCGGACGGAACTGCGCTCCGGACTGTATGGCCTGTCGGGCCATCGAAAGCGACTTTTCGTAGTTGCCTTGCGCAAACTCTATCTGGGTCAGATAGTAGAAGGCTCCGTCGCCGGGAGGTGTCGATGTGTCTACCCGCGCAAAAAGCTCCTTGGCTTTGGCGTAGTCGCCCTCGGTATAGTGGATGTAGGCCTGGTAATATCGTGCGGCGTTGCCGTACTTGTCGGAATAGGTCAGTCCGGCGAAACCGCGCATGGCCTTGTCCATGTCGCCGAGCATCATGTGGCAGAACGCGGTCCGGAAAATATAGTCGTCCTGTGCGGCGATGTTGAGGCCTTTCGGATTGATGGCTGTATAGGCATCAAGAGCCTTGGCGTAGTCGCCTTCGTAGAAGTCACAGTCGGCAAGGGCCATCATGACATCGATGCGCCGCTCCGAGGCGGCATATTCGGTCATGTATCGGTTAAACTCCTTGCGTGCCCGGCTGATGTCGCCCGACTGCAACAACGACATACCTATATAATATTGACATTCCCTGATTTCTTCGGGAGAAGCCTTCATTTTCATTAAATGGTTAAGCTGGTCAAGCGCACCCTGGAAATTGCGGTCCTGGTACATCTTAAGTCCTCGTTCCAGATAGCCGTCCGGCGAGGCTGAATTGATTTGCGCTCCGGCGGAAGCTATATTGGCTGCCGCTATTGACCATAACAAAAATCTCTTCATCTTTTTACATATAATTAAATATGTGCAAAGATAAGAGATTTATTGTTTATTTGCGATATTTTGTCGCTCTAATCATCTGTTGTCGTCGAGAGAGTCCTTAAGATATTTTCGGTCTGAGCGTCTCGACTCGGCCGCCGACAGGTAAATCAGAAGTCCGTTGACGGCGTCGCACACCATTGCGATACCTGCCACCAGGGTAAACACTGCCTGAGTCTCTTTAATCGGAGTGCAGATGAGCACTATGCCGGTGATGATTACGCATACAGGCAGTACGTATAGCCATCCGGGCAGTCCTATGCCACGGCCGCCTACCGACAGAATCCATATCTGCATGAGTCCGAACAATATGAGCACGGCGGCCAGGAAGTAGACGAACACTGCCACGAAAGGCGATGGCCAGAACACCATTATCAGCCCTATGAGAAGCGATCCCGCGGCCGAAGCGGTGTTGACCGTACCTACAGATGTGTTGCGCGCACTGTTTCTCAACGCGCCTATGATGCCGATTAATCCCGGTATGGCGAACAGTATGCCGAGAATGAACACGGCCCAGCTAAGAAGATTAACCCGGTCATGCATGCATATCAGAACTATGCCGCCCGCCAAAATAAACAGATTAGTCCAGAAGCTTGATTTTCCATTCATAGTTGCTAAATTTTTTATTACTGATAAAACGCTCCGGCGTTAACTTATGTTTAATGCCGCGCCATGATTTGTCGTCGAACAGATTCAGGACAATTTCAGTCGGTTACTGAATAATTTCCGAATCAAATTCAATGATTAAATCTTTAAAATCATTTCATTTGAAATATAATTGTTAACTTTGGGGACGGATATTTATTTAACGGATACTTATTTAAACGTTATGGATACGGAATTACGACCTTTAAAGTTCGTGCCGCAGCTTAAGTCGGTGCTGTGGGGTGGAGAGAATATTATTCCTTTAAAAGGATTGGAGTCTGACCGGAAGTCGGTGGGCGAAAGCTGGGAGATATCCGGTGTGCCCGGACATGAGTCGGTGGTCGCCGACGGCCCTGATGCCGGAAAGACGTTGCCTGAATTAATCCGCATGTATAAGGGTGCGTTGGTTGGAGATGCCGTCTACGATAAGTTCGGCGACATGTTTCCGCTTCTGATAAAAATCATCGATGCAGCCAAGGACCTTTCGGTTCAGGTTCATCCCGACGACGAATTGGCTGAGAAGCGCCATCATTCGCTCGGCAAGACGGAGATGTGGTATATCATGGACACTGTTCCCGGAGCAAAAATCTATGCCGGCCTTTCGAAGCCGATTACTCCGGCCGACTATGAGCGTCTGGTCAACGATAAGGAGATAATGGATGTGGTCGCATGCCATGAGTCGCATCCGGGCGATGTGTTTTTCCTTCCGGCAGGGCGCATACACGCCATCGGAGCCGGCAATCTGCTTGCCGAGATTCAGGAGACGAGCGACATCACATACCGTGTCTACGACTTTGACCGCCGCGACGCGCAGGGCAATCTTCGTCAGCTTCATACCGAAGAGGCCAAGGACGCCATCGACTATAAGGTCTATCCCGATTATAAGACCCACTACGACCGTGAGGCCAAAGGCGATGTCGAGTTGGTAAAGTGCGGACATTTCGATGTCCGTAAGGTAACTGTCGAAGGCGATTTCCGGGTGCCTGCCGGAAAGGACTCTTTCATGGTCGTAATATGCCTTGACGGCAAGTGCGACATTGCGACAGATGGCGGTGCGGTCACTCATATTGACAAGGGAGAGACCATACTTGTTCCCGCGTCAATCAAGTCGATAGATGTCAAGGGCCGGTCTACGCTTCTGACTGCCACGGTTTAGAAAATTCAATCATATTTTATTTTTATATTAATACAAGTGCTTATGAATAAAAATTTACTTCTGGTTTCTTTATTGGCGGGATGCGCCGTGTCGGCATACGCCGAGTATACTACATTGGGCGACGGCACCGTCTATTCACTTGAGAGTCTTTCGCAGATTGAAGGCTCCGGGGTCGCCAAGGCCGGTTCGGTTTACACCTTGACCGACGATGTAACTGTCGCCGAGGGCGATGCGTTTAATGTCGATGCCGGTGCTACTATAAAGATGGCTACGGGTGTCACTCTCCGAATCGAGGGTACAGCCAATTTCGATGTCCCGGCCGATAAGCGAGTGCTGATTACGCGCGCCGATGAGACTGCCGAACCCAAGGGCATCTATGTACAGCCGGTGGTCGAAGGAACGGCTTTTAAGAACATCGATTTCGAGTATGCCGCGTTGCGCTCTTTCGGTGAAGCAGGTCTGGCTGTCGATAATTGTACTTTCCGCTATGCCAACGGCAAGATGAGCGGCACAGGGGCATTGGCGTTGGGTGTTTCCGGAGCATGCTTTACCGTGACCAACTGCACATTTGAATATAATACGGTTCCGGCTATCGGAGGCGGTGCCAATATCACGTGTGGTCTGATCGTAGATAATTGTACATTTGTCGACAACAACACTTCCAACACCAACAAACCGCAGATAAACGTCACGGTCGGAGGTGATAACGAAATTAAAATACTCAACTCCACCATTACAGGAGCGGAGCGCACGAAAGTCGGAGGCATTTCCGTGGGTAATATGTTGTCGCTCAGCGGTGAAAACAATGTGCTGATTGAGAACTGCAATATAACCAAGAACCGCTATGGCATAACCGCTATCGGCCCGATGTCGCTCGTTATACGCGATAATACGCTTGTCGACAACAGATACGATACGAATCCGATGAATGGAGGAAGTGCTCTTAGTCTTTCGACGTTGACCAACAGCATCGTTTCCGGCAACTACATCGAGTCGCATCTGTGGGGAATCACGCTTATCAATGTTGCAAGCGCGAACCTCGGAGAGGTAGGCAATGCCGACAGTCCCGGAAACAACGTGTTTAAAGATAACGGTAATGACGGAAGCGGTTATGACGCCGCACACCCCTATGACCTGTACAACAACTCCACGGCTACCGTTTATGCGCAGAATAATATCTGGAGCGTGGACGAACAGACCGAAGAGCTGATTGAGACAGTCATATTCCACCAGAACGACAACTCAAAACTCGGACAGGTCATTTTCATGCCTGCCGGCGATCCGGCTTCGATCGAAGGCGTTGCCGACGATGCCGTTAAGCCTTATGTGGCCAACGGAACTCTTTTTGTGCCTGCGGCTATGTCGGGAAGTGTCGAGGTCTATACCATTGACGGAAAGATGGTTGACCGTCTGGTGATTACTGACGGAACTGCAGATTTGCTCGACCTTGCGCCCGGCAATGTATATGTGTTGAGAGTCGTGTCGTCCGACTATAATGCGGCGCTCAAGTACCGCAATTAAGTCTGACTGTTGCATACAAAAAAGATAAGCGCGGACCCCCATCGGGTCCGCGCTTATCTTTTTTTGATAGTCTTGGAGCTGTGGTTTAGCGTATTGCCACGACCTCGATTTCTACCAAAGCCTGTTTGGGAAGTTCCTTGACGGCCACGGCGGAGCGCGCGGGATAGGGCGCGCTGAAGTTCTCGGCATATACCTCGTTCATGGCCGCGAAGTTGGCCATGTCCGACAGGAATACTGTGGTTTTAACCACGTTTGACAGGCTGAGTCCTGCTTCGGCAAGTATGGCCTTCACGTTGGCAAGCGACTGGGCGGTCTGTTCCTTGATTCCTTCAGGCATAGTTCCCGTCTTGGGGTCGATAGGAAGCTGTCCTGACGCGTATACAAATGTGCCTGTGTCGATAGCCTGGCTGTAGGGACCGATTGCGGCCGGAGCCTGGTTTGTTGAAACGATTTTCATAATGGTCGGGTATTTAAAGTTAATAAAAAAGTATGTTGTTTTAGTTTGTGGAATCGCTGATGTCCAACGGAATATCCTTTATAAGAGTCTTATCGCCGGAGTCGATGGCTTTTTGAATCATTTCGTCGTAAAGGGGTATCAGACCCTTGAAGTATGCATCAAATCCGGGAATGAAGCTGTGCGACCCGAAGGCGTTGAGCTTATTGAGGACATATCCGAGCGTAATCATATTGATGTCCAGTGCCGGCTGATATGAATGCTCTTCGGTGTCGTCGCCGGTGATTACGGTCGACAGCAGGCCTGCCTCAGTCATCTCGTTTATCAGCGTGGTTACGAGCCTCGACGGCATGTGGTAGATGGCCGCAAAGTCGGTAGACGTGAGCGGTGTCATCTGTGCTTCAAACCTCTTGACGATGACTGTGATTATGGCTACGGCCACCTTGCGCCTGTAGTTGAGCGACATGGAGCTTATGTCGTTTGTGAAGCTGAATTGGAATATGTTTTGCGACGAATAGCAAAGCACGGCGCCGGCAAGTGTGATGGTCCAGGTGAGCTGGAGCCACACGAGCAGCAATGGCAGGAATGCGAAACTTCCGTAAATGGCATTGTATTTCGACACGTACAGCTGTCCGCTGACAAACAGATATTGAAGCACCTGAAATGCGGTGCCGGCGAATATGCCCGACATCACGGCATTTTTAAGCTTTACTTTAGTGTTGGGGAAGAGCAGATACATGCCGATAAACGACAGCCATACAAGGATGAACGGCGCAATGTCAAGCATGATCCTGATGGCCGGCGTGAAAAAACGGAAATGAAATTGGTCGACCATGGTGGTCGACATGAACACCGACAGTCCGCTTGAGCAGATCATCAAGATCGGCAACAGAAACATTATGGCGGTGTAGTCGATGATTTTACGGCCGAAGGTACGGCTCCGCGTCACGCCCCAGATCAGGTTGAGGGAGTCTTCGATATTGCTCATCAATGATATCAATGTCCATAACAGTACGACAAGGCCGACCCCGACAAACAGACCCTGTGAAGCTTCGGCAAGGTAGCTGTCGACAAATCCGAGCGCCGTTTCAAGAGCATGCGTCTGCGACGGCAACAGGTTTGTCAGTTGCGACTGAAGCAGATTCTGGAACCCGAATCCGCGGCCGATGGCAAACAGCATTGCCAAGGCCGGTACAATTGCCAGAAGCGTATTGTAAGTCAGGGCCGATGCCCGATACTGCAGGTCGCTGTCGAGAAACGACCTGACAGACAGATTTATGGTCTTGACGGCATTGACCTTCCATGTTTGGCGTGTGTCGCTCCACACCCCTTCTGAAGCGTATTTCCAGAAGTCCAGGCTTTTCTTGGTCCATTTGTCGACAAAGATGCTTATTTTTGACGGCTTTTTAGGCTTGTTTTCTCTCATATACAATAGTTGATCGAAACGTTCTGCAATTATAACAAAAATAATTCGAAAATGTCAATTGTGAGAGACCTAAAATCGCCTTCCTATATCGGTTGCGGCAGGCATGATTCCGAATCGTCCGACTGCTATTGTCGGCTCTCGGAGAATATGTTAATTTTGTGGTGTTAACTGCTATACAATAAGAATAATGACAGAAAAAGATAAGATGCTTAAAGGCATGATATATGATGCCAACAACGATCCGGCACTGATTGCAGAACGCCGGGAGTGCAAGGAATTGTGTCGCGATTACAATGATTTGCGTCCCAAAGATATGGATGGACGCGTGTCTCTGCTCCACAGAATTTTAGGTGAGGTAAAAGGGGGCATCCTGATAGAACAGCCGTTTTATTGCGACTATGGCTACAACATCTTTGTGGGTGAAAATTTCTATGCCAATTTCAATCTGGTTATTCTCGATGAGGCTCCGGTGACTTTCGGCGACAATGTGTTCATAGCTCCGAATTGCGGTTTTTATACGGCCGGACACCCGTTGGATGCTTCGGAGCGCCGGATGGGGCTGGAGTATGCGCGCCCGATATCGGTAGGCAACGATGTGTGGATAGGGGCCGGTGTGTCGGTGCTCCCCGGAGTGACCATCGGCAACAATTGTGTCATCGGTGCGGGAAGTGTCGTTGTCAGAGACATCCCGTCCAATTCAGTGGCAGTAGGCAATCCGTGTCGCGTAATCAAAACCATCGGGCCGGAGTTAAATGAAACCATGTGAAAAATTAGGTAAATACTCCAAAAACCGCAGTCATAAAATTTGTTTAAGACAGCACTTTGAGTTATCTTTGCAAAGCAATGATGGAGGATAAGTCAAGGATTTCCGCTAAGGCCGCTTTCACCGAATATCTGAAGGTGAAGAAGCTTAGGAAAACGCCGGAACGCTATGCCATTCTCGACAAAGTTTTCGAGATGGCTACGCACTTCGACATCGATGCATTGTATGCCGACATTGAAAAAGACGGTTACCACGTCAGTCGTGCCACCATCTACAACACGATGGAGCTTTTTACCGACTGCGGTCTGGTGCGCCGTCATCAGTTCGGCTCGCAGCCGGCCCAATATGAGAGGGTGACCGGACTGTCGACGCATCTGCATCTGATCTGCCAGCAGTGCGGCAAGATAAAGGAAGTAAAAGACCCGGAGCTGATAGCATTTATGAAAAATCGTAATTATTCAGCTTTCCATGCTTCTTTTTTCAATATGTATGTCTATGGACTTTGCTCTGCGTGTGCACGCCACAACAGACGTAATTCCAAGACTATAAAGTGATTAGTAAGTAATATAATTATCATATTTTTCGATACAATGAAAGTTGACGTTTTGCTTGGGCTCCAATGGGGCGATGAAGGGAAAGGAAAAGTGGTAGATGTGCTGACTCCGCGCTACGACGTAGTGGCACGTTTTCAGGGCGGTCCTAATGCCGGCCATACTCTTGAGTTCGAAGGTAAGAAGTACGTGCTTCGTTCGATACCGTCCGGAATATTCCAGCATGGACAGATCAATGTCATCGGCAACGGCGTAGTTCTTGACCCGGTATTGTTCAGGGAAGAAGCCGAGGCTCTTGAAAAGTCCGGCATCGATTTGAAAAAAGTGCTCAAGATATCCAAGAAGGTGCATCTGATTCTGCCTACCCACCGTCTGCTCGATGCAGCTAACGAACGTGCCAAAGGAGGTGCAAAAATCGGAACTACCGGCAAAGGCATCGGCCCGACATATACTGACAAGGTGAGCCGCAACGGTCTGCGTCTGGGCGACCTGTTCCATAACTTTGAAAGTAAATACGAAGCCGCCAAGTCGCGCCATCTGGCTATGCTCAAATCTATGGGCGAAGAGCCTGAGTTCAGTGAACTTGAAAAGAAGTGGCTTGACGCCATGGAGTATATCAAGGAATATGACATCATCGACAGCGAACATCTGATCAACCATTTACTGTCGGAAGGCAAGTCGGTGCTGTGCGAGGGTGCGCAGGGCACACTGCTCGACGTGGACTTCGGCAGCTATCCGTTTGTGACATCAAGCAACACAATCTGCGCCGGCGCATGCTCAGGACTCGGTGTGGCTCCTAACAAAATCGGCGAGGTCTTCGGTATATTCAAGGCATATTGCACTCGAGTAGGCTCGGGTCCGTTCCCCACGGAGCTGTTTGACGAGACCGGACGTACAATCCGCGACCTCGGACATGAATATGGCGCTGTCACCGGACGCGAACGCCGTTGCGGCTGGATTGACCTTGTGGCATTGAAATATGCCATAATGATCAATGGCGTGACTCAGCTGATAATGATGAAGAGCGATGTCCTTGACGGATTCGACGAAATAAAGGCCTGTGTAGCATACGACATAGAGGGCGAGCGTGTGACAGAATTCCCGTTCTCGATTGAAGAAGACAAGATTGTTCCTGAATATGTTACTCTTCCCGGATGGAAGACCGACATGACGGCAATGAAGTCGGAAGACGAATTCCCCGAAGCGTTCAAGAACTATATCGACTTCCTTGAAAAGGAACTCGCCACTCCGATAACCATTGTGTCAATCGGTCCGGACCGCGAACAGACAATATTAAGAAACAGCAAGTTAACCAAATAATCAAACACTTATTACCATGGCAAAAGTTAAACCGTTCAAAGGACTCCGTCCGCCGCGCGAGATGGTCACCCAGGTGGCTTCTCGTCCTTATGATGTCCTGAATTCCGAAGAAGCGCGTCAGGAAGCGCAGGGCAATGAAAAGTCGCTTTACCATATCATCAAGCCGGAGATAGATTTTGCTCCGGGCACCGATGAACATGATCCGGTGGTCTATGATAAGGCCGTAGCAAATTTTCATGCTTTCCAGAAAAACGGCTGGCTTGTGCAGGACGATAAGGAACACTACTATATATACGCTCAGACCATGAACGGCCGTACGCAGTACGGATTTGTCATCGCCGCCAATGTGGCCGACTACATGGAAGAGCGCATCAAGAAGCATGAACTGACCCGCCGTGACAAGGAGGAAGACCGTATGAAGCATGTGCGCATCAACAATGCCAATGTCGAGCCGGTATTTTTCGCTTTTCCCGACAATGCCGAACTTGAGGCTATAATCAAAAAGGTGACTTCAGAAGAACCTGAATATGACTTCGTGGCGCCTGACGGATTCGGACATCACTTCTGGGTGATTGACGATGATGCCACAATCAACCGTATAACGGAACTGTTTGCCGGCATACCGGCGCTGTATATAGCCGACGGCCATCACCGCACAGCTGCCGCGGCTCTCGTCGGCAACGAAAAGGCCAAGCAGAATCCCAATCATACCGGAAACGAGGAATACAATTATTTCCTCGCGGTGGCATTCCCGGCATCGCATCTTAACATCATCGACTACAACCGCGTGGTGCGTGACCTTAACGGCCTGTCGAAGGAGGAATTCCTGACGGCTCTCGACAAGGACTTCGTGGTCGAATGCAAGGGCGCTGATGAATATCGTCCCGGAAAACTGCATGAATTCTCCATGTATCTTGACGGCGAATGGTATAGCCTTGTGCCGCGCGATGGGCGCTATGACGACGATGATCCTATCGGACAGCTTGATGTGACCATATCAAGCGACCTGATTCTGCGCGACATACTTGGCATACACGATCTCCGAAGCGACAAGCGCATAGACTTCGTGGGAGGCATCAGAGGCCTGGGCGAACTGAAACGCAGAGTCGACTCCGGCGAGATGAAGGTGGCTTTTGCCTTGTATCCCGTGTCGATGGAACAGCTTATGCGTATAGCCGACACCGGCAATATCATGCCTCCGAAAACCACATGGTTCGAGCCTAAATTACGCTCGGGACTTGTGATTCATAAACTGGAAGACTGATATGCACAGTGAATATTCCGTCGTGCATACCGGAACTGTGGTTTCGGTGGCCGATGGAAGTGTGGCAGTGAAGATAAGTTCGACTGAGGACTGCGCGGGATGTGCCGCGCGGTCCTTCTGCCGGACCGGAGAGTCGGCACGGAGAAGTGAAAATATTGTTGATGTGGCGGTCGGTTTGCCGGACTTGTTCCTAAGAAAGGGCGATTGTGTGGAGATTGGTCTTACGGAGGGGCTTCACAATTTTGCAGTGGCCCTGGTGTTTGTCTTTCCGACTATTTTGCTTGCCGGCGTGATATTGTTGTCGCTTCTTGTCCTGGATTTGAGCGACCGTGTAAGTATCGCGTCCGGACTTGGAGCGATGTTGGCTTATGATTTGATTTTGTTTTTTTGTTTCAGGCATAAAATTAGAAAAAAGTACAGGTGGTCGGTCATACGGCGACTGTGATGTTAAAATGATTAATCGGGTATGTCGATTTTATATGCAATAATTGTGCTTGGAGGCATAGGATTGCTTGGTGCCGTAGTGTTGTATATGGTGTCTAAGCGTTTTTATGTCAAGGAGGATTCAAGAATAGCACTTATAGAGGAATTGCTTCCGGGGGCCAATTGCGGCGGCTGCGGCAGGTCGGGATGCCATGACTTTGCATGTGCGTGTGTGTCCGCATCGTCGCTCGACTCGCTCGTGTGTCCGGGAGCCGGCGATGAAGCCATGAACAAGATTGCCTCGATTGTGGGGCTTGCCAGTGTGCAGTCGCGTCCGATGGTGGCCGTGCTCAAGTGCGGCGGTTCGTGCGAAGTGCGTCCTTCAACGGCGCGTTATGACGGAGCCGGGTCGTGTGCTGTCATGCAACAGCTCGGAGCGGGCACTGCCGGATGTCCGTGCGGATGTCTCGGCGAAGGCGATTGTGTTGATGTGTGCAATTGGAATGCCATTCATATCGACCCATTGAGCGGTCTGCCTGTGGTCGACGAAGACCTATGCTCAGGTTGTGGAGTATGTACACGCGCATGCCCGCGTCATGTGCTTGAACTCCGTCCCAAAGGGCCTAAGGGCAGACGCGTATGGGTGGCGTGTTCAAATACTGAACGCGGAGCTGTGGCACGCAAGGAGTGTACTGCCGCCTGTATAGGGTGTATGAAGTGTGAGAAGGTGTGTCCGTTCGGAGCTGTTACGGTGAAGGACAATCTGTCGTACATCGATGCTGATAAGTGCCGTCTGTGCCGTAAGTGCATAGTGGCCTGTCCTACTGGTGCCATACTGGATGCCGGATTTCCTATATCGGCCAAGGATGCGGCCGCTCTCGCCGACAAAAAGCAACAAGAATCAAAGAAAGACGATTGATATATGTTCACTTTTCGAAAGGGAGGAGTACATCCCCCTGAAAATAAGATAACTGCATCCGGGAAGATTATAGCGGTGGAGCTTCCGAGGGAAGTGACTATGGCCATGTCTCAACATATCGGTGCACCCGCTATGTGTATCGTGAAAAAGGGTGACCATGTTGAGCGTGGCGATATGGTCGGTAAGGCAGGCGGTTTTGTCTCGGCCAACGTGTTTACTCCGATTTCGGGCACCGTAGTCAAGGTGGATAAGACCAAGAATGCTTACGGTATGCCGGTTGATTCGGTGACGATAGCCGCGTCCGACGAGGACCATGCCTCGGACATGGAAGAGCGTTTCGGTCAAAGCAGAACCAGGGGGGAAATCGATACCCTGTCGGCCGAGGAGATTATTAACATTATAGGCGATGCCGGCATAGTTGGTCTTGGCGGTGCCGCATTCCCCACTCGTGTCAAGCTGACTCCCCCTCCCGGCAAACACGCCGATATATTGGTGATAAACGGGGCGGAGTGCGAGCCGTTTCTGACTAATGACCATGCGCTGATGCTTGCCCGTCCCGATGAGCTTTTGGAGGGAGTTAGGCTTTTGATGCGAGGCGCCGATGTGGAGAAGGCCGTTATCGGTATCGAGAGCAATAAGCGTGATGCGATAGACCTGTTGAGAACCCGTCTGGATAGCGATGAGTCCATTAAAGTCGAGGCTCTGAAAGTGAAATATCCCCAAGGTGGCGAGAAACAGCTTATAAAGGCATTGACAGGGCGGGAGGTCCCGGCCGGAGGACTGCCGGTCGATGCCGGTGCGATTGTGCAGAACGTCGCCACGGCCTATGCCGTATATGAGGCCGTGTATTTGGGTAAGCCTTTGATTGACAGAGTTGTCACCGTGACGGGGCCGTCGGTTACAGCTCCGGGCAACTATCTCGTGCCTATCGGTATGCGCATGTCGGATCTGGTAGATTTGGCCGGCGGAGTTCCTGCCGATACCGGCAAGGTGATTCTTGGCGGTCCGATGATGGGACGCACTGCGGTTTCGCTCGATTGCCCCGCCACTAAAGGTACTTCGGCCATATTGATGCTTCCTGAGTCGCAGTCAAGCAGGAGAACCGTGCAGCCGTGCATCAGGTGTGCGGGATGCGTCGCGGCGTGTCCTATTGGGCTTGAGCCTTACCGGCTCGGTCTTCTGTCGGCTCAGTCTCGTTGGGATATGGTGGAGGCCTCCGGTGTGATGAACTGTCTTGAGTGCGGATGTTGCAGCTTCTCATGTCCGTCGTCGCGTCCGCTTCTTGACTACATAAGATTAGGAAAGTCCACTGTCGGCGGTATGATACGCGCCCGCAGTGCAAAAAAATAATTGTATTAACTCGCGATTATGAATCAGTTACTTACAATATCGTCTTCGCCTCACATCCATACGCGCCGCTCAGTGGCGTCGTGCATGTGGAATGTGGTGATCGCGTTGCTCCCGTCGTTGGCGGCTTCGCTTTATTTCTTCGGGATAGGCGCCGCGATAGTGATAGCGGTGTCGGTCATCGGATGTATGGCGGTTGAGTTTGCCATAACGAAGTGGATGCTTCGTCGTCCGGCAACGCTGATGAACGGCAGTGCCGTCCTTACAGGTCTGTTGCTTGCATTGAATCTGCCTTCAAACATTCCGGTCTGGATAGTGCTTATCGGATGTGTCGTGGCTATCGGAATCGGAAAAATGTCGTTTGGAGGTCTTGGATGCAATATCTGGAATCCAGCTTTGGTAGGGCGTGTGTTTTTGTTGATATCGTTCCCTGTTCAGATGACGTCGTGGCCGTTGCCGTTGGTCAACAGATTTAATTATCTGGATGCTACAACGGGGGCTACTACTCTTGGAGCGCTAAAAATGTCGGAGATGGCATCGGATACGGTGGCCGGGGCGTCGGCATCGGCCGAGGAACAGGTGTTCTCCGTCGACATGCTTCAGAATTTCCTCGGCGGCGTCGGCGGTTCGATGGGTGAAGTAAGCGCATTGGCTCTGCTGATAGGTTTCGCATATTTGCTGGCCACCCGCACTATAACCTGGCACATACCGGTGGCGATACTTGGATCTGTGGCATTGTTCACGCTCTGCATCGGAGGCGATGTGATGGTCGAGCTATTGTCGGGCGGACTGCTTCTCGGAGCGATATTCATGGCCACGGACTACGTGACATCGCCAATGACCAAGCGTGGTATGGTGCTTTTCGGGGTCATGATCGGCATAATCACAGTAATAATACGCCGCTGGGGTGCATATCCTGAAGGTATGTCGTTTGCTATCCTGTTGATGAACAGCTTTGTCCCGTTGATTGACAGATATATAAAGCCTCGGATATTCGGAGAAAGGAGGGGTCTGCGATGAAAAAGCTATCGTCAACGTTGTCCAATATGGTTCTTTCGCTTGGAGTCATCACCATTGTAGCGGCGTCGTTGCTGGCCTGGGTGCATGATGTCACGCAGGAACCTATAGCCGAGGCCGTCAAACAAAAGCAGATTGATGCCATTAAAGCTGTGGCGCCTGAGTTTACCAACAATCCTGTTGCTGACAAGTGGGAGCATACACCGGAGGGCATGTCTGAACCGTTTGTAGTCTTTCCGGCCTATGACGGCGGCAGATTCTGCGGAGCCGCTGTGGAGGGGTATTCGCTAAACGGTTTTTCCGGCAGGGTAGGAGTGATGTATGGATTTGACGCCGACGGCAATGTGACCGGTTATGAGGTGCTCCAGCACTCTGAGACTCCCGGACTTGGAGCCAAGATGCAGGAATGGTTCAGAATGGATGCCGGCAAGCGAAGCGTGATAGACCGTAATCCAGGTTCAGATGCCATGTATGTGGCCAAGGACGGCGGTGCAATCGACGGCATAACCGCGGCTACTATAAGTTCGCGTGCCTTCCTTGAGACTTTACGCAACTGCTATTCGGTCTTTGAAGCATATAAATCAGATTATTTAAACAGCAAGGACAATGAATAAATTACGAATAATATACAACGGTCTGGTCGCTGAAAACCCGACGTTTGTCCTGTTGCTCGGAATGTGTCCGACCCTTGGCACCACAGGCTCGGCCATGACAGGAATGTCCATGGGCCTTGCCACCATGGGGGTCCTGATTTGTTCCAACATGGCTATTTCGGCCATCAAGAATCTGGTGCCCGACAGAGTCAGGATTCCGGCATACATTGTTGTGATAGCCACGTTCGTGACTCTTCTGCAGATGTTCATGCAGGCCTACTTGCCTGCGCTTAACGAGAGTCTGGGCATATTCATTCCGCTGATTGTGGTCAACTGCATTCTGCTCGGACGTGCCGAGGCTTATGCTTCGAAGCATTCAGTAGCCGATTCTCTCATGGACGGAGTCGGTATAGGTCTTGGCTTTACAGTGGCGCTGACGTTGCTCGGGTCGGTTCGTGAGCTGTTGGGCACCGGTACGGTGTTCGGTGCGCGTCTGTTTCCCGAAGCCTTCGGCTCGCTGGTGTTCGTGCTCGCTCCCGGAGCATTCATCGCGCTTGGATTCCTTATCGCACTTATCAATTATATCCGCAAACGCTCATGCTGACATATATATCCATCATCGTTACCGCGATATTTGTCAATAATATCGTATTCGCACAGTTCCTCGGTATCTGTCCGATTCTGGGTGTGTCCAAAAAACTAAGTTCCGCCCTCGGTATGGGCGCCGCCGTGACTTTCGTGATGACGATAGCCACCTGTGTCACCTGGCTGATACAGGACATGATTCTCGGCCCCATGTCGCTTGACTATATGCAGACTATAGTCTTTATCCTCGTGATAGCCGCGTTGGTCCAGATGCTTGAGATTATCATAAAAAAGATAGCTCCCGCGCTTTACCAGGCGCTGGGTGTGTTTTTGCCTCTGATCACCACCAACTGCGCCGTGCTTGGGGTGGCCATACTGGTGGTGCAGAAAGGCTTCAACCTTGGCGAATCGATTGTCTACGCTATATCCACGGCCTTGGGATTTACGCTTGCCTTGGTCATTTTTGCCGGCATCAGAGAGCATCTTGAGCTTATGGATGTTCCCGCGCCCATGCGCGGAGTGCCTGTCGCGCTGATATGCGCCGGACTGCTGGCCATGGCGTTTATGGGATTTTCCGGCATATCCGTTGGATAAGCGGGGAAAATAAAATGGATTGATGAACCGCATTGCCTGTAAAATTTGTTACCTTTGTGGTTGGACAATATCTGATTATCCCTCAATACAATGAACGGACTCGTTATCAAGAATACCGGAAGCTGGTATGTGGTGCATACCGACGACGGACAGGATATAAACTGTAAGGTCAAGGGCAATTTCCGCCTGAAAGGTATCCGAACCACCAATCCTGTGGCTGTAGGCGACAAGGTTGACATTTCGGTCAATCCTGACGGCAATGCTTTCATTACGGCAATAATGCCGCGCAAGAACTACATCATACGCCGTGCAAGCAACCTTTCGAAAGAGTCGCATATCATCGCGGCCAATGTCGACCGGGCATTTCTTGTTGTGACGCTGGTGCACCCGACCACGTCGACCACTTTCATTGACCGTTTTCTTGCTACGGCCGAGGCATATCGGGTTCCGGTCACGATTGTCATTAATAAAGTTGACCTGCTGAATTCCGATGACGACAAGGAGTATCTTGATGCTGTGAAATATCTGTATGAGTCCATCGGATATGATGTCGTGGAAGTGTCGGCCCGTACAGGAGACGGCATGGGGTTGGTCAAGGAGCGGCTGGCGGGAAAAGTGTCGTTGCTGTCGGGAAATTCAGGGGTGGGGAAGTCGACCATCATCAACCGGTTGTTGCCGGACAGGAATCTGCGCACTGCAGCCATATCCGACATACACGATACCGGCATGCACACCACCACATTTTCCGAGGCGTTTCCGTTGCCCGAAGGAGGATGGATCATAGACACTCCGGGAATCAAGGGATTCGGCACAATCGACTTTGACAAGCATGAGATAGCACACTTCTTTCCGGAAATATTCAAGGTGTCGAGCGGATGCCGCTACGGCGACTGCACGCACACGCATGAGCCTGGATGTGCCGTGCTTGAGGCTCTTGAAAATCAGCAGATATCCCAGTCGCGCTATGCGTCATATCTGTCGATACTCGACGATACGAACCCCGATAAATACAGAAAACCATTTTGATAAGCCATGACTATACTGAAGATGTACCCCACGAGTATCAATGCGAGGTATATGGAACTTGTGGAGAATGCCCTGCGCGACGGCGAGCTGATTGTCTATCCCACCGATACGCTTTATGCCGTAGGATGCAATGCGCTTAACAACGGCGCTATTGAGCGCATATGTCAGCTGAAGGGTCTGAATCCGCAGAAGACGAATCTGTCCATAATCTGTTGCGACATTTCGCAGGCATCGGAGTATGTAAAGATTGATAACCGTGCTTTTCGAATTATAAAGGAGGCTCTTCCCGGACCGTTCACGTTCATACTGCCGGCATCGACATCCTTGCCAAAAGTGTTCAAGGGACGCAAGGTTGTGGGACTCCGCATTCCTGATAATCCAATTGCACTCGACATAGCCAGAAGGCTCGGTAACCCGATTCTGACCACTTCGGTCGTATCGGAGGGTGAGGATATGTCAGACATCGACATCGCCGATCCGGAAGCATTGGCGATGAAGTATGAAGATACGGTGAGCCTGCTCATCGATGGAGGCGAAGGCGGCTATGAGCCGTCGACGGTGGTCGACCTTACCGACAGCTCCAATCCGGTCATAGTCCGTCAGGGTCTTGGAATCATAGAATTCGATTAGTTGAAAAATTTATTTGAAAATTTTAGTTAAAGACTTCATGGTATCGAATTATTGATTAATTTTGTAATTGAAGAAAAATTTCAATAAATACCAATTATAAATCAAAATTCAATTATGTCTAAAGTAACAGTGGTAGGCGCCGGTAATGTAGGCGCAACTTGTGCTAACGTGTTAGTAGCTAATAACGTAGCTGACGAAGTGGTTCTGATTGACATCAAGCAGGGCCTTGCAGAAGGCAAGACTATGGATATTATGCAGACTGCCAATCTGCTCAATATCAATACCCGCATGGTGGGTGTCACCAACGATTACGAAATGACCAAGGGCTCTGATGTGGTTGTCATCACTTCAGGTATTCCCCGTAAGCCCGGTATGACCCGTGAAGAGCTTATCGGCGTGAACGCAGGCATTGTTAAGTCTGTTACTGACAATGTGCTCAAGTATAGCCCCAATGCTGTGATTGTTTGCGTTTCCAACCCGATGGATACAATGACATATCTTATCCACAAGACTTCAGGACTCCCCAAGAACCGTATCATCGGTATGGGCGGTGCTCTTGACAGCTCACGTTTCAAATATTTCTTGAGCGTTGCTCTCGGCGCCAACCCCAACGAAGTTGAAGGTATGGTAATCGGCGGTCACGGTGACACTACTATGATTCCTTTGACCCGCTATGCTACATACCGCGGTGTTCCCGTTGCCCAGCTCCTCGACAAGGAAACCCTCGACAAGGTAGCTGCCGACACTATGGTAGGCGGTGCCACTCTGACCGGCCTGCTCGGAACTTCTGCATGGTATGCTCCCGGCGCCGCATCGGCAGCCGTTGTAGCCGCTGTGCTCCACGACCAGAAGCGTGTCATTCCTTGCTCCGCTCTCGTTGAAGGCGAATATGGCGAAAACGACATCTGCATCGGCGTTCCCTGTCTGCTTGGCAAGAACGGTATCGAGAAGATTGTCGACATCAACCTCAACGATGATGAAAAGGCTCTCTTCGCTAAGAGTGCTGAAGCTGTTCGCAAGACTAACGGCGCTCTTGCCGCGTCTCTCTAATACGAATGGTATTGAACTAAACTTATCTGCAAGGTGTTTCTTCACAATGAGGGAACACCTTGTCCCTGTTTTATAAAAAACTATTGATTATGAAGAAAAATTTGATTGGTGCGGTTGCCATGGCTATAGCTCTGATTGGAGTCACATCATGCGGCAATTCCACCTCTAAGGAAGTAAAGGAGGCCGAGGCCACAGCCGAGGCTGTCGACGAAGCGGCCGGAGCTCCGATTGAGTTGGGAGAAAATGACATTCTTGAGTTTGAGGGTGTTATTCCGATGCCGGTGGTTGTAGACTTTTCAGCCTCATGGTGTCCGCCCTGCAAGCAGTTGCATCCCATATTCGATAAGGTCGCCCGTAAATATCACGGCAAGGTAAAGTTTATTTACGTTGACATTGACAAGGCTCCGCAGCTTGCGCGCCAGTATGGCGTAGAGTCTGTGCCGACACTTCTGTTTGTCAACCAGCAGGGAGTCATCGACCGCAACATCGGTTTTATGACCGAGGAGGAACTTGAAGGCGCGGTTCAGTCAATCATGCCCGACCCTAACGCCGCACCGCAGAATGCGCCGCGTTAATCGGCGGGTTTAAGAACATAAGCCTTTACGGACATTCATAACGGGTGTCTGTAAAGGCTTTTATATTGTTTATGTTTATTCCGGCAACTTACGTCAAGCTTAGTAGCTGATGGCCGGCTCCATCTCTTTTGCCTGGGCTATCATTCGTTCGAGTTCGCTGACTGACGGCACACGGTTGCATAGATTCTTTTCGTTGTTGACTTCGACCAGCTTAGGTTGAAGATTTGCGGCTACACGGTGGCGGAATTCCTTTACGGTGTCTACTCCGGCTGCCTCAAGTAGTTCGGCAAACTGTCCGGCTATTCCTTTGATACGGAACAAGTCGGCATGGTTGGCCCATTTCAATATAAGCTTTTCGCTTATACCGGCCTCTTCTGCAAGCTGTTCGCGGCCTTTCTTGGTGGCGGCGCGACGAAGCAGGTCGTCAGTAGTCTTAACATCAACTGCTTCCAGCTTTTCAGCGTAAGCATTGCCTATTCCTTCAATTTCTGCTATTTTGTAAGCCATAGTTTTATGTATTTAGTTAACAAATCAATAATAAAACGAGGCTGTGAAGCATTTGGTTCAATCGGTTATTTTTCTGTTTTTACAGCCTTTTCAGCTTTTTTGCCGGAACCGCTTATAACAACAGAATTGTCGGAGCGTTTAATCTTTTTCTGCTGTACGGCACCGTCGTGGCGTGGACCTTGACAGCGTGGACTCTGGCGCATTTCGCGTGGGTTGGGGCGACCATGACCGGGCCGTCCGTTGACCACCATGTTTTCGAGGAACTGTACGTATTGTTCAGGTGTAAGTATTTCCTTTACTCCGTTAAGATAGTCGCGTTGATCGGCACGTCTGACTGAATCAGACTGCGCGCGGCGGTCTTTTCGGGCTTCTTTACCGGCTTTGGCTTTTTCCTGACGCTGTGCTCCCGACTTTTCGCGAAGCGCTTTCAGCTTAGCCTGCTGTTCCGCAGTGAGGTTGAGACCTTCAAAGCCGGGGCAACATTCCGCGGGCGAGCAAGCTCCGTTGTTGTTTGTGCATTCCGGTTTTACGCAACATTCAGTGGCCGGTTGCTGTGCGCGTTGGTGCATTGCGCCGTGATGATGCTGTGCTGAAGCCGATAAGGAGAAAAGTGACATGCCAAGTACAACGAAGCTCAAAAATTGTTTCTTCATAAGAATTTGTTGTTAAGTTGTTAATGAATTAGTCTGTCATTATGACATTGCTTACGGAATGAAGTTTAAGACATCATCGACATTTAACAATAAATTAACACAAAACGAAGTTCAATCCATTGATTGTAATTTCTCTTTCAGGTAACGTCCCGTATAGCTTTCCCGGCATGCCGCCACTTCTTCCGGAGTGCCGGCTATGACTACATTGCCGCCCTTGTCACCTCCTTCCGGACCTATGTCTATTACGTGGTCTGCGCACTTTATAACATCAAGATTGTGCTCTATGATTACGACGGTATGGCCTTGCGCTATCAGTCGGTTGAAGCTGTCCATAAGCGTGTTGATGTCGTTAAGATGCAATCCGGTGGTCGGTTCGTCGAATATGAACATGGTTGGTTGCGGCTTTTCCTGTGCGAGGAAGTAGGCAAGTTTGACACGCTGGTTTTCGCCTCCCGACAAAGTCGACGATGACTGTCCGAGCTTGATGTAGCCGAGACCGACATCTTTGAGCGGCTGCAGGCGGCGCACAATCTTCTTCGATGTCGAATCGGATGATTCACTGAAGAATTCAATCGCCTGGTTGACAGTCATGTTGAGCACGTCGTTGATGTTTTTGTCGCGGAACTTTATTTCCAGCACATCCCGTTTATAGCGCTGTCCGTGACATGCCTCGCAAGGTATTACGATGTCTGCCATGAACTGCATCTCAATGGTTATGGTGCCTTCGCCTTTGCATTCTTCGCAACGTCCGCCTTCGGAGTTGAACGAAAAATATCCCGGAGTGAAGCCCATCTGTTTGGCTCCCTGCTGTTCGGCAAACAGTTTGCGGATTTCGTCGAACGCTTTAAGATAGGTGGCGGCATTGCTTCGCGACGATTTGCCTATGGGGTCCTGGTCTACAAACTCCACTGCAGAGATGCGGCTCAGGTCGCCGCGCAGGTTCTTGTGCAGTCCGGGCGCATCGCCGGCTTCGCCTAAGTGGCGTACAAGTGCACGATAAAGAATGTCACGCACCAGGGTTGATTTTCCTGAACCCGACACTCCCGTGACCACGGTCATAACTCCCAGCGGAAACTTAACGTCGATGTTCTTGAGATTGTGTTCGCGCGCCCCCGCGATTTCCACGTAGTCACGCCACTTGCGCCTGCGTTGCGGTACGTCAATCGACAGGTCGCCGTTTAGGTAGCGCACTGTGTATGATTCGGTATCCTTGGGCAGGTTTTCCATATCGCCGCTGAATATGATGTTGCCTCCATGACGGCCGGCATCCTTGCCGACATCGATCAGGTAGTCGGCCGCGCGCATGATTTCCTCGTCGTGCTCCACGATGACCACGGTGTTGCCTATCTGCTGCAATTTGCGTAGTACGCCGATGAGTTTCTGCGTGTCGCGTGAATGCAGTCCGATGCTCGGTTCGTCGAGTATGTAAAGCGAACCGACAAGGCTGCTTCCCAGCGAAGTGGCCAGATTGATTCGCTGGCTTTCTCCACCCGAAAGTGTCGACGACATTCGGTCGAGGGTAAGATAGCCGAGGCCGACATCACACAGGAATCCTATGCGGTTGTTTATTTCGGTTATGAGCCGTTGGGAGACTTTGGTGTCGCGCTCGTCGAGGTCCAGCTCTAAAAACCATTGTCTGAGTTCCGCGATTGGCATTCTGACGAGTTCGGATATGGTGCGTCCATTTATTTTAACGTAGTCGGCTTCTTTGCGCAGGCGTGTGCCGTGGCAGTCGGGGCATACGGTCTTGCCCCTATATCGCGACTTCATGACCCGGTACTGAATCTTATATTGGTTTTCGTCGACCATTCTGAAGAATCCGTCAATGCCTCCGAACATGCCATGTCCGTGCCAGAGTATGTCAAGTTCCTTTTGAGTCAGCTCGCAGTAGGGTTTGTGGATGGAGAACCCGGCCATAGGAGCTATCCGGATAAGTTCGCGCTTCCACTCGCTCATCTTTTCGCCACGCCAGCACACCACTGCGTCGTCATATACCGACAGCGACGGGTCGGGCACAACAAGATTTGGGTCGATGCCTATCGTCTTCCCGAAACCCTCGCAAGTGGGGCATGCTCCGTAGGGATTGTTGAAGTTGAACATGAGGTCGGACGGCTCCTGAAATATGATTCCGTCGGCTTCAAACCGTTTTGAAAAGTCGTGGCGGTGTATGCCGTCGGTTCCCCACACAAGCAGGCTCATCTTGTCGTGGCCTTCGAAAAATGCCGTTTCGGCGGAATCGGCCAGACGGCTCAGCTCGTCTCCTTCATGGCTGACGGCCAGACGGTCTATGAGCAGTTCGTAGCCTTCAGCTGAATTCTTTAATTTGTCGTCGGCAAGGAGGTCTTCGATGTTGACAAATTCGGTTCCGTCTTTCATCACGCGTGAATAGCCCCCTTTGAGCAATACTTCGAGCTGAGTTTTGAACTGGCGTTTGTCAGGAAGACTTATGGGCGCTGTCACGGCCATGCGTGTGCCTTCGGGATAGCTTTTGGCTGTTGACAGGACATCCTCCACGGTATGCTTCTTCACTCGCACACCGCTTACGGGTGAATATGTCTTGCCGATTCGTCCGAACAGCAGACGAAGATAGTCATAAATCTCGGTTGACGTTCCTACTGTCGAGCGCGGATTGCGGGTGTTGACTTTCTGCTGAATGGCTATGGCCGGCGGAAGGCCTTTGATGAAATCAACTTCCGGTTTTGCCATCTTGCCCAAAAACTGTCGGGCGTAGGCCGACAGGCTTTCGACGTAGCGACGCTGTCCTTCGGCATACAGCGTGTCGAAAGCGAGCGACGACTTTCCGGACCCGGAGACTCCGGTTATAACAACAAGCCGGTTGCGGGGAATTTCTACTTCTATGTTCTTCAGATTGTTGACCCTCGCACCTTTTACATATATATTGTCTGACATGTGTCCCAAAAATTATTAACTTGCAAAGTTACGCATATTCTGCCGAATTTTCATATTATAGCGCCTGTAGAGCAAGCACAAAAATATTTAACGCCGCTTAAATTTCGTAATCTCCTAACCAAACATTATCTTTGTAGTAAATTAACAGACTCTATGGAGTGTCAAAACAATCTTGATATTGTGGAAAAAGATTTGCGTCTTGCATGCGAAGCGTTGGAGCGTGGTGAGGTCATTTTGTATCCCACCGACACGGTGTGGGGTATAGGCTGCGATGCCACCGATCCCGAAGCCGTGCGGCGTGTCTACGACATCAAACATCGTTCCGACAGCAAGGCCCTGATAGTTCTCGTGGGCTCTTTGGACATGCTCGGACAGTATGTTGGCAGGATTCCGGACGAGGCCTATAAGTTTATGGCCGACGAACGCCCGACGACCATGGTGCTCGACGGAGGCAAAGGGCTGGCGCCGAATCTGCTTGCCGACGACGGCAGTGTAGGAATGCGTGTCACAACTGAAACATTCTCCAAATCGCTTTGCCTGATGTTCGGTCGTCCGATAGTGTCGACATCGGCCAATGTCAGCGGCATGCCCGCTCCCTCAGTCTACAGTGAGATATCCTCCGACATCCTGGACGCGGTCGACTATGTAGCTGTCACGAGGCGCGGCGATACCGGCAAAAGCATGCCCTCAAGGATAGTCAAGATAGACTTAAATGGCAATATTCAAATTATCAGGTCTTGAGCAGAGAGAGTCTACATAAATTGATATATGTGGCCGGCGATTTCATATCTACGAACATCGCCGTACTCTTGTTTAATATATATCGTTATAACCATATCAACAATGTCCAGTGTGTCGATTCGCTCTCTGACTATCTTTTGTATTATCCCGTCAAGCTCGAGCAGATTCTGGTGCCGTTGGTCATGCTGGGCATATACTGGATTACGGGATATTACAACACTGTGTTCCTGAAGTCGCGTCTTGAAGAACTTGGAAGCACCATAATCTCGGTTTTCATAGGCGGGGTCATATTTTTCTTCGTCGCTCTGATCGACGACCTGACCCCTGACCGCTACGAGTCGTATCTGTCGTTGCTGGTGCTGATAGGAATCATGTTCGGATGTGTCTATACATCGAGGTTCATTATCACGACCGTTGCCACGAAGCAGATACGTACAGGCGCGTGGTGTAAAAACACGCTGGTCATAGGTACTACGCAGAAAGCTGTATCGATGGCGCGTAGAATAGCCGACGCACAGCCGTGGATGGGAATGAAGATTGTCGGCTTTGTCAATGTCCAGGATTATCCTGCCGATATCGCCGAAATAGACGGGGTCCCCGTCATCAGCCGGAAACAGTTTCCGGAGGTGTGCGAGTCGCTTGATGTCAGTAGCTTCGTGATAGTTCCGCATCAGAACGGCTTTAAGGCTACGCTTGAGCTGATAAACCGTCTGCTGCCATACGGTAGGCCGGTTCTGATGGCACCGGACCTATATTCGATGCTGACAGCCCAGAAGCGTATATCCAATATCGTCGGCGAGCCTTTGGTCGACATGGCTCATGCCAACATCGCAAACAGTACAAAAAACATCAAGCGGCTTATGGATATCGTACTGTCGGTATTCGCCCTGATTCTGCTGTCGCCGTTGATGGTGGTTCTCGCCGTGCTTGTCAGGCTCGACTCTCCGGGGCCGGTCATTTACAGCCAGGAGCGGATAGGAATCCACAAGATGCCGTTCATACTGTATAAGTTCAGATCGATGCGTTCAGATGCCGAATCAAACGGCATACCGTTGCTGTCGTCCGTGAGCGATTCGCGAGTGACCCGGATCGGTCACTTCCTGCGCAAGTATCGCCTTGACGAGCTTCCCCAATTCTGGAATGTGCTTAAAGGCGACATGTCGCTTGTAGGTCCGCGTCCCGAACGCGAATACTATATCGAGCAGATAACGCGACACACTCCGTATTATACGTTGATTCAGCAGGTGCGTCCGGGCCTTACGTCGCTGGGAATGGTCAAGTATGGCTATGCAAGCAATATTGACGGTATGCTCGAACGTCTGCGCTACGATTTGCTCTATCTGGAGAATGTGTCCATAATAATGGATTTGAAAATAATGATATACACCGTCAAGACGGTGTTAACCGGAAAAGGTATTTGATGAGAAAGGTAATACATAAATTTTCTTTAATAGGCGGAAACTGGTTCACGAAGTTGCTTTTATGGCGCGAAAGGCACATAAAGGAGAAGGACTTCGTGCTGATACTCGCGTTGATCACCGGTGTGCTTTGCGGCTTCGCTTCCCTGATATTCAAGTGGCTCATTCATTTTATTTCCAGTTCGTTGTTGCTCAACATCGATATAACCGGCAGTAACTACCTGTATCTGGTATATCCGTTTATAGGAATATTTATAGTGACATGCTACGTCAGGTATATAGTGCGCGACAACATCTCCCACGGTGTGACGAGGGTGCTTTATGCCATATCGCAGAACAGGAGCCGATTGAAGCCCCACAACTGCTATACGTCGATAGTGGCCTCGTCAATAACTATCGGTTTCGGCGGATCGGTCGGCGCCGAGGGTCCGATAGTGTATACCGGCGCCGCCATCGGAAGCAACATCGGACAGGCGTTCCGTCTGTCGCCGAGACTGTTGATGATACTTGTCGGATGCGGTGCGGCAGGCGGTCTGGCCGGCATCTTCAAGGCTCCGCTTGCGGGGGCGCTGTTTACGCTCGAGGTTCTGATGATTGACCTGACCACCGTGTCGGTGATGCCTCTTCTGATATCGTCGATTACGGCGGCTACCGTGGCATACATATTCACGGGATTCGACGCTCAGTTCTTTTTCATGCAGAGCGAGACTTTCCTCCCGGTCAGAATACCTTATGCGCTTGTGCTCGGAGTGCTGTGCGGACTCGTTTCGCTATACTTTATAAGGGTTATAAACAGGATGGAAAGCTTCTATGGATCGATAAAGAATCCATGGAAGAAGGCTCTTATCGGAGGCATCATCCTGGCCGGACTTATATTCCTCTTCCCGCCTCTTTACGGTGAGGGTTACGACGTGATAACATCTATGATTAACGGCGATGCCGGTTCGGTGCTCAACGGTTCGCTCTTTTATAAAGATCGTGATACGGCATGGGTGATTACCCTGTATGTCGCGGCCCTGACATTGATGAAGGTGTTTGCCACGTCGTCGACCAACGGTGCCGGCGGTGTGGGCGGAACGTTTGCCCCGGCTCTGCACGTAGGCTGTATGCTTGGGTTCTGCTTTGCGTTCATGCTCAATCACCTTGGATTGGGTATAGATTTGTCTGTCAAGAATTTCGCGCTGATGGGGATGGCCGGCGTGATGAGCGGTGTGATGCATGCGCCCCTGATGGCCATATTCCTTACCGCCGAGCTGACAGGCGGATATGAGCTGTTTCTGCCTCTGCTGATTGTGTCGACTATATCCTACGGCACGATAAAGATATTCGAGCCATACAGCATATACGCCATCCGACTGGCTAAGCGGGGCGAATTGCTGACACATCATAAAGATAAGTCGGTGCTGCGTCTGCTGAAGATAAACAGTGTGATAGAAAACGACTTCAAGACAGTGCATCCCGACATGAACCTTAAGCAGATGGTCGATGTCATTTCGCAGTCAAACCGCAATCTGTTTCCGGTAGTAAACGACGAGGGCACTCTGCTCGGTGTAGTCTTGCTCGATGATATACGAAACATAATGTTCCGTCCGGACCTTTATAAAAAGATGTATGTCAGGAAGTTCATGAGTTCGCCTCCGGCCATGATAGAAATCGGCGACACTATGGAGAAAGTGATGAAGACATTTGACGACACCGGGGCCTGGAACCTTCCTGTGGTTGAAGACGGGAAATATGTGGGTTTTGTGTCCAAGTCCAAGATATTCAATTCCTACCGACGTGTGCTCCGACACTATTCGGAAGACTGATTGCTGTCGGCTGACAGGGGTTCGTCGAGATGCGCCGATACGTATGCCGATTGGAAGAAGGGAGCTTTCATGCATATCTTTACGATGCAGAACGACAGAGATGCGGTAATCGTGATCGGTACGAGCAGGCCTAAGTTGCCTGTAAGTTCGGTTGTTAGGAATATTGCCATCAGCGGTGCCCGTATTACACCTGCCATCACGCCTGCCATCCCCATCAGGGCAAAGTTGGCGGCGTCAAGATGTGTGCCGAACACATAGTTGGAGAACATGGCGAACAGCAGTCCGGCCATGCATCCGGCAAACAGAGTAGGGGTGAAGTCGCCGCTAACGCCGCCTCCGCTGTTGGTGAGTCCGGCGCATACAGCCTTAACGAGTATCATTCCGGTCAGCACAAGAAGCAAAGTAATGGTGTCGCCGTGGTAGTGGTAGTACAGACTGCAGTAGGTGATTGACGATACATTGTCGGCAAGCACTTTGGTCATGCTGCCGAACCCTTCGCCGTAAAGTGCCGGAAACAGGAAAATGAATGCCGACAGGGCTGTTCCTGCTATGATGTTTTTAGCCCAATGGTTCTTGATGGCGCGGAGTTTTCCGTCAATATATCGCATTATTCCGAAATAGTAGAATGAATACAGACCGCAGAACACGCCCATAAGCAACACCAGCGGAATCACTGACGGTTCAAATGCACGGAGCTGATCAAACTGCACATCGACATTAAATCCTGAGAGAGAGTAGGACACCATGGCCGATATCAGACATGTCATCATCATGGCCACAACCGACACCGTCGACATCTCGACCTTAAGTACCTCCAGCGCATACAGCATGCCTCCGATGGGGGCTTTGTAGATGCCGGAGATAGCGCCGGCCGCGCCACATCCTATCAGTATCATCATTAACCGGGGCGACACTCCGAACGCCTGCCCGATGTTGCTCCCGATGGCCGCGCCTGAATAGGCGATAGGGCCTTCCGCTCCGGCCGAGCCTCCGAATCCGAGGGTCAGCGAGCATCCGATAATCGGCGAGTAGGTCAGATTGCGCTTTAGTCTGAAATCACGCTTTTTGATTAGCCTGATGATTTTTTCGGTGCCGTGCGACATGTCGTCTTTTGCGATATATCTCGAATAGACTGATGACAGCAGGATGCCGATGAGCGGCAGTATGAGCAGTATGTAGCCTATGTGTGAAGCTTCCAGGCTGCTTGTCAGCAGTTTGGTGACAAGCACGATAAGACCACGGAGACACGAGGCCCCCAGTCCCGACAATATACCGATTATGAATGATAGAATAAATATGAATGTGGTGTCGGGAATGTTTCGACGTCTCCATTTCGAGATGTCATTCCTGATTATTTTTGCTTCCTTGATTAATTCCTGAATGCGTTGTCCTAACATCGTAGTCTACATCGTGGGTGTATTAAGTTTTTTTCATATTATTTTAACGTTGGTCCCGGCGTTAATGTTCGTATTGCCTTAGATACATTTTCGGTATGAAAAAGAGTGTGCCGCGGACTGTCTCAGGTCGCGGCACACTAAAAATATAAGTAAAGTAGAAGTAAAATTCAGTTAGTGTCTCTGGATGTATTCCACAATCCATTGACCTACGGCCGACGTGCCGTGACCATGTTTTTCGCCGGTGATGTCGGGTGTGGAGAATTTTTCATCGAGCGATGCCTTGACGGCTTTTCTTATGAGCGCTCCCTCTTCCATGAGATTAAAATATTCGAGCAACATGGCGGCCGACAGTATCTGCGCTATCGGGTTGGCGATATTTTTGCCTTTGGCCTCCGGCCATGAGCCGTGGATTGGCTCGAACACGGGAGTACCTGTTCCGGTTGATGCCGACGGCAGAAGTCCCATTGAGCCTGATATTACCGACCCTTCGTCGGTGAGTATGTCGCCGAATGTGTTTTCGGTGACTATCACGTCGAAAAATCTCGGATCCTGAATCAGGCGCATTGCGGCGTTGTCGACATACATGAAGTCGGTTGTCACTTCGGGGTATTCGGCCGCCATCTCCTGTGCTATTTTTCGCCATAGACGCGATGATGCAAGCACATTGGCCTTGTCAACCACAGTCAGGTGGCGTCTGCGCCGGGTGGCATACTCGAACGCTACTTTCAGTATGCGCTCAATCTCATGTCGGGTGTATGAGTTGGTGTCGTATGCTTCGGTGTCGCTCTCGTGCTTCTTGCCGAAATACATGCCTCCGGTCAGTTCGCGTATGCACAGGAAGTCGGCTCCGTTGACAATCTCAGGTTTCAGGGGTGATTTATGCAGAAGGCATTTGAATGTCTCCACCGGACGTATGTTGGCAAACAGGCCAAGCTTTTTGCGCATGGCGAGCAGTCCCTGTTCGGGACGCACCTTTGCCGATGGATTGTTGTCGTATTTGGGGTCTCCGACTGCCGAAAACAGAACGGCGTCACTGTCCTGGCACAATTTGAAAGTGCGTTCCGGGAACGGGTCTCCTACGGCTTCTATGGCCGCGGCTCCGACTATACCGTAAGAGAACGTCACATTATGTCCGAATTTGTCGCATACGGCCTGGATTGCATTGACTCCGTGGGTCGAAATTTCCGGTCCGATTCCGTCGCCGGGCAATACTGCTATCTTTAAATCCATAGTGGTTGTTGATATGTTGTTCGTTATGACTTTATAGTTGCGGATAAGCGCGTTTGGTCTCAAATGCCTCGATGTCGGCTTTACGGGCCAGCATTAGCTCGATGTCGTCAAGACCCTTCTCCAGGCATTGCTTTTTATAAGGGTCGATGTCGAAGTTTTCGCGCCTCTCCGTGGCCAGATTGGTTATGGTCTGCTCCGTCAGGTTAACTTCGACCTTGGTGGCGGGGTCTGCTTCGATGCTGGCGAAAAGCTCTGCGAGAAACGATTCGCTGACCACTACGGGTAAAACGAAATTGTTTAGCTCGTTGTTTTTGTGGATATCGGCAAAAAAGCTTGACACGACCACTCTGAAACCGTAGTCGGCGATGGCCCATGCCGCGTGCTCTCTGCTCGAACCGCATCCGAAGTTTTTACCGGCAACAAGTATGCATCCGGAATATCTGGGATTGTTTAGTACGAATTCCTTTTTCGGATTGCCTTCGCTGTCGTAACGCCAGTCGCGGAACAGGTTTTCGCCAAATCCGTCTCTTGAGGTGGCTTTAAGGAAGCGCGCCGGAATTATCTGGTCGGTATCCACATTCTCCACCGGCAGGGGAACGCAGGTCGAGGTTATAATTGAAAATTTCTCTTTCATCGGGTTTCGTTTAAAGTTCGAGGATCGGTGATGACTCCGGTTATGGCCGATGCCGCCGCTACGAGCGGGCCTGCCAGTATGGTTCTCGCGCCCGGACCTTGCCGGCCTTCAAAGTTGCGGTTGGATGTCGAGATGCACAGTTTGGCGGTCGGTACTTTGTCGTCGTTCATGGCCAGGCATGCCGAGCATCCCGGTTGGCGCAGGGTGAATCCGGCTTCTTCCAATATGCGGTCCAGGCCCTCTTCTCGAATCTGGCGGTCGACGGCCCACGAACCGGGAACAAGCCATGCTGTGACTCCCGGAGCTTTTTTACGGCCTTTGACCATCGAGGCGAATGCACGGAAATCCTCAAGGCGTCCATTGGTGCAGCTGCCCAGAAATACGTAGTCTACCGGATGTCCCTCAAGTCGTTGGCCTTCGCTGAATCCCATATATTGAAGAGACTTGGCATATGATGCACGGCCGGTGTCGTCGTCTGTCGGAGCCGACGGGATGGCTTCGTTTATGGCTATGCCCATGCCGGGATTAGTGCCGAACGTTATTCTCGGCTGGATGTCCGAGCCGTCGAAATTCACCTCCTTGTCAAATACGGCATCGTCGTCGGTTCTCAAGGTCTTCCAATAGGCGAGGGCCTTATCCCAGTCTTCGCCATTCGGGGCATATTCGCGTCCTTTGATATAGTCGAAAGTGGTCTGGTCGGGGGCTACCATGCCTCCTCGCGCGCCCATCTCAATTGAAAGGTTGCAAAGGGTCATGCGCTCCTCCATCGACATGTTGCGGACCACTTCGCCGGCATATTCGACAAAATAGCCTGTCGCTCCGCCTGTGGTCATTTTGGCTATGATGTATAGAGCCACGTCCTTGGCTGTCACTCCGTCGCCGAGCCTGCCGTTGATATTTATGCGCATGGTCTTCGGTTTGGGCTGAAGTATGCACTGGCTCGCAAGCACCATCTCGACTTCCGAGGTTCCGATGCCGAACGCCACGGCGCCGAATGCTCCGTGGGTCGACGTGTGGCTGTCGCCGCATACGATGGTAAACCCCGGCAGGGTAAGTCCGTTTTCAGGTCCGATTACGTGGATTATGCCGTTCTTTTCGTGGCACATGCCGAACAATGTCAGTCCGAAATCTCTGGCATTGTTTACGAGCGTTGCCACCTGATGGTGCGACACCGGGTCGGCTATCGGTCTGTCCTGGTCATGTGTGGGTATGTTGTGGTCGGGAGAGCAGAAAGTCCTTTCCGGACGGAACACTCCAATCCCTCTTTTGCGCAGACCGTCGAAAGCCTGCGGACTGGTCACCTCATGGCAGTAGTGGCGGTCGATATATAATTGCGTGGGTCCTCCGTCCATTACGCTGACGGCGTGGGAGTCCCATATTTTGTCGAATAAAGTGCTTGGCATGATTTGGGTCTATCTGACAAATTTGTTAATAGCGTCGATGAAAGCTTCGGCACTGGCGGCGATGATGTCGGTGTTGGCCGAAAATCCGTAGTAGTTGACTCCTTCGTGTTCGACGGTTATATGTACCTTTCCGACATCGTTGCTGCCGTGGTTGATGGCCTGGATGAGGAACTCTTTTACGTGCATTTTGCGTCTGATGATGTGCCTGATGGCCTGGATGGCGGCATCCACCGGGCCGTTGCCTGAGGCGCAGGCCTCGAACTTCTCTCCGGCAATGTCAAGCCCTATTGAGGCCACAGCCTTCACCCCGACTCCGGATGTCACCTGCAGGAAGTCGAGTTTCAGGCGATGCTTTGCCTTGTGGTGTTCACCGGCGAGAAGCAATACGTCGTCGTCGTTGATTTCCTTTTTCCTGTCGGCAAGTTTAAGAAACGCATCGTAGGCTTTGTCGAGAGCGTCTTTTTCAAGGTCTATGCCGAGCACGTGCAGACGGTGTTTGAGCGCGGCGCGTCCTGAGCGTGCGGTCAGCACTATCGAGTTTTCGTCGACACCCACATCCTTGGGGTCGATTATTTCGTAGCTTTCGCGGTTCTTGAGCACTCCGTCCTGGTGTATTCCTGAACTGTGTGCAAAGGCGTTGCGCCCGACAATAGCCTTGTTGGGCTGTACGGGCATGTTCATCAGATTTGACACCATCCGGCTTATGCCTGAAATCCGGGGAGTGTTGATGTTGGTCTCGATATTGAGCTCCTTGTGCGAACGCAGGATCATGGCAACTTCTTCAAGCGATGTGTTGCCGGCTCGCTCACCGATTCCGTTGATGGTCACTTCCGCCTGTCTCGCGCCGTTGAGCACTCCGGCTATGGTGTTTGCCGTGGCCATGCCCAGATCGTTGTGGCAGTGTGTGGCTATGGTCACTTTGTGTATGCCGTCCACATGCTCCATCAGATATTTGATTTTCTGTCCGAACTGTTCGGGCAGGCAGTATCCGGTAGTGTCCGGAATGTTTACTACCGTGGCTCCGGCCTTGATGACGGCCTCCACCACGCGGGCGAGATACTCGTTGTCGGTGCGTCCGGCATCTTCGGCATAGAACTGTACATCATCTACGAAGCGTTTAGCGTACTTGACGCAGGCTATGGCCCGTTCAAGAATGTCTTCGCGCGTAGAATTGAATTTATATCTGATGTGGTAGTCCGAAGTGCCAATGCCGGTATGTATGCGTTTGCGCTTTGCGTATGTAAGAGAGTCGGCCGCGACGCGTATGTCGTTTTCCACCGCGCGGGTCAGAGCGCATATCGTGGGCCATGTGACGGCTTTGGATATCTCGACTACCGAATTGAAGTCGCCGGGGCTTGACACCGGAAAACCCGCCTCGATGACATCCACCCCCAGCTCTTCAAGCGCTTTGGCCACTTCGATTTTTTCAACCGTGTTCAATTGGCATCCCGGCACCTGTTCACCATCGCGGAGAGTAGTGTCAAATATGAATAATCTGTCGCTCATAAGATTGTCAAAATTGTAGATTATACGTAACTTATTTATTCTGAATTTATGTGATTTTGCAAATTTAACGATATTCTATGATATTGTCAAACTTAAAAGCAAATAATTGCTCTAATTGTTCAATAAGAATTTGAATTATATGAAAAATTATTATGCTTTCTTGTCGGGAGGCCTGGCGGGATGCAGTCTGCCGGCCTGCAATCAGGGATTGTTGCCCGGTGGTTAATGCGTTTGTTCGGATATAATTACTATCTTTGTGAAGCAGGCATATCTCTGAATAGTAATTAACAATAATATTGGATGCCATGAATATGATACGGTGTATTTTGTCGGGACTTGTCATGTCGGGCCTGATGGTTGCCGCCAAGGATGTTCCGGTCATGGGCTGGAGCTCATGGAACACTTATAGGGTCAACATAAGCGATTCGCTGATAATGGGTCAGGCCGACGCGATGGTGCGCCACGGGCTTGATTCGGTAGGATATAGGTTTATAAACATCGATGACGGGTATTTCGGCGGTCGCGACACGGCCACAGGAGAGCTTCTGATACATCCGACACGCTTTCCGGGAGGCCTTAAGCCGGTGGTTGACCATATACATTCACTGGGCCTTCGCGCCGGCATCTACAGTGACGCGGGCGTAAGTACGTGCGGATTCAACTGGGACAATGACACGATTGCCCGCAATGTCGGTCTGTACGGACATGAGATTCAGGACTGCCGGATGTTTTTCGGTGATTTGGGATTCGATTTTATCAAGGTCGATTATTGCGGAGGTACGGCCCGTCAGAACAAGGACCACCTCTCGTTTGATCCGGAAGAGCGTTATCGTATTATCCGCGAGGCCATGGATGCCACCGGACGCGGCGGCCTTTTGCTCAATGTGTGCCGTTGGGACTATCCCGGTACGTGGGTTGACGAGGTGGCCGATTCGTGGCGCATGTCGACCGACATCAATTGTTCCTGGAGGTCTATAGAGAATATAATAAGGCAGAATCTTTACCTGTCGGCTTATGCCGAGCGTGGACATAACGACATGGACATGCTTGAGGTGGGACGCACTCTGACCGACGAAGAGGACAGGACGCATTTCGGAATGTGGTGCATCATGTCGTCGCCCTTGCTCATAGGCTGCGACATGACGCAGTTGCGCCCGGAGACTCTCAGACTTCTGAAAAATACAGAACTGATAGCCCTTAATCAGGATCCGCTCGGGCTGCAGGCTTATGTGGCTTCGCACGATGGCGAAACTTATGTGCTGGTGAAGGACGTGGACGAACTATACGGCGCTTCGCGTGCCGTCGCGCTGTACAATCCGTCAGATTCGCCGGATACTGTCACCTTGAGATTCTCGGACATTGACCTTGACGGTAAAGTCAGGATGCGTGACCTTTTTGAACATAAGGATCTTGGAAGTTTCGAGGATGAGTTTTCGGTAGAGGTGCCCGCCCATGGTGTAAGGATATACCGGGCCGTGGGCGACATTCGCAAGGAACGTTCTGTCTATGAAGCCGAGACGGCTTATATGACGGCATATCAGGAACTATACAACCCTGTGGCGGTCGGTACGGCTGCATACATGCCGGACTCGTTGTGCAGTGGAGGCGTAAAAGCCGCCAATCTTGGATATCGTCCTGATAATGACATAGTATGGCGTCATGTCAGGTCGGAATACGGCGGTGGATATGAATTGCAGTTTGCCGTCATGTCAGACGGCGACAGGGAGATGTATGTCAGCGTCAACGGAGGTCCCGGAACGCTTGTTAAGGTTCCGGATTCCGGATCGGGCCTATCGACGGTGTCGGTTGATGCCGACCTTTTGCCCGGGGACAATGCCGTAAGACTGTACAACGACGGAGCGGTTATGCCTGAGGTCGACAAGATGGAATTAGTTAAGAAGTAGTCACCTTTCGGGCATACTTTCGGGTGGAGTATATTTTGAAGTTAAAAATAAAGAGTTAACTTTGCCGTCAGTCGAAACATATTCGCATGGGCGATTGCAAAACTGATGTTAAAAGCATGCCCTAAGCATGAACCAATCATATTAACCAACTTAGTTATGAACAGAATAGTAGAGAAAGAGCATTTCTCGCAAAATGTGGTAAAACTTGTGGTTGAAGCTCCCGCCATAGCGCGTTCACGACGTCCCGGTCATTTTGTGATAGTACGTGCCTGTGAACATGGCGAGCGTATACCGCTTACTATAGCAGACTCCGATACAGAGCGTGGTACTATTACACTTGTTGTGCAGGATGTCGGAGTGTCAACCGGCAAGATATGCGGCCTCGAAGTGGGCGAATCGCTTACCGACGTTGTGGGTCCGCTCGGACAGGCCACCCATATCGAGAAATTCGGTACTGTGGTTTGCTGCGGCGGAGGTGTCGGCGTGGCTCCGTTGTTGCCGATTATAAAGGGTATGAAGGAGGCCGGCAACCGCGTGATTACTGTGCTTGCCGCCCGCACAAAAGACTTGATAATTCTTGAAGAGCAGGTTGCTCCTTATTCCGATGAAGTTATAATCATGACCGACGACGGCAGTTACGGTACGAAAGGTCTTGTGACGGCTGGTGTTGAACGTGTCATTCAGCGCGAAGCTGTCGACCTGGTGGTCACTATCGGTCCGGCCATAATGATGAAGTTCGTGTCGTTGCTGACCAAGAAGTACGATGTGCCCACGATGTGCTCGTTAAACACTATCATGGTTGACGGCACGGGTATGTGCGGGGCATGTCGAGTGACTGTCGACGGCAAAACCAAATTTGTGTGCATAGACGGTCCTGAGTTTGACGCGCATAAGGTCGACTTCGATGAGATGATGATGAGGTTGCGCTCATATAATTAAACCATTGTGTAAACACTCCATTCTGACAATATGGGAAAAAATAATACGACATCGGCTCCACGCGATGCGCAGTGGCGTGAAGAGTTGAGAAAATCGACTTCGGCAAAAGAACGTGCCGCCATTCAGCGCGTCAAGATGCCGGAATTGAGTCCGGCATACCGTGTGACTTGCAACGAGGAGGTAAACCAGGGACTTTCGGCCGAGGCAGCGGTGCTTGAAGCCACCAGATGTATGGACTGTCCGGACCCGCAGTGCGTGACCGGATGTCCGGTCAATATAAACATACCCGGATTCATAAAAAATATACAGCGGGGCGAATTTCACAAGGCCGCCCTGGTGCTTAAGGAGACCAGTGCTCTCCCGGCTGTGTGCGGCCGCGTATGTCCGCAGGAAAAACAGTGTGAGTCGAGATGCATATATCTGAAGATGAAGAAGGAACCTGTAGCTATCGGCTATCTGGAGCGCTTCGCCGCCGACTTCGAACGTCTGAGCGGCCTGCATGCCCATCCTGAGGTCGAAGAGCCGAACGGCATCAAGATTGCTGTCGTTGGTTCTGGTCCGGCAGGACTGTCGTTTGCCGGCGACATGATCAAGCGCGGTTATGACGTGACGGTGTTTGAGGCTCTGCACGAGATAGGCGGGGTGCTCAAGTACGGTATTCCTGAATTCCGTCTGCCTAACGCTGTGGTCGATGTCGAGATAGACTCTCTTGCATCGCTCGGCGTGAAGTTTGTCAAAGACTGCATAGTCGGCAAGACCTACAGCTACGACGACCTTCACGACATGGGCTTCAAGGGAATCTTTGTCGGTTCAGGAGCGGGACTGCCACGGTTCATGGGAATACCCGGTGAGAATTATATCGGGGTGATGTCGTGCAACGAGTATCTGACACGAATCAACCTTATGTGTGCCGGACGCGAAGGCTACGACACTCCGGTGCTGCGGGGCCGCAATGTGGCGGTGATAGGTGGTGGCAACACAGCCATGGATGCCGTACGCACGGCCCGCCGTATGGGCGCCGAGCGCGCTATGGTGGTCTACCGGCGTGGCGAAGCCGAGATGCCCGCACGTGTCGAGGAGGTGAAGCATGCCAAGGAGGAGGGTGTTGAGTTTATGACTCTGCACAATCCGCTTGAGTATATATCCGACGATAAAGGCCAAGTGAAGACCATGCGTGTTCAGCGCATGGAACTTGGCGAACCTGACGCTTCGGGACGCCGGTCGCCGGTTCCGGTCGAAGGCGCTGTCGAGGACATACCTGTCGATTTGGTGATTGTCAGTGTCGGTGTGTCGCCCAATCCGTTGATACCTAATTCTATCAGCGATCTTGAGGTGTCGAGAAGAGGAACTATAGTGGTTGACGAGTCGACAATGCGTTCGTCATTGCCCGACATATATGCCGGCGGCGATATAGTGCGTGGCGGTGCCACTGTCATTCTTGCGATGGGCGACGGACGTCATGCGGCCGCGTCTATGGATGCCGCTCTGCGGGGTTAAGAATCACGATAATAAAAAAGACATGGGAATCTGACATCTTGATTCCCATGTCTTTTTTTATGCCCTTAATTCTGCCGGCCGGCATATGCGTCCGTTCTGTTTGTTTAATATCCTGAACTGCCACATGACCATTATGATGGTGGTTATGATGCACATCGCATCGGATGTTGGGAAAGCGGCCCAGACACCTTCGAGGCCGAAATGCTTCGGCAGAATCAGCAACAGCGGAATCAGGAATATCACCTGACGGATTAGGCTCAGGAATATCGACTTTCCGGCCATTCCGATTGACTGGAACAGAGTGGTGGCGATGATCGGGAACCCGACCAGCCAGAATGAAAGAGTGGCCAGCGAAAGTCCTTTGCACGTGGCGTCGATGAGCTGTTGGTCGACGGTGAACGCCCTCGCTATTACCTCAGGCCAGAATACGCTGACTATGGCTCCGATGGATGTCACGAGCGTTCCGGCTATGGCCGATAGCCAGAACGCGCGTTTCATTCGGTCGAGGCGTCCGGCTCCGTAATTGTATCCCAATATTGGCTGTATGCCCTGGCAGATACCTACGACTACCATGCACAGAAGCGACGTGTAGGTTGAAAATATGCCCACTGCTCCGACTGCTATGTCGCCTCCGTAAGCATAGAGTGAGCGGTTGATTATGGTGTTGATGGCCGATGAGCAGAAATTGACAATGCTCGGAGCCGCTCCGATACCGATGATTGACACAATTATGGGCCAGCTCAGTCGGTAGATGCCTCGTTTGAAGTGAAGCACCGAATCCTTGCGGAAGAAGTGGGCCAACACAAAGACCATGCCGACTGTCATGGATATGTCGGTGGCTATGGCGGCGCCTTTTATGCCGAGTTTGAGCACGAATATGAATATCGGGGCAAGAACCACATTGCATCCTGCTCCGATGAACATGGTTATCATGGCCGGTTTAGGATATCCCGATGCGCGCATTACGTTGTTCAGGCTGTACATCACGTTCATCACCATCATGCCCGGAAGCAGGTAAAGCATGAAGTCGCGGGCATAGGGCAGTGTGACGTCCGATGCTCCGAACGCCCGGAGTATGTCGTCGAGAAATATTGCGAACAGGCTGATGTAGATAAGTGCGTTTACGATAATCAGCACCACCGAATTGCCGAGTACGCGCTGGGCGCCTTCAAGATTTTGCTGTCCAAGAAGTATCGATACTCTTGACGATGCGCCAGCGCCTATAAGCACTCCGATGGCCGCGCTCACGTTCATCACGGGAAATGTTATTGCGAGTCCGGCGATGGCCTCGGGCCCGACGCCCCGTCCGATGAATATGCGGTCGATAACATTGTAGAGCGACATCACTACCATGCCTACTACGGCAGGTATGCTGTATTCCCACAGAAGCCTGCCTATAGGCCTGGTGGCAAGCTCGTTGACATCGGTATTGGCTTTGATGCTATTGTTTTCTTCCATGTTTTGGCGTAAGTTGGTCATAAAGATTTTCACATGCGTCTTCGAGCAGGTCGAGCACCAGCTCAAATCCTTCGGCTCCTTCGTAATAGGGGTCAGGTACGTGGTCGTATCTTGTCGCCATTCTGAAAAATACGCTCATCGGAACGACTTTGGCTTCAGCCTCTACGGTCGGTGCCATCCGCTTCAGCGACCGTTCGTTGGCGCTGTCCATGGCTATTATTATGTCGAAATCGTCGAAGTCCGATTCTCTAATCTGTCTTGAGCGGTGTGTCAGATTGTATCCCCTCCTGACGGCATGTACGCGCATTCTTTTGTCCGGCAGGTCGCCTGCATGTCCGCCATAAGTGCCTGCCGAATCGATGAACCATCGTTCATTATCGCCATGGCTTTCAACAATGCTGTGCATAATCCCGTCTGCCGCCGGCGAACGGCAGATATTGCCCAGACATATGAAGAGTGCCCGTATTTTATCTTTATTTTTTAATTCCGATATGATTTTTAGTGATTCGTACTGTGCCATAATCATGAATAAGCATGTTTGTCGTTATTGCAAAGATACTAAATATTTATTGACATTGCGATATCTCCCGTCAGTGTGTGCGGTGTCACGCCGTGTACTTTTTTATGTTTGTTTGGCTATATTTTGACTAAAAAATGCAAATGGCGGACTTATTTTCGGGACATTCGGTTAAAATGAATTTATTGTGCATATTTATTTAATTTATTTGTCTATCTTTGCCGTCACATGTTAAGAGACTTTTTTAATATAAAACATTTTTTGCATTATGAGAAATTACTATTTGGCAAGTGCTTTTGCCTTGTTGCTGTCATCAGTGTGCTTTCAGTCGTGTGACGATGATAATGATCCCGTGGCACATGGAATCGAAGTGGCTGAAGTTGAAAAAGGTGGTACCGTGACGGTTTCTCCGATGGAAGCTAAATCGGGCGATGTGGTTACGCTGACCGCTACAGTTGAGGAAAAGTGGGAGTTCGGTGGCTGGAAAGTCACTTCAAATGACAAGGATGTTGAAGTGTCGGACGCTTCAGCCCTTCAGGCCACTTTTGTTATGCCTGATGCTCCAGTGACTGTTTCGGCTGAGTTTTTAGCCCCCGGACAGAAGTTCGGCCTTACTACCGTAAAGATTCCCGCAGGCACCCGCATGCTTGGATCAGAACCTACCGAACCGAGCTACTATAAGGATGAGAAACTTCACGAAGTCACTCTTACGAAAGATTTCTATATGAGTGCTTATGAAGTCACCAATGCTCAATTTGCTGAATTCCTCAACGCTGTCAATGTCGGCGAAGACGGAGAAGGTCCTGTCGGCGAAGACGGCACCGAGTCATATCTCTACGCTTCTGACAAGCGCGACAACGCCCAGTATAATTTCGGAGTCATCTGGGCCGGCGGCAAGTGGGCACCGGTGGAAGGATTTGAGGAACACCCCGTAATTTACGTTTCATGGTACGGAGCTGACGCATACGCCAAATGGGTAGGCGGCGCGCTCCCGACCGAAGCTCAGTGGGAATATGCCTGCCGTGGCGGTCAGGAAGGCAATCTGCCTTTCGGTATCGGCGACGGAACGAAGATGGTTAAGGGTATGGCCCAGTTCTATATCTACGACTATTATGACCTGGCCGAAGGCGGACGCAAGGTTGATCCGGACATCCAGGGCTATCAGGCTTCGACCTACAAGGTGGGCTCATTTGAACCTAACGCATACGGCCTTTACGACATGCACGGAAACGTATATGAATGGGTAGCCGACTGGTATGACAACTATCCTGAAGGATCGTTGGTTGACCCCGTAGGTCCTGAAAGCGGCCGTCAGCGCATAGTACGCGGCGGCGGTTGGGTAAATTCAGGCCGAGAACTCCGTTCAGCTGTCCGCTGGTATTCACGTCCGACTACCAGACTTGAAAACTACGGTTTCCGCGTGGTGTTCTAAACTCTTATTGTTAAACTGAATTAAAGCGAGGGCGGGTGCCGGATAGTCCGGTGCCCGCTCTCTTTTTGACGTGAAAATTGCGGTAAAAACGATTGTCCGGGTTAACGAATGAAAAAAAATCGTTATCTTTGTAGGTGGCGTGGTGTGCAGTTGCGTTACCCGCCTCTCATCACCCATGAATTTTCACATTAGCAGATGACCGACGACAATAATACTCTTGACGACAATGAAAAGGTAAAGCCTCGCGCTTTGGACACCAAGGACGATATGGTGCGCCATCAGTTGCGCGGAATGTACCAGAGCTGGTTTCTTGATTACGCCTCATACGTGATTCTCGAACGTGCGGTGCCTCATATCACTGACGGACTCAAGCCTGTGCAGCGCCGTATACTGCACTCGATGAAGACGCTTGACGACGGGCGCTTCAACAAGGTGGCCAACATCGTGGGAAATACCATGCAGTATCATCCCCACGGCGATGCTTCCATCAACGAAGCGCTTGTGCAGCTCGGACAGAAAGATTTGCTTGTGGAGACCCAGGGTAACTGGGGCAATGTGCTGACGGGAGCTTCCGCCGCCGCCGGACGTTACATAGAAGCACGCTTGTCGCCTTTTGCGCTTGAAGTACTTTACAATCCTAAAGTGACGGACTGGACTGTCAGCTACGACGGACGCAAGCCGGAGCCGGTGACTTTGCCTGCAAAATTCCCGCTTCTGCTTGTTCAGGGTGTCGAGGGCATCGCTGTCGGCTTGTCGTCGAAAATTCTGCCCCACAACTTCAACGAGATTATAGATGCCGCTGTGGCCTATCTGCGCGAAGAACCGTTTGAGCTTTATCCAGACTTTGTGACGGGCGGTTTTCTCGACGTGAGCAAGTATAACGACGGCGAGCGTGGCGGTTCGGTCAGAATCAGGGCTAAGATAGAGAAGGTCGACAACAAGACGCTTGCCATCACCGAGATACCGTTCGGCAAGACCACCCTGTCTATTCGCGATTCAATCGAGAAGGCCGCTGAAAAAGGTAAAATCAAGGTAAAGAAGGTCGAGGACATGACCTCTGACAAGGCTCTAATCCTGGTGCATCTGCTTCCAGGAACCTCGTCGGACAAGGCCATTGATGCGCTTTATGCCTTTACAGACTGTGAATTGAGCATATCGCCCAACTGTTGCGTGATATCTGACAAGAAGCCGTGTTTTATAGGCGTGAGCGATGTGCTTCGTCATAGCGTCAATACGACAATGGACATTCTGCGTCGTGAGCTTGAAATACGCAAGGGTGAAATAGAAGAGTCGCTCCACTTCGCATCGTTGGAGCGCATATTCATTGAGGAGCGCGTCTACAAGGACAAAGAGTATGAAGAGGGCAAGTCGGTCGACGCGGTGCTCGATCATATAGACCGCCGTCTCGAGCCGTTCAAGCATCTGTTCCTTCGTGAGGTGACACGCGACGACCTGCTACGTCTTGAAGAGATAAAGATGAAGCGTATCCACCGCTTCAACAGCGACGATGCCGACCGTCAGATTGCGAAGTACAAGGATGAAATAGCCGAAATCAATAATCATCTCGCCCATTTGGTCGACTATACTGTCGACTGGTATGTGCGCCTGAAAGAGAAGTACGGCGATGCGTTCCCCCGCCACACCGTGATCCGCGGGTTTGACAATATCGAGGCCGCCAAGGTGGCCGAAGCCAACGAACGCCTGTATATAAACCGCGAGGAAGGTTTCATCGGTACCTCGTTGAAAAAGGATGAATATGTCTGCAACTGTTCGGACATAGACGATATAATCATATTTTATAAAGACGGCAAATACAAGGTGGTCAAGGTCCAGGAGAAGATGTTTGTCGGCAAGAATGTGCTGTATCTCAATGTGTTCAAGCGCAACGACTCGCGCACCATCTATAACGTCATATATCAGAACGGCAAGGGCGGCACTTTCTATATGAAGCGATTTGCCGTCACAGGTGTGACGCGCGACAAGGACTACGACCTTACGCAGGGACTCCCCGGTTCGAAGGTGATGTGGTTCTCTGCCAATCCGAACGGTGAGGCTGAGGTGGTCAAGGTGACCCTCAAGCCGAAACTTAGGCTGAAGACACTGCAGTTTGATGTCGATTTCGGCCAGCTGGCCATCAAGGGCAAGCAGTCGCAGGGCAATATCGTCACCAAGAACGAAGTGCACCGTTTTTCGCTCAAGGAGCGCGGCGCGTCGACTCTCGGCGGACGCGAGGTGTGGTTTGACCCGGATGTGCTCAGGCTCAATTACGACAAGCGCGGTACGTTCTTAGGCGAATTTGCCGGTACTGACCAGGTGCTGGTGATTCTGAAAAGCGGCGAATATTATATGTCGTCGTTTGATGCCGGCAACCATTACGAGGACAATATCCTTAGAATAGAGAAGTATCGTCCGGGCCATGTGTGGACTGCCGTGCTTAACGATGCCGACCAGGGATATCCGTACATAAAGCGGTTTACGTTTGAGCCCGCGTCTAAGAGGACGAGATTCCTGGGCGACAATGAGAAATCGAGCCTTATATTGCTCAGCGATACCAATGGATGCAGGTTTGAGGTGACATTCGGGGGCGGTGACTCGTTCCGCGAACCTCTGATAATCAATGCGTCGGAGTTTATAGCCGTGAAAAGCTATAAGGCCAAAGGTAAGCGCCTGACCACGTTTGAAATAGCCGGTGTAAAGGAGATAGAACCGTTGGAGACCGATGTAGACGACGATGAGATAGAACCGGTCGACGGCGGCGATGAGCTGGTCGAGGGACCTGTCGAACCTGACCGCTCGGACGACGAAGTACGCGACGAAATCAACGGTCAGCAACGTATATTTTAAATACATTTTTATAATGAAACGCACTGTATTTCACCGGCTGTTGGCTTTGCTCGCAGTGGCGCTTGCCGGAGTTACTGCATCGGCGCAGGACGACGCAAGTCCGGACCCTATACGTCCGGTGGTCTCTGCATACATGTTTAACATAGGCGGGGCAAAACTTGTGAATACCTATCTCACGCCCATAAAGTATTCGGGCGTCGACTTCGGTTTTGCCTACGAGCGCATGCAGGCCATGAAGTTTAATCCCGAACGGTGGGTGATGCGCCTTGAAGCGTCAATTGATATGAACAAGACCGAGAATCCTGTGCGCAATGCCGACATGTGGCGTCTGGTGGGCGACGTGTCGTGGGGCATGACCTACAGGTGGCGTCTGCCTTACGGAATAACGGTGGCCGCCGGCGGAAGCTCGGGTCTTGACCTCGGATGCATGTACAATCCGCGCAATGGCAACAACCCTGTGGCCGTCGAGGCCGCCTGGACGGTGAATGCGTCAGGTTACGCCACGTGGCAGACCAAAGTGTGGAATCTGCCTGTGACGCTGAAATATCAGACCGCGATACCTGTGGCCGGAGTGTTCTTCTCTCCGGACTACGGAGAACTCTTCTATGAGATATACCTGGGAAATCATAACGGCCTTGCACACTTCGCCTGGTGGGGAAGTTATTTCCGTATGGACAATCTGCTGACGGCCGACATCCATTTCGGAGCCACTGCGTTGAGGATTGGCTTCCGAAACGACATATTGTCCACAAAAGTCAACAACATTGTGACTCGCGCGGTCACTTACTCGGCCGTTATAGGCGTGGCCGGTGAGTGGATGAGCCTGAATCCTTATAAACGTCCTGACTCAAAAGCACGTGTCATATCAGCCCTTTATTGATTTGTCATGAAAAATATCGTTTATACCATACTGTCGCTAATGTTTGGCATCGCGTTTGCCGGATGCCACGAGGTTGAGGAGTGGGACAATAATCCCAAAGGCAATTTTGAGGCGTTGTGGACCATTCTTGACGAGCATTATTGCTTCTTTAAAGAGAAAAGCGTCGACTGGAACGCCGTGCACGACAAATATGCATCGAAGGTGAGCGACGAGATGACTTCAAAGGAACTCTTTTTCGTATGCGCCGACATGCTTGACGAGCTGAAGGACGGGCACACCAATCTGTCGTCGTCGTTCAACACTTCGTATTACCGCAAATGGTGGAGCGACTATCCCGACAACTACAGTGAGCGCCTGGTCGAACAATATTACCTGAACTTCAACTTTCTCAGCGCGGCGGGGCTTGACTATGCTATTCTGCCTCAGAATGTCGGTTACGTCCGCTACAGCAGTTTCGTCAACCCCATAGGGGAGGGCAATCTGGACAACGTACTGTTTTATCTTGACCCGTGCGACGCGCTCATAATCGACATCCGCAACAACGGCGGAGGCAACATGACCAACGTCGAGACTCTGGTGCGCCGATTCATCACCGAGCGTATCCTTGCAGGGTACATATCGCATAAGACAGGGCCAGGCCATGACGATTTCTCCAAACCGTATGCCTATTATTTCGACCCGGCTGAAAAAGGGCGCATCATGTGGGGTAAGCCCGTGGCAGTGCTGACAAGCCGCGGCACGTTCAGTGCCGCCAACAACTTCGTGTCCATAATGCAGTATCTGCCTAATGTGAGCATTATCGGAAGCACCACCGGAGGAGGGAGCGGAATGCCGTTCAATTCCGAGTTGCCCAACGGATGGGGTGTGCGTTTTTCGGCATGTTCGGTGCTTGACAGCAAGGGGCTCAGTACGGAGTTCGGCATCGACCCGACTCCCGGATGTGAGGTCGACCTTGATCCGCAGGCTGCTGTCAACGGCCACGACACCATCCTTGACTTCGCCGTCGACTACCTCACCTCCGGCCGTTGAAGGCTGTTTGCCGGTCGGTATTGTGTTAAAAAGCTAAAAGTCTCTGATTGAATCGATATGTCTGCTTCAAATGGCGGTTTGCGGTTTGAAGAGTGGGCGTGTAACTTTAAATTTGCTTAAAATTAGCCGGACGGTCGAAGGTGTGGTTGAGAGTGTGCATCTAATATTTGTGTAATAGTATGTTTTTGCATATCTTTGTAGACTGAAATATACTGAATTATAATATAATTGTAAAATGGCACAACAAGAAGATCAATTTAAGAAGATTGTTTCACATGCCAAGGAATATGGCTTCGTGTTCCCTTCGAGCGAAATATATGACGGACTTTCAGCTGTTTATGACTACGGCCAGAACGGCGTAGAGCTTAAGAACAACATTAAGCGCTACTGGTGGGACGCTATGACGCTGCTTCATGAAAATATTGTCGGCATCGACTCCGCCATCTTCATGCATCCGACCATCTGGAAAGCTTCAGGCCACGTCGACGCTTTCAACGACCCGTTGATTGACAACAAGGACTCAAAGAAGCGTTACCGTGCCGACGTGCTCATCGAAGAGGAGATAGCCAAGATGGACGATAAGGTTGAAAAAGAGGTGGCAAAGGCCCGCAAGCGTTTCGGCGATTCGTTTGACGAAGCGCTTTTCCGCGAGACCAATCCGCGTGTGCTCGAACATAAGGCCAAGCGCGACGCTCTGCACGAACGTTTCGCCAAGGCTATGAACGACAATGATCTTAACGAACTTCGCCAGATTATAATCGACCAGGAGATTGTCGACCCGATTTCCGGCACGAAGAACTGGACCGACGTGCGTCAGTTCAACCTTATGTTCAGCACCGAAATGGGTTCGACCGCCGACGGCGCAATGACCGTCTACCTCCGTCCGGAGACTGCGCAGGGTATATTTGTCAACTACCTGAATGTGCAGAAGACAGGCCGTATGCGCATACCGTTCGGTATTGCCCAGATAGGCAAAGCGTTCCGCAACGAGATTGTGGCCCGCCAGTTCATATTCCGTATGCGTGAGTTCGAGCAGATGGAGATGCAGTTCTTCGTTCGTCCGGGTTCGGAACTTGAATGGTTCAAGTCGTGGAAGGAGACTCGTCTGAAATGGCACAAGGCTCTTGGACTCGGCGACCAGAAGTACCGCTATCACGACCACGAAAAGCTCGCCCACTATGCCAACGCCGCTACAGACATCGAATTTGAGATGCCGTTCGGATTCAAGGAGGTGGAGGGTATTCACTCGCGTACCAACTTCGACCTCTCGCAGCATGAAAAGTTCTCAGGCAAGAAGATTCAGTATTTTGATCCCGAACTGAATGAAAGTTATACTCCGTATGTGATTGAGACTTCGATCGGCGTTGACCGTATGTTCCTGTCGGTGCTCTGCTCAAGCTATGAAGAGCAGGCTCTTGAAGGCGGCGACACCCGCGTGGTGCTCCATCTCCCGCCGGCATTGGCTCCTGTCAAGTGTGCGGTGATGCCCTTGGTGCGCAAGGACGGTCTGCCTGAAAAGGCCCGCGAGATAGTCAACGACCTTAAGTTTGACTTCCCGACCCACTACGAAGAGAAAGACTCTATCGGCAAGCGTTACCGTCGTCAGGACGCCATCGGTACGCCGTTCTGTGTGACTGTTGACCACCAGACCCTTGAGGACAACACCGTGACACTGCGCGAACGTGACTCGATGGAGCAGAAGCGAGTGAAGGTGGAGGATCTGCACAAGCTTATACATGACTGCGTAAGCATCAATTCGCTTCTGCGCAAACTCGGCTAAACACGTTGTGCGCACATCCTAACTAATAATGCATATAACTTATGAGATTTACTAAAATTAAAATGTTGCTGGCGGCAATGGTGCTGATGCTCGGTATGTCGTCGTGCAACTATAATTCGCTCGTTGAGAAACAGCAGAATGTCGAACAGCAGTGGGCTGAAGTGGAAAACCAGTATCAGCGCCGTTCCGACCTGATTCCGAACCTCGTGTCTACCGTCAAGGGCTATGCCGCACATGAGGAGCAGACTTTTGAGCGTGTGACCGAGGCCCGTGCCAAGGCCACATCGATCAACATCAACGCCGAAGACCTCAACGAGGAGACGCTTGAACGATTCCAGGCCGCTCAGAATGAGCTTCAGAGCGCCCTGAAGTCGCTGTTGGCTGTGTCGGAGGCATATCCCGACTTGAAGGCCAACGAAAACTTCAAGGACCTCCAGGTTCAGCTCGAAGGTACTGAAAACCGTATAGCCACCGCCCGCGGACGCTATACCGAGGCTGTGCGCGATTACAATACCGCTATCAAGAAGTTCCCGACGACAATCTATGCAGGATGGTTCGGATTTGAGTCGAAGCCTCAGTTCAAGGCGGTCGAAGGAGCCAATGTCGCTCCCAAAGTAGAATTTTAACAACTGAGAATATTAAATGAAGAAATATCCGATTATATTGGCGTTGTCGCTCATCGCAGGCGGTAGCTTTATATCTTCCTGCGTCGACGGTGACGATAATCTCGAGGACTACAAGGAGTGGCGCGATGCCAACAACGCCTGGCTGGACGAGTGCAAAAACAAGGTCGGTGCCGACGGCGAGAAGTATTACACCGAGATTATTCCTGACTATCAGCGAGGCAATTCAGTGCTGATGCACTGGTTTAACGACCGCGAGGAGACAAAGGGCAATCTGGTGCCGTTCTATACGTCGACTGTCGATGTGAAGTATCGTCTGACCCTGTACAACGGCGAGCCGATGGATTCGAGCTTCCTGATGACTGAAAACGGCGATTCGATTTACCGCACAAAGTTGTCGGATGTCATTACCGGATGGGCCATAGCCCTTCAGCAGATGCATGTAGGCGACTCTGTCGAGGTCATTGTGCCTTATCAGGTGGCATACGGCACTATCGGCAGCGGTAAAATCAATCCTTACAGCAACCTCAATTTCCATATCAAGCTTGTAGATATACCGGCCTGGGAAATTGACGGCGAATAAGCGGAGGATGCTGTACGATGGAAAACTATATTGTCTCTGCGCGTAAGTACCGTCCGTCCACATTCAGCAGTGTGGTCGGGCAGAAGGCGCTGACCGCCACGCTCAGAAATTCAATCAGCAAGAACAGATTGGCTCATGCCTATCTGTTCTGCGGTTCAAGAGGGGTCGGAAAGACATCCTGTGCCCGCATATTTGCCAAGACTATCAATTGCCGGCACCGCACTCCCGAGGGCGAGGCGTGCAATGAATGCGTGTCATGCCGTGAGTTCAACAAAGGGGCGTCGCTTAATATTGTAGAGCTTGACGCGGCGTCGAACAATGGTATTGACGACATGCGCTCGATTATCGACCAGGTGCAGGTGCCACCAGTCGATGCCGACTATAGAGTATTCATCATCGACGAGGTCCACATGCTGTCGTCGCAGGCTTTCAATGCGTTTCTGAAGACGCTTGAAGAGCCTCCGGGCTATGTGATATTCATTCTGGCCACTACCGAAAAGCATAAGATTATCCCTACCATCCTGTCGCGTTGTCAGATATATGACTTCAACCGCATAACCATCCAGGATATGGTCGACCACATGCAGTATGTGGCTTCGGAGGAGGGCATATCTGTCGAACCGGCCGCCCTTAACGTCATAGCACGCAAGGCCGACGGCGCCATGCGCGACGCTTTGTCGATATTTGACCAGGTGGCGGCATCGTCGATGGGCAATGTCACTTATGCTTCCACTATCGAAAATCTAAATATTCTTGATTTTGAATATTACAATAAGCTTGTCGATGCATTTCTGTCCGGAAATGTGCCCCAGGCTTTGCTGATATATAAGGAGATACGTGAGAAAGGCTTCGACTCGCAGTTCTTTATCAACGGACTGGCGTCGCATTTCCGCGACTTGATGGTGGCGCAGAATCCTTCTACGCTTGTGCTTTTGGAGGCAAGCGACGAGTCGCGCAAGGCTTTGGCGTCAGTGGCGCAGAAATGTCCGCCTCAGTTCTTGTATAAGGCTATGGACCTGTGCAATCAGGCCGACCTTAACTATAGGGTGGCATCCAACAAGCAGTTCCTTGTCGAACTGACATTGATCAAGCTGTGCCAACTACTCAGCCCCTCCCCCGATAACAACGGCGCAGGAGAGGGGCACCAATTGCGTCCGATAGCTTCGGGCGCCGCGCCGAATCCGGTAAGTGCACCCGCATCAGAAACCAGGTCGGAAATTGCGGCGAAGGCTCCGGTCCAAAGTCCGCCCCCGGCAAGTCGTCCGATGCCCCAGCGACCGCAGAATGTGGCATCGCCGGCTCCAAAAATATCCGGCCCGGGTAAATTGCGCACTCCCGGACTGTCGATCAACCGTAGGCCCGTTAAGGAAGCCGAGGCCCAGGCCTCCGGCGATGTGCGTCCCGGACAGGTACGTATGTCCCGGTTTACCGATGAGCAGTTTGCCGAAGCATGGAAGCAATTCATTCAGTCGCATCCTACCGAGCATCTGCTGATTAATGCCATGCGCATTACCCATCCGCAGAGAGTTTCCGAGAATCTTTACCGGGCCATTGTGGAGAGCGAGGCCATACGCGACAGCATACAGATGTCCATGCCGGAACTGTTGGCCTATCTGCGTGACAGGCTTTCAAACGATTCGGTCAGTCTGCAGGTCGAGCTGAACAAAGGTCAGGCTTCTGTGACGTCTCTGACCGATTCGGAGGTCTACGCGCTTATGCGCAAGAACCACCCGTACCTGAATGTGGTTATCGACGATTTGCATCTGACTTTGATTTAATCGTCATCATCTGAAACCCTGCATTTTTTTAAGGTAAGAGCAAATGTTCGGATATTGCCCGCAGGCAATATCCGAACATTGTTTTTATGAAATGCGGAGGATGGCGCAAGGCCATGTAAAAGACCTCTCCTATATAATAATGTGTATTTAATTGGGAAAAAAATTAAAAAAGGAGTCGAGTTACATAACTTTTTTCTAATTTTGCCGAGAATTTTAATTAAGAGAGATTATCATGCCTGAAAATTTAGTCATAGTAGAGTCACCGGCTAAAGCTAAGACCATTGAAAAGTTCTTAGGAAAAGACTTTAAAGTCATGTCGAGCTATGGTCATATACGCGACCTTAATAAGAAGAAGTTCAGTATCGACATTGACAATGGCTTTACTCCGATATATGAGATTCCTGACGATAAGAAAGCTTTGGTGGCCGATTTGAAGAAGGCCGTTAAGAGTGCTTCTACCGTATGGCTCGCATCCGATGAGGACCGCGAGGGTGAAGCTATAGCATGGCATCTTTGCGAGGTTCTGGGTCTTGACCCTGCGACCACTAAACGCATCGTTTTTCATGAAATCACTAAGAATGCAATTGAAAATGCAATAAAGAATCCGCGTGCCATCGACCTGAACCGTGTTGACGCGCAGCAGGCCCGCCGTGTGCTTGACCGTATTGTAGGATTTGAGCTTTCTCCTGTCCTGTGGAAAAAGATTAAGCCTGCGTTGTCGGCCGGACGAGTGCAGTCCGTGGCTGTCAGGCTGATTGTCGAGCGCGAAGAGGAGATTAAGGCATTCCGTTCGGAAAGCTACTACCGTGTGACGGCCGACTTCAAGACCGCCCAAGGTGCGAAGCTTAACGCCGAACTGTCGAAACGCCTGGCCAATGCCGAAGCTGTAAGCGCGTTTTTGAATGACTGCAAGGCGGCCGCCTACACCGTAGGTGGCGTACAGGTAAAGCCTGTGGCCAAGTCGCCGGCACCACCGTTCACTACGTCGACCCTGCAGCAGGAAGCGTCGCGCAAGCTTGGCTTTACCGTTTCGCAGACCATGATGGTGGCCCAGCGCCTTTATGAGGCCGGACATATCACTTACATGCGTACCGATTCGCTCAATCTGTCGACGATGGCCATTAATGCTATCGCCGGTGAGATTACATCTAAGCTCGGCGAAAAATATCTGAAGATACGCCATTACCACACTAAATCGAAAGGCGCGCAGGAAGCTCACGAAGCTATCCGCCCGACGTCGGTGGAACGCCAGACCATTGACGGAACATCGCAGGAAAAGCGTCTGTATTCGCTGATATGGAAGCGTACGGTTGCCTCGCAGATGGCCGATGCCGAAATGGAGAAGACCACTGTCGAAATCAATCCGTCGACCCGTTCGGAGCATTTCACTGCAACGGGCGAGGTCATCAAGTTTGACGGCTTCCTGAAAGTTTATATCGAAGGCAACGACGAAGAGAACGAAGAACAGAATTCGTCTCTTCTTCCCCCCATCAGCCAGGGCGACCGTCTTGACATGGTGGATGTCGTCGCTACAGAACGGTTCACTCAGCATCCGCCCCGCTATACCGAAGCGTCGCTTGTGAAGAAGATGGAAGAATTGGGCATAGGCCGTCCGTCGACCTACGCGCCTACTATCTCCACCATCCAGGCCCGCGAATACGTGGTCAAGGGTGAGAAGGACGGTGTTTCCCGCGACTATGATGTGTTTATGCTCAAAAACGGCAAAATAAGCGAAGTGACCAGGACGGAGACTACCGGTTCGGACAAGGGTAAGCTGATTCCTACCGACATAGGCATGGTGGTCAACGAATTTCTTATAAATTACTTCCCCTCGATTCTTGACTATGACTTCACTGCCAAAATGGAGGAAAAATTCGACGATATAGCCGAAGGCCAGTTGCAGTGGAGTAAGGAGATGAGCACATTCTACAATCTCTTCCATCCCGATGTCGACCATGCTATGAACATGCGTCTTGAACACAAGGTTGGCGAACGTCTGCTCGGCAATGACCCGGCCACCGGCAAGCCTGTAAGTGTAAAAATTGGTCGTTTCGGTCCGCTGGTTCAGGTCGGTGGAGGTGACGGTGATGAGAAACCTCAGTTTGCATCCTTGCTGAAAGGGCAGTCGGTCAACACGATTACTCTTGAGGAAGCATTGAAACTGTTTGAGTTTCCGCGCGAGCTCGGCGAATTTGAGGGCAAGACGGTCTCTGTGGCTATAGGACGTTTCGGTCCGTATGTCAAGCACGACGGGAAGTTTGTGTCGATACCGAAGGACATAGCTCCGGCCGCCATAACATTGCAGGAGGCCGAAGAGCTGATCAAGGCTAAGCGTGACGCCGAGAGCAAAAAGCTCGTAAAGGCTTTTGACGAGGACCCTGAGATGCAGATTCTCAACGGACGTTACGGGGTGTACATCATGTACAAGAAAGCAAATTACAAGATACCGAAGACTGTCAGCGACCCGTCGGCACTTTCCTACCAGGAGTGTCGCGACATTGTCGGCAGCCAGGAGTCGAAGCCTAAGAAGACTGCATCGCGACGTACCTCCGGAGCGAAAAAGAAATAATAATTGATTGTTTGAACCGAAGCTGTTTGTACAGCTTTTTAACCTAATATAAAAGATATGCCAAGACCTTCAGACGCCGGAAGGCGAAATCCTCGGCAACGTACAGCATTCAAGCCGGATGTTATAGAGACGTATTATCCCAAGGCGGACACTACGTTGCTTGCCTTCGTGCAGGAATCGATGCCCCAACGCAAGCGCACGGTGCTCAAGCAGATGCTTCAGCACAATCAGATAGCCGTTAACGGGATGCCTGTAAAGCAGTTTGACGCGCCCGTTTCGGAAGGCGATAAGGTCGAAGTGAATCTGACAAGGGAATTCCGCATATTCTCCAACCGGAGGGTCAAGCTTGTGTTTGAGGACGAGGATATGCTTGTCATCGAGAAGGGCTACGGCCTGCTGTCGATGGGCAACGATACGGTGACCGACGGAACGGCTTACTCCATAATGCGTGATTACCTTAAATGGAAGGACCCACGCAACAAACTGTTTATTGTGCATCGTCTTGACCGCGATACGTCGGGATTGATGATGATGGCGAAGAATGTGGCGGCAAAGGACACGCTTCAGCATAGCTGGAACAATATGGTGCTCAACCGTAAATATGTCACGGTTGTAGAGGGTTATGTCGAGCAGGACTCCGGAGTCATACAGAGCTATCTGGCCGAGAACTCGGAATATGAAGTGTATTCGACCAAAAATCCGGAGGAGGGAAAGCTCGCCGTCACACGCTATAAAGTGCTTAAGCGCGGCAATGGCCATACTCTGCTTGAGGTGGAGCTTGACACCGGACGTAAGAACCAGATACGTGTCCACATGAAGGATCTTGGACATCCCATTTCGGGCGACCGTCGTTACGGAGCCAAGAAGTCCATCATACACCGTCTGGCTCTGCATGCGCAGACATTGCGCTTCGTTCATCCGGTGACCCGTAAAGACATGAATTTCTCAACTCCTATTCCAGGCTCGTTCTATAAGCTTGTCGGAGGTAAATGAGTCTGGTCGTCTGCAGTATTGTCATGGAAGGATTGTTTGAAATTATACGGTATTCTACCGGAAGCCTGTTTTGGGGCATTCTTATAGGAGTCGGTTGCATGATGCTGTTCTTTTTTCTGATAAAGGGATGGTATCGTAATGCGGTGTTCAACAAATGGAGCTATTTGTTTGGCGCTGTACTTGCGTTGGCTCTGAGTTTTCAGTGCACTCTGATGTGCGGAGCGTTCAAGATTAATGCAACTGCCGAAAACGACGAACCATGGCTGCGCGAAACGATTGAGGAACTTTACGACCGTCCGACGGATATTGTCGATGTGGAAGTGTCGACGGCGGTCGTCGAGGAGTGGGTGAGTCAGAGTCCATTGCTTGCCCATTATATATATACGGGCTATTTCTCAGGGTATCAACGCGACGCGTTGCCCGGGGTGATGATAGACACTCTTAAGGAGTATATGAACTGGTTCATACTTCGTCGTGTGCTTTGGAGCCTTGGATTTGTGATTGTGGGCGCAATCGCAGTGATTCTGACCATGGGCAAAGGACAGCCGAAAGCTCCCCGTCGCCACGAACGCGAAGACGTACCCATGGCATTCTGATTTAATCAGGCCTTATGTCTGTGGACTGATTAAGCTTGGCAAAATTCATTATCCATAACATTTTATATCTATGAAAAAAATTCTTACGTTAACTTTAATGCTATTGCTGTCGGTCTGCGTGGTTGACGCTTCATCGCGGAGCCGAAAAGCAAAACATGTTGTATTGATCGGACTCGACGGCTGGGGCGCATACAGTCTGCCCAAAGCTGAAATGCCGAATGTAAAGTCATTGATGGAAAAAGGCTCTTTTACGTTGAGCAAACGCACGGTGTTGCCTTCGTCGAGCGCGCCTAATTGGGCTTCGATGTTCATGGGTGTAGGCCCCGAACTGCATGGTTACACTAAATGGGGGTCGAAAGCGCCTGAGCTGCCTTCGAGGGTGATAGACAAAAACAATATATTCCCTACGGTATTTCAGTTGCTCCGCGACTCTGATGCCGATGCCGAAATCGGCGTGCTTCATGAATGGGAAGGCATAAAGTATCTTGTAGACACACTTTCGCTAAGCTACCGATGGAAATCTCCCGATTATGAGAAATATCCTGAAGCGCTTTGCTCTATGGCAGAAGTATATATAAAAGAGAAAACACCGGATTTTGTGGCAGTCTGCTTTGATAATCCTGACCATGTAGGGCATCAGGCCGGTCATGATACGGAACCTTATTATGACAAACTGACAGAGCTTGACGGATATATCGGAAGGATACTCAATGCTGTAAAGGACGCCGGGATGTGGGATGACACGATTTTTATCATAACCTCAGACCATGGAGGTATCGAGAAAAACCATGGTGGCATCACAATGCAGGAGATGGAGACCCCGTTTGTCATTTTCGGAAAAGGCATAAAGTCGGAAGGAAAAGAATTCCGGGAAAGTATGATGCAGTTCGACGTAGCGTCGACAATAGCCTACGCTTTGGGCCTTGAGCAACCTCAGGTGTGGATAGGCCGCCCGATGGTTCAGGTGTTCGAATAGGCTCGATTGGCTTGTATGTACAACAAATCCCCCGCATCACATAATTGATGCGGGGGATTTTGTGTTATTGCGATTATTGAACCGGATTTTAGTCGGTAGTGCCGATTTTATTGAGGTAGTAGTCGCGTAGTTCGGTCCATCGGTAGTAGGGGCCGGTGACTGGTTTGCCGGGCAGACGGCGTTCGGTCTCGTGAAGCATTACCTTTACCAATACGTCGTCAGGATTGGTGGATCCTGCAGGACGATAGAATATCATCTGAATGTTGGCGGCCATGGGCACGAGCATATAGTCGTTGACGCGTCCCTCGACGAGCGATAGGTCGTTTATCTCTTGCCCGAAGTCGTCAATTTCCATCAACACCGATAGGGGATAGACCATGGTGTCGTGGCCGAAACGCAGATTGGCGCTTGTGCGTGGCGACACTACTGCTGTGTCGGCGCTCTCGATGAAGTTGCGCAGCAGGAATCGCTGTTCGCGGGGCTGCGTGCCTCCGGTAAGGGCGGAATTGCCTGCGTCGACAAACCAGTTGAGGTTGCGCTTCATCCATTCGGTGTGGAGTTCTTCGGGTGAGAACACCTCTTCGAGCAACCAGGGCTGGTCGGAGTGGCTCTGTGCGTTGCCGAGCACATTGACCAGGTCGGCGGCAAGAGCCGTAGCGTTGATGCTGTCTTTGGCAAACTGCGGGTCGGAGATGAGTTTTGAAAGGAATTTTCCGCTGGTCTTGTATTTGGCACGTTCTTCCTTGAGTGGTCCGGCTTTGGCCTTTTTGCGCCATTCCTTGGATATGGAGTCGTGGTCGTGGTTCATGTAGTACATGTCGGCGTAGCTGGCGTCGGTCGTAATCAGAAGCTCCGGCTCAAGCGCCTGCAGTTCCTTAATCTCGTTGAGCATCGACAGGATGCATCTTATGACGATTGTCGACTTTGCGTCGACGTGGGTTCCGGGACGGAATATCTGCGGATAGTTCTTATACATGCGGCGTCCTATCGCCTGGTGTTGCCATGCTCCTATGTCAGACAGTTCGCCGAGGCGTCCCTGGCTTTTGTTCTGGATGTCGCGTGCGGTGTTGAGCACTTCCTGTCCGAACGGGGTCAATTTGCCGGCTTTTTCGGCTTTGGACAGCTCTTTTACCGGAGTGGCATATTGGTTGGGGTTGATGAGCCAACGCGATCCATGGCGTCCGTAATGTTCGATATGGAATGGTTCATATCCTTCAGGAGCCGGGGTCTGTGCCGGCGGAGCCACGTCGAGATACGGATATGCATAGTAGTGGCTGACCGACTGATGCGGGGTAGGGCCTTCGGCAACGGCCGGCTGACCGAACGACGACATGAGTCCGAGTCCCATTACCGCGATTGTCGAGATGATTGGGCGATAGTTCATGAGATGATGATATAAGCTTTAATGGTTAATGTTTTTACAAATGTAGTCAAAATAATCGGGATAAAGAAAAAGCGGCTGTATGTGCATGAAATCTTCATGCGGGATTGATTGGCTCCGACCGGTATAAATCGTTGCCGTGATGAAATTCATTTTCGTAACTTTTGGATATTGAACCTCTTATTGCTACGAATGATAATTTTTTTTGGAATACTGATGGACTTTTTATAATTTTGTGACCCGGACATAAACATTTTATCCGTGGAACCAAAATATATATTTGTAACGGGAGGAGTTGTATCGTCTTTAGGCAAGGGTATAATTTCCTCATCTCTGGCAAGGTTGCTTTTGTCGAGAGGATTCAGAGTCACAATTCAGAAGTTTGACCCGTATCTCAATATTGACCCGGGCACCCTCAATCCCTATGAACATGGCGAGTGCTACGTAACTGCCGACGGACATGAAGCAGACCTTGACCTTGGTCACTATGAACGCTTTACCGATATAAAAACCTCGAAATCCAACAGCATTACCACCGGGCGCATATATCAGTCCGTAATCGACAAGGAACGAAGAGGAGATTACCTCGGAAAGACAGTACAGATTATCCCCCATATCACCGACGAAATCAAGCGAAACATCGTCATGTTAGGTGAGACGGGGGATTTTGATTTTGTAATCACTGAGATCGGGGGTACTGTCGGCGATATCGAATCGACGCCTTTTCTGGAAGCGGTAAGGCAACTTAAATGGGAGCTTGGGAAGCGGGCTGTCAGTCTGCATCTGACTTATGTGCCGTATCTGAAAGCCGCTAAGGAATTAAAGACAAAACCTACACAGCACTCCGTCAAGCAATTGCAGGCCATAGGCATTCAGCCGAATATACTCATCCTCCGCACTGAGAAGGAAATCCCCGACGCAATGCGAGAGAAGGTGGCCCGGTTCTGCAACGTGCCTGCTGAAGCTGTGCTTCAAAGCGTTGACGCTTCATCGATTTATCATGTGCCTTCGATGATGCACAGTCAGCATCTTGATGAGCTGGTGCTTGACCTTACGGGCACTGAACACAGAAATGAACCGGACCATAATGCCTGGAACAAGTTCCTGCGTCTGCTTGACGGAGCGCGGGATGAGGTTAGTATCGGTCTGGTCGGAAAGTATGTCGAGTTGCAGGATGCATACAAGTCTATCAATGAATCGCTGATACAGGCCGCCGCTTATTGTGGCCGGAAATTGAATCTGGTGTATATCAATTCCGAGAAAGTGTGCGGCACTGACATGTGCGGTATGCTCTCTGATCTTGACGGGGTGATTATAGCTCCGGGTTTCGGGAAGAGGGGTATAGAGGGAAAGTTGTCGGCCATAAGGTGGTGCCGCGAAAATAATATCCCTACTTTCGGAATATGTCTCGGCATGCAGTGCATGGTCATTGAGTTTGCAAGAAACGTGCTTGGCATGCCGGATGCCAATTCTACTGAAATGGATCCGTTGACACCAGATAACGTCATAGACTTGATGGAAAGCCAAAAAGGTGTTACTGAAAAGGGCGGCACCATGAGGCTTGGCGCTTATGATTGCAGACTCGCCGAAGGAAGCACGGCGCGGAAAGCCTATGGTGCCGAGATGGTCAGAGAGCGACATCGTCACCGGTATGAGTTTAATAGCGAATATCGCACACGATTCGAGGATGCCGGACTTCGATGTGTGGGAGAGAATCCCGAAACCGGATTGGTGGAAGTAGTGGAGATTCCCGCATTGAGGTGGTTTGTCGGCACACAATACCATCCGGAGTACCAGTCGACGGTGCTGCACCCTAATCCGCTCTTCATGTCATTCATAAATGCCGCCATAGAGCATCGTGAACGCAATTAGACTATACTGTATATGGAACAGATAAAACATGAATGTGGCGTGGCGATGATACGCCTTCTAAAGCCACGTGCATATTACAAGGAGAAATACGGCACGGAGCTTTATGGCCTTGACCGGCTGTACCTCATTATGGAGAAGGAGCATAACCGCGGACAGGAGGCCGCAGGGATAGGGTGTGTGAAGCTTAATGTGGATCCTGGCAATGAGTACATTTTCAGAGAGCGTGCACTGGGTTCGGGGGCCATTTCAGAAATTTTTTCAAAAGTTCATGGCCGTATCGATGATGAGCTTGGCGAAGGAATAGATATTGACGATGCCTCGTTTGTGGGCGAAGTGTATATGGGGCATCTGCGTTATAGCACGACCGGTAAATCCGGCATAAATTATGTCCATCCTTTCATGCGGCGCAACAACTGGAGTTCGCGCAACATGTTGCTGTGCGGCAACTTCAATATGACTAACGTGGATGAGATTTTCAACACAATCATTGCCAAAGGACAGCATCCGCGTCTTTATGCCGACACATTTATTCTGCTTGAACAGCTCGGGCATGCCCTTGACCGGGAGAACGAACGTCTGTACCAGAAGTTTCACGATGAAGGGATGTCGGCTTTGGCGCTTTCAGATGCTATAGCCCGGGAACTGAATGTGGCTAATGTGTTGAAGCGTTGTGCGCCAGTGTGGGATGGCGGATATGTCATTTGCGGTATTGTAGGCAACGGCGACATGTGGACTATGCGTGATCCCAATGGCATACGTCCGGCATTTTATTATATCGACGATGAGATAGTGGTCGTGGCAAGCGAACGTCCCGTCATCCAGACCGCCTTTAATCTGGAGGCGGATGAAGTGAAGGAGCTTATGCCAGGCTGTGCGTTGATAGTTGACCGCGACGGAACTTCTCGTATTGACAGAATCCTTTCTGCCGGGAAATACTCGGCATGTAGCTTTGAGCGGATATATTTTTCGAGAGGCTCGGACTGCGATATTTACCGCGAGCGTAAAATGCTCGGGCGGATGCTCGTCGAACCGGTGTTGAAAGCCATCGGTGGAGATATTGACAATACGGTCTTCTCGTTTATCCCAAACACTGCCGAAGTTGCGTTCTACGGACTTGTCAACGGCATGGATGAATGGCTGATGAAGCGCACGATTAATGATATCGAGAGGCTGGCCGTGGAGGGGGAGCTGACTGACGAAGGCATATCGGCGGTGCTCCATCGCCATGTACGTCGCGAGAAAGTCGCCATCAAGGATATAAAGCTCCGCACATTTATAGCGGAAAGTGCTGTGCGCAATGATTTGGCTACTCATGTTTACGACATTACATATGGCTCGATACATAGCGGCGATACGCTTGTAGTCATTGACGACAGCATAGTCCGGGGCACTACCTTGCGCAGTTCGATACTTGGTATTCTTGATCGTCTGCATCCTCGTAAAATTGTAGTGGTCTCGAGTTCGCCGCAGGTCCGTTTTCCCGATTGTTATGGAATTGACATGTCGCGAATGGGCGAATTCATTGCGTTCAAGGCCGCCATGGCTTTGCTGGAAGAGCGCGGTATGCGCAACGTAATCGACGACGTATACGATAAATGCCGTAATCAGTATGCGTTGCCGTCTGCGCAGGTGGAGAATTACGTAAAGGAAATTTATGCCCCGTTCTCCGACGAAGAGATTGCCGCAAAGATTTCGGAATTGCTAACTCCGGCTTTTGTCAATGCTGAGGTGGAGATTGTCTTCCAGTCAATCGAAACAATGCACAAGGCTATTCCCGATCATCCGGGTGACTGGTATTTCTCCGGAAACTATCCGACTTACGGCGGGGTGCGTCTTGTCAATAAGGCGTTTGTAAATTATTACGAAGGGCGTACTATGGCGCGGGACTGATTTCGATTCCATAGACCCATATACAAATAAAAGAGCCTTGGTCAAATGACCAAGGCTTCTTTGGTGGGCGTTGAGGGATTCGAACCCCCGACCCTCTGCTTGTAAGGCAGATGC
>CAJTSJ010000011.1 GCA_910578785.1 uncultured Muribaculum sp. | reverse complement strand
TCACGGCAAAGTGTTGACTGTGATATACCGACGCGTTCGCATATAATTTTTCGTGTGTACTTTCAAAATTGGCTTCGTTTGACGGCATAAGCCGGCCGTCAATGTCAATTTCAGACAATATTTATCTACATTAACGCAATTCGGCTCCGTCGGTTCATCATTTGAGCGAATTTATGAACGCGGCTATGTCGGCGAGCACTTCGGGCGAAATGGTCTCTTCGATTGCGGCGTATTCCTGTACGGCTCCTGTCGGGGCGTGCTGGAACAGATGATTCAATTCCGGATACAGGTTTACCTTGACCGATGGGGCAAGCTCCTTAATCCTGTCTAAGTTCAGTGCTGGACTCACCTGTATGTCGCGTTCGCCGTATATGGCCAATGCAGGGCATTTAGTGGAGGCTATCGATTGTGCCGGCGAATGTTTTACGAAATATTCGAGGTAGGGGCTTGATTTGTCGATAATCTGCTTCAAATTGGCTTTTAACGATGCGTATATGGGGTTGTTCGGCCACTGTGAGCAAATCGTGTCGACCGAAGCTTTAAGCTCTTCGTTATCCATTTCCCCGAAATGTCCGTACATCTTTATCAAAGCGTCGGAATAGTCTGCTATAATCGATTCCGGCATGCCGCTTTGTCGGAGCTGTGCCGCGCTTTGGTCGGCAAGGATGCTGTCGCCCCGTACCGACGGCGCTCCGAGCGCAACTATGAAGTCGGGACGTCTGGGATAGAATGTTACCTCGTCGGAGCCTGTCTCAGGCATTTGCTTGCCTGCCAGCATGAATGCTATCTGTGCGCCCTCGCTGTGTCCGATGATTCCGATGTGTTTGAATGACATGTCGCGAAGAAATGCTACGGCCGACTTTGCGTCGCCGGCGAAGTCGGCCAATGTGGCGTCTGTAGCGTCGCCGGTCGATTCTCCGAATCCGCGGTCGTCGTATCGGAGCGTGCCTATGCCGTTGCGTGCCAGATAGTCGGCTATGACGGCAAAGGGCTTATGCCCGAACAGTTCTTCGTCGCGGTTCTGTAGTCCGCTTCCGGTCACCATGACTGCTATGGGCGTGTTGGTGGTGGCATCGGGCGGCAGGGTCAATGTGCCGGCAAGAATTGTGCTGTCTTTGCCGTTTTTGAATTTTATTTCTTCCGTTGTGTATGGAAATGGCGGTACGGGTGTCTGCGGACGGTTGACTTGCCACTTCCCCGGCGACAAAACGAGATTCAGTGACATGAATCCCTGGCGGAATTTTCCTTGGATGCTTTCGCCGTCTTTCCTGCCGGCGAATCCTGCGTTTATGCTTGGTATGGCCACATCGATGGAATCCTGAGATATATGTCGAATCTCACCGGCGATGCCGTATGCGCCCTGGTCGGGCGAGTCGAGGGAGGCTGTGGCGTCGCCGTCGCTTGAGGTTTCGATGTTAAGTCCGATCTTAAGTGACACCTGGGGCGTTACTTGCAGAGTTCCGTGCCAGGAGCCGGAAATGTTGTCGGAATACATATCGGCGGTTGCGAAAAACGCAGCCAAAAGCAGGACGGAAACTTTTTTAGCCATAATATTGTCGAATGAAGTTTTTGCAAAGATAGTCAATTGCGCTATAAAGTGCAATATGCTGTGGCAGATGCGATTGGTCGATATTGGACTTAAATATGGAGTTATGTAGATAAAAAATGACTAAACAATGAAATGATTTGCATAATCGAATGAATTGTTGTATATTTACAACCGTATAATATAGATGTGCTTATGAAAATGTTGAATTCACACTTGTTTAATATCGATCTGCCGAATGAAAAACCTTGCGCCGGATCTCTGTTGGTGGCTGAACCCTTCTTGAAGGAGAGCTATTTCCACCACGCTGTCGTGTGTCTCGTCGATTACGAAGACGGCGAGGTGTCGATGGGATTGGTCATGAACAAATCGACTGATTATTTTTTGTCGGACCTTGTTGGCAACGTGTCTCGCGAAGAGCCTATACCGGTGTATTGCGGCGGTCCGATGTCGCATGACCGGCTATACTTCATCCATACGCTTGGCGACATAATCCCCGGAGCTAAGGCTATCCGCGACACGGGTCTGTATATAGGCGGGGATTTTGATTGTCTTATTGACTACGTTAATGCCGGTTATCCGGTGGAAGGAAATGTGAGGTTCTATCTTGGCTACAGCGGTTGGGATGCCGGACAGCTTGATGCAGAACTGCGTCAGAACGTATGGGCTGTCGCATCGTTGCCCGACGGCGGTGTGCTGACCGGGTCTGACGACAGCTACTGGCACGATATGGTCAGAAGTCTGGGCAAGGACTACCGATGGTGGCGCTATCATCCTCAGAATCCATGTCTGAACTAATCCGGGTGTGTGCCTTCCGGTAGGCATAGGTAAGAGAATGTGCGTTTTTATGGAATTGCGCAGAATATTTGTCTGAAGTTTTTGAGAGAATTTTTGTGCTGGGACGTATTTATAGTTAATTTTGCAATAGTTAATAAAACGTATTTTACTTATTTAGATTTATGGGAAAGATAATAACCATGGGGGAGATTATGCTCCGTCTGTCTACCCCCGGATTTTCACGTTTCGTGCAAGTGGACAATTTTGATGCATGCTACGGAGGCGGTGAGGCTAATGTGGCTGTAAGCTGTGCCAATTATGGCCATGATGCTTACTTCGTAAGTAAACTTCCTGCTCACGAAATAGGCCAGGCCGCCGTAAATGCGCTTCGTCGCTATGGTGTGCGCACCGACTTTATAGCTCGTGGCGGCGACCGTGTGGGAATCTATTATCTTGAGACCGGAGCCTCGATGCGTCCGAGTAAGGTGATTTACGACCGTGCGCATTCGTCTATCTCTGAAGCCGATCCTGCCGATTTCGACTTTGACGCTATCATGAAGGGTGCCGACTGGTTCCACTGGAGCGGTATCACTCCGGCCATCTCCGACAAGGCGGCCGAGCTTACCCGTCTGGCTTGTGAAGCCGCTAAACGTAACGGTGTCACGGTTTCGGTCGACCTTAATTTCCGAAAGAAACTGTGGACAAAGGAGAAGGCTCAGTCTATAATGCGTCCTTTGATGAAATATGTCGACGTGTGCATCGGAAACGAAGAAGATGCTGAACTATGTCTCGGATTCAAGCCTGATGCCGATGTCGAGGCCGGCGATACCAATGCCGATGGATACAAGGGTATATTTGAGGCCATGATGAAGGAATTCGGATTCAAGTATGTCATATCTACTCTGCGTGAATCGTTCTCTGCCACCCACAACGGATGGAAAGGCATGATATACAACGGTAAAGATTTCTATGTTTCGAAGCGTTACGACATCAATCCCATCATAGACCGTGTGGGAGGTGGCGATTCGTTCTCAGGAGGTGTGATACATGGCCTGTTGACCATGCCTAATCAGGAGGAAGCTCTTGAGTTTGCCGTTGCTGCTTCAGCTCTCAAGCATACCATCCCCGGCGACTTCAATATGGTAAGTGCCGACGAAGTCAAGGCTCTTGCCGGAGGTAGTGCGAACGGCCGTGTTCAGCGTTAAGATGTGTTAAAATTAAGAATAAACGATATGAGCAGATTTGACAAGCAGGCCGTTTTGGCAAAAATCGGCGACACCGGTATGGTGCCTGTTTTCTATCATAAGGATGTGGAAGTGGCTAAGAATGTGCTTAAGGCATGTTACGATGGCGGGGTGCGCGCGTTTGAATTCACCAATCGCGGCGACTTTGCGCATGAAGTGTTTGCCGAAGTGGTTAAGTTCGCGGCCAAGGAATGTCCGGAAATGGCAGTCGGTGTCGGCTCCATAGTCGATCCGGCCACTGCCGCCCTCTATCTTCAGCTTGGCGCCGCCTTCGTGGTGGGTCCGTTGTTCAATCCCGAGGTGGCTAAGGTGTGCAACCGCCGTCTGGTTCCTTACACTCCAGGTTGCGGAAGCATTTCGGAAGTGGGTTTTGCGCAGGAAGCCGGTTGCGATTTGTGCAAGGTATTCCCCGGCGATGTCCTCGGCCCGAAATTCGTAAAGGGTCTTCTCGCTCCCATGCCGTGGTCAAAACTGATGGTTACCGGTGGAGTGGAGCCGACAGCCGAGAACATCACTTCGTGGATTAAGGCCGGAGTGTATTGCGTGGGTATGGGTTCGAAGCTGTTCCCCAAGGATAAGGTTGTGGCCAAGGACTGGGCTTATGTGACGGAAAAGTGCCGTGAAGCGCTTGGATATGTGGCCGACGCCCGCAAAGCTTAAGAACTTTTTTGAGTTTTAAGCGTTTTAGAGACATAGTGTTTTAACAATTTAACAATTAGATTAAGCTCATGAAACCATTACACATCGTACTTGCTGTAATAAGCGGCGCAATAGCCGGTGCAGCCGTAGGCCTACTTTTAGCTCCTGAAAAAGGAGAGGATACCCGCAACAACATCCGCGATTTTCTTCGTGAAAAAGGAATCTCACTGAGAAAGGACAAGATGGACGAACTCGTTGACGAGATTGTCGAGGAAATTAAAAAGTAACAAGCAAATAAAATCCCCGGATTATGAACAATACTCTTGGACTGATTTCTGCATTTCTCGGTGGTGCCATCGTTGGAGCAGGAGCGGCTGTGCTCTTCGCCCCTGAAAAGGGCGAGGACCTTCGTCGACGCATCTGCAACATACTGCGCGAGAAAGGCATAATGTGCAGCGAGACCGATGTTGATGCTCTCGTAGAGAAGCTTACAAAAGAACTTGACGATTAGAATCAAATCTATACGTTTTACTGGTTATGCGCGGAATCCAATTCCGCGCATAACCTTAAATCATGACACTTTACTATTTTAGAGTTATAAAAGTCTGTTGATAATGAACGACCAGAACAGCAATGAGGAATTGAAGGCTACGTGGAAAAGCACTGTGGAGTTCCTGAAACTTTATGTGGAGAACTTTCGATTGTTGTCCACCGAGAAAATGACGATATTGATGTCAAAGGGAGCTTTGGCAGGTATTGTCGCGATGCTTGCATTGATTGCGTTTTTCTTCATTTCAATGGGGCTTGTATATCTTCTCGGCGAAGTGTTGCCCATCATGTGGGCATTTATAATCATGGGGGGGGTATATATCCTCCTTGCCATTTTGGCTCTTCTGTTCCGTCGGCAGCTCTTTGTCGACCCTATAGCCCGCTTCCTTTCGAAGCTGTTTCTTGATGCACCCGAGTCTGAAACCCATAAAAAATTGTAGAATCTATGGCTGCCAAACAATTACCACCTGTCAGTATCTGCGATGAATCCCGCGAATGGAAGGGATTGACGCTGGAAGATATCAGATACAGACGTGCCATCAATCATGTCAAGATGGAGATAGAGAAGGAACGTCTCATGTCGGAGACGTCGCAACTGGTGGGCAATACCACTCAAGGTCTTTTCAGCTCGTCTATGGCACGGAAACTCTTCAGCGGGTTCTCATATCTCGATTATGGTGTTCTGGCCTTTCAGGTTTTTAGGCAATTTCAGAAGGTATACCGCCTTTTTAGGCGCTGACAAGCGTGTCGTTGGCTAAACTTGACTGCGTATACAAGTTAAATTTTGTATTAAAGAGATAAATGCGATTATTAGTCTGTATCTTTGCAGATTAGTAACCGCAATTTTTTTTAATACGTTTAATAATATGAGAAAAGCGACATTAGCCTTTCTGACATTTTCTGCAATTATGACACAGGCTCAACCCGTACCGGCCACATCCGGCGACAATCCGTTTTTTGGTGAGTACACCACGCTTTACGGTACCATTCCGTTCAGTAAAGTTCAGAATTCCCACTACGAATCCGCTATAGACCGGGGAATGGAACTGCAGAACCGGGAGATTGACGCCATAGTTAATAATCCTGAAGCTCCGACGTTTGAGAACACCATAGTGGCGCTTGAGCGCACAGGCGACGACCTGAACCGTGTGCTCAGCACGTTCTATCCGCTTCTGTCGGCCGACAGCGACGACGAACTTATGGAGATTTCTCTCAGGGTGTCTCCTAAATTGTCGCGTCATAGCACGGGAATGTCGTTGAACGAAGGTCTGTGGAAAAGAATCAAGACCGTGTACGACAACCGCGAGTCTATGAATCTGAATGCCGAAGATATGATGCTTCTTCAGCGCACTTACGATTCGTTTGCCCGCAGCGGCGCGGACCTTCAGGGCGAACAGCGCGACAAGTACCGTGAGCTCTCGGCCAGGCTGTCGGACATGACCACCCGCTTCGGCCAGAATGTGCTTAAAGAGGTGAATACATATGAAATCTGGCTTACAGCCGATGATTTGGCCGGACTCCCTGAAAGTTCAGTCGAGGCCGTCGCGCTGGCCGCCAAGGACAAGGGCCGTGAGGGTGAGTTTCTGTTCACTCTTGCCCAGCCGACTTATATGGCTTTCATGAAATATAGTTCACGCCCCGACCTGCGCGAAAAGTTCTACCGGATGTACAACAGCCGTAATACCAAGGGCGAATATTCCAACGTGGAGCTGATGTCGGAGATTGCCGATGCGCGCCGTCAGATCGCTAATCTTTTCGGAAAATCTACTTATGCCGAATATGCCCTTGAAAAGACCATGGCCGAGACTCCGGCCAATGTCAACAGCCTGCTCGATCAGCTGGCCGAGGCCTACCGTCCGGCACAGTTGCGTGAATTTGCCGAGATTGAGGACTACGCATCGCGTCTTGAGGGCCGTCCTGTGAAGTTGAACGCATGGGACTACAGCTACTATTCAAACAAGCTTAAGGAATCGAAGTATAATTACGACGAAGAAGAGCTCCGCCCGTATTTTGAACTCAACAATGTGATAGACGGTGTGTTCGGTCTGGCTACACGTCTTTATGGACTGCAGTTCAAGCATAATCCCGCGATAGAGGTTTACCATCCTGACGTGAAAGCCTACGAGGTTAGCGAGGCCGACGGAAAGTTTATCGGCATCATATATACCGACTTTTTCCCGCGTGCCACCAAGCGTCCCGGCGCGTGGATGACCAATTTCCGTGAGGAGTATATAAACGCCAACGGCGAGAAGGTGGCTCCGCACGTGACCATAGTCATGAACTTTACCAAGCCTACCGATTCCAAGCCGTCGCTTCTGACTCCCTATGAAGTGGAGACATTCCTGCACGAGTTCGGTCACGGACTGCACGGCCTGCTCGCGGCCACCAAATATATGTCGCTTTCCGGCACTAACGTTTATCGCGACTTTGTTGAGCTTCCTTCGCAGTTTAATGAGAATTATCTGACTCAGAAAGAATTTCTTGACGGATTTGCCAAGCATTATCAGACCGGCGAGCCTATTCCGCAGAATCTGGTCGACAAAATTATCAATACCTCGCAGTACGGAGCAGGATATGCATGCCTTCGCCAGCTTGGTTTTGGTGTAGTCGACATGGCATGGCACTCCACGACATCTAAGGTCGACGACCCTGTGTCGTTTGAGCGCGAGTCTATGAAGCGAGTGTCATTGTTCCCTGACGTAGACGGCACCATGGTCTGCTCTACTTTCAGTCATATATTCTCCGGAGGCTATGCCGCGGGTTATTACAGCTATAAGTGGGCGGAAGTGCTTGATGCCGATGCTTTCTCAATGTTCCTGAAGAACGGACTTTTCGATAAGGCCACAGCCGATTCATTCCGTAAAAACGTACTCGAAAAGGGCGGAACCGAGCATCCGATGGAGCTTTACAAGCGATTCCGTGGCCAGGAGCCGACAATAGATGCACTCCTCGAACGTGACGGCATCAAGACTCCCGAACAGACTCTCCCGCAACCATTGCACGCGCCAATCGACTAATCTGCCGGTTGATGCTAATCTATACCGGGGGCCGTTTCATTTTGAACATGGCCCCCGTTTTTATTATGTTAGCTTGGATATTACGACCCTTCGCACCGCAAAGCTAAATAAATCGAGATGATATTGAAAAATACATAAAACTATGCTAATGTTTGCAAATAAATGACTACATTTGCCAAATAGTAATTTATTACCTGAATAATATAGTTTAACTCCTAATTTCGCATGAAACAGCTCGTTTGCATTTTTTCCTGTGTGATAGCTTTGCTGGCTATAGGGTGCCAGCGCAGTGTGCAGGATATAGTCAGTGATACGAAAGAGGCCACTGTGACAATCTATACCTATGATGAGTATGGCGCACCTTCTGGAAGCGGTTCCGGATTCTTCATTGATGAGAACGGAACAGGCATCACTAATTTCCACGTGCTTGACAACGCCACCAAGGCTATGGTCAATACCCATGACAGCATTGAATACGAGATCGAATCCGTAATGGCGTCGGATAAGAAGAAGGATATAGTTAAGTTTCGTCTGAAAAATACGGGCGGACGTAAATTTAAATATCTCACCTTTGCGGCCGACGAGCCTGTGCAAGGCGATAAGGTCTACAATATAAGCGCGCCGCTCGGTCTGGAGCAGACATTTTCGGAGGGTAGTGTGTCGGCTCTGCGTGAGGATTCTCATGGGCCTATTCTTCAGGTGACCGCCCCCATATCTCCGGGAAGCAGCGGAAGCGCCATCCTTAACGACAAGGGGGAAGTCCTCGCCGTAGCAACGTTTATAAGCAAGACCGGACAGAACATCAACTTCGGCGTGCGTCTTGACAAGCCGATGCTCGATGCAATAAAAGACAACGACTTCCTGAAGACGAATAAGAAATTCAATCAGAAAGATAACTTTGTAATTATCAATACTACGGCGGTCAACAATCCAAATGTGCGCCTTAACGCTCTTGAATTCAAGAAAGATGCCACTGTCGGCTATTTCTCATATACCAATCTTGACATGCTCAACAGCGAGGCTCCGCTCTGGTGTGAGATTGATAAAAAGAACAACGGATTCTATATCCGCGACCGCGTAAAGAACAAGAAGTATTATGTGACTTCGAGCACCCTCGGCGACAGCCGTGCCAACAGCACGACCGTGCCTTTGGCTTCGACAGTAAAGTTTAAGATGTATTTTCCTGCCATAAAGAACAATAAAAAGCTCAAGGGCATAGACCTTGTCAACGGCGACGGACGCGGATGGCGTTTTGAAGAGATAAACATAGCCCAAAGCCGTAAAAAGCTCAACTTCGATAAAGACAGCTACCAGAAGAACTATGGCTACGCATGGATGCATGAAGGCGAACTTGACAATGCGTCAGCTATTTTTAATGAGATTCTTGAGGCTGTTGATTCCGAAGACGAGGACGCACTAAATGCACTCGGCATAATAGAGTATGTTAAGGACAACAATTCCAAGGCAATGGAATATTTCACAGAGGCCGTAAAGGCACATCCTAACAGTGCCACTGCCTATAAGAACCGCTGTCTGCTATATCACGACCAAAAGGAATATAAGAAGGCTCTTCAGGACATCACCCAGGCTATTAATCTCGATAAAAGCCAGCCGGAGATATACTTCCTCCGTGCGAAGATATATATCGGACAGGAAAATTACAACGATGCACGCAAGGACTTGAACTACATACTTAAGTATGACGACTTCAAAGACAGCGCGATGGTCTACTATTTCCGTGCGTTGTGTTCGGCCGGACTTGAGGAGTACAAATCGGCCAACGACGACTTGCGCCATGCATATTCGCTGACCGACAATGAAGAACTCAAAAGTGCGATTCAGGAGCTTTATAACGCTATTCCTTAATCGGGAATAGGGTTGCGAGTCTTTACGATACAGTATATTCCAAGCCTCTTCGCGAAAAATTTCGCAAAGAGGCTTGGAATATGTTTAATAACATAGTAATTTTGCAGTCGAAATAGGAAAATAAGTATATGCAGAACATTAGAAACATCGCCATCATCGCTCACGTCGACCATGGCAAGACTACACTGGTCGATAAAATGTTGCTTGCCGGAAACCTCTTCCGCGAAAACCAAAGCACCGGTGAACTAATCCTTGACAATAATGATTTGGAGCGTGAACGAGGCATAACTATTCTGTCCAAGAATGTTTCAATCAACTATAAAGGTTATAAAATCAACATAATAGATACTCCGGGACACGCCGACTTCGGCGGCGAGGTCGAGCGAGTGCTTAATATGGCCGATGGATGTCTGCTTTTGGTCGATGCTTTTGAAGGCCCGATGCCCCAGACCCGTTTTGTGCTCCAGAAGGCAATCCAGATGGGATTGAAGCCGGTGGTTGTCGTTAATAAGGTCGACAAGCCCAACTGTCGCCCAGATGAAGTTCAGGAGATGGTTTTTGACTTGATGTTCAACCTTGACGCTACTGAAGACCAGCTCGACTTCCCGACAGTATACGGTTCGGCCAAACAAGGCTGGATGTCGACGGACTGGCGTACACCGACCGACAATATCCTTCCGGCACTTGACGCGATAATAGAGTATATTCCCGCTCCTGAGACATTGGATGGCGATGCGCAGATGCTCATCACATCGCTCGACTACTCTAACTATGTCGGACGTATTGCCGTGGGCCGTGTGCATAGAGGCACACTTCGCGAAGGCATGGACATCGCACTTTGCAAGAAGGATGGCTCTGTAGTAAAACAGCGCATCAAGGAACTGCATACGTTTGAAGGCATGGGACGCAAGAGAGTGCAGGAGGTTTCGTCAGGCGACATCTGCGCGCTTGTCGGCATTGAAGGTTTTGAAATCGGCGACACTGTTGCCGCTTTGGAGAATCCGGAACCGCTTCCGCGCATAGCAATCGACGAACCTACCATGTCGATGACATTCACCATCAACGACTCTCCGTTCTTCGGACGCGACGGCAAATTTGTAACATCGCGCCATATCGGCGACCGTCTGACCCATGAACTTGACAAGAATCTTGCATTGCGCGTCAGCAAGGCCTCGCATGAGGATGTATGGACTGTCTATGGCCGTGGAGTGCTTCATTTGTCGGTTCTTATCGAGACTATGCGCCGCGAGGGTTATGAGCTTCAGGTAGGCCAGCCACAGGTCATTCTCAAGGAAATTGACGGTGTCAAGTGCGAGCCGATAGAGTTGCTGACAATCAACGTTCCCGAAGAGTATTCAAGCAAGATTATAGACATGGTGACCCGCCGAAAGGGTGAGATGGTGTCTATGACCACTCAGAATGACCGTCTGCACATCGAATTCAACATTCCTTCGCGCGGTATCATAGGACTTCGTAACAACGTACTTACTGCATCTGCAGGCGAAGCCATAATGGCTCACCGTTTTCTCGAATACCAGCCATGGAAGGGTGATATCGAACGTCGTACAAACGGTTCGCTCATCGCAATGGAAGCCGGTACGGCCTATGCCTATGCCATTGATAAGCTTCAGGACCGAGGACGCTTCTTCATTTTCCCGCAGGAAGAGGTATATGCCGGCCAGGTAGTCGGTGAGAATGCCAAGGACAACGACATAGTGGTCAATGTCACCAAGTCTAAAAAGCTTACTAACATGCGTGCATCGGGAGCTGACGATAAAGCCCGTATAATTCCGCCCGTAGTGTTCAGCCTTGAAGAGGCGCTTGAATATATTAAGGAAGACGAATATGTCGAAGTGACCCCGCATCACCTCCGTCTGCGCAAGATAATTCTTGACGAGCTTGAGCGTAAGCGCGCCAACAAATAGATTCAATTGTTATGATATATTTGAGATAGCCGTTGGCTTAGTGCCGGCGGCTATCTTTTATTATACATATTATAGGACAGTCTCCTTTATAGTATGATTTTATTTCGTATCTTTGTGCGCATTAATCATATTTTTTGCACAGGTATATGAACAATTATATGGAAGTGAGGGTCGATCTGACTCCTTGCGACGAGACGATGACCGATGTATTCGCCGCGTTGTTGTGCGAGCACGGCTATGAGAGTTTTGTCCCGGATGAGGAAGGATTGACTGCTTATGTTAAGATAGGCGATTTCGATGAGTCCGTTCTAAAGGATGTAATGGTGAAGTTCCCTTTTGATGATGTCAAGGCTTCGGTAAGCTGGACTGAGATTGAAGGTCAGGATTGGAATGCGGAATGGGAGAAGAATTACTTCAAACCGATTATCGTGGACGATATGTGTGTGATTCACAGCTCGTTTCATGCGGATGTCCCATCGGCTCCTTATGATATAGTCATCGACCCGAAAATGGCGTTCGGAACAGGCCATCACCAGACCACGACCCTGATGTTGCGCTGGCTTTTGAGCTTGCCAGTCGAGGGTAGGTCGCTTGTCGATGTCGGCACCGGCACCGGAATTCTGGCCATATTGGCTGCCATGAGAGGGGCGTCGCCGGTCAATGCAATTGAAATCGACGAGTTTGCCCATGTCAATGCCGTTGAGAATGTGGCGTTGAACCATCATGGCGAGATAAATGTGATTTTGGGCGATGCTTCCGCTTTGAAGTCTTTGCCAAAGTCGGACTATCTGCTTGCCAATATAAACAAAAACATCATCCTTAACGATATAGAGGCTTATGCCGATGCTTTGAATCCCGGAGGAGTCATGCTGTTGAGCGGATTTTACAAAAACGATGCCGACGACATCGTGAACAAGGCTTCTGAATTCGGACTGGCTTATGATTCGCTCGTGAGTCTTGACGATTGGGCGTCGCTTAAGCTGATAAAAGTATAATTAATACATAATAATAGATATCTACATGTCTTTAATAGAAGTAAAAGATGTAGTCAAGCGCTACGACAAGCATGTGGCCCTTGACCATGTGTCCTTGAATGTGCAGGAAGGGGAAGTCTACGGACTTCTCGGACCAAACGGTGCCGGAAAGACTACTTTGATTCGAATCCTTAATCAGATTATAAAGCAGGATGAGGGAGAAGTGCTCTTGGAGGGACGCCCGTTGACACCGTCGGATGTCATGCACATGGGCTATCTGCCGGAGGAGCGTGGACTGTATAAAAAGATGAAAGTCATTGACCAGATTGAATTCATTGGCCGGTTGAAGGGTATGTCAAAGCGCGATGCCCGAACTGCCGCTCGTATGTGGATTGATAAGCTCGGACTGTCGGAGTGGACCAACAAAAAGATAGAAGCTCTGTCGAAAGGAATGGCCCAGAAGGTTCAGTTCATATCTACGGTAGTGCATCGTCCGAAGCTCCTGATATTTGACGAACCGTTTTCAGGATTCGACCCTGTAAACGTTGAACAGCTGAAACGTGAGATTCTTGAGTTGAACCGCGATGGTTCCACGATACTGTTCTCTACCCATAATATGGCATCGGTGGAGGAGATATGCCGGGAAATTACATTGATTGACCGTTCGCATGCCGTGCTGCAAGGCGACGTTTACAGCATTCGCCAGCAGTTTAAGAAGAATCTGTTCAGAATCACAATCGCCGAGCCTGTGCTGGCTCCAGACGCCGCGCTTTATTCTATCATGGGCCTTGAACAGAACTCTGTCGGAGGCTGTGAGGCCGTAGTGGCTTTGGTTGCGGGTGTGTCTATGCGCGAGACCATAGCGACGCTCAATGAAAAGTATACTATACTCGGATTTGAAGAGATTCTGCCGTCAATGAACGAAATATTTATAGAAACTGTCACTAAACAACATGAATAAGAACCGCTTATTTCTTGTGATGCAGCGTGAATATTACGCCATCGTTGCCAAGAAGTCATTTATCATATCAACCATATTGGTTCCGTTGCTCGTGCTTCTGATAGGGGTGGTCCCGGTGGTACTGGCCCAGTTCAACAGCTCGGAGGCCGAAACAGTTACCATTGTCGACAATTCCGGAAAGTTTGCCGGTGCTTTTGAAGACAACGAAGACTATCGTTTCGTCTATATTTCTACTGATGAGGTTGCGCCGGTTGCCGACCTGCACGAGCGTTACGGCGACTCCTATGCGCTGATTACTATTCCGGCAGATGTGGCCGAAACGAGGAAGGTCAATGTATATTCCGACGATGCCGTGCGCATGTCGCTGATGAACAGTATCGAGGATCAGCTGGGCGAACGCCTTTCGCGTGAGAAAATACTGTCGTACGGCATTCCGGAGTTTGAGCAGATGATGAAAGATTCGCACATAGAGGTCGATGTCGATGCCCTGACCTGGGACAACGAAGTGTCGTCGACTGTGCTTGCTTCTGTAGTAGGTATCGTTCTTGCATTCATAATCTACATATTTGTACTTATGTTCGGCGCCATGATCATGGCTTCAGTAGTCGAGGACAAGACCAACAGAATTGTCGAGGTGATAGTCAGCTCATGCCGACCTATAGAACTGATGATGGGTAAGATTATCGGTGTCGCTCTTGTCGGACTTACACAGATTGCCATCTGGGCTGTGCTTTTGGGTGTTGGAATGGCGATGCTCAGCATGAGCGGACTTGTGCCTGACACATCGGCTATGGCTCCCGGAATGACACCCGGCATGGAGCAGGCCATGCCGAACATAGATTCCGACCTTGCAAAGATAATCCAGATGGTCATGTCTGTCAACTGGATTCAGTTGCTCGGCATGTTCATAATATATTTCATCGGCGGCTATCTGCTTTACGCCGCTCTGTTTGCCGGATTCGGTTCTGCTGTCGACCAGCAGTCCGATACAGCCCAGTTCACTACTCCGGTGATGATGATAATCGTGTTTGCCCTGCTTATCGGCGAGTCGTGCATAGAGAATCCAAACGGACAGCTCGGTGTCTGGTGTTCGATCATACCGTTTACTTCGCCGATAGTTATGATGACGCGCTTGCCTTACGACGTGCCTGTGTGGCAATTGCTGACGAGCATAGGCGTGCTGTATGGCTGTGCGATACTTTTCACTTACTTTGCGGCGAGAATCTACCGTAACGGAATTCTTCGCTATGGCAAGAAGGTGTCGTATATGGAGTTGTTCAAGTGGCTCAGATAAATTACCGTACTGCTTAAATTATAAATTATCCCACGGAATTTTAACATTTTCGTGGGATAATTCGTTATTGAAGATATGAGACAGATTATTTCTACATTACTGTTTGTTTTGCTCGGGAGCGTCACCTCGTTTGCACAGTGGCGTCCCGACGTACTTGGCGACGGCTACGAGATGCGCTACGTCGACCAGCCCGATGATTACTCCGGCAAGGTGCGTTGCACCATAGTCAGAAAGCTGTCTGACTGTTCGTCCGGCAAGGGTGTGCTTTACGTGCATGGATTCAATGACTACTTCTTTCAGGCGGAGATGGGCGACCGTTTTGTCGACTCATGCTACAACTTCTATGCCGTGGACTTGCGTAAGTACGGACGGTCGATAATTGCCGGCCAGAAGATGTTTCAGGTCAGGGACATGAAAGAGTATTTTGCCGACATAGATTCGGCGCTGGCTCAGATGAAGCGCGACGGCAACCGTGAGATTGTTCTTATGGGGCACTCTACAGGTGGGCTTACCACGTCGCTGTATATGAATGAAAATCCCGACACCCTGATTCGTGCTTTGATTCTGAATAGCCCGTTTCTCGACTGGAACCAAACGAAATTTCAAGAAAAATTCCTGATTCCAATGGTCAGGGGAGTGGCAAGGCTATTTCCTGACGTCTCAATTCCGCAAGGCGGAGGCGACCACTATGCACGCAGTCTTCTCGCCGATTACGACGGTGAATGGCACTATGACACTTCGTGGAAGCTTGCTGTGTCGCCGAACGTCGACAGCGGTTGGATCCGCGCCATCGACGCGGCCCAGAGCGTCATACAGGACGACCCCGATATCCGTGTGCCAATATTGCTGATGCATTCCGACCGGTCGTTTAAGAATGGCGATCCGGACAGCATGTATTTATGCACCGATGCTGTACTCGATGTCGAGGATATTTCGAAATACGGCCGTCGTCTGGGGCCGGTTGTGACGGAGGTTACGGTCTACGGCGGTCTGCACGACCTTGTGCTGTCGGGCAAAGGTGTACGCGAGCCTCTATATGACTATATATTCAAGTGGCTTGACCGTCAGGGTTTGTAGAATACTGTTTACTCCGGATCCTTGGCTGTGCGGGCGGCCTGGTCGCGGGCTATCATTAACTGTTTGTTGAGATAGTCGAGTTTGAGAACCTGTTTGCGGTGCTGCGCGGTGGCCTGTGCGAATTTGTAGCTTAGTTCGAGCGACTTTCTGTCGTTTTTGCTCAACGGCATTGTGTGGACTTTTGCTCCACGGAAGGCAAGGGTCACGTCGCGCGGGGCGTCGTTGGTCAGATAGTGGCCCAAGGTATCGCATTCGGCTCCGATAAATGTAATCATTTCGGTTGAGCCTGAACGGTAGTTGCGTTCACCGTCGTAGGGCACTTCTGCCGATTCGACAAGTTGTCCGGCACTTTTCGATGAAAGTGTAATCTTCGTATGTTTCACTCCGGGATGACCGACAAGCGACGATATCAGGCGCAATTCGCCTGAAGGTTCCACACGGGCTTCAAGTCCGGTGCGGTTGAACAGATTGCTGTTCTTGTATTCTTTGATGACATAGTAGTCATAGTCTTCGCCGAGTTCTGGATTATGGACAAGTGTGAAATATTGCTTCAGTGAGTCTGACACATATTCGTAGTAGGCCCTGAGGCTGTCGGTGGTCTGAAGTTCGCGTATCGTCTGGCCTTCGATGGCTTGCGGACGTAAGTGCATGCCTTGGCGCTGGATGTCAATTTCGGTGGGATATTTGGCCTTGAGCGAGTCGAGAATGGCTATTGCTTCGTCGTAATTCTGCACTTTCAGGGCAGAATCGGCGTTTGCGATAAGTTTCTCAGCTTCGATGCGCTCTGCGCTTTTTGATGAGCATCCGCTGAAGCAGATGGCCGAAGCCAGCATTGCGGCAATGATTGATTTACTTGCTACGTTGTACATCTTTTACTCCTTTTACGGTTTTTAGCTTTTTAATAAGGTTATTTAGGGCTACTGTGTCGTTGATTCCTACTACAAGGTAGCCGTGGAATATGCCGTCGTTTGAATCAATGGAGATGCTCCGCAGTGCGGTGTCCTTCTCCTTGTTGATAATCGACGTGATGGATGCCACGATGCCTATGTCGTCATGTCCTACTATACGCAGGGTGGCTCCGAACTGATGGCCGAGTTTGCCTGACCAGCGCGTCGGTATGATCCGGTAAGGATACTTGTCTTTGATATTTGTGGCGTTTGGACAGTCGTGGCGATGGATTTTAATGACACCTTCGGCTGATATGAATCCGAACACGTCGTCGCCATATATGGGGTTGCAGCATTTCGACAGACGGTAGTTTATGCCTTTGATGTCGTCGCCGATGACGAGTATGTCGCTTGCCGCCGACTGTTCGTCTGGCTGCATGAGCTTGAACTCACCGGCCGATCTGGTCTCGCCGGCGTCGGCCGCTTTCTTGTCGAGATTCTCGTATTCGGTGATTACGTCGTTGACATCCTTTTCTCCCGACGCTATGGCATCGTAAAAGTCTGTAGCCGTCTTGTAGCCGGTCTTCTTGATGAGCTTGGTCATTGTGCTCTCGACCATCTCTATTTTGCGGTTCTTGAAACGTCGTTCAAGCAGCTCCTTGCCGAGATTTGCCTGACGGCTTTCGATTTCCTTGACGCTCTGGCGTATTTTGTTGCGGGCTTTCGACGTCACTGTAAAGTTCAGCCAGTCGAGTTTGGGTGTCTGGGTGGAAGATGTCTGTATCTCCACGGTGTCGCCGCTTTTAAGCTTATAGTTAAGCTTCTGGTTGCGTCCGTTGACTTTGCCTCCCACGCATGACATGCCGAGACGCGAGTGGATGTGGAACGCGAAGTCGAGAAGCGTGGCTCCGAACGGAAGCTTGTAAAGGTCGCCTTTGGGCGTGAATACGAACACCTCCTTTTCGTAGATGTCCATCTTCATGTTCTTCATCAGCTCCATAGGCCCGGTCTCCGCAGTCTCGAGAATATCGCGCACATTGTTCATCCACGCATCGAGGGCACCCTCGCTCTTGATGCCTTTGTATTTCCAGTGGGCGGCAAGACCTTTCTCTGCAATCAGATCCATACGCTTGGTGCGTATCTGTACCTCTACCCAGCGGTTGTCGGGACCGTAGACGGTGATGTGCAGCGACTCATATCCGTTGCTTTTAGGTATGCTAAGCCAATCCTTCATTCTTGAAGGGTTGGGCTGGTACATGTCGGTTATGACCGAGTAGGCCAGCCAGCAGTCGCTCTTCTCCCTTGCGGGTTCTGTGTCGATTATTACACGGATGGCAAACAGGTCGTATATCTGGTCGATGTCGTTCTTCTGCTTTTTTATTTTATTCCAGATTGAATAAATCGACTTTGTGCGGCCTTTGATTTCATATTTAAGGCCGGTGGCGTTCAGCTTTTCCTTTATCGGACGTATGAACGATTCGATGTAGGCATCGCGTTTGGCTTTTGTCTCGTTAAGTTTATGGGCAATGTCGGTGTAAGTGGTTCGGTTTGTATACTTAAGCGACATGTCCTCAAGCTCCGACTTGATGGCGTACAGACCTAATCGGTGTGCCAGGGGAGCATACAGATAGTTGGACTCATAGGCCACATCGTGTACCATCTTTTCGTTGGGGTGATGGTTGATGGCGCGCATGAGCGTGAGTCGGTCGACTATCATGATTATGATTACGCGGATGTCTTCGGCAAACGTCAGGAGCAGTTTTCTGAAGTTGTCGCTCTCAACGGCCGCCTGCTTGCTGTAAAGCGATGACACCTTCAGCAATCCGTGAATAAGCCGTGCGATGTCGTCGCCCCATTCTTTTTTCAAGTCTTCCTCGGCGAGTACGTTGCTTTGGCAGAGGGAGAAAAGAAGTATGGCTATAATCATGTTGCGGTCGGGACTGACCTTTTCGCACAGGGCCAATGCCGTCGACAGATAGTGCAGAGTAGGGTTGAACCCGAACCGGTCGCGTCGGAAGTGGTTTTCGACAACACCTTTTTCGATGACTGAGCGTATGCGTCTGACATCGTTTTTCTCCACGACATCGCGTGTCGCCAACATCAGATTTTTGGTGACATCCAGAAGCTTTATGCGCTCTTCGTCCGTAAAGTATTTTTCGCCCATTGCCTTGCCTCGGTACTTCTATTCGCAGTTAAGCGGAAGTTTGTTCAGTTCCTCGATATAGTCAAGCAGCTCTTCGCGTCCGCGCCCGTTGGCACTTGATGTGTAGAACACAGGCGGAAGTTCCTCCCACTGCTCTTTGAGGGTCTCAAGATATTTGCCTGTGACTATCTTGGCCGCGTTTGACGACATCTTGTCAAGTTTGGTGAATACAATCGAGAAAGGCACTGCATTTTCGCCAAGCCATTCCATGAATTCCAGGTCTATTTTCTGTGGTTCATGGCGCGAGTCTATAAGCAGAAACAGATTGGTCATCTGTCCTCGTTCAAGAATATAGTCTTCGATTATCTTGCGTATTTTGCGTTGCATCTCCTTGCCGCGTTGGGCATAACCGTATCCCGGAAGGTCGACTATGTACCATTCGTCATTTATGAGGAAGTGGTTTATAAGCGTGGTCTTACCCGGAGTCGACGATGTCATTGCCAGACCCTTGTGCCGGGTCAACATATTGATCAGCGACGACTTGCCGACGTTGGACCGTCCGATGAATGCGTATTCGTGACGGCATCCGGCCGGGCATTTGTTTACATCTGAATTACTGATTTCGAATTTGGAAGATACTATATTCATCGTTAGTCCGTTTAAGTAGATTCTCTGTAAAGTTACAACTTTTTATGCTAATATAAACATATCTCCCGACTTTATGTTTAACTTTGCCTATGTTATGGGAATCAATCCGAATAGAGAATCGGTTTTTCGATTCAAACGTTTTTCAGTACGTAACAGCAACAGTGCAATGAAAGTTGGCACTGACGGAGTGTTGCTCGGCGCGTGGTGCGGTGTTGACGGCGTTGAGCGTGTGCTTGATGTCGGTACCGGTACCGGGTTAATCGCGCTTATGATTGCACAGCGGTCGCCTGTGGCCGAGATTGATGCTATAGACATAATTCCTGAAGCTGTCGATGAGGCGGTGTGGAATGTAAATCAGTCTCCCTGGGCTGATAGAATATGTGTGTCGTGCGGTGATTTCAACCGTATAGCGGCGGAAGATTGCGGATTGCATGGCCCGTATGACCTTGTCGTGAGCAATCCTCCGTTTTATAAGGCCCAGGTCAAGTCACCGGACTATGCACGGAGCATGGCGCGTCACGGCGACGGTCTTGACTACTGTTCGTTGATTAGGCGTTGTGCCGATGGGCTCTTGACGCCGTCAGGACGTCTGTCGATGATATTGCCTGCTGAATTTGATTCAGACGTGACGTTTGAGGCCGAAATGCGCAGGATGAAGATTGCCCGTAAAATATCCGTGTTTACTAAGAGAGCATCGACTATGCCGTCGCGAACTCTTTGGGAGCTTTCGGTCGACGGTACGTTCACGGCCGAATACGGCGAACTACGTATCGGTTCCGAAGAATATCATGAGCTGACCGAAGCGTTTTATCTTTGAAATTGTTCAAATGCAACATGAGGTCTTTAGACTGTAATAAAAACAGAGGCCGGGATTCATTTCCCGGCCTCTGAAGCTAATTCGATTATCCTAAGTTGGATTTGTCTATTTGTTAATGTGCAGATTATGGCCCATGCGGGTCTGCTTGGTGCTCATGTAGCGGATGTTGTATTCGTTCGGTTCGATTTCGATGGGAACGTTTTCGGTGATTTCAAGTCCGTATGATTCCAGGCCTACGCGTTTTACGGGATTATTGGTCATGAGACGCATCTTGCGCACTCCGATTTCGTGAAGTATCTGAGCGCCTACGCCGTAGTCGCGTTCGTCGGCGAGATGTCCGAGGCATACGTTGGCGTCAACGGTGTCCATGCCGTCTTCCTGAAGTTTGTAGGCTTTCATTTTTTCCATCAGACCGATGCCGCGACCCTCTTGATTTAGGTATACGACAGCACCGCGTCCTTCCTTCTCTATCATCTCCAGCGCACGGTGGAGCTGATCGCCGCAGTCGCATCGCTTCGACCCGAATATGTCGCCGGTGGCGCATGACGAGTGAACACGTACAAGTGCCGGTTCGTCGCTTCCTGCCAGGTCGCCTTTGATTATGGCGATATGTTCAAGGCCGTTGCTCTTCTGTCTGAAGGCAATCATACGGAAGTGTCCCCATTTGGTCGGCATGTCGACTTCCACGCCTTTTTCTACCAAAGATTCCTGCTTATAGCGGTAGGCGATGAGGTCGGCGATAGATATCAGCTTCACGCCCCATTCATCGGCCTTTTTGCGCAGTTCCGGCAGACGGGCCATTGAACCGTCGTCGCTCATTATCTCCATAAGCGCGGCCGCCGGCTGTAGTCCGGCCAGACGGGCCATGTCGACGCATGCTTCAGTATGGCCTGAACGGCGGAGCACACCTTTGTCCTGTGCATAAAGCGGGCAGATGTGGCCGGGACGGCCGAATGTCTCGGGAGTGGAAGAGGGGTCGGCGAGGGCGCGTATAGTAGCCGCACGGTCGTGGATGCTGACTCCGGTCGAGCAACCTTCGAGCTTGTCGACGGTGACTGTAAACGGGGTCCCGAGTACGGAGGTGTTGTTCTGCACCTGATGGGGCAGGTCAAGCTGTTCGCAACGTGATATGGTCAATGGCACACAGAGCACTCCGCGGGCATTCTTAAGCATGAAATTGACTTGTTCAGGCGTGATTTTTTCAGCCGCAACAATCAGGTCGCCTTCATTCTCGCGGTCGGCATCGTCTACAACTATAAGGAACTTCCCTTCGCGGAAGTCTTTGATTGCATCTTCGATTGAGTCAAGTTTTATGTCGCTCATATTTTTATTTTTCGATTATTCTTGTTTAGAGGAGTCTATGTCGGTCTGCAACAGCACTGCCAATTCGTTGTCGGTAGTCACTATGTGCTGGATTTCTTCTTTAAGCTGCTTCTGACTGCGTAAGCCGAGCAGATACAAAGGCACACCGACCGGGAACAGGATTATGAATGTCCATGACAGCCATCGGTAGTCCGACGGACGGTAGAGCCACAGATGTCGCATGATAGGCAACTCCATAAGCTTGAGGATTATCACACGCACTGAAGAGTTTGACAGATAGTCAACGAGATGTTCGAGGCTTGCACTGATGGAGTGTATCTGACGCCGGTCGTAACCTTCAAGCCAATATTGCAGGTATGTCTGGCGGTTGTCATACCTGTCAAGGAAATTCTGACACTGTCCGTTCAGTTCTTTAATTTTATCAAGCGCCACATTTACATCGACATCGTCCATAATCAGCTCCTTAACCTCAAGTTTGCGGGTCTCGGCCGTTCCGAACAGTTTTCGGAAGAAGTTGACGTAAGCATCCTTGTTGAATACAGCGGAGTCGTTTACGGCCTTGTATGTGAAGAATATACCTAATGGCAGGAGGACAAATGTCGACAGCCAGATTCCTTCCCATACTTCAAGCTTGCCGTCGCGGGCCATCTTATAGCCGGTGTTGTCTATGATGTAGTAGAATATGAACAGGAACACGGATATTACCAACGGAGTTCCCAGTCCGCCCTTGCGGATTATGGCTCCGAGCGGCGCCCCGATAAAGAAGAATACCAGACATGCCATTGACAGGGTGTACTTCTTCATAAGCTCGATGGCGTGACGGCGTATCACTCTGCGGTCGTCGCTCATGGTAAGCGATTTGAATTCGTAATCCTGTTTAGCCCTCTTGGCTTTGCCGAGAGCCTGGTTGAGATATGACTTTTTGAATGCCGGATTGGCTCCGGTGAATATGGAGTCGAGATTGAGCGGTTCCTTCATCTGGACTTCATTCTGATGTGTGGCCACCATACCGGTGTCGGTACGGACATACCGGTAATAGTTAATGCTGAAATAAGGGATTTCTTTGATCGATTTGCCGTAGACGTCGCCAATGCTGTCTACACGGGTGTTGACGGAGTCGATGGTGGCCTGCAGTTCGGAGATGTTTTTGCCCACGTACTGATTGCGCATTCCGCTCTCGTCCATTCGGTTGAAGTTGGCGTCGAAAGCGATCATAACTTCCTTGTTGTCGAATGTCTCGCGACGGTAGGGGACATTGCTTGACGACATGCCTTGCTGTTCGCGCAGATTTTCAAACTGCTCTCCGTGCCAAAGCGTCAGAAAAAGATGTTCCTTGTCGTCGGTGAAGCTCATTTTGCCTGAGTCGGCATATATGATGGTGGCGTTGTCGGTACCTTTGCTGACATTGTATATCAGCAGGTCGTGCAGAATACCGGTCTCGCGGTCCTTCTCATTTACGAATATATTGAATCCGGTTATCTGGTCATAGAATACGCCTTCCGGTATGTCAAGCTCCGGCGACTTCTGTCGCATGGAATAGAGCAGTGTGTACATCTTGGTCTGCGCTATAGGAAGCACGTTGTTCTGGAAAAAGAACGCTCCGATGGCCACAAACACCATCAGCACTATCAGAGGCCTCATTGACTTTATGAGCGACACTCCCGAGGCCTTCATGGCCGTGAGCTCAAACTGTTCACCGAGGTTGCCGAACGTCATTAGCGATGCCAGGAGTATGGCCAATGGCAGAGCCAGCGGAACCATGGTCAGGGCGGCATACATGAACAATTCAAGGATGACGCTCATTTCCAGGCCTTTGCCTACAAGGTCGTCGATATATTTCCAGAGAAACTGCATCAGCACGATGAAGAGACATATCACGAATGTCATCATGAACAGAGGCAAAAAGCTCTGAAGCATAAATAGATATAATCGCTTTATCCGTAGCATTTCCTGTCTGGCTGTTTGTTTTAGTTGGCAAATTTACACAAAATCGGCGGAAAAAACTAATTCCGCCGAATAAGAGATTGTCTAAAATTTTATTGTAAACATGCCGGTAGGCCCGACAATCGTTCCTTTTCGTGTAAAGGATGTTGCGCGGACGGCTGGTAAGTGCATCAGCGCTTCACGTCGAACCCGCGTCTGCGGAGTGCGTCGAGGGTGCAGTAGCTCATAGCCTCCTGATAGTAGTCCACTATGTGAGATGCCCAGTCATTGTCGGTCTTAGTTCCGCTTCTTGTGGCGTTGAACTCTTTGATCTGCTCGTCATATTCGAGAAGTTCGGGAACCATTGAGTCCTGCCGGTAGAGATTTGGATGAATCACTAACGAGCGTTTCTGCTTGGGCTTCATGTCGGGAAACTCGCGCGGAACTCCGATGGCGAGACCGCACACCACGAACACGCGTGGAGGAAGTTTCAGCAGACGGGCGAGCGCTTCGGGAGCCGCCGTACGGGCATAGCCGATAGGGCAGGTGCCAAGCCCGCTTGCTTCGGCCGCTTCGAGGGCGTTCATCATGGCAAGAGTAGCGTCCACTACGCCTACAATTACGCCGTCGGCTGTATGGTGGAAATCGGGCATGTCTATAAGCTTTGCCTCGGATATCTGTGTGATTTTATTGTAGTCGGCACAAAAGATCAGGAAGTGGCTGCAGGTCTTGATCTGTTTTTGGCCTATCAGTTCATACAGACGTTCCTTCATAGGCTGGTCATAGACATCAATTACAGAAAACTGCTGTCCGTTGTAGCTTGTAGGAGTGTTGCAGATAGCGTCGTAGATGAACTCGATGGTCTCATCGGGAATGGATTCGCGTTCATAGCGTCGGATGCTTCTACGTTCCAGTAGGGTCGCCTTGATATCTTTCATGTGGCAAGTGCTTAAATGTGATTAATTATTTTTTTTGATGTGTAGATAACACCCGGGCCTTGCAAAAAGTTCACGAAGGTTCGGAAAAAGGCGATAAAGTCCCGATATTCATTATGTCAGAGTCAAAAGTATCTTTGTTTATTGCTTTATTGCGCACTTTTGTGCGATATGCATATACGGTGCTGGTGGTGAATCCCATGGCTTCCGCAATCTGGTTGACGTCGTCGATGCCGAGGCGGGTCAGCGCAAGCACCCGGAGTTCGGAGGGCAGGTGGTTGTCTTGCAGGCTATATTGTTCTTCGGGCCGAAGCAGGGCGTTGACCTCGGTGATGAACGAGGGGTATATGCTCAGAAGCGAGGCATCGAATATGGTTACGAACTGTTTCCGTTGTTCGTCTACCACTTTGCCTGATTTGGATGTCTCGTAGATGTCGCTGAACTGCTTTGACGCGATTTTGCGTGTCACCAGCCGACAGAATGAGGCAAGTCTGCGTGATGACACTATGCCCAGTTCAAGGAAGTTCCTTAGGAAAGTCTCCTTTGCGTTGTTGGCTTCGATGACGAGATGACGTTCGTGGGACAGCTGTCTGATAATCTTTTTATTGCGCCTAAGGCTTATCGACACGAACACTACCCATAAAATCAGCATTATGATCAGCACCGACAGCAGGCGAATGTTGTTGTTCATCTTCGCATCGTAGCTTTCTTCAATGGTCATGAGGGTCTTTATAAGAGCCTCGTTGCGAAATGATTGCGCTCCCGGTTCGGGTATCGACTCTATGGCTTTTGACAGATAGGAGTGTGCGCGGTCGATGTCGCCGTAGTCAAAAAGTTGCTGTCCGGTCAGGTGCAACGCCATTCCGTCGCGGTCGCCGCGCTTGATTTCGCTGATGGCCGACGAGGCGAGATAGTACATGTGGTCGTGTTCGAGTTCCGGCATCAAGGTGCATTTCGACATCAGCTGAGTAGCTTCGGTGTAGATCGGGTCGGTGTCTTCAAGGCTGGTTATTAAGTCGTATAGTGAAATCTGCGCGGCCCGGATGCTGATTCCCGATGCATATTGTTTTGCCTCCCTCAGAAGCCATTCGGATGATTCTGGCGGGAAGTAGTACATTGCGTTCTGCCGAAACTTGGCGCATTCCGATTTGTATGCCTCGGTGTCGACATCGGTGTTGGCGTAGTATTCGAGAATCTCCTCATACATTTTTTCGCCGGAACAATAGTATTTGGCGTGCATGTGTTTAGGCAACTCGTCGATATTTATCTGGCTGAACATGTTCAGAGCTTCAGCAATGAATCCGTTTGACGGATATATGCTTGCAAGTGCCAGCCGGTATTCGGTGGCGTAGTCGTCCATTTGATTTGCCTCTGCCAATGCGAGACCTTTGTTGAGGTATTTTATCGCGCCCTCCACGGAGTATGACGGCATTGATTCGCCTAAAGAAAGATACGCGGCAACGGTGTCGGCCGGATTCGTACCTATCGATAGTGACAGGCTGTCGAGTTTTCGTTCCCGGTCGGCAAGGTACGTTGCCCTTTTGCTCAAAACTTTGTCAAGTTCCTTTAGCTTTTCTTTTACTTGTTCCGACGTAGCTCTTAACGGCGGATCGAGTGCGAAAATCTTAAAAGGTGTGCATATAAGGACAAGCAAGATTGCTATTGTCTTTAATGTGTGCAAATTTGGTATATTATAAGATTGGTTGAATCTGCAAGAATGATTTCATTGTCCAACAAAGTTAAGACCATATTTGAATACAGACAATAGCTTTAGTAAAGTTTAACATGGCTACGGTCACATAATAAATGTTAACGAGACTCGATGGCGTTCTAATCCAGTCCGGCAATGTCCGATTCAAAGTTGTCTCTGTCGATGGCTCTGTTCCTAAGACGGTTGCGGTAGGAATATATTGTGTGGAGTGAATAGTTGAGTGTCTGGGCTATGGTCGGGCTATCCTCGACTCCAAGGCGAATGAATGCCAGGATCCGCAGGTCGGTGTTCAACAGCTCTCCCTCGCCGGGCACTATCTGTTCTTCGGGTTTCAGCAACTTGTTCACATCATCGATAAATGTCGGGTGTATGTGCAGGAAGGCTTTGTCGAATGTCTCGTAAAATTCATGGGTGTGCTCTCCGATAAATCGTCCTGACTTCATGAGTCTCAGCAGTTCGTCGGTGTGACCGGTGGTGATTTTTCTAATGGCGATCTGGCAAAACTTATTGAGCTTGTCCATATATACCGTGCACAGGCTCAGGAAGTGTCCCATATACATTTCTTTCTGCTTGTTGGCGCTTTCAAGATGCCTCTGGAGTTCCTTCATGCGTTTCATTTCGCGGTTCAGCATGGCCAGCACCGCTATGAGGCATGCCATGAGCAATACCAAAAACATTATGGCCATGTACAGCCTTATGCGTCCGAGCCGCATAGCCTCTTGATGCGCTTTGTCGATTACCGGCAGGGCCTTTGACGTCTGCAGCATCCGCATGGCGGCCTGGCACTCTACGGCGTTGTCGAGTGCGCGGGCCAGGTATGTGCGTGAACGTTCGATGTCGTCAGATTCATAGAGGTTTATTCCGAGCTGTTGCAGCGAGGTCACTTCGCGGGTAGATGAACGGATGTCGGCTATGGCCGATATGGCCAGATAATACAGCTGTTCGTCTTTAAGTCCGTCGATGGCGGCCGCCTGGCTGATGATGTTGGCCGCGCGCGCCGCGATGTTGGAGTCGACGGGCACCGTCTCAAGAAGTTCGAGCAGAATGGCTTTGGCCTGTCGGTGTCTGCCGGTCATGAACATGTCACTCGCCTTGATTCAGCAAATATTTTGGGCTTTCCTGGTCGAGCATCTCAAGGAGTCTTTTCTGAAGGTCGGTGGACAATGATGTCCATTTGTCGTATTCGGTCGGGTAGGCTGAGTAGAATGCCGCCACGTAGCTGTAGAGCTGACGCCCGCATTCAAGCGCAAGCTCCTTCAGTTCGGGCGTGAGCGAGTCAAGGTCGATTGATTCGAAACGGCTTACACCGTCGCCTACAAATCCGGCCAAAGGCAGACATACGGCAGACTTTAGCTTGAATCTGATTTCGCGGTCTTTGTCGCCCGCCGCTATGGCCTCGTTCCATCCGGCGGTGTAGCACACAAGAGCAGAGTCCGACAGGTAGCCGTCGTACAGGTCGCCTTTCTCTTCGATGATGCGCAGGCGTTCCGATGCGTCGAGCTGTCTGTCGGCCAGCAACTCCGTCAGGGAGTCAATCTTGTGTTCGTGGAGTCTGAGGTAATGTTCACGCTGTTCGAGTTCATTGTCAAGGCGGCTGAGGACTCTTTCTACATCGGCGGGAGTTATGGCGGAAGCTGGCGCCGCCGATGCCCGGACGGCACCGATGACGATCAACGACAGAAATACTTTTATGGCGAAAGGCAAAACTACTTTTCTCATGTCTGTGAATGAATGCGTAAAAATAGCGATTATTTTTCGTATATCATAGGAATTTCGCTTCCGGTTCCGGTTGCTGAGTGTGTGGCAACGGCAAAAAATCAATTTATAACATTCATTAAATATATTAATAGTGCATGATTGGCAAAGTATCCATACATTTGCAATATGACAATGAAGCATCTCTTGACTATATGGAAATAAGAACTATCGACCGCATCCCGTCCAATTCGCCTATTGCGGCCTGTGTGGATAACATCGCATTGTTTGACAGCCTGTCGAAGATAAGCGGCTTGACGCTGCCGGCCAAGATTGACTTTATCCTTTCCATAATGTGTGAGAACGGCAGCCTGATTCTTAACTATGACCAGCGCACGTTTACCCTCGCCAAAAATTGCATCATGGTGCTTAGGCCCGGCCATGTGGTTAACAGCTATCAGGCGTCGGCCGATTTCCGCGGCCACTGCATCATGGTCAGCTCCGACTATCTCGGTGATACTTTGCCGTCGATGTCGCGTATTTTGCCGTGCATGGTAAGTGTGATGGATCATCCCGTGATCAAGCTGTCGGACGAAGAGGCCCAGAATCAGCTTGAACTCTACAACATTCTGCGCAAGAAGGCCTACGATTCCGGCGACCGCCCGTTTCGCACGGAGACGGTGGGGTCGATGCTGAAAGCTCTGTTTTTTGAGACTCTCGGGCTTTATTCGGAGCATTCGTCGGACAAGAATGTCGGCAAAATCAGGCGCAAGGATGCTATATTGTATGATTTCATACAGTATGTCGAACGTGATTTCCGAACCGAGAGGTCGGTGGGGTATTATGCCGAAAAACTGTGTGTCAGTCCGAAACACCTGTCGGCCATGGTAAAGGAGGCAAGCGGGCGCACTGCGGGCGACTGGATTGACTCGTATGTCATAATGGAGGCTAAAATCATGTTGCGCAACACGGGCATGACTGTCCAGGAGATAAGCACGAAGCTCAATTTTGCCAATCAGTCGTTTTTCGGAAAATACTTCAAGCATCTTGTAGGCATGTCGCCTAAGGATTACCGTGCATTCGTTCCCGAATAAGGTCATTGTTCCCGGCTCTCTATCTGGACTACAAGCTGTTCATTGCTTGATGTTGTCGTTGATTATACATACGCCCTTGACACCCTTGACCGCTACGACTATCAGGAACTGAAGATTGAGGACACCACCGGTAGAGAGTCGTTTCATGCCACTTACGTGTCCGGCGAACATTTCTCGGCAATATTTACAAGGAGGTCAAAGACCCCAATGTTGTCGGTGCGCTATCGGGCCATAAAGAGGGAAGTAAGGCTTTCGCCCGCGATTGCGACATCTACGAGGAAATGAAACAGTACCTTGTGAATACCCTCGGATAACAGCCCTGATTCTCAATAAAATTCGTAACTTTGCAAAATGAAATCCGATCTGAATAAATACAATAATATCAACGCTGATGACGCTCAATTTATCAGCGATATAAAAGCGATAGTATATACCGCCAAACAAAAGGCATATCAGACCGCAGACCTCTTTCAAGTCGCTGCAAATTGGCTTGTTGGAAAAAGAATCGTTGAACAGGAGCAGTATGGCCGGGAGCGTGCTGAATACGGCAAACGGATTATAGAACTTGCATCCGAAGCGTTAACGGCAGAATATGGCAAAGGTTACAGCCTTACTCAAATAAAAAATTTTAAAAAGTTCTATCTGTTGTTCAGAGGTTTGGATATTCAGCAAGCACTGCTTGCTGAATCAAAGCGAATTAGTCAGACACTGTCTGACCAATCTTCTGTGTTAATTCCGTCAAAAGGTCAGACACCGTCTGACCAATTTGAAATCAGATATAATATCCCCAATTTATCGTGGTCACACTACGAAAGATTGCTGCGAGTTAAAGACGATGACGAGCGTGATTGGTATATGATGGAAGCTATCGGAGAGAACTGGAGCGTCCGAACCCTTGACCGCAACATTGGCTCTCAATATTATCATCGTCTGCTCCAGACACCAGAATCAAAACGTGGTGAAGTTGTAGATGAGATGAAACGGCTTACAACAGATTATCAGAAAGACTGACATAAATTCCTGCGAAATCCTGTTGTCGCTGAATTTTTAGGATTTTCGCAAGAGGTTGCTTATTCGGAAACCAATCTTGAATCCGCAATAATCGACCACCTACAAAAATTCATCCTTGAACTTGGCAAAGGCTATGCTTTTGTTGCCCGTCAGCAGAGGATAAAAACAGACATAGGTGAATACTATATAGACCTCGTATTCTACAACTATATCCTTAAATGTTTTCTGCTAATAGACTTAAAGACATCGAGAATTACGCATGAGGACATCGGGCAGATGGATATGTATATCCGCATGTACGACGAGTTGAAATGTTCGGAAGGCGATAACCCGACTATCGGCTTACTCCTTTGCTCGGAAACAAGCAAGGATTTAGCACGGTATTCGATCCTTAAAGATAGCAAGCAACTATACGCAGCAAAATATCTGACATATCTCCCGACAAAGGAAGAATTAACCATGGAAATTGAGCGTCAGAAAGAGATGTTTGCTCTGCAAACGGGCAAATATCAAGATTAACTCCTGCATTATCCGCATTATCCGCATTTTCATGGTGGTAGCTGTGTAGATGCGGATTTTTCTTGCCATATTATCACCGAATTACGAAATTTTCATTGTAAATTTGCGTATGGCAACACTATATAAGATACTGATTCTGTGTGTTGGCTTTGCTCTCTCCTGCAACCTATGGGCGCAAAGTCATAGGAATTCTATGCAAACAGACACAAGTCCGCTCAAAATTGAGCGCGACGCACTTGGCGCAGTGTATTATTGGATAGACAATAATGCACTCGATCTTGACCAAATGGATTACAGCGATTTATATGAAACTTATCTGATACCTATTGAAGGGCAGTTGTTTGAGGACTGTACTCAGCTATTCATTGAGGGGAAACTTCAGTTGGAGCCTACCTTTCTAAAAACATACGGTTATTGGGGTAGCTACACTTTTGATGCTCCCGTCAACGGTGTGCTTGGCAATGATTTCAAACGGATAGAGGTCTATTTCTATCCTGATGCGGTAAAGTTGGATTCCGTGGCATACTCCGTAAGAGGCCGGACAAAGGTTAAAAAGAATGTCTGCGATTTTTCGGGAGAAGTCAAAATCAAGAAAATCTACCGTGTTTTTGAGCGTGACGCCGATTCTCCCGACTGCTATAAAATCATCGCCGATTATTCGCTCAAGGAAGATTCTAAACAAAATGGAAGCGGAGTATTTCGCGGTATATTCGGCGCGTACGGATATGTCACGGGGGATGCGCCTGATGTCATTAAGGTAGACAATATAGATGAGGACGGCGACGGATATATGAACCGCTCCTATGTAGGCACATGGCAGAGCTACAAGAACCCCGCGATAGTAAAACGCTGTATGTGGGGAGATAATCGTCTGCCATTCCGCTTTGATTTCGATATAGGAGCCGGTGAAATCCACGTTAATCCCAAATATGCCTCACCCGAATGGGATAGATTTATGCAATGGAAAGACCTTGATATTGTCGAACCCGAAAGTGGTGACAGCCGTGCATCATATAAAAATCCGTGGTGGTAATTAACTCCGCATATGACAATGGCCATGAAGAATAGGTTTCAGCGTCAGGGATTCATCATCCTTATGGTATGCTCGGCGATAATGCTTGGCATAGGAATCTTTATGTATCTATTGGACATTGATTCGTCAAGCATAGTAACAAGCAGATACGGAGATCCTGTCGAGGGGACTATCTCATGGCAAACGCCAATTTTGGGAGCCGTGGTTTTACTGGCATTAGGCATCATGATTCGATTCGATAAACCATCGTTGCCTAAAATGGATGTTCAAGAGAAGCGCACGTTTATATTTGGTAAGATTGCAGATTCCCTAAAGGAAAATGAGTTCAAAAAGCGCGGTAATCATTTTTTCAAGTACAACGGTTCGGTAGGTTATTGCGCAAACATTCAGAATGACAAATGGAATAATGCCATGCAGATACGATTCACACTCAACCTCGGCATATACACAGAGCGGTTTTGGCTTGAGCATTATGATTTTAAGCACACCGGGATTGCACCCGCTTTCCCAAAAGAATATGAGTGCGCCGTCAGGGAGAGAATTGGGGATTTATTGCCGACTAACGAGGACCGATGGTATAGTATTACTTCAGATACTGATGTAATGAAGCTATGGGATGATATAGAGCATGACCTTACGGATTATGTAATGCCATTCTTCACCGGATACAATACCGAATCAGACGTAGTACCAAATCAATGTATTAACAGGAAAGGAGGCAAGCGATGAAAAGATTTGGTAAGATAATCGCATATTCAATTGCAATTGCTTTTGTTCTGATTGTAGCCATTGTTATTATTGCAACTTACCTTATAGGATATAACGTGTCAGCTCGAAGAAATGGCGAGATTGACAATCGAGATAAAATCGTCGATAGAATTGAATCTTATATTTCAGCCAACGGACGGCTGCCCGAGTCGTTGTCCTGTGTAGGGTTTGAGCAAACTTATGGAGGGTATGCCTTTAAGGGCATTTACTTTGACTATATCAGATTTAACGATAAAGAATATGTTATAGAATACACTTCAGATGATGGAGTTCTTACACAATATATAAGTGAAGAACACCGTTGGACAAAGGAGCCGGATATCTATTATGTTGAGCTGCCCATAAACGCAGGTGCAATAGCTGCAATCAATAGGATTTCAACCTTTGAGCAGGACTACAATATGGCACCACTAATGGATAGCATCAGTTACAATCATTTGCAGATTTGTCCGATAGGTGATTACATCGGAGTGCCCGACTCTATCGCATATATTCGTTATTTATATTTATATAAAGATGGTAGCCTTCGAAGTGAAGGATGGGTTACATACTGCGAAAATCCGGAAGATGATTTCAGCAATGAATTTGGCGTGTGGAAATATTACGATGGCGAAGGCAACTGCTATCGCAAGTTCTGGAACTATAAACAAAATGGCAAACTTATATATGAAGCTGACCGATAAACGATTTTGGGTGTTGCTGATTGTGATAGCAAGTGTTGCTGTCGCATCCGCTCAAACTGTTTTCTCAGTAGAGGAAATAGGCAAAGCTGAATATGCTTATACAGAAAAAGAGTATTCTCGCTATAATGTTATTCCCGCAGACTCCATTCCCGATAACGAAATCGTGAGTATGGTGTTAAAAGAATCGCAGAATAAATTTGAACGGCTTGATTCTGTTAGGCGGCAAGAAATCATTGATTTTGTTGAGGGGCATTTTGGCTTTGACAAACAACAATTATTGTATCTTCCGGAATTAAAGTTGTATGGTTTCGTTATACCAGACAGTCCATTTGACGATTCTGTATGGTGGTTTGATGCTGAGAGTGGCAAATACCTATGTGAGGCGGCATCACATACGGCTATAAATGCAAACGGGATATACGTATCGCAGACAGGACATGACTGCGATGGGCCGCTGGATTTGAGATTCTTTCGCCGAGAGGGAGATATGTTTTATGAATTTGAATCATATAAAAACACTCAATTTGACGGAGAAACCTTTGTTTATCAACAAGAAGATGATGGACTTCGCCATATCTTTTGGCATGACAATAATATACTATACTTGAAGACTTATGACCATAAAAGACAGCAGGGAGTATATCTGAAAATAAAAGTACAACAATCAGTCAAGAATTGCGGGAAGGAGGCAAGCGATGAAAAAATTGATTAGTGTTATTGCTTCTGCAGTTATAGTCTCAGGCTTGATTGCGACTTGTTCCGGGCAGGGAAAGCTCGGCAATGCGTCGCAACAACAACTACCGACAGAAGATTCTGTAATTGTGACCGACTCTGAAATCGTCAGAGGCAGGGTAATTGAAGATACAGTTATAGGACATTGGACTGTCAAAACTACAAAAGATTCCAACGAAGTCGTAGTCGGGCGGGATGATTGGGCAGTAAGGGATTCGTCTGTGTTTCTGACCCTGTCTTATGACAATAAAGTCGTGTATTTCGACAAGGAGATACGGACAAAAGATGTGGTCGGCAACGAAGGTGAATATATGATGCAGTGGGGTGGCTATGTATTCTGGGCTTCGGACTCAGCTATATATTTATCATTTGGATGCTTTCTGCCAGACACGGACGACGGTTGGAATATGCTGTATCAGATTCTTCCCGACGGCACATCAAATCTCTCAGTCCTTGAATATGAGATGGGCGTTGATGGGAATAGTTATATCGCCGATTTTATGGCTCTGTATCTTAACGAAAGAGCGGTCGGCGCATCTGCGGCAGATTTGAAACGGCTCTATGAACATTTTTGCACCAAAGAACTTGCTGAAGAACTGTCAGCCACGACACTCCCGATTGTTTCGGACGATACCGACTTCAGGCACGCCGACCGGACGCTTCAAATAAATAATCTTGACGAGCTAAACGGCCTCCCATTGGAAAAGTATTCATTTGAGGTGAAATACAAGCCTAATCCCAACGATGATAACGTGACCGATATACTTTACATGGAAGTCGACGGGGCCACAAACAAGATTTCAAAAATAGAGACAGGCGAGCGTAAAGTGATATAACAGGATATGGAATTGATAGCTATATTTATCCGTTCATGGTTCAGGTCAGCGGTTCTTCATATCGGAGCCGGGCTTCGGTATGGGTGTATGCGGCTGTTCCGTCGAGGGCAGAAGGTGTCATACAGGCAAATCCGCTATGGTTCGGAAGATTTCAATGACATAGACCATGCCGACAACAACCTTGCCAACGGATTTTTCGGCTTTCTTGTCATCGCAGTGATACTGATTTTAATAGCCAAATAATAGATAAGCAAGAGTCTGAAATTGTATTAATTATGGATTACGTAATGAAATACATAACGATAGCCTTTATCATATATGTCATCGGCATGGAGATATATAAGGATGTTCGCTCTCGAACAATTGATTATTTGCTTTGGGCAATAATCGGATTGTTTGGGATAGCGATATGGCTGTCGAGAGGCTTCCTTATTACTTGTCAGATGTATGATTGGGCTACATGGGTCGTTTGTTTATTGACAATAGGCAGTTACATCGTGCCAAAACAATCAAAGGCAAGTCGATGGGTTAAGGGTGGTGCGTTATCGTGTCTTTCATTGGTAGTTATCGGTTTTGTTACTCTTGATATTATTGCAAAACAGAAAGGCTACATTGTAATTGAAACACCGTTAAACGGTTACTCAACATCTAATATTGATGAAATTTATTTCAGATATAATGGCAAATCATTCGGTCGGACTTTCAATCTTAGGGAATACTCCGGTGCTGAGGTGTTACGACAAGATTATAACGTGGAACTGACTTTAATCCCTATTGCCGCAGACATTGCAAAGATTGAGTCGATAGATCTTGTTCCAAAACAAGAATTGTTAAATCGGGAAGGAGGCAAGCGATGAAACTGATATATAAAGCAAAATGGGTGATTATCGTATTATTTGCGATTGTGTTCGCGGCCTCATTTGCTGTGCTGTTCGTTGGCGGTACAGCAGAAGTCAACAGGTGGCTTTTGGCGGCGAATCTATTGCTGATAATTGCGCAGTCGGTAAATGTGGTTTATGCTTTTAGAAATAGACATAAAGATGTCGGGATTGCTTTGCTTGTTTTCCTTATTATTGGTATTGGACTGATGGGAGCAATATATATCTGGAGTTGGAATTACGCAGTTAAAGCATTAACAATAGGTTTTGAATAGCAAGGCGATGACCGACAAGGAGTATAAGAAAATAATAGCTGATGTGAGACGTAGCGTGAGCCGAAAATATGGCTTTCGCCAAAGTTCCTATATCAACTTTGAGGTTGATGGTGGCTACTTCTTCTGTCTGTCTTTTCTGACAGATGAAGCCCGTCTCACTGTAAAACCCATGTATGCCGATGACTTATGGTGGGATATATGGGGCGCATCGGAAAACAAGAAAGAGCCTATGAGCTTGCGCGGAACAGGAGCTTACTCTCTTTCAGGGCAAGTGCTGGCTACTTATGAGATTAAAGATACGGCCGACAAGAGCAAGCTTGAAAGTCTATTTGCACAGGTATTTAACGATGCGACCGCCGAAATAACAAGGTTTATAGCGGATAACCCTGATGCCGACCTCTTTTATCCCGATGAATCCCGGATGGATCATGACCCCGACCGGCTTCTTTATCTTATGGCTCTCATCCATAACGGCAGGGAGGAAGAAGCTATGGCAATAATCAGGGAGGCACGCAAAAATAAGCACCGTTGTATGTTTCGAAGCGGAATGTTCAGCGACAGCTATACCTATATCCGCCGTTGGTGCGATAGAAAATCCATATTCAGATTGTTTACCAAATGGCCTTTAAAGCATCTGAAGCGCTCGGATGCCTCGGAGAATGCCGGTCGGGTTTCTGCGGGGTGCGATATTGAAAAGCACAGACGCAAGCCTTGGTATAGACTGTTGCCCGAATGGGTATATTGGGTTGTATTGGCTCCCGTATATATTCCGGTGTTGTTTTATTTCTTCGATCTGCATAAGCGTACACTCTACGACGTTCCTTGGTGGATCTGGTTTGGCGGATGCTTGTCGGTTTCTGTATATTTCCTGATTATTACACTTAAAAACGGTCTGAAAGGGAATGGATTGTTTGTAGGCATGCTAATGTCGGTCACTTTGGGTTTTGCCTGCGGAGTAATGGCCGTCGGTGCATGTGTCGGATTGTTTGATGGAATAAACCGGCTGTTTGCATCCGGACCGATAAGTGAAACTGCAATCGTGACCAATGGTAAATTCCACCATATAGGCAGAGGCAGGGGAGATTTCAGCCGATTTGTAACTGTAGTGGAGCTTAAGACCGGAAACAGAATAATGAAAATTGATGATGTCGAATTATATAAAGTTCCGCCCCGAAGCGAAGTCATAATAACATATAGGCACGGTTTGTTTGGAATTTACGTGTTTGACAAATTCTCTTATCCTTCCGAATAGTCAACTGCCGTATCAGAGGTAATTTCGATAGGTAAAACATGGATTTTAACATTTGAGCATATTCAAAATGTGTTCTTTAGCATGTTTTCAAAAAATAATGCCTGCGGATGTTGCAATGTTATCAAAAAAATATTAATATTGCATTGTCAAACAATAGAATTGAGTTTTTATATATTACTTGATTTGTAGTTAATCGCTATTTTGACTTATTTGAATTGTATAAACGACAATCGCGACTGTGGCAGTTGTGAAAAGCCTGAATTAAAATATAAATACTACCAGACAACAAACGAAAAAAAACATTCTAAGAATCTAAAATCTAATAATAGTAGATAGATTTCTCATGAATGGAAGGGCGATGATGCTTGTGAAAGTATTGTCGCCCGATTTTTGTTATTGTTATTTGATATTCGTAATTTTACATTCTGTTTTCGACAAATCATATAAAGTATATGCGTAAATTCCATAATATCGTGTTTTGTGTCTGCCTGATGTCTTTTGCGTTGACGGCATGCGGCGTTGACGGCGGCAATCCCGATAATGACAGTTATGTGATAGCTTTCGACACGGATGAGGAGGTTGACGAGCCCCGTGAGGACGATGTACCGGACAAGGCGAATGCCACCGGCACGTCGGACTCTGTGATGAAGGAGGTCGCTGAGGCTCTTGCCGATATGCCGGTGTCCGATGCCGACAGTGCATTTATGAGCCATCTTGATTCAATGTCTGACCTCAATTGTGTCAAGCTTCACGTGAATCCGCTTGGCGGCTCGCTCAGCCGTGTATTCAATGACAGTAACCATGTTCAGCTCGCCGTGGCGGAAAAACTTGGCATAAAACCTATTGAAAGCTTATCGGACGCGTGGAACCTGCGTCGTCCGGTAAAGAAGATTGCGTCGTGTAAGGAATATTTTGTCGACAATCTGACTCATTCGTTGCCGTATCTTGTGCCGGAAGCCTATGACCTTCTGAGCGAAATCGGGGCGCGTTTCAACGACACGCTTCAGGCCCGTGGCGGAGGCAGTTACAGAATAAAGGTGACGAGCGTTCTGCGCACGAGCACCGGCATTAAGAAACTTCGCCGGCGCAACATTAACGCAGTCAAAACGTCGGCCCATCAGTTCGGCACGACTTTCGACATCAGCTATGCGAAATTTATCTGCGATTCAATGACTGTCAACCGTACGCAGGAGGATCTGAAGAATCTGCTTGCCGAGATTCTGAAAGAACTTAGCGCCGAGGGCAAGTGCTATGTCAAGTATGAGCGAAAGCAGGGTTGTTTCCATATCACGGCGCGCCCTGTGGCAGTTGAAAATAAGAACGATTGATTATGCCGGACGGGAAAGTAGAAAACAAAGCTGCCGGTAAGCGTTCATTTGCCGGACGTCTGTTACGGGTGTTTACGTGGATTGTCGGTTTGGCCGTGGCTGTCATATTGCTGGCCATGTGCGGTGTGGCATGGATTCTAACTCCTGAGCGTCTGACTTCTATAGTCGGCTCACAGGCTAACCAACTGCTTAATGCCGATGTGGGTCTGGCGAGAGTCGAGCTTACGGTGTGGCGCACGTTCCCGCATCTTATTCTGGATGTCGACTCGCTTGTCATCAGAAGCCGTGCATTTGACGGTCTGCCGGAAGCCGAACGTGCAAAGATGCCGGCCGAAGCCGATACGCTGTTGGTCATTGGTCGCTTTCACGGCTCGCTGAATGTGCCGTCACTGCTGGCAGGCAACATAAGTCTGTCCGATATACGTCTCGGCGCATCGAAAATCAACGCAGTCGTGTACGATGCCGAGACTGCAAACTTTGACATCACATATCCTTCGGTTGATTCTGTTGAGACTTCAACCGGAACGTTGCTGGTGCCGGACATCAGAATCGACCGGTTCGAGATACAGGATTCACTGCCTATAAGATATTATTCGGTTCCCGACAGCATGAATCTGGCACTGACCGTGAGGAAGTCGCCCCTTCTTACCGGTAACGACAGCGGTTACCACGTGGATCTGAACGCCGGCATGGACATGCTACTGCCTCCGGAACTGCGCTACAAGTCGCTTGACATGTCAATCAACGGAAATGTAAAATGGAGCTATTCACGGCCGGAAATAGTGGAGCTTAGCGATTTTGAGCTTGGGATAGGGGCCCTGAAGCCGAAATTTGACCTGTCTCTGAACCTGTCCGAGCCGATGACTCTCAGCCGGTTCGGCATGGCGCTCGGCGGAGTGTCGCCCGATGACCTTCTGTCGGTGGTGCCCGACACATACCGGGAGAAGATAGGGGATATCGATACCGATATGAGGATCGACATGGAAGTGACGTTGCTGTCGCCATACGTAGTCGGAGTCGATTCTGGTCTGCCGTCGATGGATGTCAGACTGGCTGTGCCTCGGTGCCGGTTGCTGTACGACCGCAAATACGAGCTTAAGTCTTTTGCTTTTGAGGGTAATATGAACATACCCGACGGCGACATCAATAGGGCGGTGCTTGAAATCGGCAGACTACAGGCGTCGGCTGTCGGGGCCGTGGTCGATTTGAAGGGGCGGTTTACGAACCTGTCCTCTGATCCTTACATCGATGCCATGGTCAATGCCGATGTGGACTTTTCGAAGGTTCCGGCGGCGTTGAAAGCCGAATTGCCCGGCGAGCTTACCGGAAGCGTAGACTTCGACTCGAAGGTAAAGATGCGCTTGTCCGACATGAACGTGGGGCGTTTCCATCGTATACTTCTTGACGGAAAGCTCGGATTGAGAGATGTTAACTACATTGTCCCTGACTCCGGCATGGAGGTTTATGTACGCGACGTTGAGTTCAAGCTCGGTACAAACACATCTTTTGTCACAGATGCAAGGCGCGTCGATTCGTTGTTGACCGCTTCTGTAAAAATTGATTCGGCATCGTTAGTCTACGAAGGTATGAAAGTCGGGCTTAGCAAAGCCAACATAGGAGCCGGATGCCTGAATAAACCACGCGGTGCAGACAGCACGGTGGTCATGCCTTTCGGCGCAGTGTTGAAAATCGGTGCGCTGAACTATGAGGATGCCGATTCGTCAATGGTCAGACTGCGCGATGTGGCGTGGAACGCGATGCTGCGCCGGTATGAAGGACAAAAGGATGTGCCGATGCTTCAGCTGTTCGGCGATATACGCAGGGCCTTTTTTACCGACAGGTCTAACTATCTGATGCTTCAGAAAGGACATGTGGACGTAACGGCGCATTTGCGAAAGCGCAGGGCCGTTCCGCAGAGAATCAAGGCCCGGTACGACTCGATACTTATGAGCAATCCCGGCATATCGCAGGATTCGGCGGTGTCGATTCTGCGGGCGCGGTACGCTTCACGGTCGCGCACGGACTCGGTCGCTTATGAGCGGATCAGCCTTGACCTGGGTGATGACGCCAAGAAATTGTTGCGCCGCTGGAACGTCGCAGGCCATCTGTCGGCAGAGCGTGGAGGAGCTTTTACTCCGCATTTCCCGATACGTAACCGCATATCGCATTTCGACATATCGTTCTCCACGGACAGTGTAGTGCTTAACGACATACGATACGATGCCGGACGGTCGGACTTTACTATAAATGGTGCCGTTCGCGGAATTACGCGTGCGATTACCCGTGGCGCTCCGTTGAATATTGACTTCCGAGTCAAGTGTGATTCGCTGAATGTCAACGAACTTGTGCAGGCCGCTTATGTTGGTGCCTCTTATGCCGGCAAGGCCGGTGTGTCGGGAGATGTGGCCGATGTGACTATGGACGCCGCTGAACTTGACCGACTTGCCGACGCGGCCAACTCGTCTGACACGATAGGCGCATTGCTTGTACCGATGAATCTGAGGGCCGACATCAGAATAGATGCCGACAACATAGTGTATTCCGACATGCACATGCGTGACTTCAACGGGCGTCTGATGGTCAACGAAGGTGTGATGACGCTGCGCAACCTCTCGGCGCGTTCCGATATAGGCAGCGCGCGCATGACGGCTCTGTATATGGCTCCGACCAAGTCCGACATGCATTTCGGTATGGGGTTGCAGCTCGACGGCATAAAAATCAAGGAGTTTATCGGCATGATGCCGGCGGTCGACTCGCTGATGCCGTTGCTGAACAGCTTCGAGGGTATAATCAGCGCCGATGTCGTGGCCACGTCCGATATAGACTCCACGATGAACATAGTAATGCCTACGCTTGATGCCGCTGTCAAGCTTAACGGCAGCAATCTGGTGCTTCTCGATGCGGAGACATTCCGAACGATGGCCAAGTGGCTGATGTTTAAGGATAAGAAAATATCAGGGAATAAAATCGACGACATGAGTGTCGAACTTCTGATACGCAATTCTACGGTAGAGTTGTTCCCGTTTGTCTTTGACTTCGACCGTTACCGTCTTGCCGTGATGGGGTCTAATGACCTTAACCTGAACTATAAGTACCACGTGTCGGTGTTGAAGTCGCCGCTGCCATTTAAATTCGGTATAAATATTTCAGGGAATGCCGATGACATGAAGATAAGGCTCGGCGGTGCCAAATATAAGCCGGGCAATGCCGGAGAACGTCTTGCGATAGTCGACACCACGCGTGTCAATCTATTGAAAGAGATTGACCGGGTGTTCCAGCGCGGGGCGCGGGCCGCCCGTCTGGGTCCCCTTAAAGTGGCTCCCGTATCGCCGTCGATGGATGCCGATGTGCCGGGCGACACTATTTCGGCTCAGGACTCGTTATTGTTTATAAAGGAGGGACTGATTGAAGCTCCGCTTGATTCGGTTCCTGCAATCACCAATGTTAAAGAAAAATGATGGAACAGAAAGCTATAGCCGAATATCTGCGGCGCCGCGACCTGATGAGCTTTGCTCCGTCGGCCGCGCTGATAGATATGGACGGCACTCTTTATGACTCCATGCCTCTGCATGCGCAGGCGTGGCACCGGCTCATGATGGAGCAGGGTGTCGACTGTACACTTGATGAATTTTACATGTATGAGGGACGCACGGGTGCCTCTACCATCAATCTGCTGTTTCAGCGGGCGTTCGGGCGCGATGCTTCGCCTGAGGAGGTGGCGGAGCTGTACCACAGGAAGACGGTTTATTTTAATGAACTAAGAAAGCCTGTCGTAATGCCGGGCGCACAGAAGATGGTGGCCGAATTTTTGTCGCATGACATCGTGACGGTGCTTGTCACGGGTTCAGGACAACATTCGCTTATAGACCGTCTGTCCGAAGATTATCCCGGTGCCTTCCCCGAAGGACGCCGGGTGACGTCGCGCGATGTATCGCACGGCAAGCCTCATCCGGAGCCGTTCTTCAAGGGAATGGAGCTGGCCGGCGCGTCGCCAGAAAATTCTATAGCCGTAGACAACGCTCCGATGGGCGTGATGGCCGGAGCCGCTTCCGGTGCATTCACTATCGGCGTTACTACAGGCCCTGTTCCGCGCCAGGCACTTGTGGATGCCGGTGCAGATATAGTCTACGACTCGATGCCCGAAATGGCTGAGCGTCTTCCGCTGTTGTTGAACTTCTTTAAAACTTCTATATGACGCATCAGAGTCTGATATTTACCAATGATGTGGCCGATGCCATAGGCTCGTTGAGGGAATCCATGGGAAATCCTTCCGCGTGGGTGCTTATGGATGAAAATGTTGCGGGTCTTGTGAAGCCACGTATTGAAGGCCCTGCGCTCGAAGGAGTACGCTCCATTGTAGTGCCTTCCGGCGATTCGCATAAGAATCTGACCACGCTTTCGTCAATCTGGGATGCATTGCAGAAAGAGGGGGCCACGCGCCATTCTCTTCTGATAAATCTCGGTGGAGGCGTGATAACCGACATGGGCGGATTTGCCGGCGCTACATTTAAGCGGGGAATGCGCTTTATCAACGTGCCGACCACGTTGCTGTCGGCGGTGGATGCTGCCGTAGGCGGCAAGACCGGAATTAATTTCAATGGATTCAAGAATGAAATCGGGGCTTTTCGCGAAGCTTCTGCTGTTGTGATATCCACATGCTTTTTCGACACTCTTCCACGCGAGGAGGTGCTGTCGGGTTATGCTGAGATGCTTAAGCACGGACTGCTGTCGGGCAGGGAACAGTATGACGGGTTAATGGCTTTTAATCCTTCCGCCGAAAATGCCGACGACCTTTTGCCTCTTCTGAAGGAGTCGGTCGAGGTGAAGCGCCGGATAGTGATGGAGGATCCGCACGAGAAGGGACTGCGCAAGGCGCTTAACCTTGGCCATACGGTCGGACATGCATTCGAGAGTCTGGCCCTTGAACGATGCCGGCCGATAGCACACGGTTATGCCGTTGCCTGGGGGTGTGTGGTTGAGCTCGTGCTAAGCCACATGCAGATGGGATTTCCTGCCGATGAGTTGCGGCGGTTTTCTTCTTATGTCCTTGAACATTATGGAGCATATTATATCGGATGTGCCGATTATCCGGCATTGCTCGAATATATGCGCCACGACAAGAAAAACGACTCCGAGGCCATCAATTTCACATTGTTGCGCGATGTAGGGTCGGTCGAAGTCAACTGCGTCTGCGATGAGGAGAAAATCAAGATTGCGTTTGACTTATACCGCGATTTAATGCACATTTGACGTTGTTTTTATGCGTAAAAAGCGTTCGGTGTGAATTTTCTGCGCGGTCAGTTATGTTTTATGGAAATTTTTAGTAACTTTGCACGGTTTTTCAATAAATAATATTGTGGGAAAGTTTTCAGCATATAAGCTCCCGTTAAAGTCATTGCCGGAAGGTACGCACGACTTCGACTATAAACTCGGAAAGCAGTTTTTCGAGGATATGGAAAGTGCCGATGTGCGCGATGCCGACCTTGACGTTCACGTTAAGGTGGTACATAAAAGCGACCTTTATGAGCTGACGTTTACTATTGCGGGTGAGATAACATTGATATGCGACAGATGTCTTGACGACCTGCCCTGGCCTGTCGATACATCTTACCACATATTTGTCAAGTACGGAGCCGACTATAACGACGACTCCGACGAACTTCTTGAGATTCCGGAAAGCGACCAGACTCTCAACGTCGCCTACATGATTTATGATACGGTGGCATTGACCATACCTATCAAGCATGTGCATCCGCTGGGTAAGTGCAACCGCGCCATGAGCGCATTACTTAAGAAGCACCGTGCGCCGGGCAGTATGTCGGCTGATTCCGAAGAAGAGGAAATGATGGACAACATGCTCGACGAAGTAGAAGATGCTTCAGAATCCGACGATACTCCGGTTGATCCGCGATGGAATGAACTAAAGAAACTAAACGATATCAATTAATAAAAACATAGTACAAAAATGGCACATCCTAAACGAAAACAATCAAAGACTCGTACAGCTAAGCGTAGAACCCACGATAAGGCTGTAGAACCTACTTTGGCAATATGCCCTCACTGTGGCTCTTGGCACGTTTACCACACTGTATGTCCTGAATGTGGCTACTACCGTGGTAAAATCGCTATCGAAAAGGTAGCTGCCGAGTAAAGTATCGCCTTTAGCATTTAGGTTTTAACTGTGACGGCTGTCGTGGCCATGCAGTTGATATAATTACATCGACTTATCCCCGGGCAGGTATTTGCCCGGGTAAAGTCTGTATTATTTAAAACTGAGTTATTCATCAAAAAAGCTATAAAGTGATGCTTTATCCAAAAATTTCCGGAATAGCTTCTTATGTTCCGGATGACATTCTGGACAATGAGATGTTGTCGAAGATGGTGGATACTAACGACGAATGGATTACTACCCGTGTCGGTATTAAGCAACGTCGTATTCTTCATCTTGACGGCGAGGGATCGTCGTATCTCGGAGTCCGTGCGGTAAATAAGCTTTTGGAATCTACCGGAACAAAGCCGGAAGAGGTTGATTTGCTTATTTGCGCCACTTCAAATCCTGATTATCGTTTCCCGTCAACCGGTTCTATTATTGCCCATAAGTGCAATCTGTCAAACGCTTATGCTTACGACATTCAGGCGGCCTGTGCAGGTTTCCTTGTTTCTTTGCAGGATGCGGCGGCTTATATCCGTTCGGGAATGTATAAGAAGATTGTAGTCGTGGCTGCTGAAAAGATGTCGTCTATGACTAATTATTCCGACCGTACTACATGTCCGTTGTTTGGCGATGCGGCCGGCTGTATGTTGATTGAACCTTCAGAAGAGCGAGTAGGTATTATTGATGGAGAGTTCCATATCAACGGCGAAGGACTTCCCCATCTGCTGATGAAGGCTGGTGGTTCGGTTCATCCAGCAACTCATGAGACTGTCGATGCCTGTGAGCATTACATCTATCAGGAAGGCCGTGCCGTTTACAAGCATGCTGTGACTGATATGCTTACCTCGTCGATGAGCGTGGCCAAGCGCAATGGTCTTGAAATGGGCGACGTTGACTGGTTCATTCCTCATCAGGCTAACCTTCGAATTATAGAGGCTGTGGCCGACCGTGCCAAGGTGGCTCCCGAAAAGGTGCTTGTAAACATCGAGCACTACGGCAATACTTCCGCCGCTTCAATTCCTGTGTGTATAGATGAATACAAGGACCGCTTGAAGAAAGGTGACAAGATGATTCTGACCGCTTTCGGAGCAGGATTCACCTGGGGCGCTCTTTATATAATCTGGGATTTGTAAAATCTGAAGATTACATCATAAAACCAACGAGGTCGCGTCATATCGGCGCGACCTCGTTGGTTTTATATGTCCGGGCGATTGGCCTCCTTTATATCCGTGATGGTATCAACGCTGTCCGGCGACAATAGAGGCAAGGGCGGGATACTTTTCCAGATAAGATGCTATGATTGATTCGCGGTCGGGTGTTGTACCGTGCAGGTTTCTGTGGTTAAGTCTGCGTGTGAGACCTTCGCAAAGCTTAGATGTCGCGATGGTGTCGTCGGTCATGAAAGAACGGCAGAAATTGTCGTAAATATAATCTACAGCCACTTCCGAGGGGTGTACCATATCGGCGGCGTAGAACCGATAATCGCGCAGGTCGTCCATCATGATTTCGTAAGCAGGGAAATAAATGGCTTGGTTCGGAAATTCGTCGACAAGGCGGTCTACGGCTTCAAGAAGTGTCGCTTTGCTGAGCTGGTTGGCATGAGCGCCGTCCGACAGATGGCGTATAGGACTGACCGTAAATATGACCTTAAGTTCTGGATAGCGTGCAGACAGTTCGCGGAGCATCTTTTTCCATAAACCGTATATCTGTGTCGGTGACAGCATCTCGCGGTTGAATGTGGATGCGGGCATTTTGTGGCAGTTGGCCACTACGCCGTTACCTTCCTTAAGGCGGTAAATCCATGCCGTACCGAATGTGATTATCAGCACTGAAGCATTCGAAAGAGACTTTATAGCTCCATTTGTGGCTTCGTTGATTCGCCTCACAACTTCGGCTTTGTCGTTTCCGGAGAATTTAGAGTGATGGCTGAAGCTATGCCATAGCCCGTTGTATTCGATGAGGTCGTTCTCATTGTAGGGTCGTTCATACAATATGTCAAGCAGGGTAGAGGCTATGCTTGCCGGATTGTAGAGTGTGCCGCAGGGATTGCTGTTGCAGTCGAACATCGCATTTTGCAGACGCATACCTACGTTGTCTGTAAAGCATGAACCAAGCATAACTGTCGAATGGGAGTATCCGACAAGTCCCTGGTGGCCTTTGAGTGGCGGAATAATGGTGCGGAAATCCATGTCTAATACATTTTATAGTCAATGGAGAGAACTTGAAATTCAGTGCGTCGGTTAATCTGGTCGGCTACCTCCTGGTCTTCTTCGGAAAGGGCCTCGATGTATTCTTCGTTCAGGACGTCGCCCTCTTTGAATTGCGGGAATTCGCGGGCCAGGCGCTTGGTGATCACTTTCGGGCGTGATTTTCCATAGCCTTGCGGCTGCAGGCGGTCGGGTTTGATTCCGGCTTCGATGAGATAGTCTATTACGGACTGGGCGCGTCTTTGCGACAGATTGATGTTGTATTCTTCCGATCCCCAGCGGTCGGTATGCGAGGCCATCTCAATGGTCACGTTGGGATTGTCGTGAAGCACTTGCACTATTGAATCGAGTGCTGTTTTGGATTCCGGACGCAGGGTGGCTTTGTCAAAATCGTAGAAAATGTTGTCGACCACATTGGGCTTTGTTATTGATGCGAGAATGAAGTCGACATTGTATTCTGCATCTTCTTCTGCATTGTCGGCTTCAAACTCCTGTTTGGCGTTCAGATAGCCTCTTGCACCGGCGAGCATTACGTATTTTACTCCACGTTGAAGGGGGAAGGAGAATGAGCCGTCGCTTTTGCCTACGGCGCGTTGGTTGGAGCCGTCGTTGCCGATGATTCGGATTATTGAGTTCGGCACAGGTTCCTCGTCCTTGTCGAGCACCATTCCGCTGATGTTGATTTTCAGGTCTGGAAGCACGAAGGAGAATATATGGTCGTAGCCTCGTCCGTCGGTTCTGTTTGACGAGAAAAATCCGCTTTCCCCGTCGCCGAAAGTTATGCCGAAGTCATCAGCCGCAGAGTTCACCGGTATACCCATGTTCTCGACCATCCATCCGCCGGACGGCGTTCTCCTGGCACGGAATATGTCAAGTCCTCCGAGTCCGGCATGGCCGTTTGACGAGAAGTACAACAGGCTGTCCGACCTTACATAGGGAAATTCTTCATCGCCCTCGGTGTTGATGAATTCGCCGAGATTTTCAAGAGAGCCGGCTCTCTCTTTCAGGTTGATTCGCCAGATATCCTTGCCTCCGAATCCTCCGGGCATGTCTGACGTGAAGTATAGCCATTCGCCGTCGGGTGAAACTGCCGGGTGTCCGTAGTTGGACAGCGTGTCGGCCGTGATGTCAAATTTTACGGGTGCGCTCCATTTGGCGTCGGAACGTTGCGAAGTGTATATTTCCACTCCTGTATGTGCATTCGGTTCGCGTCGTGCCCTGGTCAGGTACATCGTGGAACCGTCGGGAGAGAATGACATAATTCCTTCTTCATGCTCAGTGTTAAGTTCGCCCTCCACAGGCTCTGGACGCATCCATTCGCCGCGTTCGTTCTTGTGGGACCACCAGATGTCACTCTTTTTCATTCCGGTAATCTCGCTTCGATGATTCCCTGTGACTTTCTCATTGGTGGTGGTAAAGTACAGCACATCGTGCGACTTATCGAGGAACATCGGAGAGTAGTCTGCACGTCTGGAATTGAACAGCTTGGCGTTCTTTACGACATAGCGCGTCGGATTCTCCTTGGCTTTTGCGCCTATGCGGCATCCTGCAATTCCGGTTTCGGCTATGCGTGAAGCCTTTGGCGATGTCGCCAGAAAGTCTTCATATGCGGCTATGGCTTCTTTGTATTTGCCTTCGGCCTGGAGTGTCTGGCCGAGGTAGAGCATGGCCATTGAGTCAGGATAGCCGTAGCGTATGGCGTTCTGATAGGCGGCAGACGCGCGTGCGCTCATGTTAAGACGGCGGTAGCATTCTGCCATTTTGAATGCTATCTCGCCACGTTGCGGACGTTCTTCTCGTTTGGTCAGTTTGTTGTAGACTTTGCGGTATGTGCGCGAGGCGTCGTAGTATTCGCCACGCTCCATCTGTTCATTGGCTACCGACAGCTTGGCCCCTCCGCATGCGGAAAGCGCAAATCCCATGGCGACAGCGAGCCAAAAATAATATAATTTAATATACTTGCACATATTATATGTAACGCATGTGTGTGCCACATTATTTTATCGCACGCACATATAAAGAGCGGGGAATTATCGGTTTGGCGACAAATCCCCGCTGGTTAATCGTTGTCTTAGGTGGTTCGGACTGCTATTTGTAGGTGACATCAGTCCATGCCGGAGGATTCACTCCCAGCAGATGGCGGACGAAGAAGTCATAACGCTTGTGTTCGCCGAAGTCGTCGCCCATGGTATGGTGCGCGCCGGGTATTACAACCAGCTCGAAGTCCTTGTTGGCTTTGATAAGAGCGTTGACCACCTGCATTGTCGATGCGGGGTCGACGTTGTCGTCCATTTCGCCTACCACGAGCATCAGCGGACGCTGGAGCAGGTGTGCGTTTTCAACGTTTGAAGCTTTCTTGTAGGAATCGTTAAGCGGATATCCCAGCCAGAGTTCATTCCACCAGATCTTGTCCATACGGTTGTCGTGGCATCCGCAGGCCGAGTACGCGGCCTTATAGAATTCCGGATGATGCAGCACAGCGGTGGTCGATTCCTGGCCTCCTGCAGAGCATCCGAATATGCCTACGCGGTCAAGGTCCATATACGGGTACTTTTTGCCGGCTTCTTTAATCCATGCTATATGGTCGGGCAGTCCGGCGTCGACAAGATTCTGATGGCAGATGTTTTCGAACTCGCGTGAGCGGAACGATGTACCCATGCCGTCGACCATGACCACAATGAATCCGAGTTCCGATAATGAAGTGGCCCACCAGTTGTAGGACTGGAACGACTTGGGAACGTAGTGGTCGCCCGGGCCTTGATAGATGTATTCGATTACCGGATACTTTTTGTTCGGATCGAAGTTGGTGGGACGGAATATAAGGCCCCACATCAATGTCTTTCCGTCACGACCGGGAGCGGCGAACACTTCGGGAGCTTTCCAGCCGGCTTCGGTAAGTTCAGAAATGTCGGCTTTGGCCACATCCATGATTACTTTACCGTTAGATGCGTCGCGCAGTCTTGTGACCGGAGCATCGTTTATGGTCGAATAATTATCGACAAGATATTTCATGTCCGGCGAGAATGTAGCTTTGTGATGGCCTTTGTCGGGGGTAAGGTCGGTCATTCCCGTGCCGTCGAAGTTTATTGAGTAGTAGCGGATGTGGTAGGGGTCTTCGTCGGTGTTGACTCCGTTGGCCGAGAAATAAATCTTATTGTTGGCTTCGTCCACTTTTATTATGTCGCGCACGTACCACTGTCCTTTGGTAATCTGATGAGTGGGACGACCGGTAGCGCGGTCGTACATATACAGGTGGTTCCAGTTGTCGCGTTCGCTGCTCCATAGCATTCTCTTGCTGTCGGAGAGCATGTGACGGTAGATGCGGGGATAATTTACATATTTGTCGGAGGTCTCTTCGACCAGCGGACGCACGCTTCCGTCTATCGCCGACATTTCGAGAACGCGGTATACCTGGTGCCCCCGTTGGTTGTATTCAAACGTAATGCCTTTGCTGTCGGCGTTCCACGAAGGTCCGTAAAGATCATACTGCTTGTCGAAAAGTCCAGTGTCTGGTATCAGGGCCTCGCCGGTCTCGACATTGAAGATGCAGGGAACCTTGAATCGGAGTTCGTCGCCCGGTTTGGCATATTCCTGCTTGTGGAGTATGGGCTGGAGCTGTGTCGAGGGTGACGATTCGACATAGTAGACGTAGCGCTTTTCGCCGGCGGGTCTGATTCGGCACGATGCTACCTTCTTGCTGTCGGGCGACCATGACAGATATGCCGAATAATAGTTGCCCAATGTGCCGTCGAAGCTCAACTGTCGCTCTTTGCCGGTCGACATGTCATAGACGTAAACATTATTGTCTTTCACATAGGCTTTTTTTGTACCGTCGGGCGATGGATATTGCCAATTGCCTTTCTCTTCGTCGACCACCATCCAGTGGGGGCGTTCGGGAGGCACGGGAACGGCGCCGAGGTCGGTCAGTGAGCCTTTCTTTTTATTGACGTACATCCACATCCGGTTGTTGTAGTTGAACCGTAGTGTGTCGAGTTTTGGAGTTGCTGTCAGACGTTCAAGGCGAATGTCTTTTCCGGAGATGTCGCGTCCTGTAGCTTTGGAAAGCTCCGTGGCGAGAGAATTTTGGTCGAACATAGCCGAGCGCGATTTTTTTTCGGCATCAATAACTGTGTAGTTGCGGCCGTCAGGCGATTCGTCGACATACCAGAACTTATTGGTGCCTTTGATCCATGATGGTGTCACAGTACCGTTGTATACATGTCGCGAACTGTATTTGTCGCGGAGCGAGTAAGCGCGGTTATAGTCTTCGACCGTTCCTTGTGCGGACACGGCAAGTGCGCTAAAACCGGCAATAGCAAGAATCAGTTGTTTATGGAAATACATGATAAAATGATTGGATATATAATTTGTCAACAAATATACGGATTTTTGTGTAACTTTACACTATCATCAACTAATACAAATCCTCATGTCGCCTAAATATAGACTTTATGCCGAAGTGATACTTCCTCTGCCCCTATACGGAACATTTACTTATGGGGTGCCCGAAGAAATGGAGCGGGGGCTTACCGTGGGATGCCGTGTAGTGGTGCCTTTCGGTCGGCGTAAATATTATACGGCCATCGTGTCGGGTATAACTCCTGTGGCTCCCGTCGGATTTGAAGTGAAGGAGATTATAAGCATGCTTGACGAAGGAGCAGTGCTTAAGCATCCGCAGTTGAAGCTCTGGAACTGGATATCGGAATACTATCTTTGTGCCGTTGGCGATGTATATAAGGCCGCTGTGCCTGCCGGACTGAAAGTGGAAAGCGAGACGTTTGTCGAGCTTAATCCAGATTATGAAGAAGCTTCCGACGATCGTCTTGGCGAACGCGAGGTGATAATAGCGCAGTCGCTCGACCATAACGGACGTATGACTGTGGCCGACATTGAGAAAAAGACCGGCTTGCAGCGCATAGCGACTCTGATTCAGCGTATGGTTGAAAAGGAAGTCGTGATGGTGTCTGAAAAGCTTGTGGAGCGCTACCGCTCGAAAAAGGAGGTCAGGGTGCGTCTCGCCGTTGACCGCGACGACAACGATGCCATGCACCGGGCTTTTGATTCGGTCCATGGCGCAAAAAAACAGGAGCAGTTACTGATAGCTTTGCTTGACAAGCTGAATAAACTCCGTGCGGAGGGTATGCCTCCCGAGGTTCCGCGTTCGCAGTTGCTTGAAGAGACGGGTCTGAGCCCGGCCATTGTGGCCGCGCTTGCCTCGAAGGGCATAGTGGAGATAGTTGTTAGGGAGATAAACCGGTTTTACTATCCGGGGACATCTGTCGGTGAGCTTCCAAAGCTGAGCTATGCACAGAACGGTGCGCTTGATGAAATACACAAACTGTTCCTGCAAAAAGATATTGTGCTTCTCCACGGGGTAACGTCAAGCGGTAAGACGGAAATATATCTGCATCTGATTGACTATGTGATGAAGCGCGGGATGCAGATTCTGTATCTTGTACCTGAAATAGCCCTTACCACACAGCTGACACATAGACTGCAGAAAGTATTCGGACGCCGGGTAGTGATATACCATTCCAAGTTCTCCGACAACGAGCGTGTCGATATATGGAAGCGGCTGCTGCACGATTCATCGCCATGTGTTGTCATCGGGGCACGTTCGTCAGTGTTTCTTCCTTTCTCAAAACTCGGGCTGGTCATAGTGGACGAAGAGCATGAATCGAGCTATAAACAGTACGATCCTGCTCCGAGGTATAATGCCCGCGACACAGCCATGGTGCTTGCGTCTATGCATGGGGCCAAGACTCTGCTTGGAAGTGCCACTCCGTCGATAGAAACCTACTACAAGGCGGTAAACGGCCGGTATGGACTTGTCGAACTGCTTCAGCGATATGAAGATATAAAGTTGCCGCGTATAGAGGTGGTGGACATTGGTGAGGAAAAGAAGCGGGGACGGTTGTCGGGGCTGTTGACAGAACGTCTGACCGTGCAGACCCGTGAGGCAGTAGGCCGGGGCGAACAGGTTATATTGTTCCACAACCGAAGGGGGTTTGCTCCAGTTGTGACCTGTAAGCAGTGTGCCTATGTGCCTAAATGCCAGAACTGCGATGTGTCGCTTACTTACCATCGCCGTGCCGGAGAAATGGTGTGCCACTATTGCGGTGCGAGTTATAAACTGCCGACTATATGTCCCTCATGCCGCGAACCGTCAATAGAGACCTACGGATACGGAACGGAACGTATTGAGGATATTGCCGACTCGACATTCAAGGATGCGAAGATTCTGCGTATGGACCTTGACACTACGCGCAACAAGGATTCGTATGAGAACATCATCTCTGACTTTTCGAAAGGTAAGGCGCAGATACTTGTAGGCACTCAGATGGTGACTAAGGGTCTTGACTTTGACGGCGTAAGCGTGGTCGGAGTGTTGAATGCCGATGCAATAATCAACTTCCCGGATTTTCGTTCAGCCGAACGCGCTTTCAATATGCTCGAACAAGTGTCTGGACGCGCTGGCCGTCGTTATAAGCAGGGGCAAGTGATAGTGCAGACTTCGCAACCTAACCATCCGATTCTGCAGTATCTGCAGAATCATGACTATAAAAATTATTATGAGCATGAACTTGACGAGAGGCGCAAATACTGTTATCCGCCGTTCACTAAAATAATTAATGTCTACCTGAAGCACCGCGATGAATCGATGCTGATAACTGCCGCGTCGCAGTATGGGGCGCGGCTTAAGGAGTTGTTCGGTAACCGCGTGTACGGACCGGAAGAGCCTCATGTGTCAAGAATCCAGTCGTTGTACATTAGAAAAATAATGCTCAAGGTCGAGACGGAGGCTTCGATGCGAAAAGTGAAGGAGATATTGCGCACTACCTATGAGAGTTACATCTCGCAGAACGTTCAGATGAAGGCTCTTATTATATATTATGATGTTGATCCGATGTGACGAATAGCTTCTGTACTGCCATTTTTGTATATACGGCACGATTGCCCTTTTAGGAATAATTAACCAAAATTATAATTAAAACGAAGATAAATTATGCCGTATTATAGTGTGACGTGCGGATTTAATTTATAACTTTGCAAAGTATGTTGTAGAACATGGTTACACGACACTTGGAATGATTAAGAAAAGTACATTAGAAAAGGTAATTCAAGAGGATCTTTCCGAACTCTGGTCGATACTTGATGGAGATGAGAAACGTAAGATTGTAGAGAATTTTACGACTCAGACTTTTAAGAAAAACCAGATTATATATGCTGAAAAGGAGATGCCTGAATATCTCTGGTGTCTGTTGAAAGGAAAGGTTAAACTATATAAGGATGGAATAGGCGGACGCCAGCAGATATTGCGTCTGATACGTCCTGTCCAATACTTTGGCTATCGTGCTTATTTTGCCGAAGAGCCATACGTCAGCACGGCGGCCGCTTTTGAGCCGTCGACATTAGGTTGTGTGTCTATGTCTGTCGTCAAAGAATTGATTCAGAACAATATCAAGCTGGCATGGTTCTTTATCCATGAACTTTCTCGCAATCTTGGAGGTTCGGATACTAAGATTGTCAATCTGACACAGAAACATATCCGTGGCCGTTTGGCAGAGGCTCTGATAGCTCTTCGTGACAGCTACGGTTATGAGGACGACAACGCTACATTGAAGATTTATATGGCGCGTGAAGATTTGGCCAACCTTTCAAATATGACTACGTCCAATGCCATCAGGACGCTGTCGGGATTTGTAAATGAAAAAATTCTGATTGTCGACGGTCGCCGAATCAAGATTATGAACGAATCTGTGTTGCGTAAAATCAGCAAATTCGGATAAGGCAGAGTTCTGTCAGAGCAATACGCGCTTTATCTTGCCGGAATAGGTGCGCTGAAATTCCGGCACACAAATAACCTCTTTGGGCACGCTGTAGCGGTCGAGTACCGAGCGTGCCTTTTCTATGATTATGTTTTTGTCGATGTCGGTGCTTTCCACATACAGCACGGCTTCTTCTCCCCAGCGTTCGCTCCGACGTCCGGTTATGTAGAACGGGCACGGGATTATGGCGGAAAGCCTGCGTTCGATGATTTCGGGATGCAGCTTGACCCCTCCGGAGTTGATGACGTTGTCGGCTCGTCCTATCCATGTGAAGTGCCGTGAATCGTGAAGCATTGCGATGTCGTTGGTCGTAAGCTTCTTGAACGAAAACTCAGATGCATTGATTGTCAGGCATCCGCGGTGGTCGAGAGTGAATGTTATGCCGTCGATGGCTGTGAACCTCTCTTCCGACATTTTCCTAAGTGCAACATGACTGCATGTCTCGGTCATGCCATACGTGGCGTAGGCGTCAATAAGTGAGTCAATAAGCCTTTGTTCGGAGTCGGCAGGTATTTGCCCTCCTCCGACGATGACCTGCCTTATGTCGCTTTGCGATTTGAGCAGTCCGTCGATTTGCGATGGAACTATGGCGGTCAGGTCTACTTTGCCGTAATTTTCAGTCAATGGATGTGACGAAGGTCTTTCCACGATAAGCTCGGCCCCTGACACGATTGAGCGGACCACCATCATTTTTCCTGCTATGTAGTCCGTCGATAGCGGGAGCACCAGTCGTGACCTGTCCGTGATGCCGAAAATCCGACAAGTGGACTTGGCCGAAAGGAGCATGTCTGATTTCAGCAGGTGAATCTCTTTTGGGGTGCCTGTCGAGCCTGACGTGTGGGCTATGACATAGTCTTTGTCGTTGCGCCATTCGTCGAGAAATGCTGTCGCTAATCGTTCGGGGTCTACAATTCTCATAGGTAAATGCTGTTATGTTGCTGCGTAATCGCGGTTATTGGAGACGGGTGAGTCTGTCGGAGTCGAGGTGCAGAGGATAGGGGATGTTGTTGGTGTACAGGTTGCCTGTGCCGAGCCCTTGGGGCCATGACGCACATGGACGGCCTTCAACGGCAAGCGAAGAGACTTCGCGTGCAATGGCATTAAGCCCGATGTTTGATTCGAGTGCCGAAGTGTACCACCATCCGATACCGCGTCTGTCGGCTTCGTCGCACCATTCACGGGCATCTGACAGACCTCCGCACAGCGAAGGCTTCAAGATTATCATTTGCGGACGGATAGTGTCGAGCATAAGTCTCTTGAAGTCTGTATTATGGCTGCCGATTAGCTCTTCGTCAAGAGCAATAGGAATGGGGCTGTCGGCACATATCGCGGCCATCGACTCCCACTGTCCGGCGCGTATCGGCTGTTCGATGGAGTGTATGTCGTAGCGCGATAGTGCATCCAGTCGCTCCAATGCATTGTCGGGCGTAAAGGCTCCGTTCGCATCGAGTCTGAGCAGCAGGCGTGATTTATCAAAGCGTTCACGTATATATGACAGTAACCTCATCTCGTCATTGAAGTCGATGCCTCCTATTTTTAATTTGACACATTTGAACCCTGCCGATAGCTTTTCGTCGATGCGTTTAAGCATTTGTTGGGAATTGCCCATCCATACGAGTCCGTTTATGGTTATTGCCGACTCTCCTTTTTCCCAGGGGACCATTGACGGAGGACAATGTCCTGAGCGGATGTTGAGGTCTACAACGGCGCTTTCAAGTCCGAACATTATCGAGCTGTAGAGGTGGCGGTATCCGTTGAGGGTATACGCTCCGTCGCTGTCGCGGACTAAGTTTACTGAGCCGTTGTTGATGTCGTCGCAGAGAACTGACAATGCGGATTCGTAGTCTGGACGGTCGTCGGCGCTTAGTCCTCGGAATATGGCCGCTTCGCCTATGCCAAACAAAGAGGGACATTTTTCATCACGCAGGGTGATGAAAAATGTCTCCTTCTCAGTCATTGTCTGTCTCGACGTTATGGCCGGCTCCTTGAAGTGCAGCACATAGCGTGAGTATTCTGCTTTAATCATCGGGATTATCCGGGAAATTTGGGGAACTGCTGGAAGTCGGGGTCTCGCTTCTCAAGGAATGCATTTTTGCCCTCCTGCGCTTCAGCCATGAGGTAATACATCAATGTCGCGTCGCCTGCAAACTCCATCATGCCGCGCTGTCCGTCGAGTTCGGCGTTAAGAGCACGCTTGATCATGCGGATTGCCATAGGACTGCGCTTAAGTATGGTCTCGCACCATTCTACGGTCTCGTCTTCCAGACGTTCGAACGGTACTACCTTGTTCACCATACCCATTTCTTCGGCTTCTTTGGCCGTATACTGACGGCAGAGGAACCAGATTTCGCGTGCCTTCTTCTGACCCACACAGCGTGCCAGATACGATGATCCGAATCCGGCGTCGAAACTTCCCACCTTGGGGCCGGTCTGTCCGAATCTGGCATTTTCAGAGGCTATTGTCAGGTCGCATACCACGTGGAGTACATGACCGCCGCCTATGGCATAGCCGTTGACCATCGCTATGACCGGTTTAGGTATGGAGCGGATGGCCTTGTGCAGGTCGAGTACGTTTAGGCGCGGAACTCCGTTGTCGTCAATGTATCCGCCGATGCCTTTAACCTTCTGGTCGCCTCCAGAGCAGAACGCTTTGTCGCCTGTGCCGGTAAGTATGATTACACCTATGTCTGGCCGTTCACGGCAGATGCTCATCGCGTCGAGCATCTCGAAGTTGGTCTTTGGACGGAATGCATTGTATACCTGAGGACGGTTTATGGTGATTTTAGCTATACCGCCATACTGCTGGAAGAGTATGTCTTCATACTCCTTTATTGTGGTCCATTCTCTCATAATGATTCTGATTTGATGGGCGAATGTTTCACCCGTGTTGCAAAATATTGGTTATAGACTATGCCCGCAATTATCAGCACAAGACCTATGAACGTAGTGGGCATTATCGGTTCATGGAGCACCATCGAAATGAAGAAGAGCGACAGGAACGGCGCGAGGTAGCACATCTGGTTGATAAGAGCCGGATTGTCTGTCGTGCGGATGGCCATTCCGAAGCAAATGAACGGAATGCCTATCTCAAATGCCCCTACATACATACCGGCCATGAGTGCAGGAGCTGAAGGTATGCTCACCTGTACAAAGCATGCGCCGATGCACATATAAATCATGCCGAACATGAATCCAAGGAACAGGCTGACGCTTTCAGGCAGGTTGTGCTTGATTCGGTCGTTTAGCATCCAGTATACTGCCCAAAGTATGGCGCTTCCGAATGCCAGAGCCAGTCCGTAGGCCGATATGCCTCCGGTGATTGATTTGCCTCCGAGCGATATGGCGGTAAGTCCGGCGAGCGATACCACCATTCCGATATACTTCTTTTTAGGAATCGGCTGGCGGTTGAATATGGCGAGCAGAATCAGAAGGGCTATCGGCCAGAAATAGTTGATAGGCTGGGCTACCTGTGCGGGCAGATGGTCGTATGACTCGAAAAGCACGAGATAATACGTTACCGGATTCAGGAGTCCCATTACCGCCGTAAGGCACCATGTCGATGGCGACAGCTTCTTGAGCATTCCCCATGACTTTTCCACAGTCATGAGTATGGTGAAAATCACCAGGGCGGTGGCGCATGCTATGAAGAGCGTTTCAAACACCGACAGGTAGCTGAGCGCCACCTTAAATGCGGTGGCCACGGTTGACCAGCTCAGCACCGCTACGGATGCGAGCACAATTGATTTGGTAGGTGAGTTCATCGCAGAGCTTCGACTTCTTCGGTTGTCAATGGTATCTTCTTCCCGAGACGACGCGCTCCGTCGGCGGTGATGAGGTAGTCTTCTTCGTTGCGTATGCCTCCGAATCCGCGCCACTTCTCGAGTTCGTCGTAGTTGATGAATTCTTTAAACCGGCCTTCACCCTTCCAATAGTCTATAAGTTCGGGGATGAAGTACACTCCCGGTTCGATAGTGAGGACGAATCCCGGTTCGAGCGGACGTGCCAGGCGAAGCGACTTACGTCCGAACTGGGTGCTCTTGGGCTTTCCGTCGTATCCTACCCATACCTCTCCGAGATTCTCCATGTCGTGAACGTCAAGACCCATCATGTGGCCGAGACCGCAGGGGAAGAACATGGCATGTGCTCCGGCGGCGACGGCTTCGCGAGGGTCGCCTTTCATTATGCCGAGATCTTTAAGCCCCTGGCAGATTACTGTCGCCGAAAGCTCGTATACGTCAACGAACGGAACTCCCGGACGCAGTGCGTCGACAGCGGCGAGGTGCGAAGCCACCTGTATGTCGTAGATTGTTTTCTGTCGGGGAGTGAAAGTCTTGTCGGCGCAGATGGTCGACGACATGTCGCCGGCATATCCCATGGCTGTCTCTGCTCCTGCATCTACAAGAAGCATGTCGCCGGGCTTTACGATGTTGCCGTGGTAGTGGTTGTGGAGTGTCTGGCCGTTGATTGTGGCTATGGTCGGGAACGACAGAGAGCATCCGTTGGCTGCGGCCACGGCTTCGAGCGCGGCTACAACCTCATATTCGTGCATGCCCGGACGCAGCACACGCATGGCGGTGGTATGCATGTCGGCGGTCACGTTGCAGGCGCGTTCGATTTCCTCGATTTCCTCTTCGGTCTTGTGGTTGCGCATGTCGACGACAGCGCGGATGAATTCTACTGACGGGGTGTCGTTGCCCGGTTTGATGTCAAGCAGGTTCCACAACTTCATTTGGTGCTCGGGACGGTATGTGGGCAGAGTGTGGATTTTTTGTCCTGCTTTAGAAGCCTTTTCAAGATATGTTTTGAGCTCTTTGGAAGGGAGAGTTGTCTCGATGCCGTTTTTCTGTGCCTTTTCATGAAGGGTAGGCTGATTGCCCATCCAGACGATGTGGTCTATTGAGAGTTCGTCGCCAAATATAATCTCACGGTCGTTGTCGATGTCGATTATGGCGTTCAGACCCGCGTAGGGGAGTCCGAAATAGTAGAGAAATGTTGAGTCCTGTCGATATGGATATGTATTGTCCTCATAGTTGGCGCCTGACTCGTCGTTTCCTAAAAACAGCAGAAGTCCGCTTCCAACCTTTTCTTTCAGCGCTTTGCGCCGGTTAACGTAAGTGTCTTTTGCAAACATAGCAGTAACTTGTGAAAAATAATTCCAAATTTACTACTTTCCCGCAAAATAACGGTCAACAGCAAGGCATATTTTCTGCCGTCGGTAGTAAAAACTGTTTAGCGGAACATCGGGGTACGTAGGATGGTTAAACTTTACTATACGGGTGTGTCCTGCCGTAAAAATTTTCGTAATTTTGCATCTGGGAAGCATATTGGCTGAATATGCCGTTTTGCAGTGATGCTATATGCCGGTTGTATGCATTCTTTCTGAAATGCCGTATCTGAGCTGACTGCTTTATTTATGCTAAATATAGTTTCAATATGGTTGTCTTATTTCTACTTATTGTAAGCATATGCATCGGAATCATGTTGCGCAGATTCCGTGGATTGCGCCGCATTGAGCGAACCTCAACGTGGACAGTGTGGATGCTTATTTTTGTGTTCGGCATTTCATTGGGGTCGAATGACGAGATAGTAAATGATTTTGCCGGGTTTGGCCTGACGGCTTTGATTGTGGCGTTTGCCGGTGTGGCCGGAAGTGTCCTGGTGGCATGGGGCATTGGTAATTATATCGATAAAAGTCGAGGGAAATGAAAGGAAGTCTGATAGTTTTAGCTGTTTTTGCAATCGGGATATTTATCGGAATGTCCGGTCTGATTCCTGAATCCTTTATTCCTGCGGAACTTTCCGAATGGCTTCTGTATGCTCTGGTCATTCAGATCGGGCTGAGTCTGGGCTATGGAGGGAACATCCGAAAGATTATGTCCAATATCTCGTTCCGTACATTGCTGTTGCCGTTTGGGACTATCGTCGGTACTCTGCTTTTTACTGTTCTGGCCGGATTGTTGATTGGCGGATGGAGTCCGATGGATTATCTTGCGCTTGGAAGCGGATTGGGATATTATTCGCTTTCGTCGGTGCTGATAATTGACATCAAGAGCGAGACGATAGGTTTGCAGGCCGCGACACAGCTCGGTATGCTGGCCCTGTTGGTTAACATCATACGTGAGATGACGGCACTTGTCTGCGGTCCTTGGTTTGCCAAAGTATTCGGTCGCTATGCGCCTGTTTCTGCCGCCGGAGTGACCTCAATGGATGTGACAATGCCCATGATTGTGCGCTGTACAGGTCAGGAGATGATGCCGATAGCGTTGATGCACGGTGTGGTGCTCGAGGTGTGCGTGCCGTTGCTCGTCAGTCTGTTTGCCGGGCTATAAAATGCTTTTCGCTGAAAAATGTGTATATTTGCGGTAAAACAAATTAGAAATAAGGTATGGCTGTAGTCGAGATATCTTCGTTGTCGCATCCGGGGCTTGATGTGTTCGTGTCGCTTACGGAAGCTCAGTTGCGCAACAGGCTTGATCCTGAAAAAGGGATATTCATAGCTGAAAGTCCCAAGGTGATTCATGTGGCGCTTGATGCCGGATATGAGCCGGTGTCGATTCTTTGTGAGAAGCGTCATCTGGACGGCGATGCCAAGGATGTGCTGGCGCGCTGTGGCGACATACCTGTCTACACCGGTCAGAGAGAATTGCTTGCTTCGCTTACCGGATATACCCTTACACGCGGAGTTCTGTGCGCCATGAGGCGACGTCGGTTGCCTGACGTTCAGACTGTATGCCGTGATGCAAAGCGCGTGGTGGTGATAGACGGAGTGACCGACACCACCAACATAGGCGCCATATTCCGATCAGCGGCCGCGCTGGGAATAGATGCCGTACTCTTGACTCCTACTTCTTGCGATCCGCTTAACCGACGTGCCGTAAGGGTGTCGATGGGGTCGGTGTTTCTTGTGCCGTGGACATGGCTTAAAGAACCGGTGGATTATCTTAATAAATTGGGCATGCGCACTGTGTCTATGGCATTGACGGACAATTCTGTAAGTATAGATGATGCGCGTCTGGTGGCTGAGCCGCGCTTGGCCATAGTCATGGGAACTGAAGGTGACGGGCTTGCCCGGTCGGTAATAGAGTCTACCGACTATGTGGCACGCATACCTATGGCCCATGGCGTGGATTCGCTGAACGTGGCCGCGGCTTCTGCCGTGGCGTTCTGGGAATTGAGGGCAAGGCAATAGTGTCCTGGCTATCTGCCTCCGATCAGCGGCCGGATGCGCGATTCGAACAAATCTCTGGAGATGATTCTGTAGTGGAAGTTGGCGGCTCGGTTGTAGGCATCGCTGTGGTGTATAACATAGTTGCCTTGTCTGAGCTGTCGCATGATTTTCGCTCTGTCTGAGCTGTCGTTCGCAAACTTGAGGTTCATGGCTTCGATTTCTTTGTCGACTTCATTCCAGATGCCTTGCCATTCAATTATAGTCGGAGGTGTGATTCCCTGTACGCTTTCTACGAATGCACTGAAAAATACGGGGTAGGGAACTGTTCCGTCTTTGATGAGCGAAATGTTGACGCGGTAAAAGTTGCCGTTGAATCCTGTCGGCTCATACAGAGGTCCTCCGAACTCAGAAGTCTCTGCAAGCTCCGACCGCAGGTAGCGCGAAGCCGCCACTGTGTCGTTGAGTATATGCCCGGGGCCGTAGAAATCCTGCATGAAATTTTTGTATACGTCGCAGTATTGCGATGCCGGATAATGCCTTATCTGATACTCGATTGACGAACGTATGGAATCGCTTCTTGTCGACACCCGCTCTGCGATGCCGACTGTCGGGAATAGCAATGTGATGAGAACTGATAACGTTCGGAAATACATGTTTTTAATGCATATTAAAAGTGATAGCGGAAGCCAAGGCCTAAGACAAACCGCTCGATGCCTGGTGCTCTTCCATCGGGAGTAGGCATGCTGTTTTTGTCGAATGTCCCTACGATTGAACCTACGTTAAGGGCTATGCCGATTTGAGGGGTGAATAGATATTCGGCTCCAACCTGAATCATGGCTCCGAATCCGTTTATTGCCGCGCTGCCGTATCGGTTCCATTCTAAATAATTCATATATCCGATGCCCATGCGCTCCTCAAATACGAATCTTCCGTTGCCCGGATGCTGTTTGAAAAGTATTTGACCTCCGACCATGTTCAGCATAAAGTGCATGGTCTCATCTTCAATTTTAGCCGATGATTTAAACCCGGAATATAGTGCCCCTATGCCTACATACTTGTTAAACATATAGTCATATCCAAATTGGAAATCAAAACCGTTTTTAGTGTCGTTCCCGGCTTTGGTTTCGATGTCTCCTACCCTTAAATCGCTGGTTATATGTCCAAGGCCGGCATTGAAGTAAACTGTGTTTTTAGGCAGGGAAAAGGTCGCTTTGGGCTCGGAATTTGTGTCGGATGTCGCCGGGGAGCCGAGCCACATGATATTGCCGGACACTTCGTGGCATGGATTCTCTTGCCCCGGCTCTTTATGTGATGTCAGGGCCAAAATGTTTCCGCCGTATTCCGATGTCGCTTTCACCGCTTTGTTTAGAACTTTTTCGTATCGGCAGTCTTCAGCGTGGGTGCGGTCTGATGTCACCATTACATTGCCGATGTATTCGGCTTCCTGCGGTACTGTGTCGCCGATGTTGTATACGGTCACCATGTCGTTTCCGACTCGTTTGGGGTAATCTTTTATTGTGTTTACTGTGACTTTCGGTGCACAACTTGACAGGATAATGGCTATTATTGCAAAAAATGCTGATGACGATTTTGTGGAAAAAGAAATAGACATACAGGTACGAAGATTTATTGGTGAAAAATTATTAGTTTATCTTTATATGGTTAAATAAGGATGGTATTTTTGCAAATATATGTTATTTGTACTTATGGTGCAAGAAAATCCGGTATTTTTATTAAAAATAGTTATTCCACTTTAACTGTGAATGTCTCCGGTTATTTTCTCGTTAACCGACAAAGTTGCCTTCGCCTCGCATCTCCCGGTAGCTTTTTGTCTTGTTCCTCCGTCATGTATCTACTGTTACGCTCCTTGTCACAAGACAAAAATCACCTCGAGATATGCGGCCTAAGCGTTTACAAAAATTTGGGAACGGGCTCTTGATCGGGCTGAAGATGCTGTTTCGGCGTATTTTGTGGAATGTTGCCGTTGCCGTTGTATCTCTGTTCTGAGAAATCGTATATAATCTGAGTTTTTATTGAGTTTTTATTGCGCTTATTTTTTGTGAAAGAGACGACGATGCATTAATTTTGCATTCATAATAAATCACTGAGCAATGAACAACAACAGTCTTGTGTCTATTTCTGACATCAGTAAGGAGGAGATACTTCGATTGCTCCGCCAGGCGCGCTATTTCGAAGCCAATCCCAACCACAGAATCCTTGAGGGCCGAGTGGCCGCAACCTTGTTCTTTGAACCTTCCACACGTACACGTCTGAGTTTTGAAACTGCGGTCAACCGTCTCGGCGGTCGCGTAATCGGTTTCTCCGATGCCAGCACGACGAGTTCGTCCAAAGGCGAGACGCTTAAGGACACCATCAAGATGGTAAGCAACTATGTGGACCTGATAATTATGCGCCACTATCTTGAGGGTGCCGCACGATATGCCACCGAAGTTACCGATGTTCCCGTAATCAATGCCGGTGACGGAGCCAACCAGCATCCGTCGCAGACTATGCTTGATCTCTATTCGATATATAAGACTCAGGGCACGCTTGAGAATCTTACCATCACGATGGTCGGCGACCTTAAGTACGGGCGGACTGTTCACTCGCTGTTGATGGCCCTGCAATATTTCAATCCGACTTTTAACTTCGTTGCTTGCAAGGAGCTTCAGATGCCTGTCGAATACAAGCAGTTCTGCGACGAGCATGGCATACGCTATAACGAATATACCGACTTCACCCCCGAGGTTATAAACAGCACAGACATATTGTATATGACCCGCGTACAGCGCGAGCGCTTTACCGACATCATGGAGTATGAGAAGGTCAAGAATCTCTATACGCTGAATGCTTCCATGCTTGAAGGCTCACGCGACAATCTGCGTGTGCTGCATCCACTGCCTCGTGTAAACGAAATTGCATATGATGTCGACGACAGCCCCAAAGCATATTATTTCCAGCAGGCCCAGAACGGTCTTTATGCACGTCAGGCCATCATCTGCCGTGCGCTTGGCATAGACATACCGGAAATGGTTGATTAACTGATTCAAAAGAGACTTAACTATGACTGAAAAGAAAAAAGAACTGGCTGTGGCCGCTCTACGGAACGGCACCGTCATAGACCGTATACCGTCGTCGGCCTTGTTTCAGGCTGTAAAGATTCTTGGTATAGAGAAGCTTGACAAGCACGTGACCATAGGAAACAATCTTGACAGTAAGATACTCGGCACAAAGGGCATCATCAAGGTAGCCGACACATTCTTCCCCGAGGATGTGCTCAACCGTATAGCTTTGATTGCGCCTACCGCCAAAATAAATATCATCCGCGACTTCGAGGTGGTGGAAAAATTTCCGGTGTCCATACCGAAGAGCATTGTCGGCATAGTGAAGTGCGACAATCCGAAGTGCATCACCAACAATGAGCCGATGCGTACTCGCTTTGAGCTCATAGACGAGGAACGCCATGTGCTCAGATGCCACTATTGCGGACATACTGTCAGTGCTAAAAACGCTCAGATAAAGTAATCGTACACTGCCGATGGGTAAGAAACAGAGCTGGAGACCCGGAACCATGGTCTATCCTCTGCCTGCCGTGCTGGTGACGTGCGGCTCGGAGCCGGAGCAGTACAACATGCTTACAGTGGCATGGACCGGAACTATATGTTCCGATCCGGCCATGTGTTATATATCGGTGCGTCCTTCGCGCCACAGTTACGGAATCATCAAAGATGAGATGGAGTTTACCATCAATCTTACCACTGCTGACATGGCGCGGGCTACGGACTGGGCCGGAGTGCGTTCGGGAAAGGACTACGACAAGTGGAAGGAGACAGGATTAACACCGATGAAGGGTGTCAAAGTCGGATGCCCTTATATCGACGAGTCGCCTCTCTGCATCGAATGTCGCGTAAAGGAAATATTGAGCCTCGGCACACACGACATGTTTATCGCTGAAGTGGTCAACGTGCTTGCCGACGAATCGCTCATAGATGAGGCCACCGGAGCATTCGATCTCGCCAAGTCGGGATTGATGGCATACAGCCACGGTGCATATTACGAACTCGGCCGTCAGATAGGGAGGTTCGGATGGTCTGTAAAAAAGAAATAACTATATTTATTATAAAAATTATTACTGTAATTTTATGGAAAGAGACAAAGTCATTTTCGACATCATCGAACGTGAACATCAGCGCCAGAAACATGGCATAGAATTAATCGCTTCGGAGAATTTCGTCAGCGACCAGGTGATGGAGGCTATGGGTTCATGCCTCACCAACAAATATGCCGAAGGTTATCCCGGCCACCGCTACTACGGTGGATGTCAGGTAGTAGACGAAGCCGAACAGCTTGCCATAGACCGTATCAAGCTGTTGTTTGGAGCCGAATGGGCCAATGTTCAGCCTCATTCAGGCGCACAGGCCAATATGGCGGTGTTCATGGCATGCCTTAAGCCCGGCGACAAATTCCTGGGCCTTAACCTGTCGCATGGCGGACACCTGTCGCACGGAAGCCCTGTCAACTTCTCCGGGCTTATGTTCCAGGCTCTTGAATATAATGTCAAGGAAGATACCGGACTCGTGGATTACGACCAGATGGAGGAAGTGGCTCGTCGCGAACGTCCGAAACTGATAATCGGAGGCGCAAGCGCATACAGCCGCGAATGGGACTATGCCCGCATGCGTCGTCTGGCCGATGAGATAGGAGCTATATTTATGGTGGACATGGCTCATCCGGCTGGTCTGATAGCGGCCGGACTTCTCGACAATCCGGTCAAGTATGCCCACATCGTGACTTCTACCACCCATAAGACGCTCCGCGGACCGCGTGGCGGTGTCATAATGATGGGTCAGGACTTCGAAAACCCGTGGGGAAAGACCAACCCCAAAGGTCAGGTGCGTCCGATGTCCGCGCTTCTGGACTCTGCCGTATTCCCCGGTGTTCAGGGCGGTCCGCTCGAACATGTCATCGCCGCCAAGGCAGTGGCCTTCGGCGAGGCCCTTCAGCCCTCTTACCGCGACTATCAGATGCAGGTCAAGAAGAATGCGGCCGTTATGGCGCAGGCTCTCGTCGACAAGGGCTACAAAATCATATCAGGCGGAACCGACAACCACTGTATGCTTGTAGACCTGCGCACCAAGTTCCCCGAACTTACAGGCAAGATGGCTGAAAAGGTGCTTGTAGAGGCCGACATCACTGCCAACAAAAACATGGTGCCGTTTGACTCGCGCAGTCCGTTCCAGACTTCGGGAATACGTCTTGGCACACCTGCCATCACTACCCGTGGAGCCAAGGAGAATCTCATGGGCGACATCGTAGAGATGATTGACACCGTATTGTCCAACCACGATAATCCCGCAGTCATCGAGGCCGTACGCAAGGAGGTCAACAAGACTATGGAATCGTATCCGATGTTTGCATATTAGAATGCTTTTGCAGATTCTATATTGGATATTTTTGCTGTGTGTGTCGCCGGTTTTGCTGGTGGCCACAATACTCACCGCATCAGTCACCATAGTGCTAAGCGCTATGGGGCTGGGCCGGTGGGCCGGCTACGTCTTTCCCCACCTTTGGGCCAAGCTGTTCTGCATCCTTACATTGGTCAAGGTGACGGTAAAGGGGCGGGAAAATATAGAGAAGGATACCTCCTATGTGTTTGTATGCAATCATCAGGGAGCATACGACATTTTTGCCGTTTACGGCTATCTCAACCATCAGTTCCGATGGATGATGAAGCGGGCGCTTGAAAAGATTCCTCTTGTGGGTTATTCATGTAAGGTGTCGGGCCATATAATGGTCGACACTTCGTCGCCCTCGGCCACTAAGCTGACTATGGAGCGCGCAGAGCGTCAGCTCAGCGGAGGAATGTCGCTTGTGGTGTTTCCTGAAGGAGCCAGAACCTGGGACGGTAAAATGCGCCGTTTTAAGAGGGGTGCCTATATGCTTGCCGTGGAATTTGGCCTGCCTGTGGTGCCCATAACTATAGACGGTTCGTTTGATGTTATGCCCCGTTTCAAAAAGATTCCCCATTGGGGACATATCGTATTGACAATCCACCGACCGATCGAACCGGTCGACGGCAAGCATGATTTAGCCTCGGTGATGGACGAGAGTTACCGTCTCATTCATGAAGCGCTTCCTGAGCGTCAGAAATGATGTCCTTGGACGGAAAATAACATCTATACCGATAAAAAAACATCCAACTATTGTTGGATATATACGAAATTTAGTAAATTCGCATCGTCTGTAGTACGGCATGTTTTTGTGTCGGTGCGCAGGGTATTTTTCAATGATAATATTATAAAATTAAAAATCATGATATTCAATTTCCGACTTGTATCCGACGAGGTCGACAACTTCCGGCGCGAGATTAATATCGACGCTGACGCTACCTTTCTGGATTTGCGCAATGCTATCTGCGACTCAGTGAATTACGATAAAAATCAGATGTGTTCGTTCTTCCTATGCGATGATTCGTGGGAAAAACAGCGCGAGATAACCCTCGAAGACATGGGTACCGACTCTGACCAGGAAGTATACCTTATGGACGAGACTATTCTGAGCGACTACATCGACGACGGACAGAGGCTGATATTCGTGTTCGATTATATGACCGACCGTTGCTTCTTCCTTGAAATGAAGAAGAGCATTGTCGGGCAGACATTAAAGGACCCTGTGTGTGTTGCTTCAATGGGTGTGCCTCCGAAGCAGATCATGGACCTTGACGAGTTCGAGGCCAAGAGCAATGCCGCCGCAACGTCGTCTGCTGATGATTTCGACGAGGATTTCTATGGTTCCGACAGTTTCAACGATGATGAGTTTGACGCGGCCGGATTTGATGAAATGACATTTGACGACAACGTATAGCGCTACGTCCGATATCGGTTGACGTGAAGTAAAATGGCGTGTCGCTGAATTGTACTTTTTCGGTGACCTAAAGAATAAACAACCGGGTAAAGAGGTGGTTATGCCTCTTTACCCGGTTGTTTATTAGATTGTGGAATTCGATTGTTTCAGATTCCTATATGCATTATCTCCTTTTGGAGCAAATCGAGAAAGCGTGCGGCATGTGCTCCGTCCATCTGGGTGTGGTGGAATTGAAACGACAAGGTCAGATGGGTATTTAACAGCGACTTGCGGTAGCGCCCCCAGATTATGAACGGATTATTGAAGATACCGCTATACATCCCGACTGCACCGTCTATATCGTATTGAGCCAATGCCGATGTCCCGATTACCATACAATCGGTAATGTCGTGATTCTCGCAGGTCTCGGCAACCTGACGTGTCAGACGAAGATAATCGTCATTGAATTGAGAGAGGTCTTCGCAGTATGGGGTATCGCATGAGCTGACCTCTCCCTGAGAATTGACAACTATTGTATTGACTGCTATCGAATCATATTTGATGAGTTTATCCCCGACGGGCAGCATATAAAATTCCTTTACCTGTGATGCGGCTTTGCCGATGCACCAGCACATCAGCATATTGAATTTCAGATTTCGTTTCCTGCTGATGCTACGGAGTCGGCTGACATCAAGTGTCTTGATAAGTGTCACCATAGGCATCGGAGCCTTCATCCACATTTCAAAGGCGTATGCCCGAGTGGTGTCCTTCGGATTAATTTCTTGCATCATTTTTTTTTGTAATTGTGAAACATTCGCGAGAGAGCCGAAAGCGTATGTCGGCGCAGCCGGTGCGCGGTGCGAAGCATTCGGACTCTCCGCAAAGTTACTCAGACACTTTCTGCTGTGATAGAAGAAAAGCGACATTATGCCGGGTTCGTAAACAAATCCGAATATGGAAGGCTGTATTGGCAGAGTGTGCGGGGTGTATGTCCGCTCATTGCCTTGAAATCTCTGATAAAATGCGACTGGTCTGAGAAGCCACAGGCATAAGCTACTTCGGCATAGTTCTGTTCGCCATTCTGCATCAGCCACAATGCTTTTTGAAACCTCATAACCCGGGAATACTCCTTCGGATTCATACCCACCGTCTCATTGAATATCCGTTCATACTGCCTTTTGCTAAGACAGGCGATGTCAGCAAGTGAGCTGACAGGCATTGAAGGTACTTGAAACATTGCCTTTATGGATTCGCCAATTCGAGATATGTTCAACACCGGTTCTATCTTTGACAACAGGTATTTATCCAGAGTAGTTATACATTCATTGTTATCTTTGCTATCAAAGATAACTTGTGCAATTTCATTAAGTTGACGGTTCTCAATATCATATCCGGATATTTCCATATTGTAGAATGAAGATGGCGGTGTATCTATAAACAAACCGATAGTGTGAGGATAAAACACTGCAACAATCATTTCCAATCGTCCGTCTGATTGAATATGCGCCGGGAAATTTACCTGACCGCTTATTGTAAATTGCGATTGACTTTTGTTGAGCTCCGGGATATAAAGCGGCGATTTTTTATGGAAGATAATCTGAGGACAACCGATAGGGAATGTAAGGACGCTGAAAGGCTCATTGCTTTCCAGCACCCAGTAATAGCGCACATACGGGCGCAGTTCTTCACTCGGTTGATAAATTGTCATTAGTGTATTTTGCACTTAATCTTCAAACCAGTAATCAATATCGGGATTATACTTTTGGCCGATGAGTCGTTCTTCGTCAAAGTTCATATCAAGATACCCGTCATCATCCAAAAAATAGATTTTTTCCTGATAGCAAGCGATTATAGTACGAAGAAAGTCCGAAAAAGAATTATGAATCTTTGTTGGCTCATCAACATCGTGCTCTATCAGGAAAATTCCGTTTTCTTTACCTGCCGATACTTTCAATGCATAAAAGTCTGAGGAATAATTCACAAGGATTGGATAATACTCATCTTCTCCATTAGGAATCATTTCTTTTATAGACTGCATAAAACTTTCATATTCAGCATCCCTGATTAGAAGATAACCGGGTAAGAAATCCATCATTCGTTGATTTTCAATCTCGTAATATGTCCCACTTACTTTAGAGTACAATATTTTTAATGAATCAGGAAGGATTAAAGACAACTCGTTGTCCTTAACAATACTCAAGGAATAACCTGGCCTTAATTCATCAGATAGATTAATAAATACATCTATCAAACAAGATATTTCTTTTTCCATCCAATTTTTATTTCGTGATACATGATGCAAATGTTCGGTAGCCAACTACTCCCTTATGGGATGTTGAGCAGCTTGTTATCGACCTCATTTGACTGTTTATTATAAAATGCAAAATTCTCTTCTACAAAGGTAATTAAAACATTTTTTGCAGGAACAGCAATCAATATATTATCATCATCCGGGTAGCAGAAATCAGTCCAATACTTGAGAAAAACATCTCCAAAAGTGATAATCGAACAGTTACTGCCCCAAAATAATATAATCTTATCATTGGCTTCTAAAAAAGGGGATAAACTTATAGGATAATTGATTTTGTTCCAGTCAACAGATAAAGTTGAAATTTTATTTAGACCATTCCAAAACGACTCAGGCAATTTAAATAAGTGACCTTTCTTAGAATTTGTTATTTCTGTCCATTTTCTTATTGAGTCGTTTTGATTGTTGATGAAGATTTTTTCAAGACTATATTCATCAATAATAATTTGATTTTGATTGAAAAATCTCCAACCTACATCGCTGTTTCTTAATAATTCGATTACCTTTTCTTTTCTCATGTTCATATTCTTGAAGTGGTTGCTAATGGGGCTGGCGAATAACTGACCGTCAGGGTAGGCTATTTGTTTGTTATCAACTTCTTCATTTCGTTTTTCCTCACGTCAATATAAAGCAAATCATCATGATCTGTTATACTATACAGTTCCATAAAATTTTCTGTTACTAAGTAATATTCATCAAGTCCTTTACAATCGCCGATAAATTTGTGTATATCAGACATTTTTGCTTTATAAACGACGAAATCTTTGTTCCAATAATCAATAAAGAAATAGAAAACGATATTTTTGTCAATTATATCTAATAGATGAAAATAAGGGTCTTCCATGTTACAATCTATACGATATGGCACATATTTAAAGCTTAGCCATAATGCACGAGGATTACCAAATACAAAAGTATCATATAGCTTTTGCGTCAAAATCTCCTTATCGTCATCTTCTATTTTCTGAAATGGAAGATGATTATCTTTGATTGTTCGTTCTATTTCGTTATAATCAAACATAACATTTTGTTTTTGTTGATAATATCTTGCGGATAATCGACCGTTAGGGGAGATTCATCCACTTGTTATGCGCCTATTCTTCCATATTGCTTGAGGTTTGTTCTAAAAAGTCGAATTCCAGCTTGATGATTTCATCCATAGGTACTACTGTTCGACTCCTGCTTTCCAGATTTTCTGCGTCTGCCCATAAAAAAGGATAAAAGGCAACGCCTTCATTGTTATTTAAGGCAGCGGTGTCTTTTTGCCAACCTTGCCAGCGATAATCTGTATAAAAAGTATCTGTATCACCATGCAAACACCAATACACAAATTGCCCAAACTTAATATCCATATCTTCCCGTTCCAGGCAATCGGGAGCGAAATATCCAATATTGCCGTTGTTCAAGCAAATGAATAATCCGCCCAATATATCCTCGCCGATTACTATCTCGTTGAATGGAAACAGGCTGTTTCTCGTAACGAAGTTCACTTCTCCCGCTCCATATAACCTTATCCAATTATCTATGACAATCCCTCCGGTGTTATCAAGGATTGCCGCAAGCAGGCTTTCGCTGTTTATCTTGTATTTCGCCTTTAATGCCTGCTTTGCGATATCGTCACATGGCAAGACTTTTATTGTCTTGGATGACCTTTTTATGTCATCAAGTATTTTCTGAAACATATTATCCATTGTATTTTTAATAGGTGCATAATGTCCGGCGGATAATCGACCGTTAGGGACGATTTATCCGCTTGCTATGTGCCTTATTTATCATTCTTCGTCGTATTCTTCAGCACTTTTAAGACCTCGTATGAAGTCCTCAAAATTTTCTGCTAAAGGAGTTATTTTGAAATCAGATTCTTGGTCGATATGCACAACTTTTGGTTCTCCGAGTGGACCACATTCTCGATAATCTAAGAAAACCATATCATGCCCTGCACTCGGACAATCACAAATAGCGACTCCAATAGCAGGATATCCCCATTCATCAATCATAAACTGACTGCCAATTTCACCACATAGTGAATACTCCTTTTCCCTGCCTATACCGTAAATGCAGGTTATAGCAATATGATCTTTAGCCCAATTTGTGGGTGAATTAGTAGGGAAGCATGTCTTGAAAGGGATGCCTCCATTATGCTGTTTCATCAGCCATATATAGGAAGCCGGCAACTTGTATCCTAATTCTTTCTCTACATCAGCTATCATTTCATCTGTTGGGACATCACTTATATACTCTTTACGGGCATCGTGATTATCATTCCAGAAGTTTGTAAAATCAAAGCCTTCAAATTCTTTTCCCATATCTCATTTTTTATTTTGTGGCACAAAATGGGATGCAGCTTGCCGCCGTTTGGGCGGAATAGGTGCTTGTTATCAATATTTTCTGTTTTTGTTACAAATCAACCGTAAAGATAACTGAACAACCTTCTTTTTGAGCATTCTCATAAAACGATTGAATATCTCCACTCCAACCTAAAAGATAATTCAAGGTATCATCATTTATAGGTAATGAATATTCTTGTTCATTTATCAATGGAAAATTCTTTTGTATAATTTCTTGCAGATTATTTTGATGTAAATAAACAACTATTTGTTTTACCTCTGAATGAGTTTTCAGAGTAATGATTTCATCTTCTGTTTCAACTAAAAACTCTCCACCGAACACAATGTTTGTTGGAACAGAATTTTCCTCATCCCACTCGCCACCACCAAGACAATATTGGATACCTTCCCATGCTTTATCCAACTCACAACCACGAGGCGTTTCCAATAAGGTTTCCTCTATTTCCTCTAACATATAGTCATATCGTTCATCATGTGGTAAGGAACGAAGTTTGTTCAGTTCATCTTCTTTCAAAGCATATAAAACACCTAATCTTGACATAATTAATTCTCCTATTGTTTAATTTATTGATAATGGCTTGACAAGGAGCTGCGTTTAGCAGCTAACTTGGCTTGTTAGTATTCTTTTTTGTTAGAATAGATGTTTCAAATGTTCCATGCCATTGTGTGGAATGAATTGTAGTTGTATGCGGTCGGCATAGTTGTGTTGTATATATTTATCTATATCATCGACATCATCCATACTCACATTAAGCCGCAGTCCACCACCATGAAAATGTATCCAAATCCCATTTTCAGTCTGTTCTAATGAATATCCTTTATATCATAAATCCAGCCATGACTTTTTGATAGGCTTTCATCGTTCGTTAGTTCTGATTTTATCATAGGGGATAAAGAGTTGAATTGAAGCGGCATTGCTCGTTGTATTCCCATAGACTTAATTTTTAGACTTTTACAGGCAATCGCTCTTTTTACTATTTCTTTAAGGAAGTCAATGTATGCTTCATTATCATACTCCATATCTCCAATCAAACTAAGAGGTCTGAAAGTAGCTGAACATATAATAATGAATTTTTGGTGCGAGCTACCTTTATCCATTAGGTCTAATATATGCTTTCGTATGTTAGAAGAAATTAGTGCTAAAACGTATAAATGTCCACTACAATATTCCCATACAGACTTTTTCTTGTCAAACGCATATTGCATAATAAAATCAACATCTTCCGTCATGTTCGCAATATTTTCATGTCGCTGAAACATTTGAAACAGATTGTTACTGATTTCTTCTGTAATCCTTATTTTATCGTTGTCATTCATAATCGTTCTATCAAATGAATACTAATGGTTTGACAAGGAGCTGCGTTTAGCAGCTATCTTGGCTCGTTAGTAATAAT
>CAJTSJ010000010.1 GCA_910578785.1 uncultured Muribaculum sp. | reverse complement strand
CACGCATGGGGTCACGGGTTCGAGTCCCGTACGCACCGCTGAGGAGAGAGGAGAATGGCTTTCTTGTTTAGATTCGTCTAACGGAAAGCCATTCTTTTTTTGTCTATATCGGTGAAGTGCCTTAACTTTGTCATTATGAAACGCAACGACTTTGAAATAATGGCTCCTGTGGGGAGCTACGAATCGCTTCATGCCGCCATCAATGCCGGTGCAGATGCGATATATTTCGGGATCGAGGGTCTTAACATGCGCTCCCGCTCGTCTAACAACTTTACGCTTGATGACCTCCGCTCGATAGCCCTGATGTGCAATGAGCAGGGGGTGAAGACGTACCTGACTGTCAACACCATCATTTATGACGATGATATCGAGAAATGCCATTCGATTATCGATGCGGCGCGCGAAGCCGGAATAACGGCTATTATAGCAAGCGATGTCGCGGCGATTATGTATGCGCGTCAGGTTGGCGTTGAGGTACACATCTCCACGCAGGTCAACGTTACCAATATCGAGGCCGTGAAGTTTTATGCACAGTGGGCCGATGTGATGGTTCTTGCACGTGAGCTGAACATGGACCAGGTGCGCGAAATACACGAAACTATCGTGCGCGACGACATCCGCGGGCCTCACGGCGAGCTTGTAAGGCTCGAAATGTTCTGCCACGGGGCGCTGTGCATGGCTGTATCAGGCAAATGCTATCTGAGTCTGCATGAGATGAACTCGAGCGCCAACCGCGGGGCGTGCACGCAGATATGCCGCCGCGGTTACACTGTGCGCGACCGCGAGACGGGCGATGAGCTTGATGTCGAAAACAAGTATATAATGTCGCCCAAAGACTTGAAAACAATCCACTTCCTTAATAAAATGATAGATGCGGGCGTCACGGTGTTTAAAATCGAAGGACGCGCCCGCGGCCCTGAGTATGTGAAGATTGCTGTCGAATGCTATGACGAGGCCATACGGAGCATCTGCGACGGGACGTATTCCGAAGAGCTTATCCAACGGTGGGATGAACGACTGAACCAGATATTCAACCGTGGATTCTGGAACGGATATTATCTCGGCCAGCGTCTTGGCGAATGGACTTCGAAATACGGTTCTTCGGCCACTAAGACTAAGGTGTATGTGGCTAAAGGGGTCCGCTACTTCTCCAATATCGGAGTGGCTGAGTTCCTGATGGAAAGCGGAGAAATAGCCTTGGGCGACGAAGTGGTGATAACCGGGCCTACTACCGGGGCTATAATACTCAAGCTTGACGAAATCCGGGTGGACCTCAGGCCGGTGGACAAGGCTGTCAAGGGCGACCGGTTCTCAATAAAGGTTCCCGCGAAAATTCGTCCGAGCGACAAAATGTTCCGCTGGACCGATACCGCAGAACTCCGTCGCTAAAGTGCTGATGCTCAGTTCGGGCGTCTGATGTGGAATGTTGAAATCATGGCGATTGTGCAATCCGTCAATCAATGATAGCGGCATATGCATGGTTATTCCGGAATCAGCTTGACGTTGCCGCCTGCGTTTACCCGGTAGCGTGCCGAAGTCGAGTCCGCCAGATTGATTACGCGGAACACATAGTCTTCGATATTGACATATTCGCGTTCAGAGCCTTCGAATGCCGTTCTGACGGCTTCTTCCACTGTGTGGTAGCCTGAACCCTGGTAGGTGTCGACGAGCTTGCCGTCGAAGTACATTTCGACCATGACGTCGTCTATCGGTCTGATTCTGTTCTCTTTCATATCGTCCGGTATTATTTAAACATTACTTATGTCTAAGTATAAACAACAGTAATGCTTAAAATGATTATAACATATTGTGCCGGACGGGCTTTATTTAACGACGGCGGAGATTGTTTATTGGTGAAATTTACTTAACTTTGCGGTAAATTGGCGTGAAAGTGCCGGTCGGTCATCAGCAAGGACTATGAGAGGATTGAATATTGCCCATGAAGCAGTGCTTCGTGACACCGTCGAAAGGCTTAGTGACGGTAACAACCTGACGAATGTATGCCCGTCGCAATGGCGGGGCGAGCCGTTGCCGTCGCAGCAGGCCGTCAAGGAGATTATCACTCTTTCGAGGGCTCTTATATTTCCCGGATTTTTCGGTGACAGCGATGTCACTCGTGAAAATGTCCTGTACTTCATCGGATTGTGGACTGAAAAGCTGTTCAATCTGCTGACCGGGCAGATTCATGCCGGCCTGTCGATGGACATCTGTACGGAGGAGCCTCCGCAATTCGCCGCCATGGAGGCCCGTTCGGCCGGACTGGCTCTGAAGTTCATAGGGCGGTTGCCGGAGTTGCGCCGATTGCTCAACGCCGACGTCAAGGCCACGTATCACGGCGATCCCGCAGCGCTGTCGACCCAGGAGGTGATTTACTGCTATCCGGGCATCCGCGCCATCTGCAATTACCGCATTGCCCACGAACTTGTCGAGCTCGGGGTGCCCATATTGCCGAGAATGATCAGCGAACAGGCTCATGCCGAGACGGGAATAGACATACATCCGTCGGCCACGATAGGGGAGTCGTTCACCATCGACCACGGCACGGGGATAGTGATAGGCGCTACGGCCATCATCGGCGACAATGTAAAGATTTATCAGGGCGTCACGCTGGGTGCCAAGAGCTTTTCGCTCGACGAGGACGGAAATCCTGTCAAGGGTGTGGCCCGACATCCTATCATCGGAAATAATGTGATTATATATTCTAACGCGTCGATACTCGGACGTATCACCATCGGCGACAATGCCGTTATAGGCGGAAATATTTGGGTGGACACGGATGTGGCTCCGGGCGAACGCTTAATCCAAGCAAAAGCAAACAACGTATTAAGACTAAAACAGTGATGAAAACAGAAAAATTCGACATGGTGGCCAAGACTCTTCAGGGACTTGAGGATGTGTTGGCGGAAGAACTCCTGAAGCTCGGCGCCGAAAATGTCTCGATAGGACGTCGCATGGTGTCGTTCGAAGGTGACAACGAGGTGCTTTACAAGGCAAACATGTGTTGCCGTACCGCCTTGCGAATTCTTAAGCCTATATACAAGTTTACGGCTTCCGATCCGGACACGCTGTATGAAATGACCAAGGAATTTGACTGGTCGACGATACTGTCGCTCGACAAGACATTCTCAATCGACCCGGTGGTTAACTCCGACACGTTTACCCACTCGCGTTATGTGACTTACCGCGTCAAGGACGCCATCGTCGACTGGTTCAAGGACCGCTACGGCGCCGACAAGCGTCCGGGAATCCGCCTGCAGGATGCCGACGCGATGATCAACGTGCATATCGACGGAACGAGAGTCACCATCTCGCTTGACTCGTCGGGCGAGTCGCTTCATAAGCGTGGCTATCGCGTGGCACAGACCGAGGCTCCTATCAACGAGGTGCTCGCCGCAGGCATACTGCTCAAGGCCGGATGGAACGGCCAGTGTCCGCTCGTCGACCCGATGTGCGGTTCGGGTACATTCCTGATAGAGGCTGCCCTGATTGCCGCCAATATCAATCCGGGCGTCTACCGCAAGAGTTTTGCTTTCGAGCAGTGGCCCGACTTTGACGAGGAGCTTTTCGAGCGTCTATATAACGACGATTCGCAGGAGCGCGACATCACCGTGCCTATCATAGGATGCGACATATCGCCCAAAGCCATATCCATTGCCGAGAAGAATGTCAAGCAGGCCGGTGTCGGCAAATATGTGGAGCTTGAGGTGCGTCCGCTCGCTCACTGGACCGAAGCTCCGGCCGACGGAATCCTTGTCTGCAATCCTCCTTACGGCGAGCGTATATCAGTGGCTGACATGGACGGCCTGTATGAGCTTTTCGGACAGAAGCTGAAAAATGTGTTCAAGGGGTATCACGCTTGGATCATAGGATACCAGGAAGAGTATTTCAGAAAAATCGGACTCGCCCCGTCTACCAAGTTGCCCCTGTACAACGGTGCGCTTGAATGTGAGCTTCGCGAATACATAATATTTGAAGGCGACTATAAGACTTTCCGCAGCCAGGGATTCTCGCTTCATCATTCCGATGAAGATGAAGAGGATATGCCGGTGCGCGAGAAGATGCATGACCGCCGCCGTCCTACCGACGATGAGTGGCGCCGCGATGCCCGCAAGAAGGGTTTCGGAGGGAAGAACGGCGACCGTCAGCGCGAATTTGACAAGAAGGGCGACCGTGGCGACAAGCGTAATAACCTTAAGGAGAAGTATTCTGCCAAACCGCTCGGACGCAAGAAGAAGTATGACGACGACGATGACTTCATGCCGTCAAGAAGCAAGCGCGGTAATTCCGACTTCGACGAACGTCGGCAGTTTGACAAGAAAAAGTTTGGCGATAAGCGTTACGGCGACAAGCGTGGCGGCGACCGCAAATTCGAAGGGCGTCCGCGCCGGTCTGACGGCGATGAGCGTCGTGGCTTTGACAGCCCCAAGAAGTTTTTTGACGGAAAGTTTGAGGGACGCAGTTTCGAGCGCAAGCGTTTTGACGATGAGCCCCGCGAACAGGAGCAGTCGGAAAATCCGCTGGCCATCCGCCGCAACGAAAAGGCTCTCCGCTCAATCATAGGCCGACAGCCTTCAATTCCGGCCACCCGCCAGCGCAAGGGATGGAAACGCCCTGACAATGATGACAATAACGAAAATTCATAACCATATTCATCTGACAAGTAAATGAACAAGCTCAACATCCTTCTTTTAGGTTCGGGAGGCCGCGAATCGGCCCTTGCATGGAAAATATCACAGAGTCCGCTGACCGAAAAGCTGTATATAGCTCCGGGCAACGGAGGAACGTCAAACTACGGGGAGAATGTCAACATGTCGCCCCTGGACTTCGACGCCATAAAGAGCTTTGTCGGAGAAAAGGGTGTGAAAATGATTGTAGTAGGCAATGAAGATCCGCTTGTCAACGGCATATACGACTATTTCCAGGGTTCGGATGTCCTCGTTGTCGGACCGTCGAAAGCCGGTGCCGCCCTTGAGGGAAGCAAGGACTTTGCCAAACAGTTCATGGTGCGCCACGGCATTCCTACCGCGCGCTACCGCAGCTTCACTCCGGCTACAATCGACGAGGGCATGAAGTTCCTTGAAGAACTTGAGGCTCCATACGTTCTCAAGGCCGACGGTCTGGCCGCCGGCAAGGGAGTGTTGATTCTGCCTACTATCGAAGAGGCCCGCGAGGCTCTGAAGGAGATGCTCGGAGGCATGTTCGGCGCATCGTCGTCAACCGTGGTCATCGAGGAATTCCTGTCGGGCATCGAATGTTCCGTATTTGTTCTGACCGACGGCAAGGACTATCGTGTTCTCCCGGTGGCCAAAGACTACAAGCGCATCGGCGAAGGCGATACCGGATTGAACACCGGCGGCATGGGTGCTGTAAGTCCCGTTCCGTTTGCCGACGAAGCATTCATGGAGAAGGTGCGCACAAGAATCATCGAGCCTACCGTCAACGGCCTGGCCGAAGAGGGAATCACATACCGCGGATTCATATTCCTCGGGCTTATCAATGTCAAGGGCGAACCGATGGTGATTGAATACAATGTTCGTATGGGCGATCCCGAGACCGAGGCAGTCATGCTCCGCGTCGACAGCGACCTTGTCGACCTGATGCGCTCGGCCGCCATGGGCAGTCTCGGCGACAAGGAGCTTCGCCATGACCCGCGTACGGCAGTGACTGTGATGATGGTTTCGGGCGGCTACCCCGGTTCTTACGAGAAAGGCCTTCCCATATCCGGCCTGGAGAATGTCACTGACAGCATCGTGTTCCATGCAGGCACCAAGCCCGGACCGGATGGAGGCGTTGTCACTTCGGGTGGCAGAGTGCTCTCTGTCAGCTCATATGGCGATTCTATAGCAGACGCGCTTGCCCGCAGCTACGATTCGATATCCAGAATAAGCTTCGACAAGGCCTATTTCCGCCGTGACATAGGCCAGGACCTGATGAAACTTCTATAAACGGCGAATAGATTCCAACCAAGTGAAGGAGACTGACATAACGCCATTGTTCCATACACGTTGGTGCTTCCTGCTGATGATTTTAATTGCGGCAGGAGGCACTGCCTTTGCATATCTGACCGGCAATATAGCCTACTTTGCCGACAATGTCGGATTTCTTTTCCCCTCGTCGGATGAATGGATTTCCGGCCGGCTGTGGTCGCTATGCGCCGGAGTCGGGCTGAGCGTCTTGTGTGCGGTGTTTGTCAACTATCTGAACAAGAGCTTCAACATCATACGTCATATCACCTGGCTCTTCGCCGGTCTGTTCATACTGATGCAGGGTGCGTATCCGTCGGTCATGGGCCAGCTTTATGACGGCACGCTGATGTGTGCCATGCTTTTGCTGTCGGTAGTGCCTCTCTTTGCCGCCTTCCAGGATCCGAGGGCTACACGGATGGTGTTCCTGACGTTCTGTATCGTCAGTTTCGGGTCGCTGTTCGACATCGCGTTTGTCGGTTATCTGGCGGTTCTGCTGGTCGGATGCCTTCAGATGCAGTGCCTAAAGCTTAAGTCGTTTCTGGCATTGCTGTTGGGCATATTGACTCCATATTGGATTGTCATCGGGTCGGGTGCCGTGGCGTTGTCTGATATCCGGCTGCCCGAATTTGTCAGCATATTCAGTTCGGTACCGAAGGGCAATGCCCTGATTATGCTTGTTTATGCCGGTTTGACCATGTTTCTGGGGGCGTTGACCGGAATCCTTAATCTCATAAAGGTCTATAGCTACAATGCCCGTACACGCGCCTACAACGGATTTTTCCTGGTCTTGTTCCTTATGTCGTGTATATTGGCGTTGGCCGACTACAGGCGTTTTGCCGTCTATCTGCCGATAATAAACCTCAGTTCGGCGTTCCAGATAGGCCACTTCTTTGTCATTAACGGACAGAAGCGCTCCTATATACCCCTGTCGCTCATCATTGCTTCCTACATCGCTGTCTATTGGTGGAGTATTCTGATGTAGCTGACGTTTTGATTGATATAACGATGAAAATAATAGTAGAGAAGAATATCCCTTTTATAAAAGGGTTGCTTGAGCGGTATGCCGAGGTGGTGTATCTTTCTCCAGAGGCCATTGACGCCGCGGCGATGGCCGATGCCGACGCGTTGGTCACCCGTACACGCACCCGTTGCGACGCTTCGCTCCTCGACGGCTCAAAATGCCGGTTCATAGCCACGGCCACGATCGGCACCGACCATATCGACCTCGATTATTGCCGGACTCACGGCATCACGGTGGCCAATGCTCCAGGATGCAATGCCCCCGGAGTGGCGCAATACGTGCTTTCGTCGATAGCCTGTCGCACATTGTTGCGGAGCGGCATCGCCGACTTGAAAGGTCTGACATTGGGTGTCGTAGGCGTAGGCCACGTTGGACGCATCGTGTGTGAGTGGGCCTCGGGGCTTGGCATGAATGTGCTGAAATGCGATCCTCCGCGGGCAGAAAAGGAGGGTGCGGAAGGGTTTGTAAGTCTCGAAGAGATAGCCGAACGGGCTGATATAATCACTTTCCATACGCCGATGACCCGCGTAGGGAAGTATCCTACCTGCCACATGGCCGACAAGGCGTTTTTCAGTAGCCTGAGGCGTAGTCCGATGCTGATTAACAGTGCCCGCGGGCCGGTCGTGGACAATGTCGCGCTGGCCGACGCCGTGCGTGCCGGTCTGGTAGGTGACATCGCCATAGACTGCTGGGAGGGAGAGCCCGACATATCGCGCGACCTGCTGTCGATGGCAGTCGTGGCTACGCCACACATCGCAGGATATTCGCGACAGGGTAAAATCAGGGCTACCGCCATGGCCGTCGAGGCACTATGCCGCCACTTTGACCTGCCTGTGGTTAAGCCTTTGGAGACGGTTCCTGCCGACATTCCTCATTCGCCAACCCTCGCTATGATAACCGACAGCTATTCACCCGAAGCTGACACCGCTTCGCTACGCAATTCGCCCGAGTCGTTCGAATCGCTCCGCAACCATTACGACTACCGCGACGAACCCGGAGCATGACATATCCGCCAAACAAAATTTTTAAGAAATTTATAGTTGGATTATTTTTTAATATCAACAATTTACCTAAATTTGCAGTCACTCGTCGGCCCAATGGGACGGACGGGTGACTTTTTTAGAAAAGACGTTTACTGAACGTTAACTTCAGCACTTAGAACTTCGCAAATTCTTAACAACCTGAAGAGCGGCAACGTAAGCGTCCACGGGCGATGTTTATATGCCTTGATGTCCCTGACTGCTTTTGCAGGCAGGTATGTCTATGTCATTATACTCATCCATGACGTGGGCCGACTGAGTTGCTTATCCTGGTTGGACGGCAATGCGAAGGCCTTAAGTGCGGGATGAGCAGGAAGTACAGACGCCCGCGTCTTTTTTTGCTATGTATAACACCTGATTCGGGGCTGTCTACAGGATAACACATTTTTTTATCGTGCCAATCAAAGCATCGCGGTTCATCATGGCATCAATTATAGCCTTGTTGACATCCCTGCCGTCTTTTGCGCAAAAAGACCTTATAATACTTAAGAATGGACGTGAAGTTAATGCTTCCATTGTTCAGGTCAACGACCGACAGGTGGTCTACCGACTTACTTCGAAGAAAAATGATCCGGAATTGTCGATGGATAATTCAGAAGTGTATATGATTCATTTTTCCAAGCGGGGCAATGTGTACATAAATTCCGAAGGAAAACGTATAACAGGAGAAAACCATCAGTTGCCAAAGGATGCAGACATTATATATCTTATTGAAGGGAAGGAAATTCCGGCGTATGATGTTAAGGTCTATGACAGTTATGTGACATATCTGAACAAGAAGCATACCAATAAAAAGGTGGTGCCCGTGGCGGAAGTCATCCAGCGCAATCAGATATTTCTTATAAAGTATACCGACGGTACGATTGATTTGATTAATGATTTGTCGGCATCATCCTCCAAAGAAGCCGCAGTGTCTGCGGAGTCCGAAAATACCCATAGTGAAGACCCCGGGATTCAGGAAGAAGAGATGCTTGTCGTGTTCCACAATGTCAAGAAAGGAGATACGCTTATGTCTATCGCCGAACGTTATGACGTTGCGGTTGAGGATATCATAACCTGGAATGAGCTGTCGGCTAAGATTAAACCTAATGCAAAGCTTCAGGCCGACATGCAATTGATGTTGTATGTCAAGCCGTCGGAAAATTAGTCGAAATAGTAATGATACTGCATATTATCAGCCATCGAATTTTGCCGGCTGTGGTCGGCATTTTATTGTCGTTGCTTGCCGCCTGCGGGGGTGGCGAATCAAGCGAAGGTGTGTTGCGTCTTGTGTCTGAAAGAGACTCTCTTAAAGCGGAGAACGATATACAGGCCAAAAAGCTTGAAGTAATCACCGATATGATAAGCACAATTAATTCCGTGCTTGATTCCATATCTGCCGGAGAGCAGATGATTTTCGTCAATCCTAATTCCGAGATTCCTGTTTCGCGCAATGATGCGTTGCGTAATCTTGAGCGATATGAGAGAGTGCTGCAACAGCAACAACATCGCATAGCATCCCTGGGAGAAAAGAACGGTAATCCGGAGATGAATGGAATGATTGAAATTATGCAACAGCAGCTTGCCGCAAAGGATGCGCAAATAGCCCGGCTTAAGGAAGAACTGTCCAAGAAGAATGTCGATATCGAGAAGTTGCAGCGTCAGGTAGCATCGCAGCGCAGTCAGATTGACGAGCAGACTCAGGCCATCGCCCAACTGGATCAGACAAATAAGGCTCAGGAACGTGCGTTAGTCTATCAGGACGAAGTAATCAATTCTTGCTATGTGATTCTTGGAAGCAAGAAAGACCTTGAGCGTCGCGGAGTTATAAAGAAAAAGCGGATGGTGCCTGAATCGGCTTTGGACAAGACGAAATTTGCCAAAGTAGATATACGTAAATGGCGTGAAATTACATTCGAGGCCAAAAAGCCGAGAGTCCTTACCTCCATGCCTTCACAGTCATATACTCTGTCCACCAACGGCAACGGGTCGTTTACTCTTCGCATAAATAATCCCGGTGAGTTTTGGAGCGTATCTAATTTCCTTGTAATACAAACAGACTAATCATTATAAAATTTAGATTTATGAACCTTAAAAATTTGCAGTCACGGCTAATAATGTGTCTTTTGGCCGTAGTTATGTCGTCAGTGTCGTTGTTTGCGCAGGTAACAACGGTAAAGCATGTAGTTGTGAGAGGTGAGACGCTTGAAGATATTGCCAAGTCTTACAACGTCACCAAGGAGGAGATTATATCTCTTAATCCGTCGGCGGCACAGTTTGTCTATGTCGGAATGGAGTTGACAATTCCGAAAAAAGAGATTGCCGGGGCCACTAATACGGTACCATCACAGCAGAATGAAACGGTGCCCGCATCGGCGCAACCCGAATCCGCCACAGGCAGTACAAATGATTCCTATAGTTCTTCGGATATGGATTATGATTTAAAATGGGGTCCCATTATTGAGATAGGATATGGTTTTATAAAGGGTAGTGATAATTTTACTTACGAGGCTACTATCGGAGCAAATTATAATATTACGCAGGATGCATACGTCGGTGCGCGAATAGGTTATAACTCGGCGAATTATTTTACCTCGGTCAGCGAGATTGGTGCATATCTTAACGCTACCACAACAGTCCACATTTTAAGAATTCCTCTGGAAGTCGGGTATAAGTTCCTTGATTCAAACAGAAAAATCGGCATCGTTCCATTTGCCTCTTTAGGATTTAACATAGGATTGAGTGGAAAGAGAAAATATAAGTCAAATATAGTAGATATGAAAGATGACAAACTCAAGGTCGGAGGTAAAGTCGGCATTGACGGCATTCTTGGAGCGAGGATTTATCTGTGGGAGCTTACTTTATCTGGAGGATATCATTTCCCCTTTAACGACGAACAGAAAAAGTGGTTTGGAAAAGATGCTTATCCGATGATTTCGATTGGATGGATGTATTAATTGTAAATAATAAATCAAAATGAAAAAGTTAACGAAATTTTATGCATTTATGACGCTGCTGTTCAGCGTAGTTATGCTGACAGCGTGTGGTTCCGACAGTAAGGACGATGATTCGGACATGCCCGACAACACCGACATTAAATCGCTTATTGTCGGCGAGTGGCATACTGAAATTGGCGACGGCAGTGACGTGTCATACTTTTCTTTTGCTTCTAACGGACGTTGCGAAATCATGTCGGTATATATCGACGATAATCTCAATACGGAAGTCGAAATGGGCGTGGGAACTTATAAAATCAATGGTAATAAATTGTCGATACGTGTCAAATGGGATGATTCCGACTATTACGAGGAGGAAGGCGGAACTATCGTGTCGATTACCAGAAACCGGATGGTCATAAAGGATTCCTATGGCGACAGTGAAGTATTAACCCGTATTGAAGATTAGTTTATGAACAGGTTTTATTCGTTCATTATAATTTTCTTTGGTGTCCTGGCTCTTGCTTCATGTGGCTCGGACGACAATGAAGATGAAGTCAAAGGTTCCGATGTCGGGTCGCTTATCGTAGGCGAATGGAGCGCTGTAGACGACGGAGACGATGTGTATCTGACTTTCTCGGCCGACGGAAGTTGTGAGTCGGTATGGATTCACAATTATGACGATTCAAGCAGCAATGTAGAATATGGAACGGGTACATATCGTATAACTGGCAAGGTCTTGAAAACCCATCTGTTATGGGAGGGCGACAATGAATATGAGGATGAAGTTATAAATATAGTATTAATTACCGAGACTACCATGATTCTTGATGGTGATGAATTTGGGGGAAGTCTCAGATTTTCAAAAGTTAAATGATTATGAAACAGTTTAGAAAGTTCTGGATGTTTATGGCCGTTTTGTTTGTGGCCGTTAGTCTCGGCGCATGCTCCGACGACGATGATGACGACAATGATGTGGCGGGTTCGTCCGGCGACTTGGTCGGTACATGGTATTATTACCACGAGGAAACTGACGAAGTGGATGAAGGCTACAACATCATGGTGTTTTATGCCGACGGTACCGGCTATTGGCAGGAAGGATATGAGTCGCACGTCTCGAAGATGACCTTCCGTTGTGAACCGGCAGGTAAAGATTCCTATAAGATTATTTGGCTTACCGGAGCAGATGGAGAATCCGATGCAATACTTAAGATGACATCAAAGAACCGTTTCACGCTGTATTTCGACGGTGACTATGAGATATACGTCAGATAAGATATTTGTAAGGCTCTGACCTAAAGAGACAATAAATAAGATAGCCGGGGATTGACGCGAAGCGACAATTTCCGGCTTCGATTATCACGCTGTTGTGGACGTAGCCGTACTTTGGTCGAGTCTTTGCGGTGTCATGGTATAATTTCGGGTGAGGGTTAAATTTTTGTTATAAAAATTTAATCTGTCTTTTAGTAATGCGGAAGATTTGTCTTATCTTTGCGAATAGATTTTTCACCATAGCAATTTACCCCGGGTAATGAACTATTCATTTTTTGATTTTTTGGCGTTGCTGGGTTCCGTCGGCTTGTTTCTTTATGGAATGAAGGTGATGAGCGAGGGACTGCAAAAAGCCGCGGGCGACCGTCTCCGCAATATCCTCGGAGCCATGACCCGCAACCGTTTCACCGGACTCCTTACCGGTATCGTGATAACTGCCCTTATACAAAGCTCTTCTGCGTCCACAGTGATGGTGGTAAGTTTCGTTAATGCGGGACTTATGACGCTGGCTCAGTCAATGGCCGTGATATTCGGTGCCAATGTCGGCACTACGTTTACAGCATGGATCATAGCCCTGTTCGGATTCAAGATGGACACTTCCGTGTTCATTCTGCCTATAATAGCGTGCGCGGTGCCGTTGCTTTTCGGCTCCGGACGCAAGAAGTCGATAGGCGAGTTTCTGATAGGCTTTGCGTTCCTGTTCATGGGACTCGACATGATTAGCGACTATGTGCCCGACCTTCAGAGCAATCCCGAGATGTTCGCCTTCCTCGAACGCTATGCGACGATGGGCTATATGTCGGTGCTGTTGTTTGCGTTTGTCGGACTTGTGCTGACTGCCATCATCCAGTCGTCGGCCGCCACGTTTGCCATCGTGCTGATTATGTGTACCAAGGGATGGATTACGTTTGACCTGGCATGCGCCGTGGTGCTCGGCAGCAACATCGGTACCACCATTACGCCGTTGCTGGCGTCGATGAGCGGTAACGTGGCCGCCAAGCGAACCGCCATGGGGCACCTCCTGTTCAACTTCTTCGGACTTATATGGACACTGGCCGTGTTCTATCCGTTCATCCGGCTCAACGTTGACATCACCGAGTGGCTCGGACAGGGCAATCCGGAGGGATTGTATTCATATGTGAAGAATCTGGAGCAGACCCAGCCCGAACTTTACGACAGCTACTTTGCCGGTACGCTTCCGGCAGGCCATTCGGTTCTGGCCAAGGTGGGGGCCCTTCAGTTCAGCGTGTCGTTCGGACTCTCTATGTTCCACACTGTGTTCAACCTTATCAATGTGTTTATCATGATATGGCTGACAGGTTTGTATGTGAAGATTGTGGAGCGTCTGGTGCCGAAGAAGCACAAGGAGGACGACGAATTCCAGCTCAAGTTCATTTCCGGCGGTCTGTTGAGTGCATCGGAACTGAACATAGCACAGGCCGAAAAGGAATTGTATGTATATGCGCAACGCGTACAGCGCATGATCAATATGTCGGAAGACCTGCTCCATATGAAGGAGAAGAGCGAGGAATATTCCAAGCTGTTCTCGCGCATCGACAAGTATGAGGAGATATCCGACCGTATGGAGATAGAGATAGCCAACTACTTGAACCGATGTGCCGAAGGCCGCCTGTCAAACGAAGGTAAGATGAAGGTAGCCGCCATGCTCAACATCGTTAGCGAGATAGAAAGCATTGCCGACTGTTGCTTCGGATGCGCCAAGATTCTGACACGCAAGCAGGAAGCCGGAGTTCAGTTCAACGAGATGATAGAGGGCAACATCGACAACATGTTCGCTTATATCAAGGAGGCCATGTCTGACATGCTCGTGCTCCTGAGCGACATCGAGAAGGTGCGCGAGGCCGACATCATACGCTCGTACAACAAGGAGCGTGAAATCAACAACCTCCGCAACAATCTCCGCTCCAACAACGTCGACAACATCAACAACCACAAGTATGAGTATCAGGCCGGCATCTACTATATGGATCTTATCAACACCATAGAGAAGATGGGCGACTATGTGATAAACGTGGTCGACACCGTGCGCGACCACTTCCGCAAGCATGCGGCATAGGAATCGTCAGACAAACCCTAATAACTTACAGTGGCCCGCCTGCAATCCAGACGGGCCACTGTCTTCTTTAATTATTTAACCGTTTATTTATCGTTGATTTTGTCGGCTCCCTTCTGGAGCAGGTCGGCTGTCTTCGATTTGGCGTCGTCCACGGCCTTTGCTCCGGAGTCCTTTACGTCCTTGGCTTTGTCCACTACGGCGTCCTTAACGTCCTTAGCCTTGTCGACCACTGCATCTTTTGATTCGTCAAATACCTCTGCGGCCTTGTCGGCCACTACGTTTGCTGTGCTGTCGACGGCATCCGTGACATCTTCAGTCTTGTCCTTGATGGCGGAGCCGGCGGCCGTCATCAGATTGCCGAAAGCCTCTTTGACCGAGGGGTCTTTTTTCTCAATGGCGGGGGCTATTTTGTCGAGATATTCTTGAGCTTCAGTGGTCTTGCCCTCCGAAATCAGTTTCTGTGCATAGTCCTGAGCCTGCTTTACATAAATTTTCAGGCTGTCGGGATTGGTGCAGTTCTCAATCTTTGCCGACAAGTCATCTGCCGCGTCGGCTGTTTTTTGCGATTCTCCGCATGACGTCATTACCAAAGCGGAAAAAATCGCCGCTGAAAGAAAAATCTTTTTCATATACAATTTTAACTAAGTTAGTACTTTGATATAACAAATTAAAGATTAAAAGTTTCATAATAGCTCTAAAAATTGATTACATGCATCTGCTTATGCATAAAAATTCATGGATTATTAAATTATGCCGGATGAAATGTTGCAATTATAAAAAATATGTTATATATTTGCCATGCAAAAGAAAGTAACTTTTTTGCTTAATAAGCATAATCACATCCCTGTATACACTTTACAACATGTTAAGAGAGCTGCGTCGTGAGACACGGCTCTTGCTATTTTTTGTCCTCCGGCCCCGGAGGTGCCATCATTCGGTTATATAAAATTAATTATTAAAGTTTAAACATGGTGCATGAGGCTCTTCCGGACGAACTTAAATGTGTCGCCACGTGTATAAATGTCAAGGACACGATGGTAGTGTCCGCGTATACAAAAAGGATGGACTATGCTGACACACAAGATTATAACATGGATATGGTGCCTTATGGGATTGTTTATTCTAAGTCTTACACAGTCGGTGGCACAGGTTATACCGCAGGAGGTGAGCCGATACTATTTCGTCTTGGTCTACGGCATGACCTTATTGTTTCTGGTCATGTTGTTTGCAGGACGGTTCCGTATCAAGTCCGACGGTTTCGCTTCGGTATTCGCCACGCAGGTCTCGCGCACTACGGTCGTAGGACGTATACTCCCCTGGACGGCGGTATTGGTGGTGTCGCTTGTGGTGGTGACGCTCAACGACAACTTCGACTACCTCAGTACAGAAAACTCATCGGGGCTTGACACGATATTTCTTTGCGCCAATCTGCTTTTCGCTATAATGCTTTTCCGCGGTGCGTTCACCGTGGTCGAATGACCGGACAGTTTTGTCCGAAGGTGTCCGCTTTTGTCCGCAAAAGCGGACACATCGTCCGAAATCGGACACTATTAAAAAGTGTTAAATCGTTGATTGACAATTGTTTGCATTTTTGGCACGGAATTTGCAGTATTTTTAGGTGTAAATCGAAAAAATACAAAAAAGTGCAAATATATGGATAGAGAAATTCCAAAGGAAGAAAGACGGAAGGAGCAACGGAAAAAGATTATCATCGCCGGTTGCGTCGTGGTCGCCGTAGTCGTGGCGCTGGTCATGGTCACCTCGTTGCTTCGCGGCAGTGTCAAGCGCGATGATGTGGTCATAGCCACCGTTGACCGCGGTGTGATCGAAGCCAGTGTCAATGCCTCGGGCAAGGTGGTGCCGGCATTTGAAGAGATTATCAACTCGCCCATCAGTACCCGCATAGTGGAGGTCTACTGCAAGGCGGGCGACAGCGTCGACGTGGGCACGCCGCTCCTGCTGCTCGACCTCCAGAGCGCCGAGACGGAGCTTTCGGGTCTGGAGGACCAGATGCGCATGAAGCATTACGAACTGGACCAGCAGCGTATAAACAATGAGACTTTCCTTAGTGACCTTGCCATGCGTATCGAGGTCAAGGCCATGTCGGTCAACCGTCTGGAGGTCGAGGTGGCCAATGAGCGTTATCTCGACAGCCTTGGTTCGGGAACCGGCGACCGCGTCCGCCAGGCCGAACTGGCCTACCGCACCGGCAAGCTCGAGCTCGAACAGCTCCGCCAGCAGCTCCGCAACGAGCGCGAGGTGCGCGATGCGTCGATGAAGGTTAAGGAGCTTGAGATAAGCGTGTTCGACAAAAATCTCGGCGAGAAGCGCCGCACGCTCCAGGACGCGAAAATTCTGTCGCCTCGCAAGGCCACGCTGACATATATCAATGACCAGATCGGCCAGAAGATCGGTGCCGGCGAGCAGATAGCCACCATATCCGACCTTAGCCACTACAAGGTCGAAGGCGAAATAGCCGACGCCTACGGCGACCGCATGTCGGTGGGCGGACGAGCCGTTGTGCGCATCGGCAAGGAGCGTCTGGCCGGAGTGGTGTCCAACGTCACTCCTCTGTCCAAGAACGGCGTCATTTCATTCACCGTGACCCTTGACGACGACCATCACCGCCGTCTGCGCTCGGGTCTTAAGACTGACGTCTATGTGATGCACGACGTAATCGAGGATGTCGTGCGCCTGGCCAACGGCACGTATTATACCGGCCCCGGCGACTATGAGCTGTTTGTGCTGACCTCCGACAACGAACTGGTGCGTCGCCACATTCGTCTGGGCGACAGCAACTTCGACTACGTTGAGGTGCGCTCCGGGCTTGAACCCGGCGACCGTGTGGTGGTCAGCGACATGAAGCAGTACCGCGAACGCAATACCTTGAAACTCAAATAAACCGATACACAATATGATCTTATCACAGTATGTCAAGCAGGCATGGCATCAGGCCCGGACCAATGTCACGTACACCGTTCTGTATGTGGCCGGAGTGATGCTTGCCATGATGTTCACCATGACCATGGCAATGGTGCTGTATGTGCGCATAGCCCCGGTCTATCCCGAAAACAACAGGGACAATACGTCATATATAGCCAATATCTGGCTTCGGAACGGAGAAATCGCGATGGGCGGACAAGTGTCCCAATTCCCATATGACGAATGGTTCTCCAAGTTCGAGAACATTGAGCATATAGCCCTCGTCAACGATTCCTACCGTAGTTTTGCAAAGTCGCCCGACGGAACTCCCGACTTCGAGGTTCACGTAAAGTTTGTGCGCGGCGATTTTTTCAAAATTTACGACTTCGAGTTGGTTGCCGGCCGCATGTTCACCGCTGAAGAGGCCAATGCCGAAGCCCCTCGCGCGGCCATAATCACAGATCGCTTGGCCGAACGCATGTTCGGTGGAGCTGAACAGGCTATAGGACAGACCGTCACCGTCGACCGCTATGACAACCGTGTGGTCGGAGTGGTCCGGGGGGCGAGCATTCTGACACGCCGCAGTTATGCGCAGATGTACCGTCCGATGGGCAAGCTGTATTATGGGCCGAACGGCCCCGGGTATGGCGATTTTACCGGTCCGAATTCGGTGGTCATCACTACGCGCGATGCGGCGCAGGCCAAGGCTCTTGACGAGGAAATGAAGACTCTTCTGCATAAAATCAACAATTCAGACGTGATGGTCGATCCCGACGGCGACCGGTGGAAACTGCAGATTGAAGGACAGCCGATGCCCCATTGGCGCTATGTGCTAAATCCTGACGGTAATGTGAACGTGCTGGTATGGCTGTATGTAGGGATAGTGCTTGTGCTCCTGATAGTTCCGGCCATCAACCTGAGCGGACTCATCGGAGGACGCATGGACTCCCGTCTGTCTGAGCTCGGTATCCGCAAGACCTATGGCGCAACTCGTTCGTCGCTCCTTGGTCAGGTGATGTTTGAGAACCTGCTTCTGACGCTTGTCGGTGCAGTGCTCGGTATGGCCGGTGCCTGGATTCTCGTGACCTCATGCCGCCGCTGGATATTCTCCATATTCGATTCCAGTCCGTCGCAGGTTCCCGAATGGGCCGACGTTGCCGTCAATCCCGACATGCTGTTTGCTCCCGCATTGTTCGGCGCTATGCTTGCCATGTGTCTGATAGTCAATCTGCTTTCGGCCGTAGTCCCGGCATGGCTTTATATGCGCAAGCCCATAGTAAGTTCACTTTATGAAAAACGTTAATCCCTCAGGACAACAGTCATGTTTAAACTCATTATAAAAAATCTTTGGAGCCGACGCCGCCGCAACGCGGCGCTGCTTGTCGAGCTGGTCATAATAACATTGGTGGCCTGGATTTCGCTTGACACAGTGATAGTCAACACTTATGTCCGCAACATGCCGTTGGGCTACGATATGGAGCGCATTGTGAAAATCGAATTCGGACACGAAGGGGTGAATCCTGAGGACGAAAACGACGATGCACGGGATAGGGCGCTGAGGCGGTTTGCCTCCAATCTGGAGTCGCTTCCGGAGGTAGAGAAGGCCGTCCGTGTCTCCTCCAACCTGTTTGAGAGCACCAGCTATTCAGTCAATACTATTTCGGCCGATACGGTTAACTATTACAGTTTTTTCGCCTACACCTTTAATAGCGGGTGGGACATGTTTGCCGCGCTCGGAATGAAGTCGCTGGGTAACTCGCCGTCGACCGAGGAACTGACCTCGCGGCCCTATGTTCAGGGCGAAATAGTAATTTCAGAGTCCGGTGCGCGCAGGCTTTTCGGCGACATGGACCCGGTAGGGCATTATATCGGTGAAGACATGCCGGACTTTAACGAAGAAGAGGCCAACAAGGTGGTCGGAGTCGTGACCGACATCCGTCCGCGCAGCAATGAAAGCGATGCTCTCGTGTTCTACCGCCCAAACCCCTGGAGGGAATACGACAGCTCGCCGTCCATGATGATTCGTCTGAAAGAGGGTGTGTCAGCACGCTCGTTCGTCAACAAATACCGCGACATGATGACCTCGGAGTTCAGAGGCGGCAACATTTTCTGCTATAAGGTGGCGCCTATGACGGAGTTCAGCGAAAACTATCTGTATAAAAGCGGCTACACCAATTCGATGCGCCTGCGCGTGGTGCTGGCCCTGTTCTTCCTTGTCAACCTCTGCCTCGGCATCGTCGGCACATTCCTGCTCCAGACGCGTAAGCGTACAGAGGATGCCGGAGTTATGCTCTCGTTCGGAGCCACGCCGCGCTACATACGAGCCATGTTTTTGGGAGAGGGTGCCGTGCTGACCACCGTGGCCTGTGCCATCGGATTCACTGTCTACTATTTCATAGCCGGAGCTGTAGGGCTTGCCCGCGGCACGGGCAACATGAATGTGGCCATGCGTCCCGATGTGCCATGGATTGCATCGTTCGGCGAACACTTCGCCGTAGTGTCGCTGATAGTCTATCTGCTCATACTCGTCACCGTGCTTGTCGGCATCTACATACCTGCCCGCCGCATCAGCAGGGTCAATCCGGTCGACGCTTTGCGCGATGAATAATTTTTATAAATAGCTTTTAAACAGAATAATAAATTTAAAAAAACATATCACAATGGAACAGATGATCAAACTAACGGGAATCAATAAAATCTACCGCACAAACGAGATTGAGACACTTGCTCTTGAAAATGTCAACATCACCGTCAATAAAGGCGAGTTCGTAAGCATTATGGGCCCTTCAGGCTGCGGCAAGTCGACGCTCCTGAACATTATCGGTCTGCTCGACAAGCCGACTTCAGGCGCCATCGAGATAGACGGCACTCTTATAGGCCGTATGAACGACAAAAAACTCTCGGCCTTCCGCAACAAGGAGCTCGGCTTCGTGTTCCAGAGCTTCCACCTGATTAATTCACTCAACGTGATCGACAATGTCGAGCTTCCCTTGTTGTACCGCAGCATGCGCGCTTCGGAGCGTACGCGTCTTGCCAAAGAAGTGCTTGACCGCGTGGGTCTGAGCCACCGCATGCGCCACATGCCCACACAGCTCTCCGGAGGACAGTGCCAGCGCGTGGCCATAGCCCGCGCCATCATCGGCAATCCCGAGATAATTCTTGCCGACGAACCTACCGGTAACCTCGACTCGAAGATGGGTGCCGAGGTGATGGACCTGCTCCATAAGCTCAACAAGGAGGACAACCGCACCATAGTCATGGTGACACACAACGAGGACCAGGCCAAGCAGACCGACCGCATCATACGCTTCTTCGACGGCCGCCAGGTTATGTAAATGTCAAACCCGTTGATTGAGATGTATAACATTATAAAACAGGCATGGGGCGCCATGCGTCAGCAACCGGTGCTTTCCGTCATCTCGGTGATAGGAACCTCGCTCGCCATCTTCCTGATAATGGTGGTGGTGATGATGAACCAGGTTCCAGTGGCGCCGTTCGCTCCGGAGAGCAACCGCGACCGCTTTCTCCATGCCAGATATGTCTCGGCTGTCTACAACGACAGTCTCGGACATCAAGGCGAGACAAACTCTCCTTATTGCTACAAGTCCGTGAGAGAGTTGTTCAAAAGTCTGGAGTCGGCCGAGGCCGTCACCGCCTACACGGGTTTCTTGCAGTCAGGAAATGTAAATGTTGTCGGAGGCACTCCTGTCAAGGTTGACATGACCGCCACTGATGCCGACTTCTGGCGGGTGTTCGACTTCAGGTTTATTGACGGACAGCCTTACGACGAAGCCGCGTTTGAGTCCGGCCTTCCCGTGATTGTCATCAACAAGAGCGTGTCCCGCAGGCTGTTCGGCACCACGGAGGCGACAGGACGTGAGATTCTGCTCAACTACGCTCCATATACAGTGGCCGGAGTGGTCGAGGATGTGTCGACCCTCGCCTCAAAGGCTTACGGGCAGATATGGATTCCGTTTACCTCTGCCGGACTTGACAGAGTAGAATGGGCCACAGGAATCACAGGCCCCTTGTCATGCACCATCCTCGCGCACGACAGGGCCGACTTCGACGATATTCGCGCCGAGTACGACCGTCGCCTCACGGAGTATAACAAGGCTCTCGCCCCGACTCACTGGCAGATTATGTCACGTAACCGACCATACGATCAGGCGAAAGATGCCATAGGCCCAAGTGCCAACAATGAGCCTGACATCGAGGCCAAGCGGCGCTACGACCTGATAGTGTACATAATCCTGCTTATAGTGCCTGCGGTCAATCTGAGCAGCATGACGGAGAGCCGTCTGCGCCAGCGTGTGTCGGAGATCGGCGTGCGCCGAGCCTTCGGAAGTACCCGTGGAGCCGTCATACGCCAGATTATTGCAGAGAATCTGTTCGTAACCCTTATAGCCGGTGTCATAGGCCTGTTGCTCAGTGTGGTGTTCGCCTTCCTTTGCGATTCCATGCTATTCTCGCAGCCGTTCAGCCCGACGCTCAATCCGCCCAAGGCCGACATCACGATGCTCTTGCGCTGGTCGACATTCCTGTGGGCCATGCTGTTCTGCTTCATCCTTAACCTGCTGAGCACGGGCATTCCCGCCTGGAGGGCTTCGCGCACTTCCGTGGTCAATGCCATATCGGGCCGTCAGCACTAACAACCGCACAGTCATGAACAAGAAACTAATTACACAGATACGCAACGAATGGAAGTCAAATCTTTGGCTTGCCGTCGAGTTGCTGATTGTAAGCGTGGTGATGTGGTATATCACAGACTATATGTATACCAAAATTTCTTACTACATGAAGACCCGGGGATTCGATATCGAGCACTGCTATCTGCTGCAAACGGGCGAACTGACCGACAAAAGTCCTGACTACTGCGGGGCCGACTGGAATCAGTATAAGGCCGACAAGCAGGAATTCCTCGACCGTCTGAGCCGACGTAAAGAGATAGAGGCCGCCGCATTTTCCAACAATTCTCGTCCATATACGGGCAGTAATTCGGGAATAACCCTGCATCTTGACACGATGCACACACAAGGATATGTAATACGCCGCTACGTTACGCCGGATTTTGTCAGAGTGTTCCGTTATCAGGGAATGAACGGAGAGACCCCCGAACAGCTTGCGGAGATTCTCGAGCGCGGCGACCTGATTCCGTCGGACAATGTGTTCAAGCATTACGGACAGAATGTGACCGACCTGATAGGCCGTGAGGTGTACGTCGACTACGATACCGTCACCCCCCGCCGCATAGGCGCGTCGCTCCTGCGCGTGCGCTACAACGACTGGGACGACTGGGGAATGGACCAGACCGTGCTGGCCAAGATGCCCGATTTGGGGTACGGCAACGAATTGACGGTGCGCGTGAAGGAAAATATGGACCACAACTTTGCCGAAAACCTGATGAAGGACGCCGACGGCGAGCTGCGGGTGGGCAACTTCTATATCAGCGATGTCCAGTCGATGGCCGATGTCCGTGCCAATTTCCAGCGCATGTCTACCAATCAGATACGCAACTATTTGACCGGTATGGGATTCCTGATGCTCAACGTGTTTCTCGGCCTGCTGGGAACATTCTGGTTCCGCACTCAGCAGAGAGTCAAGGAGATAGCCATACGCAAAGTGACCGGAGCCACGAGCCGTTCGGTATTCGGACGCCTGATTGGCGAGGGAGTGCTGATTCTGTCCGTTGTGACGTTGCCCGCTGTCGGCCTCGACTACTTGTTGGCTAAATTTGAATTCAATACGTGGTACGGAGGTGCGTATTTTGCCTGGGACCGCCTGCTTATGTGTGTGGCGGTTGTCTATGGGCTGATTCTGCTGATGATTGTGGCCGGCATATCGATTCCTGCAAGCCGAGCCATGAAGACGGAACCGGCGACTGCCCTTCACGATGAATAATAATCAATGGACTTTATGAAACGAAATATCTTTATAATGCTGATGATTCTGTCCGCTGTCCTGCGCTGTGAGGCGCAGGATGGCGCGACAGTTGTGCGTCCGATTACGCTCGACGAGGCCATCAACCTGGCGCGAGCGCAGAGCGTTGACGCGGCCGTGGCCCTCAATCAGCTGAAGTCGGCCTATTGGCAGTACCGCACATACCGTGCCGAACTTCTGCCGGAGGTCAACTTCAACGCCACCGTGCCCAACTACCGCAAGAGCTACAGCGCCTATCAGCTCGACGACGGTTCGTATACTTTCGTCCGCAACAATGTGCTGGAGATGTCGGGCGAGCTGTCTATTGACCAGAACATCTGGCTTACAGGCGGTACGCTGTCGCTCAACACGTCGCTCGACTATCTGAACATGCTCGACGGCGACAAGTACAAGCGGTTTATGACCGTGCCTATAGCCTTGACGCTCAACCAGCCCATATTCGGTGTGAACAATGTCAAGTGGGACCGCCGCATCGAGCCGGTGCGCTACGAAGAGGCCAAAGCCAACTTCATAAGCGCCACCGAGCAGGTGGCCATGACCACCATATCGCACTTCTTCAACCTTCTGATGGCCAAGGAGACGCTCGGCATAGCGCGCCAGAATCTGGAGAATGCCGAAAAACTCTACGAAGTGGCCGTGGCCAAGCGTAAGATGGGCCAGATAAGCGAGAACGACCTGCTTCAGCTCGAACTCAACAAACTGAACGCACGGTCGGAGATGACCGACTGCGAGAGCACGCTGAAGAGCAACATGTTTCAGCTTCGGTCGTTTATCGGAATCGCTGAAGACGTGACCCTCGAGCCGGTGGTGCCGGGCGAAGTTCCGGACGTGCTTGTGCGCTATGACGATGTGCTCGACAAGGCGCTTGCCAACAACGCTTTTGCCAAGAACATACGTCGCCGTCAGCTTGAAGCGGACTATGCCGTGGCCCGCGCCAAGGGCAATCTGCGCCAGATCAACCTGTTCGCGCAGATAGGCTACACCGGCACCTCCGACAAGTTCGGAGAGGCCTATGACCGCCTGAAGGACAATCAGGTGGTGCAGATAGGATTCAAAATTCCGATTCTCGACTGGGGACGCCGGCGCGGCAACGTCAAGGTGGCCGAAAGCGACCGCGAGGTGGTCGAAAGCCGTATCAGGCAGGAGACCATGAATTTCAATCAGAACATATTCATTCTGGTCGAGCGGTTCAACAACCAGCAGCAACAGGTCAACATAGCCTCCCTGGCCGACACCATAGCCCAGCGACGCTACAACACTAACGTGGAGACGTTCATGATCGGAAAGATATCGACGCTTGACCTCAACGACTCGCAGGTCAGCAAAGACGAGTCAAGAAAATCGTTTATCAACGAGCTTTATCTGTATTGGTACTACTATTATCAGCTCCGTAGCCTCACTTTATGGGACTTCGCCGGACTGCGTTCGATAGATGCCGACATAGAGCGAATAGTAAGGAAGTGATTATGCTAAAGATTCTTAAACAGGCATGGGGCCTGATACGACGCAGTCCCATGCAGTCGATGATAGTGATAACCGGCACTGCGGTGACTCTGGCCTTTGTCATGGTGGTGGTGATGAACTACCATCTGCGCGTGACCGGCTCCGGTCCGGAGCCTGACCGGGAACGTATGATGTATGTGATGCCGGGAGAGATACACCATGTCGACAACTACAATTACCAGCAAGGAACAGGCAAACTATCCTACGAACGGCTGCTCGGCGGTCTTCCGGGCGTCGAGAAGGCGACATGGTGGGCCATGCTTGCCTATTTGCCGTGCAGTATGACCGAAGACGACGAGCGTATGATGCTGTATGTGCGCGAGGCAGGCGAAGGCTGGTTTGACTTTTTCGACTACAGAATTCTCGCCGGTAAGCCCTTCTCGGTCGAGGATAACAAGGGGAAGGCCAGGGAGACTATGGTCAGCCGCTCGGTCGCCGAGAGACTCTCGAAGGGCCGCCCGGAGGACCTTGTCGGCAAGGAAATTCTGATTAATTTCAACCCGCTTAAAGTGACAGGCATATTCGAAGATGTCAGTCCGCTCTACCAATCGGCCTACGGCGATGTAATAGTGCCGTTTGACTATGCCGCAGACGAAGACTGGCTTTACGGACTCGGCGGACGCCGCATCCCTCTGCTGATGCTCGCTCCCGGTGCGTCGATGGACGATGTGGTTACGGAAATACACCGGCGTGAAGTGGCCTTTAACAACGAAGGGCGCGACTATGTGTATCATTTTAATGAATTTTACAACCATACGAGCTACAGTTTTTTCCGTGGCACGATGATTAATCCGTTGTTGGTGTATGTCCTGTTGTTGATGGTGCTTCTGGTAGTACCCGCACTGGGCATGGCCGGACTCATCAACACGCAGATGCGTTCGAGAGCTTCGGAGATAGCAATACGCAAGGCTTACGGAGCGACGGATGCCGTCATAATCGGCCGGCTGTTCATGGAGGCTCTTGTCAGTACGTTCATAGGCGCAGTGGCCGGATATCTGCTGGCCTGTCTGGCTGTCTGGATAGGGCAAGGATGGATGTTCGGCGACATAAGGGGCGACATGCCTGTGACGGCGGGCGTGCTGCTTGACCCGATGCTGATTGTCTATGTGGTGCTGGCCTGTCTGGCGTTCACTTCGCTCGCCACATTGATTCCGGCATGGATGGCTGCCCGGAACAACATAGCCCTGACATTGAAAGGAGGTGACCAATGAGCATGACAAGACATATATTTAAGCAGCTGTGGAATTGCCGCAGGACTAATCTGTGGATATGTATACTGCTGTGCATAATCACATTGTTGATGTGGTATGCGTTCGACATAGTATATAATTACGAGGCGGCGGCCCGCAGTCCGATGGGCTACGACTATGTCGGTGTCTACAACATTGACCTGCGTTTCCGCGAAGATGCACGTCGAGACGCTTCATGGGAAGATGTCGATAGACAGAAGCTGTCAATAAAGACTCTGCTTGAGAATTATCCCGGAATAGAATCCGTGACGTGGAGCAGAGGGTCGCGGCCGTTCAGCAGAAACCGCATGTTCGAAGGCTACTGCACGCACGACGACTCTTCGCGCGTCGTGTCAACTTTCATCAGCTACGTCAGCCCCGGATATTTCGATGTGTACGACGTGCGGCCCATATACGGCTCCATCGACCTCGATGCCTGGAATCCCGGCGAATACCCGATGCCTGCCGTGCTGACAGAGGATCTGGCCGACTCTCTGTTCAGAGACATGACGAATGTGGTGGGCAGAACGTTTTTCAATCCATATTATAAGGATAAGGTCACCAACTACAGAGTGGCAGCTGTGGTGCCGCGCCAGAAACGTGACGACTATGAACGCTACGACCCGATGATATATCTTCCCGTAAGCGACAAAGACATTCAGATGACGACGTTAATTGTCAGAGTGCGTCCTGAAGCGAGGGCCGGATTCGCGGAGAGGTTCAGCAGGGAGATGCGCCACCGGATAGAGCAGGGGGTGTACTATCTGTATGCCGTCAGGTCGCTCGAGGAGTGCCGTGACACATACAATGTGGAGAACGGTACTGTCAACTACCTGAACGCCACCTACTGTATGATAGGATTCTTCCTGTTCACGGTATTCCTGATCGTGCTTGGGACATTTTCTATACGCACGCGCCGTCGACGCTCAGAGATAGGTCTTAGGATGGCCATGGGAAGTTCGCGTCGCCGCGTCATGACGGAGTTTATTCTGGAGGGTGTGCTGATATTGTTTATAGCGGCGTTCCCCGCACTGCTCATAGCCGCCTATATGGCGCGTCTGGAGATTACCGTGAACACGCTGACCGATATGTCGGCGGCGCGTTTCGTCGGATGCTTCGCGGCCGCGGTGGCCGTGCTCACGATGGTCATCATGCTGGCTGTGTGGCCGTCGGCCCGCAAGGCCATGCTGATATCGCCCGCCGAGGCGCTGCACGATGAATAATGCACTTTGTGGTTTAGAGGCTGTAAAAATAATTAAACAGCCTCTAAATTCACCAAGTAAGTCTCAAATTTATTATCTTTGTAGCTATGATATTGGTTATTGACGATGACAAGTCGGTTTGTCTGTCCCTGAAACTTTTGTTGAAGCGCATGGATTATGAGGTGGAAGCCGCCCACAACCAGGCGGAGGCCATGGAGATAGTGCGCCGGACAGAGCCCTCGCTGATTCTGATGGACATGAACTTCTCTTTGTCCACATCGGGCGACGAGGGATTGATATTGCTTCGTCAGGTCAAGCTGTTCAGGCCGGATGTGCCCGTGATACTCATGACCGCATGGGGCAGCATACCGCTCGCGGTGGAGGGCATACGCGCCGGTGCCTTCGACTTCATTACGAAGCCGTGGGACAACCACCTGCTGCTTCAGCGCATAGCCACGGCCATAGACCTGTCGGCGAAGAAGCCGGCGACGGACGACGACAGCGCAGTCTTTGACCGCACCAGAATCATAGGCAACAGTCCGGAGCTTAACAGGGTGCTCGACACGATAAAGCGTGTCGCCAATACGGATGCGTCGGTGCTGATAACCGGAGAAAACGGCACAGGAAAGGAGCTTATAGCCGAAGCTCTGCATGCCAACAGCCGCAGGCGGGGCAAGCCCTTTGTCAAGGTCAATCTCGGCGGCATATCGCAGACCCTGTTTGAGAGCGAAATGTTCGGCCACAAGAAGGGCGCGTTCACTGGCGCCACGTCTGACCGGGTGGGGCGTTTCGAGCTGGCGCATACGGGCACGATATTCCTCGACGAAATAGGCGACCTCGACATGGGGTGTCAGGTGAAGATGCTCCGTGTGCTTCAGGAACACACGTTTGAACCGCTCGGCGACAGCCATCCGGTGAAGGTTGATGTCAGGGTGGTGTGCGCCACCAATGCCGACCTGTCGAAGATGGTGGCCGACAAGACATTCCGCGAGGACCTGTTTTATAGAATAAATCTTATTACAGTGGAACTTCCGCCTCTTCGGGAAAGGCGCGGCGACATACCGTTGCTGGTGCGCCACTTCGCTTCGGCTGTGGCCAGGGACAACAATCTCGAACAGCCGGTAATCACTTCCGACGCAATGGCCTATCTGTCGCGTCTGCCTTATCCCGGAAACATCAGGAAACTTAAGAATCTGGTGGAGCGAACGCTTCTGGTTGGTAGCGACGGACTGTTTGAGGCACGGCATTTCGAGGCTCAGACGCAACCGACGGATTCGAACGCTGTGCCTAAGACAGGGCTCACGCTTGAAGAGACGGAACGACAGTCGATAATCAACGCTCTTGAGAAGAGCCGCGGCAATATGACCCAGGCCGCGCTTCTGCTCGGCATATCGCGCCAGTCGCTTTACCGGCGAATGGAAAAGTACGGAGTCAATATATGAGGCTGACGGGGATATTCGTGCTGCTGGCTGTACTTGTCGGCGGGATGGCGGTCGTGGTCTGCGACCCATGGGACAGGGGATGGTTCCAGCAAGGTCCGGCAAGCATCTATGCCGTAGAAGGCACAGTGGCGCTTATCCTCATATTGCTGTCCGTATTGTATTATAAGACGGTGCGTCCGCTCCATGCCATATCCAACGGCATCGACCTGCTTAGGGCGCAGGATTTCAGCAGCCGTCTGTCGCGGGTCAACTCTTACGAGGCCGACCAGATAGTGGAGATGTTCAACAGCATGATGAACCAGTTGAAAAACGAGCGTCTGCACATGCGTGAGCAGAACCATTTTTTTGACCTAATCATCTCCGTGTCGCCGATGGGCATAGTCATTCTTGATACTTACGGACGCATAACGTCGGCCAATCCGTCGGCATTGGCGTTCTTCGATTGCGACGATGCGCGCAAGGTTGCCGGCAAGCGTCTTGACGAGCTTGAATCGACTCTGGCAGTGTCGATAAGCCGGATAGAGCAGAACGACATACAGACTCTCCGACTCAGCGACTCGATGATATACCGCTGTTCGCGTCTGTCGTTCATGGACAGCGGATTCGCGCATCCGTTCGTGCTGATAGAGCGCATGACCGACGAGGTGGTCAAGGCCGAAAAGAAGGCCTATGAGAAGGTGGTCAGGATGATAGCCCACGAGGTCAACAACTCTATAGCCGGTGTTAATTCGACTCTTGATACGGCTTCGATGATAATCGAGGAGTCGGGCGACGAGGAGCTTGCCGATGTCGTACAGGTGCTTCGCGTGTGTCAGGAGCGGTGCGTGGCCATGAGCCGCTTTATAACCGCGTTTGCCAACGTGGTCAAAATACCTGAAGCCAATCTTATGCCCGGCGAACTCAATGAGCGTGTGCTTGTGTGCCGAGGATTTATGGAAAGCATGTGCAACAAGCATGGTGTGCGGCTTCGGCTCAGTCTGAGCGACGAGGAGATAGAGGTGATGATCGACGAGGTGCTTTTTGAACAGGCCCTTCTGAATATATTGAAAAACTCGATTGAGAGTATCGGCAAAAATGGAGTGGTGGAGATAGTCACCACCTGCAATCCGCCTACACTGACCGTAATAGACAACGGTCCGGGCATATCGGAAGAGGCCCGTCAGCGTCTGTTCACGCCCTTCTATTCGTCAAAACCGCAGGGACAGGGTCTTGGCCTGATATTTATCAGCGATGTGCTGACGAAGCACGGCTGCAGGTTCTCGCTGACCACGTCGGCGGTCGACGGTCTGACCAGATTTTTTATCGCTTTTCCCAAATAACTTCCGGACAAACGAACATTCTTAAGAAAAGCGTGTTTTAATGATGTGAGAAATGCGGTTGCATTTTTTACACCGTATCAGCTATTAATTAACTTAAAATACAGAAATAATTATGAAGAAGTACTTGCTCGCAATTTTCGCCATGGTAGGTATCGTATCTATGGCCAATGCCCAGAAGACCGAATTGACCGTAAGCTACGGAGGTTATACTCAGATGGATGCAACCGACTGCCACGATGGCGGGAAGGATGTCAACAATGCCTGGGGAGCAATCAATGTAGGCGCAAACTTCAATGTGGCTCCTAATTTCTGGATCGGTCCGTCGTATACGTTTTCAAGCACTACCCGTAAGCATCATTCCGACAATAAGTTCTATTATCATGCCATCATGCTTAACGGTCGCTACAATTATTGGCGTAATTCAATCGTGACTCTCTACGGTAAAGTAGGACTCGGTGCCATCATCACCCACCAGACCTGGCCCGAAGACAGCAGCAACACTTCATATTTTGCATATCAGTTCACTCCGGTAGGCGCACAGGTCGGCATCAGCCGTTCGGTATCGCTGTTCGGTGAACTCGGATTTGGAGCTCAGGGCCTTCTCCAGGTCGGCTTCAAGTTCAGACTCTAACCACAGGCTTTAGTATTGTTTGTTATATTTGTTGTATAATAAAGGCCTCGGATTTTCGGTCCGGGGCCTTTATTGGTTGTTGTAATGTCTTTATTTTTTACAGGACTGGATGTCGGGATTAATAAAATGGGAAAGATATATACACATGCTATGTGATCAAAATGAGGTGTCTTCATCAAGAGAATAGTTGAGGAAGTCGATAAGCGGCTTCAGCACGTGCATCATGTCGGCCGCTCGTTCGGGCCAGTCGGGAGTGTAGAAAAACGACTCGTCGCAGGGGTGGAATTTGCCGTAGTCCTTGAGGCGCAGCAACTCTATTTGCGGATGGTCTTTGGCCCAGCCCTTAGGCGCGCTTTTCAGGCGTTCGCCTACCCAGCCGGGGTATAGTTTTTCCATCTGCGGCTGATGGATGACCTCTTCAAATTCCTCGATGTTGTCTATTATGGCGTTGCGCAGCTTCTTCAGGTTGGCTGCATCGGGTTGCCATACGCCTCCATAAAATCCCGTTTCACCCGGCCGTATGTCCATCTGTAGGTAGTATCCTCCGTAATGCTCCATTCTGCGTCCTTTGGGCGACATTGATGCGGAAAAGTATACCTTGTAAGGAGTCTTGTCCTGCGAAAAGCGGGTGTCGCGGTAGATGCGGTAGGCAGATTGCTTTGCCGTCATTCCGGCCATGCCGGATTCCCACTGTGCCATCAGGTCAATCATCTTCTGCAGGTCGTCGAGCCATAAAACGCGCAGACGGTCGAATTCGTCTTTATGCGCTTGAAACCAAGGCCGGTTGTTGTTGGCCGACAGTTCTCTAAGAAAGCTGAACAGTTCTGTTGTATAGTATGCCATAGCGTTGCCGGATTATTTGACTTCAGTCCATTCGGCGTCGCTCACCTGATCTTCGCGAATGTATGTGTCTGCCGTTGATGAAGATGCTTCACCCGGCATATCGCATGAAATTTCCTCAAATTCGACATACTCGCCGTCGGCTTTTGAAAAAATCTTTTTCTTACGGGTATGGTGTCCGGGATTTCCGGCGCTGTAATTGCCGGAAGCAGAGCCGGGGGCTGATTGTGAGTAGGCTTTGCGAAAAGCTTCCTGCTGCTGTCTGGCGAATTTTCGTGCATTAGACAGGTAGTAGATCACCTTTACGACGGGCCAGATAACGAATATTAGGAAGAGAATTATGAAAATTTTAAAAATCATGCGTTATTGTCAATTGATAAGTTGAGGATTGTGTATTTTCAGAGACTGTGCCTGCCGGATGTTTTTATCAGGCGACGCTCTTTGACGAGGGTATTATCGACAGAATCAGATAGAACAGTATGGTCCATGCAAACCCTGCGACTCCGTCAATGATGACGAGCGCTATGGCGGCCATCAGGATTATGTAACGCTTCAAATTCTCCATAAGTTTGAAGTTCTTGAATTTGAGCGAAAACATTTTCAGCGATGTCATCACCATGGTCAGCGACATCAGGACAATGATTATGGCCGTTGGCCACGCGCCGACGTAGCCGTATTTTATCATGCAGGCCACATATCCGATCCAGAATATGGCGTTTGCCGGAATGGGCATGCCGAGGAACGATGTAGTCTGGCGGTCGTCGATATTGAAACGCGCAAGTCTTAACTCGCCCATTATGGGAATAAGGAATGCTATAAAGGCCATCCATAGGGGGGTGTCGGGCTGCAGTGACATGAAGTTGAATACGAGCATGCCCGGAGCCACTCCGAAACTTACAAGGTCGCTTAGCGAGTCAAGCTCCTTGCCTAAATTGGAATAGGCGTGAAGAAGGCGTGCCGAAGCTCCGTCGCAGAAGTCGCACAGGGCGGCTATGCCGATGCAGATCCATGCCCACTGGTAGGCATGCAGATTTCCGATTTCTTCATAGAAATGGAATGACATCACTATCGCTATGCAACCGAAAAACAGGCTCATGCAGGTGATGGTGTTCGGAATGCAGGCTATGATTTTTTTAAGCATGACTTCTTGGTGTTATTTTAGTCGTGCCACTTCTGTGACACCTCCGGTGGTAGTGTCGCCGAGCTTTACAAGTATCTCAGTGCCGAGGGGGAGATAGAGGTCTACGCGCGACCCGAATTTTATGAAGCCCATGTGCTCTTCGATGGAAGCATCCTCGCCCGGGCTGGCGTAGGTGACTATGCGTCGGGCAAGCGCTCCGGCCACCTGGCGCATAAGGATGGTCTGACCGTTCAAAGCCCTTATGGCCACGGTCGACCGCTCGTTTTCGGTACTTGACTTTGGCAGGTAGGCCGAGAGATAGCGCCCCTTGTGGTGGCGCACATACAGCACTTCGCCGTCGACCGGAAACCAGTTGGCATGCACGTTGAGCACCGACATGAACACTGACAGCTGTATGCAACGGCAGTGAAGGTATTCGTCTTCGAAGGTTTCTTCCAGAGCCACTACTTTGCCGTCGGCCGAGGCTACCACTACATTTTCGCGTGTGCCGCGGAATGTGCGCCGCGGCGACCGGAAGAAGTTGAGCACGAGCAGATAAATGATGGCTGACACGGAAGTGAAGGCTGACGGTATGCCTATCGGCCGCATGAAAAGCCATGCCGGTATGTTGATTACCAGCAGAATCAAAAGCAGAATGATAAGTATATTTAGACCTTCTCTATGTATTTTTACCTTCATCGGGTTGTAAATTTCAAACTCGCAATCTGAGTATAGTTGCACAAAGATACATCTTAATAATAAATTACGCAAATTTTTTGAGAATGTTTAATATAAGGCTCCTGATGTGCCCTCTGAAGGTCGGACGAATGCTCGATTTAACTATATATTTTGTTGGCGATTCAATATATTTTATTACTTTTGTGAAATATTAATACTGAGGGGTGTGTAGGTTAAAATGCCTATCTCTCAATATGATAAGTCTGATTTTACAATCAGTGGCAATGAGGCTTTATAGTTAAACAATATTAAATAATAACCAATTTTTTATTAATAAATTCCAACCAAATCATTATTATTATGAAGAGACTCATTCTCTTGGCCAATCTGGTCTGGCTTGCATGCTTCGCGGCATTTGCAGCGCCCGGTGATATTAAATGTACTGGTGTCGTGGTCGATGATCTGGGTGAACCGATCATCGGTGCAACGGTTTCGGTTCCCGGAACTTCTGTTGCCACCGCCACCGACATCGATGGACGTTTCACGTTGGACGTGCCGCAGGGCAAATCGCTTCAAATAGTTTTTATCGGTTTCAAACCGGTAGAACTTAAAGCGGCCGCTGATCTCGGTACTATCCCAATGGAAATAGAGGCACAGATGCTTAAGGACGTGGTGGTAGAGCAGTCAGCCGCCAAGACCCGTCTGACTCCTGTGGCTGTGTCCACTATCGGAGCGCAGACCATCGATGTGAAGCTTGGCAACCAGGAACTTCCCGAAGTGTTGAAGACGACTCCCGGCGTGTGGACTACCCGCGACGGTGGCGGTTTCGGCGACGCCAAGACCAATATGCGTGGTTTCAAGAGCCCTAACGTGGCCGTAATGGTCAACGGTATACCTATCAACGATATGGAGTGGGGCGGTGTCTACTGGTCAAACTGGGCCGGACTCGGCGAAGTTGCCGCCAACATCCAGACTCAGCGCGGTCTTGGTGCGACTATCGTGTCAACTCCTTCTGTCGGAGGTACTATCAACATAACTACCCGCACTATCGACGCCGAAAAGGGCGGTTCAGTGTGGTATGGCATGGGTAACGACGGTATGAACAACTATGGATTGAAGGTGTCGACCGGTCTGATGAAGAACGGCTGGGCCGTGACCATCCTTGCTTCCCGCAAGTGGGGCGACGGCTACATCCAGGGTACTCCTTTCAACAGCTACAACTACTTTTTGAATGTGTCGAAGCGTATCAACGAAAACCACCAGTTGTCATTGACCGCTTTCGGCGCTCCGCAGACCCACTACAAGCGTAACTCCAACTACGGTGGCCTTACCATCGAAGGATGGCAGACTTACGGTAAGCTCTACATGGGTCCGGGCAACGCAATGTACCGCTACAACCCCGCATTCGGTTACGACCGCCACGGCAAAATGCGCAGCTCGGAGTATAATTACTACCACAAGCCGCAGATTTCGCTCAACCATATATGGAAGATTGACGAGACTTCCTCGTTGTCGTCGGCTATCTATGTGTCGCTTGCATCGGGCGGCGGTTACAGCGGACAGGGCAGCGGTCTTGACGGATATACCTATGCCGACTGGCGCGGTGCCGAATACGGCAAGCTCAACATGAAGTTCCGTTGTCCCGACGGTACATTTGACTATGCCGCCATCCAGGAACTCAACGCCAACTCCACCAACGGTTCAAAGTTGGCCATGTCGGAGTCGATAAACTCACACAAGTGGGTCGGTCTCGTATCTTCATATAAGAAAGAAATCAACCAGCGTAACGGCAACCGGCTTAACCTTACCGGCGGTATCGACCTCCGCTACTATGTCGGCGACCATAAGAACAAGCTTAACGACCTCTATGACGGTGCTTACTTCATCGACTATAACGACCGTAAGGGTGTTGACCCGAAACTGAACAAGGCCGCGGCCGATCCTAACTGGAAATATGAGAAACTCGGCGTGGGCGACATCGTTTACCGCAACTATCTCGGCTACACAGTGCAGGAAGGTATTTACGGACAGGCCGAATATACTCTTCTTGACGGCAAACTCAACACCGTAATATCAGGCGCGCTCAACAACACGAGCTACTGGCGCCGCGACAAGTTCTACTACGACAAGGAGCATGAAAAGTCTGAAACAGTGAACTTCATCGGCGGAACCATCAAGGGCGGTGCAAACTACAACATCGACTCTCACAACAACGTGTTTGCCAACCTCGGTTACATCAGCCGTGCTCCGTTCTTCTCGGGCGGTGCTTTCCTGAACTCGACCAACTCGAATGCTATCAACAAGGAGGCTGTCAACGAGAAGGTTTATTCATTTGAAGTGGGCTACGGCTATCAGTCGCGTCCGTTTGCTCTCACAATCAACGCATACTATACCAAGTGGATGGACCGCAGCGGTCTTTCCCGTCGCGGCGATTTCAGCCAGGCTGACGGAAGCTACTACATGAACATGACCGGTGTCGACGCGCGCCACATGGGTATCGAAATGAACTTCAACTGGGTTCCGGTACGCTGGTTGAGCATCGAAGGTATGCTGTCATGGGGCGACTGGATCTGGGACAGCAACGCGGAAGGTTACTTCTACAACCAGATCGGCCAGCCTATCCAGAACATCACCAACGGAGCCCTTGCCGACGGTATCGGCGCGCCCAACCACCTGAAGACCACTCTTAACCAGAAGGGAGTGAAGGTCGGAGGTTCGGCTCAGACCACTGCCGCCCTCTCGGCTACATTCCAGCCGTTCAAGGGATTCCGCATCGGAGCTGACTGGACCATGAACGCCCGCAACTATTCCGACTTCTATATCAGCGGTTCTAACCTCGGCACCAAGGGTATCGATGTTAACAAACTCTGGGAGATACCCTGGGGACAACAGCTCGACCTCAATGCAAGCTACCGATTCAATATCGGAGGCGTGAAGGCAACTCTATATGGAAACGTTTACAACCTCTTCAACTACAACTACGTAATGGATGCGCAGACTCCCACTGACTCTAACGGCAGCTGGCGTGAGGCATATAGCGTGTTCTATTCGTTCGGACGTACATATTCAGTGCGCATGAAAGTTTATTTCTAATCATTTAACCAGCGAATACATACAATTATGAAATACAATATTTTCAAAGGTCTGCTCGCATGCGGTTCCATCGTGGCCTTGGCCGGATGCTCCGCCAACGATTGGAATGATGAGTATCTTAATGGATTCGAGGAACCGCCGGTAAGCTCGGATATTACAAATATCGACTATGTGATGACCGCCGCCGACTATAAGACCTTGGCCGATCTGCCGGCAAACAAGGCTCTGGCAGAGTCGGAAGGTCTGTCGAAAGAGCTGAGCGCGGTCGGAACCAACGGATATTTCACCGACAAGATTACTGCTCAGAAGTATCTGCCCGCGTTCCTGTCGTCGTCAAGCTTCCCTTACTTCGCGGCCAACGACAAGTCGACCGTCAATGTGACGTACAGTGTGTCCGGCGGACGTCCTGAACTATGCCAGGCCATCTATGCCGCAAAGATTTATACTGTCTCTACCGATGACTATATCTCTGCATGGGGCAGCGATGCCGCATATACCGACGCATTCGCTCCGTCGACCGTGGCTTCGAAATTTGTTCCGCGTTTTCTTGCCGCCGCATATCCTGATGCCGAAGAAGGAACTTACGTGATTGCCAATTACAATCAGACCGATACCGATCCGGAATTCAAGCCGGTAGTTCTGACCGACATCAATAAGGTCGCAATCTCCGGAAGCTATACAGTACGTGGCTACATCACCGCTCTCTGCAAGCAGGGATATATTCTGACCGACAACACCGGTAGCCTTCTTGTCTACTACGGCTCTTCGTTCAAGCCTGCCGACTATAAGATCGGTATGCAGATGCAGGTGTCGGGTTCCGGAAGCAAGTACAACGGCGGTCTTCAGATTTCGCCTGCGGAAGAGAGCAACCTTTCTTCCAAGGTTTATACTTACGGTACCCCCGAGACTCTGACTGCCGCGAGCTTCGACAATTATGCTGTCACTTACGGCAATGCCAACAACGACGCCAAGGGTCTTAATGCTGTCTATGCGACTGTTACAGGAACTTTCTACTCTGTAGGCAACTATATCAACTTCTCTGTTGACGGAGCCACTTACAACGGTAGCTTCTATCAGGCCACCGACGAGTTGAAGGCTATGTGTGTAAAAGACGAGACAGTTACTGTGACCGGCTACATCATCTCTGCCAACACCGACCGCAACACCAAACTTCCGACCTACCTTAACTTTGTGGTAACCGAAGTCAACGGTAAGGCATGGGCTCCCATGGCCGAGGACAAACCTTATGTTCCTGCTCCGACCCCCGTAGAAAAGTATGCCGACAATGGACTTTACTATTACAATGGTAGTGCATGGGCGGTTTCCAATGCGGCCTATATGGTTAATCCGACAGAAAATACAGAAATGGGCGATGGCCCCTATCTGTCAAATGACAACGCGCTACGCGTGTTGCCGATATTCCTGAAGAAGAAGTTCCCCTATGCGGCCGAGGGCGATTCAAAGTATGTCGCTTATCAGACTTCTGTCAAGTATGGCAATTGCCGTAACTTCATCTACAACGGTTCCGAGTGGGTGCTCAACGAAGGTGTTGAAGTTAAGAAAGATCAGTTTGCCAAGGTCAATGGCTCCTGGTTGTTCAACCCGAACGTTACGATATCTATTCCCGCAGTGAAGAATTCGGAAATCGGAAAGCAATTCTATGCTCCGATTGTCGACTGGGTACGTGAAAACAAGGGCGCAGGCTATATCGACAGTTACGGCAACTCTGAATTCTTCTCAGGTGCATCTTACTACTATTGTAACATCAACCTCAGTGTGGCTACCGCTTCCGGATATGCCCCCTGGGACGGCACTCCGACCGATCAGATTCAGCAGAAGATGAAGGAAAACTTCCTTTATGTGACTATGCCGGTTACACTTAAGGCGAACTATCCTGATGCCAACCTTATCGACGGTTACACAGAGCCGATTATCTACGAGCTCGACTATGTGACCTACGATAACGGTGCCACTGTCCAGAACACCAACGATACTGTCAAGTATGAAGTTGTTGGTCCGGCTGAGTGGAAGCTTGTCTACTCAACATGGTTGGGCGGAAAAGTTGAATAAATCTCAATTACTTTATAATCAGAAGCGGCGGTGCCTGACGGTATCGCCGCTTTTTTCTGCCACTCAGTGGCTGTGAGCATGCGACAACGTTTGCGGGAGCAATTAATTTATGTAACTTTGTGGCATGGGAAACGTTATAAGGATTTTTTCGCGAATTGGCCATGCAGTTTTGTTGCTTATGCCTTTCGCAGTTATGGCTCAGGATGCCGTTGATTATAAGCCGAATTTCCACGGAGTGGTTCGTACCCGTTGGGAGATGGAGACAGAGACCGGCGACAGTCGGTTTCAGGTCAGGAATGCCCGTATCAGTATCGACGGACGTATTGCAGAGCCGATAGAGTATTTCATCCAGGCCGATCTTTGTGACCGGGGCGCGATGAAGATTCTTGACGCTTGGGGGCGTCTTACAATTGCTGAAGGGCTTAAGGTACAGGCCGGTCAGTTTCGTATGCCGTTCGGTGTAGACCCCGGACGCGCTCCTGCCAACTATATTTTTTCCAACCGCTCGTATCTCGGCAAGGAGGTCTGCAATGTGCGTGCCGTGGGAGCGAAACTGATGTATTCGTTTAAGGATGTGCCTCTTAGTGTAGAGGCCGGAGCTTTTAATCCTACCTCTATATCCGACCATGAGAAGTGGAACGGCTCGATGGCTTATTCGGGCAAGGTGACCTACAAGTGGGGAAATGTAAAGCTGAATGCCGGAGTCAAAACCCTTATGCCCGATTCTGTCCGAATCAATCTGGTTGACGGCAACATATCGTGGAGCGCGGGCCGATGGCTTGTGGAGGGTGAATATATCAATAAACACTATGCCAATTCGGCGCACAAGACGTGCCATGCCTACACCATATTCGCCGACTACCGCATGCCTGTGAAGGCCGGCGTGTTCAATCAGTTATCCTTCCAAGGGCGTTTCGACGGGATGACCGACCACAGTAGCGGAAAGCGCGATACGGAGGGCCGTCTTTATACTACCGATCCTGCACGAAAGCGCATCACTGTGGGTTCGACGCTAAGCTACATCAAGGGTGCCGTACATGCCGACATCCGCCTTAATTATGAAAAAATGTTCTTCGACCACGGAGTGAAGGCTCCGCAGGGCAAGGGCGACAAGATTGTTGCCGAACTTGTGATTCGGTTCTGATATTGTCAGAGGAGCATCGGTTCGATGCGATGTAGGGCCGCAATGAAGCGGTCGACCTCTTCGCGCGTATTGTATAGCGCGAATGAAGCGCGTGCCACCCCTTCGAGTCCGAGACTTTCAAGCAACGGCTGGGCGCAGTGGTGTCCTGTCCGCACGGCTATTCCCTGTTTGTCGAGCAGGAGCCCGACGTCATAGGGATGTGCGTCGCCGAGCATAAACGATATTATGGCGTCTTTGACGGGTGCGTTGCCGTAAATGCGGATCTGCGGAAACTCCGCGGCCATTCGCTCTGTGGCATATTTCAGAAGTTCCTGCTCATGTTCCTCTATGCGCTTGATTCCTATCGATTCCATATAGTCGATGGCTTTGTGCATCGCCGCTATGCACACGAAGTCGGGAGTGCCCGCTTCAAACTTGAACGGCAGGTCGGCATAGGTGGTATGGTCAAACGACACGTGCGCTATCATCTCGCCTCCGCCCTGGTAGGGGGGCATCTTTTCCAGCCACGATTTGCGCCCGTAAAGCACTCCGACACCTGTCGGGCCGTACATCTTATGTGCGGAAAATGCATAGAAGTCACAGTCGATGTCGCGTACGTCGACCTTGCGGTGGCTTATGGCCTGAGCTCCGTCGATGAGTACCGGCACCCCGTGGCGATGAGCTTCGGCCACAATCTCCTTGACGGGGTTGACGGTGCCGAGAACATTGCTTACATGGGTCACGCTTACCATTGCTGTGTGTTCGTTGAACAGACCGCGGTATGCATCCATGTTGAGCACTCCGCATTCGTCCATGGGTATGACGCGGAGTTTTATGTCCTTACGGCGTTGCAGCAGCTGCCAGGGTACTATGTTGGAGTGGTGCTCCATCACCGATATTATCACTTCGTCGCCGTCCTTGAAGCTGTCGCCCATGCATGCGGCCACCAGATTTATCCCTTCGGTGGTGCCTCGCGTGAATATAATCTCTTCTGTCGACTCGGCGTTGATGAAGCCCCTGACGCGTTCGCGCGCGGCCTCTTGAAGGGCTGTCATCTCCTGCGACATAGTGTGTACGCCTCGGTGTACGTTGGCTTTCGAATTGTAGTAAGCCGATTCTATTGCGTCGACCACACATTTCGGGGTCTGTGATGTGGCCGTATTGTCAAAGTAGGTCAGCGGACGTCCGTAGAGGGTTCGTTGAAGCGCGGGGAAGTCGCGGCGGTAATATTCTACGTCGAAGTTCATGATTGTCGGTTGAGGGTTATTTTGATAGTGCGCAGTCTGAGCAGAACGAAGCCTGTCCGTGCAGGCGTTTTTCGACGAGGTGGCGCAGTCTGTCGGCCAGGCCTTCGATGTTTACGGTGTCGATTACATCGGCCATGAAAGCCTGCATCAGCATGGTGCGGGCCGTCTTTTCCGATATGCCGCGCTGGCGCATATAGAACAGCGCGTTCTGGTCGAGCTGGCCGGTGGTGGCTCCGTGGCTGCACTTGACATCGTCGCAGTAGATGAGCAACTGGGGCTTGGTGTGCATCTTGGCCACCGGCGAGGCGAGTATGTTCTTGTTGCTTTGGTATGCCTCGGTGCGGTCGGCTCCGGGGAATACCGTTATGCCGCCTTCAAACGCGCCGGTGGCTTCGTCGTCGAGAATGTATTTGAACATCTGGCGGCTGTGTCCGTCGGTCGTGTGGTGGTTGACGCACGAGTCGTTGTCGATATGCTGGTGTCCCGACGCTATGGCCATGCCCCCTAAGAACGATGAGGCATGCCGTCCTTCAATAGAGATGTGGTAGTCGTTGCGGGTAGAGCCGCATGCGAGCGTAGTGCCGTTGACCACCAGATTCGACCCTTCGTCCTGGCGGGCATACAGTTGCGAACAGCGCGATGTTAGCGGCGATGACTCCTCAATGTCGTAGATGTCAAGCGAAGCATTGCGTCCGGCAAATATCTCGACTACCTGCGACGACATGTAGCGGCGCTCGCCGTCCTGTGTGTGGTCGCATATCAGAAGCTGGGCCTTGGCATCCTCCTCAAGCACGATAAGCACTCGGCGCACGGCCATCAGCGGGGTGGGCGAGCTGAATATGTTGACCAGTTGCAGGGGCTTCTCAAGCTTTACGCCACGCGGGACGTAGAGCACTACGCCGTCCTGGACGAGCAGGGTGTTGAGAGCCGTCGGCACGCTGTCGAGCGATGCGAGGGTTCCGTAATATTTCCCTATTAGTTCGGGATGTGCGGCTGATTCATGTGCGAGACTGCCGAAAATGACTCCTTCAGGCAACCGGTCGGGAGTCGCCGTTCCGGCTACGAATTTGTCGTTGATGACGTATGACATCAGCGTGCTGACACGTGGCACGTCGCATTTGAACGTGTGGGCTATGTCTACCGGTATGTCAAGGCGGAATATGTTTAGGCCGAAATCCGGCGCGAACATATCCTCCAGCGATGTTTTCTCATATCCTTCGTCGCCGCGCCGAGGCAGTTCCTTGCTGTCGAGCGCCTGGAAAGCCTTGTGGCGCAGACCGTTCAGCACGGGGGCTGAATTGTCGTCGAGGGCCTTGGCGTTGTCGCGGTATATGTCGATATATTGTGTGATGCTGCTCATAATCGTGTAGTCATGGGTTTTTAATCGTTCGACTCCTTGATCCAGTCGTAGCCCTTTTCTTCGAGTTCGAGGGCCAGTTCCGGACCGCCGGTCATGACTATACGTCCTTTATAGAGCACGTGTACGAAATCCGGTTTTATATAGTCCAGCAGGCGCTGGTAGTGGGTAATGACGATGGTGGCGTTCTTGTCGCTTTTCAATTTGTTGACACCGCCGGCCACTATGCGCAGGGCGTCGATGTCGAGTCCGGAGTCGGTTTCGTCAAGAATCGACAGGCGTGGTTCGAGCACCGCCATCTGAAATATTTCGTTGCGCTTCTTTTCGCCTCCGGAGAATCCTTCATTGACCGAGCGCGATGCCAGTTTGTTGTCAAGTTCGACTATGGCGCGTTTCTGGCGCATAAGTTTGAGGAAGTCTGATGCCGACAGTGGTTGCTCGTTGAAGTATTTGCGCTTTTCGTTGACGGCGGCACGCATGAAGTTGACCATCGATACTCCGGGTATCTCCACCGGATACTGGAACGACAGGAACAGGCCTTCGTGGCTTCTGTCTTCGGGCGACAGTTCAAGAAGCTCCTTGCCGTGGAACATGGCCGAGCCTTCGCTGACGCTGTAGGCCGGGGCGCCTGCAAGCACCATCGACAGCGTCGACTTTCCTGATCCGTTAGGCCCCATTATGGCGTGTACTTCGCCTTCGCGCACCTGAAGGTTGATTCCCTTGAGTATCTCTTTCCCGTCAATCGACGCATGCAGATTCTTTACGTCGAGCAATATTTTATTTTCCATAATTATGGTGTGGATTATCTTGATATGTTGAGTCCTGATGATGATTTGTTATCCTACCGAGCCTTCGAGTGTGATTTGCAGAAGTTTCTGAGCCTCGACGGCGAATTCCATCGGAAGCTTGTTCATGACCTCTTTGGCATAGCCGTTGACTATCAGGCCGATGGCTTCTTCGGTGGGAATGCCTCGCTGGTTGCAGTAGAACACCTGGTCTTCCGATATTTTCGATGTTGTGGCTTCGTGTTCCACAATCGCTGTGTCGTTGAGCACGTCGATGTAAGGGAATGTGTGGGCACCGCATGTCGGGCTGAGCAGAAGGCTGTCGCATTGTGTGTAGTTACGGCAACCGTCGGCGTTGGGGGCCACTTTGACCAGGCCTCTGTAGGAGTTCTGGCTGTGACCGGCCGAGATGCCCTTGCTGACGATGGTAGAGCGGGTGTTGCGCCCCACATGTATCATTTTCGTGCCGGTGTCGGCCTGTTGGTAGTTCTTGGTGACGGCCACGGAGTAGAATTCGCCTACCGAGCCTTCGCCCTGCAGTACGCAACTGGGGTATTTCCACGTTATGGCCGAGCCGGTCTCGACCTGCGTCCACGATAGTTTTGAGTAGTCGCCGCGGCAGAGTCCGCGCTTTGTCACGAAGTTGTAGACACCGCCGTTGCCCTCTTTGTCGCCCGAGTACCAGTTCTGGACAGTCGAGTATTTGACCTCGGCACGGTCTTCGACCACTATCTCCACAATGGCCGCATGGAGCTGGTTTTCGTCGCGCATCGGCGCTGTGCAGCCTTCGAGGTAGCTCACGTAGGCATCGTCGTCGGCCACAATCAGTGTCCTTTCAAACTGTCCCGTGCCGGCGGCGTTGATGCGGAAGTAGGTCGAAAGCTCCATCGGGCACCGCACTCCCTTCGGAATGTAGACAAACGACCCGTCGGAGAACACTGCCGAGTTCAGTGCCGCGAAAAAGTTGTCGCGGTAGCTGACCACGCTTCCCAGGTAGCGTCTGACCAGGTCAGGGTAGTCCTTGACGGCTTCTGAAAATGAGCAGAATATCACGCCGAGTTCGGCAAGCTTTTCTTTATGGGTGGTCTTGACCGACACGGAGTCCATCACAGCGTCAACGGCCATGCCCGACAGCGCTTTCTGCTCGTTGAGCGGAATGCCGAGCTTGTTGAACGTGTCGATAAGTTCCGGGTCTACTTCGTCGAGGCTCTTGGGCCCTTCCTTCTTGCGTGGCGCGGCATAGTAGCTTATCGCCTGGTAGTCGATAGGCGGAATGTCGAGATGCGCCCATGTGGGCATTTCGAGGGTCAGCCAATAGCGGTAGGCTTTTAACCGGAATTCAAGAAGCCATTCTGGTTCTTGCTTTTTCGCCGATATAAGCCTGATCACGTCCTCGTTGAGTCCGCGCGGAATCACATCGGTGTCGATGTCGGTGACAAATCCGTACTTGTATTCATTGTCGGTGACATCTCCGATTATATTGTCGTTGGCCGATTTCCGGTCCTTGTCGTTTTGGTTATCGTTGCTCATTTTCTGTCTATCTGTGAGTAGGTATCTTTGTAAAAACAACTACGTCAGTTAATTGTTGGTTCGGCATCGTTATTGAAGCGAGTGCATCATCTCCTTGAACTGGTCGCCTACCACGCCCATGAGTTCAGGCGCCAGTCTGATTATCCACGGAAGCATCTCGCCGTCCATCAGGCGCGATGTCGAGAATATCGGGCTGGAGGGGCTTATCATGTACCATACGTTGAGCACGATGCTCATCACCAAAAGCCACTTGAACACACAGAACACGCATCCAAGCAAGTGGTCGAGCCATCCTAACAGAAGCGTGTGCGTGATTTTGCGGGCAAGCGAGGCGAATGCCCCTACGGTGAAAAACACGAGCAGAAACAGCAGTACGTTGCCGGCTATGGCCGCTGTGGTCTCGGAGGTGAACGTGTTGGGGAATGTCTGCATCACCAGCGGCCCCATGTCCGAGGCAAAAAAACGGCACGCCACGATGCCCAGGACTATGCCTCCGAGCGACGCGAGCTGGCTTATGATGCCCTTGTAAAGGCCGTAGATGAGCGATGCTCCCAGCACCACCAATATTGCTATGTCGATAGCGCTCACTGTTCAATAAATTTATACTGCAAAATTACGCAAATTATCCGAAATTTCCACCCTGCCGTGCTTTAAATGTCCGTGGCGTAAAAAGCAGCCGGCGTAGTAGCGTTTACTTATCTGCATAAGAGCGGATTAAATTGATAGCTTGGCGATGAGTCTGTGTGGCCCAAATTGACCGGCTGTCAAATTTTAAGGTTTTTATATCCGATTGGAAGATTATTGTTAACTTTGTCGATAAACGAATTGGCTATGTCTATTAAGAAATGGAAAACTCTTGAAAGCGAGTATCTGATACGCCGTCCATGGCTTACGGCGCGTCGCGACAAAGTGCAGTTGCCTTCCGGCACGGTGCATCCCGAATACTACATCCTCGAATATCCGTCGTGGGTCAACGTCATAGCTGTCACTGTCGACGGGCAGTTTCTCATGGTGGAGCAGTACCGCCATGGCCTGCAGGATGTCTTCACCGAGCTTGTGGCAGGAGTGATGGAGGATGGCGAAGAGCCCATTGAAGCCGCAAAGAGAGAGCTTATGGAGGAGACCGGCTACGGAAAAGGCGACTGGAAACTCCTGACCGTGCTGTCGCAGAATCCTTCGACCACAACCAATCTTACCTACTGCTTCCTGGCCACGGGAGTAGAACCGGTGTCGGTGCAGCACCTTGACGCCACGGAAGACATTGAGATAAGATTGCTTTCCGAAGACGAAGTCAAGGCCATGCTTCTCAACGACGAGCTTAAGCAGGCACTCATGGCCGCGCCCCTCTGGAAATACTTCGCCCTGAAAGGTCTTTAAAGTTGTCTCGAAATAATCTTTTTCTGTGGCGGGTTGGATTGAAAAGTGTATGGGTCCTGTTTCGGTTTGTGGCGGATTGGGATAATATTTTGGAAAAAACGAGGGTGTTGCGGCACTTTTTTGAAAATTGTTTGTTATCTTTACAATTAGCATACGTTTCAACTAACATTACCGCATTATGAGCAACCAACTGAAGATATTCTGCACTAACATCAATGAGTATGTGCCTTTCACCGGAGGCGAGACGCTGATGGATATTTATGCCCGTCTGTCCGACAGGATTCCGGAACGTCCGATATGTGCCCGTGTCAACAATAAGACGGAGGATATGCAGTTTCCGCTTTTCGCTCCCAAACAGGTGGAGTTTCTGACGCTCGACAGTCCGTCGGGCCATAGGGTCTATGTCAGGTCGCTGTGCATGATGCTCTACAGGGCGGTGGTCGCTCTTTATCCCGGCGCGCGGCTTATAATCGAGCACTCTATTTCGAGGGGCTATTATTGCCGCCTTACCGATAGCGGACTTAAAGTCGATGCGGAAGTAGTGGGACGTCTTAAGGAGTACATGGCGGAGCTTGCCGCGCGCGACATCCCGTTTGTGCGCAAGGAGCGCCTGACATCCGATGTCATCCGCATTTTCGAGAGTCAGGGTCTGACCGACAAAGTGCGTCTTTTGAAGTCTATCCACGATCTGTATACCGTCTATTACCGTCTTGACGGAGTGGCCGACAGCTACTACGGCAATCTGGCTCCGTCGACAGGCATGTGCCGGGTGTTTGACCTTATCCCGTACAAGGAGGGCCTGCTGCTTCTGCCTCCCGACAGCTGCGACCCGTCGGTGGCCGCTTCGCCTATCGAGCAGGAGAAGATGTATGTGGCATTTACCGACTATCTGGCGTTCAACCGCGTCATCGGGGTGTCGGATGTGGGCGAGCTTAACGTGGCAGTGGCCCGCAAGGAGTCGTCGATGCTCATAAATGTGGCCGAGGCCCTGCACGACAAGAAGATAGGCCGAATCTCCGACGAAATATCGCGGCGCTACAACGAAGGCGGGGCGCGCATCGTGTTCATTGCCGGTCCGTCGTCGTCGGGCAAGACCACGTTTACCAAGCGTCTGGCCATACAGCTGATGACCAATCTGCTTGAACCCAAGATGATATCGCTTGACGATTATTTCGTCGACCGTGAGCATACGCCCTGCGACGAGTCGGGCGACTATGACTATGAATCGCTTTATGCACTTGATCTCGAGACCTTCAACGCCGACCTGAACACTCTTCTTGACGGAGGTGAGGTCAGCCTGCCTACATACAATTTCGAGCTGGGCAAGCGCATATACAAAGGAAACAAGATTAAGCTTGACGGAAACTCCATACTGTTGATTGAAGGCATCCACGGATTAAATCCGGAGCTGTCGTCGCACATCGAGCGTAAGATGAAATTCCTGATTTATGTGTCGGCTCTGACCACGCTGTCGATCGACGACCATAACTGGGTGCCGACCACCGACAACCGTCTTCTGCGCCGTATAGTGCGCGACTATAAATACCGCGGAGTTTCGGCCACGGAGACCATACGCCGATGGCCGAGCGTGCGCCGGGGTGAAAACAAGTGGATATATCCGTATCAGGAAAATGCCGACGCGATGTTCAATTCATCGCTGATATTTGAGCTCGGAGTGATGAAGGAGCTTGCCGAGAGCATCCTTAAGAGTGTACCGCGCGATGTCGAGGAGTATGCCGAAGCCTACCGCCTTCTTAAATTGCTGAGCTATTTCACGCCGATTACCGACAAGCTGATTCCTTCTACCTCGCTGTTGCGCGAGTTTCTCGGCGGATCGTCGTTCCATTATTGATTCCAAAGTGTTAAAAACGGCCTCTGATAATGTATGTCAACAAGCCCCGAACCGAACCCAAGCGCGTGCTGGTAGTCAACAAGTTCTACTACCGTCGCGGTGGCGACTGCGTATATACGCTCAATCTGGAGCAGATGCTCCGCGACCACGGCCATGAAGTCGCCGTGTTTGCCATGCAGTATCCCGAAAACCTTGATTCGCCTTGGAGCGTATATTTCCCTCGCGAGGTATCGTTTCAGGGTAGTCTGGGACAGAAAGTCCATGCGTTGGACCGTGTACTTGGTCGCGGCGATGTCAGAGACTGCTTTGCCCGTCTGTTGCGCGACTTTCGGCCCGACGTGGTGCATCTCAACAATATCCACAGCTATCTGTCGCCCGTTTTGGCCGAGATGGCAAAGCGTCAGGGTGCCAAAGTGGTGTGGACGCTTCACGACTACAAGCTGATATGCCCCTCCTATAGCTGTCTGCGCGACGGGGCCGTTTGCGAGGAGTGCTTTGCCGACTCGCGGGCAGTGTGGAAGCGTAGGTGTATGAAGGGGTCGATTGCCGCAAGCGCGGTGGCCTATCTTGAGGCGCGCAGGTGGAATGCCGGGAGGATTCAGCGCAGTGTCGACGCTTTCGTGTGTCCGAGCCGGTTTATGGCGCGTAAGATGGAGCAGGGCGGTTATGATTCCAGGAAACTTACCGTCATAAGCAATTTTATAAATATCTCCCCGTTGCCGGCTCTTGACTATCAGCACCGTGGCGACTACTACTGCTATGTAGGCCGTCTTTCTCCGGAAAAAGGGGTTGAGACGTTGCTGAAAGCAGCGTCCGGAGTAAAGATGAAGTTGCTCGTGGCAGGAAGCGGTCCGCTGTTCGCCGAACTGAAAGAGCGTTATGCCGACACGTCGCATATCACGTTTCTCGGGCAGCTTGCCGGGGGCGCCGTTGCCGAGTTGCTCCGCCAGGCCAGATTCTCGGTGGTTCCTTCCGAATGGTATGAAAACAATCCGTTTTCCATCATCGAGTCGCTGTGCGCCGGAACGCCTGTGCTCGGTGCCGACATAGGCGGAATCCCCGAACTTATCGACCCCGACAACGGCCGGCTGTTCGCGCCGGGCGATGCGCCGACTCTTGCCGAACGGATTCGCGAGATGGCCCGTCTTGGTGCCGACGGACACTTCGACTACACCCGCATACAAGCCGATGCCCGGCAAAGATTCGCCGCCGACGCACATTATCGCGCTCTTCTTAAAATATATTAAGGGGTTGTTACGTTCTACTACATGAACTCATTTAGCAGACACATTTATGGCAATACCTTTACCCACCGATGCCTCTATAATATTGACCTACCGCTGTCCGATGCGATGCAAGATGTGCAACATCTGGCAGTATCCCACCGACAAGCGCGAGGAGATAAAAGCGTCTGACCTGCGGTCGCTTCCAAAACTTAAATTCATTAATCTGACCGGTGGCGAGCCGTTTATCCGCGAGGACCTTGCCGAGATTGTGGAGGAGTGCTACCGTCATACGCCGCGCATCGTCATCTCAACGTCCGGATGGTTTGACGACAGGGTCATAGCGCTTGCCCGGAAGTTTCCGGACATCGGCATCCGCATTTCTATCGAGGGTCTGAGCGTGAAAAACGACGAGCTGCGCGGACGCGAGGGCGGATTTGACAAGGGGCTGAACACATTGCTTACTCTTAAGCGTATGGGGCTTAAGGATATAGGCTTCGGATGCACGGTATCGAACCATAATTCAAAGGATATGCTTGCGCTTTATAAGCTGTCGCGTGAGCTTGGCCTGGAATTTGCCACGGCCGCTTTCCATAATTCCTACTATTTCCACAAGAGCGACAACGCCATCACCAACCGCGACGAGGTGTGCCGTGACTTTGAACAGCTGATTCGCTGGCAACTTGAAGAGAATCACCCGAAATCGTGGTTCCGCGCATTCTTCAATATGGGGCTGATAAACTATATCGAGGGCGGTAGGCGCATGCTTCCTTGCGAGGCCGGCCTGACCAACTTCTTTATCGACCCATGGGGCGAGGTCTATCCCTGCAACGGTCTTGAAGAGCGGTTCTGGAAGGAGTCGATGGGCAACATCCATAAGGAGGACTTCATGTCGATATGGAACGGCCCGCAGGCAGAGCGTGTGCGGCAGATGGTGCGCACCTGTCCCAAAAACTGCTGGATGGTGGGGACCGCTTCGCCCGTAATGCACAAATATATCAAGCATCCGCTTCGCTGGGCTGTGGAAAATAAACTGCGGGTGATGCGCCACGGCGATCCGTGCCTTGACAAGAAGTGGTATGACGTGGGTCAGGATCCGCGTCAGGGCGACCTGAATCCAGATCGCAAATAAGAATTTTGTACCAACGACCTCTAATATCTCTCGTCATGAAAATCGTAGTTATCGGCACTCGTGGCATACCCGAAATCCAGGGCGGGGTCGAGACGCACTGCCAGGAACTCTATCCGCGCATCGCCGCCATGGGGCATGATGTGACGGTCATACGGCGCACGCCTTATGTGAACGATACGAACCGCCTCGCTACATACCGTGGAGTGAAGCTCGTAGATGTCTATGCGCCTAAAAAGAAGAGCCTTGAAGCTGTGGTCCATACATTTTTGGCCGTGATTAAGGCTCGTGCGCTCAATCCGGACGTGGTGCATGTCCATGCCGTAGGACCGGCTCTGCTTGCTCCGTTGGCTCGCCTGCTGGGAATGAAAGTGGTGTGGACCAACCATGGGCCGGACTACGACCGGCAGAAGTGGGGCAGACTGGCCAAAGCGGTTTTGAAGACAGGCGAACGCATGGGAGCACGTTTCAGCAACCGCGTCATAGTCATTTCTACGGTGATAGCCGGTATACTGTCTGAAAAGTACGGGCGTAAAGATACGGAGTTGATATTCAACGGGGTGAACAGTCCCGTGATTCTCCGGTCGACGGACTTCCTCGAGCAGTCGGGCATACGTCCTGGACGTTATATCCTCGCCATGGGCCGGCTTGTCGAGGAGAAGGGTTTCCACGACCTTATAGAGGCTTACTTACATTGGCCGCTTCGTGAGGCATATCAGCTTGTCATCGCGGGCGATGCCGACCATGAGGACGACTATTCGCGCCGTCTTAAGGCCACGGCAAAGGAGCATGGTGTGGTCATGACCGGATTTATCCGTGGCGAAAAGCTTGGTCAGGTGCTTGCAAATGCCGCTCTGTTTGCCATGCCCTCCTATCATGAAGGACTGCCGATTGCGCTCCTTGAGGCCATGAGCTACGGACTTGACGTGGCCGTCAGCGACATACCCGCCAACCGGCTTGACATACTTGCCAAGGAAGATTTCTTTCCTGTAGGGAGTCCTGATGCCATATCCGAGACTCTGACCCGCAAACTGAAGGATAAGGCTGACGAAGCTGAACCTTGTAGGCGCGCTTATGACCTGTCGGCTTACGACTGGGACAATATTGCGCGCCGGACAGCCGACCTGTACCTGTCAATACGTTGACCGTACGGTCTTATTCATGTAGTACTGAAGATTCCGGTATGAGCCAGAATAAATCTCGGTGTTTGTCGTTGTCGCCTTTGATTGCGAAATGCAATGGGCATTGCTTCGGCGTGACCATTTCGCTTTTAAGGCTGACATATATGGTGTTGCCTTTAATTTCAATTTTGTGATAAGGATTTCTGCACCCTATATTGTAAAGCGGTATTTTAGCGAAGGAATGCAGCCTAAGCTTTCTTTGAAACGGCATAAGCCTTCGTTGGGAATGCCGTCTTCGGTAGCAGGGCCGAGATCGAATGTCTTGATTCCGCGCCGCGAGTAGTGTGCCGCCAGTTCGTAGGCCATACGGTTCATGGGACATAGGCGCGATGCTTCGCGGATGTCGCCCCAATTTATCAGTTGAGCCACCCCCGGTGCTACAGTGTAGACCTGTGCGGCGGCGACTGTCGCTCCGTTCAGCCGGAGCAGAAAAAAGTCGGCTGGAACCACTTTGGCGGTAGCTTCCACGTCGTCGAGCGACATGCGGAGCGGGTAGCCGTTTTCTTCGTGGTTTCTACAGATTGTGCCGTAGGCTTCCTCGATGGCATGGGGGCTTCCGTCGGTATGGATGAACTCAAACGGCGCATTGAGCGAACGGCGCAGATTCTGTCGGCCGGTCACAGACATCGAATCTGCCGACATCCCGGAGCCGGGTATGAGGTCGAGGTGGTATGAGAGGTCAATCAGGCATTTGGCTCCTTCTGTCCGCGACATCGCGCTTACGCTTTTTGACAGGGAGTCCGGGTCGTGCCACAACGGAGGCAACGTCACGACGATACGTTTTTCCTGACCAAAATGCTCCTTAAGCGCCGACGTCATGGCGTCGAAAGTTTCGACTGGCTGTCGTCTGGTGAGCGTGAATCCTCCGTAAGGGGCGGAGAACGGAGCTGAAAAGCAGTCGCCGCGCTGTCCGACAATCAGTCCTCCCCGCAGTTTGGTGTCGGAAAATATGAGATAATGCACAGCGTCGCATTTATGCCGGTTCAGTTCCGTAAACGCCACGGAATTGAACACGTGCGGCGGATTCGGAAACAGTTCGGCATACTCCTTTGCAGAAATCTCTGTGACGTTCATAACACCATGATTTTTTACATAAAAGCATCGTCGGTCATGCATGGCAGGCAACCGATTAATGCACAAAGGTAATGAAAAATCGTATAATATTGGGGAACAGACTCTTATTAAAATCAGGAATTTATTAAATTTGTGGAAGATTTATTAACTGTGTTACCGGATGATTAAGAATTTGTTTTTTGATATGGGAGGTGTGGTGTTCCGCCAGAACACGCCGGAGGCTTTCAGGCGTTTTCGCGAGGCCGGAATAGACACCGATTATTATATGGGCGAGCATGGACAGAAGGATTTCTTTCTGGATGTGGAGACCGGCGTTATCGATGCTGATGAATTTTGTCGCAGGATGGCTGTGGCTACCGGACGCCATGTGACTAAGGACGAGGCTTTGTATTGCTGGCTCGGATTCATAAAGGATGTGCCGGTCGACAGGTTGCGCTTTCTGCTGGAGTTACGCAAGAATTATCATGTCTGCTTGTTGAGCAATACCAATCCGTTCATAATGTCGTTCACCCGCAGTACGCGGTTTAGTGCCGACGGATATCCCATTTCGCATTATTTTGATTCGCAGTTCTGCAGTTATGAGATGGGCGCGTATAAACCCGACGCAGAATTCTTCCGGATAGCCCTTGAACGCGACAATCTCGTGGCTGAGGAGTCGCTTTTTATTGATGACAGCATCAGGAATGTTCAGGCGGCCGAGGCTCTTGGCATCAAAGGGCTGCATGTCAGGCAGAACGAGGATTGGGCCGAAGAGCTTAAGGCCTATCTGGATGCGTCGCGTTGAGGCAGTCGGTTTGGCGAACACTGTCGCAGGCATGGTTGTTCGTAACTAAGAATGATTGAATAAAAACCATAGATGTTATGAACGACAGAATATCTTGTGAAGACCGAAAGGAATTGCCCGACAGTGTATTCGGACTTCCTGAACGACGGGAATATCCAATGCCTGACGCGGCGCATGTACGTGCTGCCGAGGCATATTTCCGTTATTGTCCCGAAAACTTGAAGCCCAGGCTTGCCAAGGCTATACTTGCCAAAGCAAAGGAATTCGGCGTTGATGTCGAAAGCCCTACCGTCAGGTCGTATGCCGAAGAGTAGGGGCTGAGGTGCAATAAATGGGCGTGTGGTTACGTTAACATACTGACAACACGCTCTTTTTGTATGCTCAGATTACTATATACCGCGATTATTTCGCTTATTGTTTCAGTAGCCGTTACCGGATGTATTGAGGACGGCTTCACTTCTAATCCCAATGACCAGCCGGAATATTCTGTCGACACATTGCGGTTAGGCTCGGTGTTTACTGCCGAGGGAACTCCCACACATACGTTCAAAGTGTTTAACCGCCACGACAAGGGTATCGTGATAAGTCGCATTGCGTTTCGCAATGAGGCTGATGCCGGCATATTTCGCCTGAATGTCGACGGCTTGTCGGGCAAGTCGTTTGACAATGTCGAGATACGCGCCAATGATTCAATTTTTGTCCTTGTCGAAGCTACTTTGCCCGAAAACGGCCTGACGGTGCCTGTCAACATTGATGCCCCGCTTGACTTTTCGGTCAACGGGCGCACTTCGACTGTCGTGCTCAATGCTGTAGGACGCGATGTAGAGCGTCTGCGTGGCGATGTGTTCACGTCGTCAATTACGCTCTCTTCCGAAAAACCGTATCAGATATTCGACAGTCTGGTTGTGGCCGAGGGCGTCGAGCTTACCATACCGGCCGGAGCTTCATTGCATTTTCATTCCGGTGCCGAGCTGCGTGTGCGCGGTTCGCTGAGAATCGACGGCACAGCCGATGCTCCTGTCAATCTTGTAGGCGACCGCTTCGGCCAGGTAGTAGGCCGGATACCTTATGAAGTTATGTCCGACCAATGGGGAGGAGTGGTGTTCTACGGCACGAGCCGTAGTAACAGAATGTCGTATGCCTCGGTGCGTAACACATCGTTCGGAGTCTGGATTGATTCGGTGGATGTCGACATGACCGAGCCGGTGCTTACTCTTGTCAACTGTCAGCTTCGCAATTCCGCACGGTCGGTGCTGACTGCCATCCATGCTCCTGTAAGGGCGGCGGGGTGTGAGTTTGCCGATGCTCCGCAGGGCGTGGTAGTGCTTCACGGCGGCCGGCACACGTTTAACCACTGCACGTTTGCCAACAACTACCTGTTCGCATCCATAACCGGAGCCATGCTCGACATGTCGGGCGACGGTATCGGCGTCGATGTGTCAAATTCGATAATCTATGGAATCGGACCGCAGATTGCCCCGTCGGATATTTCGGGAATGGATGTCAGCATACGGCGCACGTTGCTTAAGCCTGACGGAAGCGACGATGACAACTTTGTCGGCTGTATCTGGAATGCAGATCCTCTGTTCCGTACCGTGCGTTCGGAATATCTGTTCGATTACCGTCTGTCAGATGATTCGCCTGCAATCGGAGCCGCCGATCCCGCACTCACTGATCCGGACACGTCTTCGGATTTTTACGGACTGCCGCGCGGTTCATCATCCGATTTGGGCGCATACGTCTATGTGCCTGAGGACTGATTATTTCAGAAAATCTATTATCAGTTTGGTCAGATATGCGGCGTAGGCGAGAATAAGCATCACGCCTGCTCCGCGCCCTATTTGTTTACGGAAAGCTCTGATTAGCCATACGGCCACACCCGCGAGAGCGAGTGTGCCGAAGTCAATCGGCTTTATTTCGGCTACATTGAGCGGCGATATGACGGCACATGTGCCGAGGATGAAAAATACATTGAATATGCACGCCCCGAGTATGTTTCCGATGGCGATTCCATGTTCGTTTTTCAATGTGGCTATCACCGATGTCACGATGTCAGGGGCGGCTCCCCCGAGGCTAACGATGGTTAGTCCGATAAGTCCTTCCGAGATGCCGGCCTTTTCGGCTATGCCCGATGCTCCGTCGACAAACCAGTTACCGCCCACTACGAGCGCCGTCAGACCGCCGGCCACCATTGCTATCGGAAGCAGTATGCGGTTGTCGGGTTTTGGTGACGGCTTTGTCTGTTGTCCGGGCTGTGGCTTCAGGTCTACGGGGCAGTTCATGTTAAGATAAATGCTCAGAGCCATGAATATTATGAAAATGGACAGCAGCATCAATCCGTCGGTTCGGTCAATGATGTTCCTGGCCGCTCCGTCAAGCAATATGTCGTCACCGCAGAAAAACAGTGCAAGGGACGACAGAGCAAGCATGGGCATGTCGAATCCGCGTGTCAGCCCCGTCACTGCGATGGGTCGAATCGCCGCTATGACGCCGATGGCAAGGAGTATGTCGATTATGTTCGAGCCTACGACGTCGCCGAGCGCAAGTTCCGAATGTCCCTTTAGTGTGGAGCTGAGGCATACTACAAGGTCAGGCATCGATGAGCCGAACGCAACCACTGTGACGCCTATGAGCAGGCTTGACAGCTTAAAATATCTGGCAATGGCCGAGGCTCCGTCGGTCACGTAATTGCCCCCGGCAATGACCAGTCCGAGTCCCAACAAGAAAAATATTACATCGTGCAGCATGACCATGTGATTTAAACTTAAAACCATCCTTCAATTAAGAAAGTTCAGCCCTCATGGCCGGCGGTGTCAGGACTGCTGTTTGGGGACGGCTGAGCCCCATGATGACCGGTCGAGGTTGCGGTATAGGAGCGCTTCGCGGAGATGGTATGTCAGGATTGGCGATGAGGCGGCTTCGTGTAGGGAGAGGTCGGGGCGTGAACTGTAGTCGAGGTCTGCGATTGTGCGCGCCACCTTCAGTATTCGGTCGTAGGCGCGGGCCGACATGTCGAAACGCTTCATGGCCTGTTCGAGCGTGCGCATGCTCTCGGCATTAAGCCGTGCGTGTGCGCGAAGGAGCCGTGAATTCATCTGTGCGTTGCAGTGTATGTCCTTTTCGTTGCGGAAGCGTTCGGTCTGGAGTGCGCGTGCTTTCACTACACGGTCGCGTATGTCGGCACTGCTCTCGGACGGCGCGTCCGACGATATTTCCTCAAACGGCACGGGCATTATCTCCACCTGAAGGTCGATTCGGTCCATCAACGGCCCGGAGATTCGTCCCAGATACTTGTTGACGGCTCCGGGCGGGCATGTGCAGTCTTTTGTGGGATGGTTATAGTAGCCGCACGGGCATGGATTCATCGATGCCACGAGCATGAATCCCGCCGGATAGTCAATGCTGTATTTGGCCCGGGATATGGTAATGTGCCGGTCTTCAAGCGGTTGGCGCATCACCTCAAGTACCTGCCGGGAAAATTCAGGAAATTCGTCGAGAAACAATACTCCATTGTGGGCCAGTGATATTTCGCCGGGCATGGGGTTGTTGCCCCCGCCGACCAGCGCCACCGGCGATATAGTGTGGTGTGGTGAGCGGAACGGTCTGGATGTCATCAGCATTGAGCCGCGTTTCAGTTTGCCGGCCACGGAGTGTATTTTTGTGGTCTCGAGGGCTTCCTGGAGGGTCAGCGGCGGTAATATTGAGGGCAGACGCTTGGACATCATGGACTTGCCTGAGCCGGGCGCACCGACAAGCAGTATGTTATGGCCGCCGGCGCATGCCACCTCAAAGGCGCGTTTCACGCTTTCCTGGCCTTTTACTTCCGAGAAGTCGAAGTCAAATGACGACTGCGCTTTTTGAAACTCCTCCCGGGTGTTGATTACGGTTGGCTCGAATGCGGCCGTCCCGTTGAAAAATTCCGCCACTTCCTTGAGGGTGTCCATTCCGTAGACATCGAGATTGTTGACCACGGCTGCTTCCGACACGTTGGCTTTCGGCACAATCATGCCCTTGAAGCCCGACTCGCGTGCTTTTATGGCCATCGGAAGTACGCCGCGGATGGGCAGGAGCGAGCCGTCGAGCGACAATTCGCCCATAATCATGTAGCGGGCCAGCTCGTCGCCTTTTATTTGTTCGGATGCCGCCAGAATGCTAAGCGCCAAGGGCAGGTCGTATGCGGCCCCCTCTTTCCTTACGTCGGCCGGCGACATGTTGATGACCACCGAGCGCCTGGGGAAGTCGTAGCCGGAGTGCTTCATGGCTGTCAGCATTCGCTGGTAGCTTTCTTTGACAGCAGTGTCGGGTAGCCCGACGAGGTTGAATGAAAAGCCTATTTCAACCGATACTTCGATTGTGACGATGATGGCATCTACGCCTTGTACGGCGGCCCCGTATGTTTTGAGAAGCATATTGGAGAGAGGTAAGATGTTTTTTATACTTGGTGTTTGGCCTATTTCGCTTTAGGGCGTCTTAAACGGCGGTATAATGTGTCGGATGCGGTCTTCACAGAACCTCCGCGGTAGACGGGTTCACCGACTGAGTCGGAAAGTATGTAATACGGCAGGCGGGGTATGTCGAGTTCCTCAAACGTCGGATTTGCCGTGCCTCCTGCAACCCATACTCTGGGCCATCCCACAGAATCCTGACGTGCTATGCGGCGCCATGTCGCTGTGTCCTGGGCCATGGATATTTCATACACTCTTGCCCATCGGTTCTTTATGCTGTCGTTGATTTCCCGCAGAATGGGATATATGGTGTCGCGTCGTTCGTTGCCTTGTCCGCTGAAGTAGAACAGGGTGTAGCTCGAACGTCCGGCATAGTAGCGCTCGGTGGTGTCGCGAAGATTGGCCAGTGTAAACGTGCGTATGCGACCGTGGAAAGCCGCGGCATTTATGCGCGACAGAATCAGGCGGTAGTCGTCGACGAGCGATTCGGGGCGCGCTTCCGGGTTTATGGTGGCGAATATGGAGTCGGCCTGCGATTCATGGTCGACGGCATAGAATTGTGTCAGCATGAGGACCGACGACAGAATGTCATTTTTATGCGAGTCTACATAGTCGGCTACGATGCGGTTGTTCAGAATATGGTTTTCTGTCCGGAACGAGTCGGCGTATTCGCGCAGAAACTTGCTCCACTGTTCGCTCGGCTTGTTGCCTTTGACTTCCTGCTGATAGAAGTCTTCAAGGTCATATTTGCATTTGAGAGTCTGTCCGTTCTTAATCAGAACACGTCCTACCAGCTGATGCTGTCCGGTGGAAAGCTCCACGATAGTGTAGTTTTTTGAAGATCCGATAAGGATGAACTTGCCGTCGATGGCCACAAGCCCGTCGGACTGAATGTTTCTGTCGGCCACGTATGTCATGATAATATTGCGTGTGCCGAGGCCTTCTATAGTTCCTTCGATGCGGAATTCCGTGTCGTCGTCGCACGCGGTCAGAAACAGGAGCGGCGTGATTATCGGCAATATGTATCGTATGAGTGTCTGGATCATCTCGTACCAATGATTATTAGCGGTTTATCCACAAAGTTAAACATAACGCTTCACTCGTCAAAGAAAAAATGGCGGTTTAGGAGTAAAAAAGGGTTATTTTTCTCTCTGTGACGGTAAACATGGCTCAACACGCTAAAACTTTATTATCTTTGCAACATGATAATTCTTTCTTGATGAATCGGATTTTAATAAAAATATTCGCCACGCTATTTGTAGCTTTTATTGGAGGTTTGTCCGGATACGGTCAGATAGTGTCGCCACGTGATGAGGTGCTTGACGTGGACAGTATTCAGGATGAGTTTGAGAAGGGTCCGTATTTCGGCCTGTACAAAGACAATTATTTCATATTCGGACCTCCGGTCGGAATGAAGCCGACGGCTCACAATACAAATGTGAAATTTCAGATATCGGTGGCGCAGCGGCTTACGAAGAGTGTTCTGCCTTTCGGTTCATACCTGTTTCTGTTCTATACGCAGAAGTGTTTCTGGAATGTGCTTGAAAATTCGTTCCCGATGACTGACCTTAACTTCAATCCGGGTCTGGGTTTCACCAAGCCTCTGTTCGTCAAGAACCGTTTTATCGGAAAGGTGTCGCTCATATTCGAGCATGAAAGCAATGGGAAGGCCGAGAAGGCGAGCCGTTCCTGGAACCGTGTGTCGTTGAGCACCAACATTCTGATTGACCCCACCACCATGATTTATGCCAAAATGTGGATTCCGTGGGTCGACGGCGAAAACAACCGCGACCTACTGGATTATTATGGCTTATATCAGGTAGGAATCAGCTACATGCCTTTGTCAAAGCGATTCCAATCGGCCATATTCGTTACGAAAAGGCGTGGATTGAACCTGAACTACAATACAGTGCTTGAGTTCAGCTACAAACTTTTCAACAACGAAAACCAATATCTTTTCGTGCAGTACTACAACGGCTACGGCGAAGGACTATTGGACTATAATAAATTCCGTTCGCAGTTGAGAATCGGGTTTGTAATTAAACCCCAGTTCTTCAGTGACTATTAATCGTCGGCCTATACGTTCAGAAGGTTGCGGAATATCCACCAGCCGGTTACTACTGCAAATGCACTCCATATCATCCACTTGGAGTTGAGTCTCATATATAGGCGCGGATACCTTATGCGCAGGCACTCGCCAACGCACAGAATCAACATTATAGGCAGGGCCACCACCATCATGGCGTTGAAGCGGAAGGCTGTCGCAAAGTTGCCGTGGAGCATTGCGTGTATGGCCCTTTGTGATCCGCATCCCGGACACTGCCATCCGGTCAGTGTGTGGAATGCACACTTCGGGAACATGGCCGAATCTGACGGATCGAAATAAAAGTATATGCAGAGCCCTGTCAGAATGATTATCGTACTCAGAGGGATTATCAGTAAGGCTTTACCCTGCATATGGCAATCATAAAGTAAAATATCATCCACAGGTACTTCAGCGCACCTAAAATGGCTCCGGCTATGCACCATCCTTTTGCCTGCGACGATGCGCTGAGCGCTCCGTCATAATTGCCGGCCGCATAACGGCTCTCGACCATAGATGAGTAGATGATGGCCACTATGCCCAACGGCATGCAGCATGCCAGTGTCACAATCAGAGACCATGGCAGGTAGGTCGAAGGCATGGGAGGGCGATGCTCTTGACCGGCGGCTCGGTTGTCGAAATGCCAATACTGCGTGGCGCTTCCTCCGGCGTAGCCGCAAGAATTGCCGTATTGGCGGTAGAGCCAAGGTTGAAGTTCATCGACAAACTTGGCCTTGCACCATTGCTGCCATCCTTCACGCCAGACGTATGTGTCGGGAGTCAGGCCGTAGGATGCCAGTTGTTCCGGCTCCAGCGGCCCGACTTTTACATTGTTTATATTTGCCCAGTAAAGCATGTTAGAAGAATTTTGTAGGTTCTCCTAAAATGTCCCCCAGCAGATTGTTGGCCAGACGGCTTGCTCCGATGCGGAACAGTTCGTTGGTCATCCATTCTTCGCCGAGCACTTCCTTGACGACGGTGTAATACTTGACGGCGTCTTCTGTGGTGGCTACGCCTCCGGCCGCCTTGAAACCAACCTTGTTGCCGGTCTTTTCATAATACTCTTTGATGCACTGGGCCATCACATAAGCGGCTTCGAGCGACGCTCCGGAGTAGACCTTTCCGGTCGAGGTCTTAATGAAGTCGGCTCCCGAATACATGGCGAGAATTGATGCGTTGCGGATATTTTCGGCGGTCTTGAGCGCTCCGGTCTCGAGAATCACTTTCAGGTGTGCGTCGCGGCATGTGTGCTTCTGTTCGCTGATTTCGTCGCACACTTCTTCCCAGTCACCGTCGAGGTAGTTGCCCACATTGAGCACGATGTCAATTTCGTTGGCTCCGCTCTGCACTGCCAGCGAGGTCTCTGCTATCTTGACTTCGATGAACGACTGCGACGAAGGGAATGCTCCCGACACGCAGGCTACCTTTACGCCGGTCACATCAAGTACGGTGCTGACCACTTGTGCAAAGTTAGGATAGACGCAGATGGCCGCTACATTCTTTAGCTCGGGGTGTTCGTTGTCGAAAGCGTTGACCCTTTCGGTGAAGTCCGCTACGGACTGCGGAGAGTCGGTTGTCGACAGGGTGGTGAGATCTATGCAGTTAAAGATGTTTTTGTATACATCTATGTTCATGTTCTCCTGCAGATGCTCCGACAGGATTTTCTCTACGGCGGCCTTTACGGCTTCGTCGTCGATAGTGACCGCTGAGGCGGCTACGGTGTCATGATACTTGTCACTCATAATTAATTATTATCAGGATTTTTATATAATTTCGGATTGTTAATATGGCGAGAGGTGTCGCGACGGGTCTTTTTGGCCAGGTTCTTTTCAAATGCATCTTCAAGGTCGATGCCGTTCTGGTTGGCTATGGCCATGACCACCCACATCACGTCGGCAAGCTCATCGGCAAGCTCATCGCCGCTTTCTCCTTCTTTAAACGACTGGTCGCCGTGAAGCCTCGCCATGATTCGAGCCACTTCTCCCACCTCTTCGGTCAGTACGGCCATGTTGGTCAGAGGCGAGAAATAGCGCACTCCGATGGTCGTTATCCAAGAGTCTACCGAACGTTGCGCTTCGCGTATGGTTATGCCGTTGTTTCTTAGGTTGTCTGACATGTGCTTACTCTCTTAGTTTTGAGTCAATGATTATTGTGACTGGACCGTCGTTGACGAGGCTTACTTTCATGTCTGCCCCGAACACTCCATGGCCGACCTTACGCCCCAACGCCGTCTCAAGCCCTGTACAGTATGCCTCGTAAAGCGGTACGGCCACATCGTGTCCTGCGGCGCGTATGTAGCTTGGCCTGTTGCCCTTGCGCGTGGATGCAGTCAGCGTAAACTGGCTGACCGCCAGCACATCTCCGCCGACATCTTTTACCGACCTGTTCATGACTCCGGCTTCATCGTCGAATATTCGGAGCGCCACGGTCTTGCCTATGAGCCATTCCACATCATCGGTCGTGTCGCCGTGCTCTACACCTACCAGCACCATCATTCCCGTGCCGATTGACGAACACACCTCTCCGTCTATACCCACGGATGCTTCGGTAACGCGTTGAATCACTATTCTCATATCAGAATCTTAACAAATTGCTCCGCCACATGGCCGAGTCGATTCACAAAAATAGCGAAAAAATCATCCATCCCCAAAATAATATTATTTAAAGGATGCTTACGAAACTTTGGTCGTAATTGTCAAGCGACTCCCGCAACGAGGTTATCATCATGGCCCGCAGTTCGGGCGGGGACAGGACGGTCAGCTTCGGTCCGTATGAAAGCAATTCCTGAACAAAGTCCGGCGTAATCTTAAGTTTGAAGAAGAATATTGAGTAGGAATCGTGAAGAGTTTCATGCTGGGAGTGGTGCAACGGCACCGACCGGAAGTATTTGGCTTGCCGTGCATCGGTCTTTATGGCCACGTTTTTTACTTCTCCTTCGTCAAATATGATTCCATAGCTGTCGCGGAAATATGATTCGGCATCGAAGTCTTCCGGTATGGTATACTGCGAAGGCAAAAGGGTGGCTTCGCTCATTCGGTCAAGAGCGTAGGTCTTTATCGTGTCTTCCTTTACGTTACGTCCGGTCAAATACCACCGTTGTTTGAATATCTTAAGGAAATACGGCTCGACCACGATGTCGGGAGTGGCGTTTATGCGCGAATATGGATGGTAAGAGAAGCGCAGCGGCTTGTGGCTTTTCAGCGAGTCGACAACGGTCGACAGATGTTCGCGTGCGGAGGGTACATTCTCGAGGAATATCTTGTCGGCTATGTCGCCGGCATCGTTGAGCAGGTTGCCTATCGAAGCTGAATTCAACAGCCAGTTCATCACGCTTTCATAGTGTTCGTTGTTCTGGACGATGTAGTATTCAAATGTGGATGGATTGCATTCGATATTTATTTTGAACAGATCTTCTATTGCTGTTCTGTAGGCGTAGAATGTACGTCGGGGCAGCGGGTCGCCGTTGGAGAAAGGCGAACGCAACCATAGTTTGCCTATCTCCTCGCGTGTCAGAGCCCCGTAGCGTTTTATGGTATCGATTAGCCAGATATAGCGGCTGAATAAGTCTTTTGCCATGATTGGTGTTGTGTGTGGGTTTATAAAGAGTTCGTTTTAAGCCTTTGTGGCTTCGACATCGTCCGGCCTTCCGGAACGGATCCAAGAGAGAGCAACGAGTCCGCAGATGGTCAGGAACGCGTTGAGGAGCAAGAGTTCGAAACTCAATTCATAATTCCATGCTGACTTAAGATAATGCTTTGCCCCCCAGCATAGGGCGGGGGCCAGCAGGCACACGATCGGAACAAGACGGTCGTTGACGGCCTTGTTGCAGAACATCCCGAATATAAACAGGCCCAGCAATGGCCCGTAGGTGTATGACGCCAGAGTGTAGACGGCGCTTATGGCATCATCTTCATTGACCATGAAGAAAATGATTATTATTACTCCCATAGTGGCGGCCATGGCCAGATGTACCAGCTTGCGAAGACGCGCGAGCTTCTTTTCTTCCATGGACGACGCATCGAGTATGTCGACCGTAAACGATGTGGTCAGCGACACCAGGGCCGATCCTGCGGCGGAGTATGCCGCGGCTATCAGGCCGACCACGAACAGTATGCCGACTATCACGGGTAGCGATGAATGCGAGGCCACGATGCCGAATATGTCGTCTGATTTGCCGGGCATGGCAAGTGACGGAGTGCGGTCGATGTAAATGACCAGCAAAGTTCCTAAAAGCAGGAACATGGCTATCAGGAAAAACTGCATGATGCCGCTGGTCATCATGTTCTTGCGGCATTCGCGCGAATCGCGGCACGCAAGGTTGCGCTGCATCATGTCCTGGTCAAGTCCGGTCATGGCGACCACCATGAATATTCCGGCCACGAACTGCTTCCAGAAATATATGCCTTTGGCCGGGTCGTCGAAATAGAATATGCGCGACGATTCGTGTTCGGCGATGCTCGACACGAGTCCGCTGAACGACAGGTCAAGATTGCGGGCTATGAAGTATATGCACAGCATCACTGACGTCACCAGACAGAAGCTTTTTAGCAGGTCGGTCCAGATGACCGACTTGACTCCGCCGCGGAATGTATAGAGCCAGATAACTCCTACGGTCGCCAGCACGTTGATGCTGAACGGTATGCCGAGCGGGTCGAATACGAGTGTCTGCAGCACGATGCAGACTACGAAGAATCTGACTGACGCTCCGAGCATCTTCGACGCGAAGAAGAACCATGCACCGGTGCGGTAGGTGCTTCCTCCGAACCGCTCGCCGAGATAGCCGTAGATGGATATCAGATTACGTTTATAGAACAGAGGCACGAGTACGAATGCTATCAAGGCATAACCCACAATGAATCCGAGACCCATCTGCAGATAGCTGTAGCCCTTTTCGGCCACCATGCCGGGTACGCTGATGAAGGTGACTCCCGACAGAGCGGCGCCTAATGTGGCGAATGCCACGATGGGCCATGGCATGCGGCGGTTGCCTGTGAAGAAGGTGGCGTTGTCCGACTTTCTTGACGACAGGTGGCTGACGCCGAACAATACTGCAAAATATGCTATTATGGTGATGATTACTATTGTAGGTGTCATCGTTCTGGGTATATTAAGTATTTGGCGCGTAGAGCGCGGTATTTGTTAAGTTCGTCCTTCCAGGTAGCGCGTATCTCTTCGGCCGAACGGCCGCTTTCAATCATCTTGCGCACTGAACGGTTGCCGATCAGCTTGTCAAAGAACGAGTTGAAGAATGTCGATTTGCCTGTTGTCATGGATTGGTAGGCATCGATTATGTAGCTTAAATCCACACCTTTAAGTATGGCGGCGGAGTCGGGTATGTCGCGCAGGTCAACGCCTTGGCATAGTTTGCCGAGCAGGGGCGGGTTCTTGGCGCCGGGCATGCTCTTGGGGCTGAAAGTGAAGCCTCTGGATTTCATTGACGGGTGTCCGTATATCTGGAATGGCGATTCGGTGCCTCGTCCCACGCTTGCTGTGGTACCTTCGAAGTAGCACAACGATGGATAAAGGTAAATGGCTCCCATCGTTTTGAGGTTGGGCGACGGCGCTACCGGCAGTTCATAGCGGGTGGCATGTGTGTAGTCCTCGACCGGAATCACCGTAAGGTCAGCTTTCAGTCCGTCGCGCAACCATCCTTCACCGTTGGCCATGAGGGCTATCTCACCCATGGTCAGCCCGTGAAGCACCGGCACGGGTATGCGTCCGACTCCGGAGCGGAGCGACATGTCGAGTACCGGCCCGTCTACAATCATGCCGAGCGGATTCGGACGGTCCAGCACTATTATAGGCTTGCCTTTGGACGCGGCCTGCTCCATGACCTTGAGCATGGTGATGTGGTATGTATAGAATCGTGCGCCTACATCCTGCATGTCGACCACCACTGCATCGATTCGGTCCATGAGGGCCGGTGTCAGTCCGTTTTTGGCTCCGGCGTAAAGCGACACTATCGGGAGTCCGCTTATCGGATCGGTCGAACTGTTGACATGCTGGCCGGCATCGGCCGTGCCTCTGAATCCATGTTCGGGCGACAATATGTGGGTCACTTTTATGCCGTTGTCGAGCATTAGGTCGAGTGTATGCCTGCCGTCGGTGATTCCGGTGTGGTTTGACAGCAACGCTATCCGCTTGCCTTCGAGCAAAGGACGGTACTGATCGACTCTCGCGGCGCCTACAGTCAGGGCGTACAGGAGTTGGGGCAACATAAGCAACATCGACAAGACGAGTCGCATAATGCTAATATTCACGTAGTTTCGTATTTTAATCATATTATTTTACAAAGGTACTAATAATTTTGGATTAAGAATGGTATGTGTCATTGTCGTTTCGGCATCTTGCTTCGGATTGACAGGTATTGGTGCCCGATTCTGCAAAACAGGCACTTTTTCGCCTCGCAATATTCACGTCGTAACTGAATCAGGGCCTGTGAGGTAAACGCGTCGTCGCATTCTATGCCGTGCTCCTTGAATAGTCTGACCACGGAGTTCTGTTCGGGGCCGAGTCCCTGCAGCATGGATGTCGCCAGGTTGGTCAGCCCTGCATTGTCGACGGCGCATCCGTAGGCATAGAGCATCGGCACGACGACATTTATTATCAGTGTGTCGACCGACGAGCGTCCGAGCGCCGTCGGGGTGTGACTCTCCATGGCCGAGCCGAAAGTATAGTGCGAGGCCCAGTAGCCGGTCAGTTCGACGGCAAATAGCTTTCGGGCGTCCTCGAGCGAGGTGGCCGAAGCGATGCGCGACATAAGCCTGAATCCGCCGAACAGCAATGCTGCCAGAAACGCAATGCGGCGGTGAGGAAAGTTTGGAGGCCGCATTCTTGACATTTTCCATCCGAGCTGTACGGGCTTTTTGAGCGAAAACTTGTTGGCCAGGAAAGCATATTCGCGTTTAAGCAGTCCGACGTATGCTTCGTCGTCGTTGGCATTGTCGAGCAGGCCCGACTGGCCGAACAGCATGGCCTCCATGCTCAGTTGCGAGTCGCAGTGTTTGTGCAGAATGCGCAGCGGAGTGGCGAGCGCGAGCCGTTCGAACGGTTCGCTGTTAAGCCCGAACCCCAGGCCGCGGGCCATGGTGACGTAGCACGCCGACTCCCAGTCGCCGGAACTCTCTTTAAGAAGAGCCTCGATGCGGTCCGACTTTCTGTACAGGCGTTCAAAAGCCAGGCTGTCGAGCCATGAATGTATTTTGACGGGCGGCATGCTTTTAATCTCATTCTTGCACGGCAGCCTGAACGATGATGCGTCTTCCACTAACTTGTTGTAGCTTTGGCTGAAGTCTGGGGCGCACGGCATACGCATCTGTGGTATGACTCGTCCGTCGTGTCGTTTAATCTGTGTGTCGTCGCGCCCCACAACGTGCAGTATTACAGATTCATAGGCAGGGTCGCCGTCGTGGCGGTGTCGGTGCCAGTCGCTTGCATTGACATGTATCTCCACGTCGCCGGCCCACATGTCGCGTCCGATTCTGATTTTTGCATTGAAAAAGTCCGGACCCGAGTCGGTGTTCAGCCGTCCCGGATCAATCACCTGTACGCGCTCTCCGTCGACGGTCGACATGTCTTCCGACGGCCACAGGCGATGTTGCCATATATACTGCATCAGACGTTCCATCGTGTAAGATGTTGTGATGCGCAAACATAATCAAAATTCTCCGATTTAACATCTGATTTAGTGGTAATCCGGTCGAAAATATTATAACAAGGAACGTATTTAATGATTTTTAACTAGATGATTCGCTATTAAGAGCCGGTTCTAAAACTCTATGGAGGTTTAATTGCCTACAAATAATTGCATGATAGCGGTGTTGCCGAAAGAATTCACTAACTTTGCAGTGATATGGAATTGAATGGATTGACACCCCTGTTGGGGATGAACATAGAGAAGCTTAAGGCGGTAGCTGCAGAGTGCGGCCTTCCTTCGTTTGCGGCTAAGCAGATGGCGCAGTGGCTTTATGAAAAGCGTGTGACCGACATCGATATGATGACGAATCTATCGCTTAAGGGTCGGGCCAGGCTCAAAGAGTCGTATTGTGTGGGACGTGTGGCTCCAAAAGCGCGGGCCACATCGGCCGACGGCACGGTTAAATGCCTGTTTGACGGCCGTGGAGGCCGCGATGTTGAAGCTGTATATATTCCGGATAAGGAGAGGGCCACGCTTTGTGTGTCGTCGCAGGCCGGATGCCGCATGGGGTGCCGGTTCTGTATGACCGGCCGTCAGGGCTTCCACGGCAATCTTGATGCTTACGACATAATCAATCAGGTGTTGTCGGTTCCCGGAAGCGAGTCGCTGACCAACATCGTGTTTATGGGCATGGGCGAGCCGATGGACAATCTCACTCCGGTGCTTGAGGCCATAGAGATTCTCACCGCTCCCTGGGGACTGGCGTGGAGCCCGAAGCGAATCACTGTATCCTCGATCGGTAAAATCGAGCAGTTGCGGACGCTTCTCGACACGACTAAGGTGCATGTGGCCATAAGCGTACATTCTCCATTTTCGGAGGAACGTGCCGAACTTATGCCTGTCGAACGCGCTTATCCACTCAAAAGCGTGCTTGAGATGCTTCGTGGCTACGACTTTGCCCACCAGCGGCGTCTGTCGGTGGAATATATCATGTGGGGCGGTCTGAACGACAATATGCGTCATGCCATGGCGCTGGCCAGAGTGCTGAAAGGTCTGGATTGCCGGGTGAATCTTATTCGTTTCCATGCCATTCCCGATTCAGATCTCCGCACGTCGGACGAAGCTACGATGGTAGCGTTCCGCGACCGTCTGAACGAACTTGGAATCACGGCCACCATACGCACGTCGCGAGGTGAGGATATAGCGGCGGCATGCGGAATGCTTGCCGGACAAAAACGCGATTAGTAAGTTATGGAATTGCCTGAGGGTTTTGTTGCCGATTTCGAAGGACTTGCCGATGCTTTGACCGGCGAGCCGTCGGTCAGTCTGCGCCGTAACATGGCCAAGACCTCGCCGTTTCCGGCAGGTGCCGACACTGTTCCATGGTGCGTTGACGGGCTGTATCTTCCCGACCGTCCGCAGTTTACGTTCGACCCCGCTCTGCATCAAGGGCTATACTATGTACAGGATGCTTCGTCGATGATTTATTCATATATCGTAAGCCGGCTGACCTCCGGATCCGGACCTGTGGCTTATCTTGACGCCTGCGCCGCGCCCGGAGGTAAAACTACGACGGCTGTAGATGCGCTGCCTGCCGGATCGCTGGTGGTGGCCAATGAATTTGTTCCCGGACGTGCGTTGACTCTTAGGGAGAATCTTATAAAATGGGGCGCTCCGGCCGTGGTGGTGACCCGCGGCGACACAAAGCGTTTCCGCAAGTTGCCGGGAATGTTCGATATAGTAGCAGCCGATGTACCATGCTCCGGCGAGGGCATGTTCCGTAAGGATCCCGAAGCCGTGCGCCAGTGGACCCCTGCGCTTGTGGCCGAGTGTGCTGTGCGCCAGCGCGAGATAATCGACAATCTTTGGGACGCGATAAAGCCCGGGGGCTATCTGATATATTCCACCTGCACGTTCAACCGCCAGGAAAATGAGGATATGCTGCGGTGGATTGTAGATAATTTTGATGCTTCGGTGATGCCGATGGACTTCCCTGCGGAGTGGAATACAGTGGAGCGCGACGGTTGCCGTCACTTTCTGCCCGGCAGAGTAAGGGGCGAAGGACTGACTGTGGCTGTAATCCGCAAAGGCAACGAGGGCCGTGTATTCAGGCCTTCGGCCAGACCTGGGAAAGAGTCGCCTGCCGACCGCAAACTTATTGATGCGTGCCGTGGGTGGTTGAACGGATATGCCGACTATCTTTTTGAAGTCGGAGACGGAATGGTACGTGCATTTCCGCAACGCTGGATTACGTGGCTGAGGGAATTGGAGTCGAAGCTTGATGTCATCGGCCGGGGTATCGAGGTGTCATCGGTCAAGGGCCGTGACTTGGTTCCGACACAGTCGCTGGCCATGAGCACCGTATACGACCTCAAGGCGTTTGCTTCATGCGAAGTTGACTATCGCACTGCCGTGTCCTATCTGCGCCGCGAGTCGGTGGTGCTCCCCGACGGTACTCCCCGTGGATTTGTCCTGCTCACTTACGGTGGCGGGCCCCTTGGTTTTGCGAAAAATCTTGGTAACCGGGCCAACAACCTGTATCCAAACGAGTGGCGCATTCTGTCCACGCATATACCGGACGTGGCTCCATGCATACTACCGCGGAATGCGTAGGCTTTAGTCTGAATGATAAATATCCGATGTATTTGTCCGGCAATTTTTATTGCGGAACGAGGAAAATGCATTAACTTTGTAATCCGTTATGAAATACGGATTTGACAATGACAAGTATCTGAAGATACAGTCGGAACACATTAAGGAGCGCATCGCTCAGTTCGGCAACAAGCTTTACCTCGAACTCGGAGGCAAGCTATTCGACGACCATCATGCAAGCAGGGTTCTGCCGGGGTTCCAGCCCGACAGCAAGCTTCGTATGCTTCATCAGCTGAGCGACCATGCGGAGATAGTGATTGTGATAAGTGCAGTGGATATCGAGAAGAACAAGGTGCGCAACGACCTTGGAATCACTTACGATATGGATGTACTGCGTCTGCGCACAGAGTTTCAGAACCGCGGATTTATGGTGGGCTCGGTTGTCATAACCCACTACAACGGACAGGGAAGCGCCGATGCGTTCCGCAAGCGTCTGGAGAAGATGGGCATCAAGTCGTATGTCCACTATCTTATCGACGGATATCCTACGAATGTCGACCTGATAGCCTCTGACGAGGGATTCGGACGAAACGACTATATAGAGACTTCGCGTCCGCTCGTGATAGTGACTGCCCCCGGCCCCGGAAGCGGTAAGATGGCCGTATGTCTAAGCCAGCTTTACAACGAGCAGAAGCGCGGTGTCGAGGCAGGGTATGCCAAGTTTGAGACATTCCCGGTCTGGAGCCTTCCGCTGAAGCATCCTGTCAACATAGCCTATGAGGCCGCTACCGCCGACCTTAACGACGTGAACATGATTGACCCGTTCCACCTCGAAGCCTACGGCAAGACCGCCATAAACTACAACCGCGACATAGAGATATTCCCAGTGCTCAATGCCCTGTTTGAAGGCATCTACGGTGAAAATCCCTACAAATCGCCTACAGACATGGGTGTGAACATGGTGGGTTTCTGCATTGATGACAACGACGTATGTTGCGACGCTTCTAAAAATGAGATTATACGTCGCTACTATACGGCTCTCAACCGTATGGCCGCCGGCGACGGCAACGAAGCGGAAGTCAGCAAGATCGCGTTGCTCTTCAAGCAGGCAAAGATAGATGTGACCTATCGCCGCCCGGTTGTGGCCGCCAAGGAGCGTGCCGAACGCGACGGGGTGCCGTGCTCGGCCATTGAGCTTGCCGACGGAACCATTATCACCGCCCAGTCGTCGACCTTGCTCGGTCCGAGTGCCGCGCTTATACTTAACGCCATAAAGCATCTGGCAGGTATAGACCACGCTGTCAAACTGATACCTCAGGATATGATTGAGCCGATACAATATATGAAGCTTAACTATCTGAGCGGACGCAATCCGCGTCTGCACACCGACGAGGTGCTTGTGGCGTTGGCTGTGCTCAGCACTCACGATGAGAATTGCCGGCGTGCGCTTGAAAAGCTTCCTGAACTCAACGGCTGTCAGGTCCATTCGACGGTGATGCTCGGCGAGGTCGACCACAAGATATTCAAGAAGCTTGGAGTGGGTCTGACCTGCGACCCCACACGCAAGAAGTGATTTTTTTGACATGGCGCGGTTCAGTTTGATGCTGGGTTGTGCGTATAATGTCATATTTATTACTTATCTTTGCTAAATCGAGGTTTTGGACTTCGTGACGGTAAAATCATTAAACCTACAGATTTTTCAACATGAGAACGAAATACAATAGAATTTTGCTGAAGCTGAGTGGCGAATCGCTTGCCGGCGGTCAGGGCCACGGCATAGACACTACACGCCTTAACGAATATGCTGCCCAAATCAAGGAGGTGGTAGAGAGCGGAGTGGAAGTGGCCATCGTTATAGGCGGAGGCAACATATTCCGCGGACTTCAGGGCGCATCGCGCGGTTTCGACCGTGTCAAAGGCGACCAGATGGGCATGCTTGCCACTGTGATCAACTCCCTCGCCCTTAGCTCGGCCCTGGAAGCTGTCGGTCAGAAAGCGCAGGTGTTTACCGCCATCAATATGTTCCCTATCGGCGAGCATTACAGCAAGTGGCGTGCTATCGGTGCCATGGAGCAGGGTGCCGTAGCCATCATCTCGGGCGGAACAGGCAATCCGTTCTTCACCACTGACACCGGTTCGGCCCTGCGCGGCATTGAGGTGGAGGCAGACGTGATGCTGAAGGGTACACGTGTCGACGGCATATATACCGCCGACCCGGAAAAGGATCCTACAGCCACAAAATTCTCGGAAATCACTTACGACGAGGTCTATACCCGCGGACTTAAGGTGATGGACCTCACTGCCACGGCCTTGTGCAAGGAGAACCATCTCCCTATCATCGTGTTTGACATGGACCACCCCGGCAATCTTAAGAAAGTGCTTGACGGTGAGCCTATCGGAACCCTCGTATATTAATTAAATCAATGATATTATGGAAGTAAAAGACTACCTCAATCCCGCAGAGGAGAAAATGGAGATGGCCGTAGCCTATCTCGACGAGTCGCTGGCCCACATCCGTGCAGGCAAGGCAAATCCGAAAATACTCGATGCCATCCGTGTGGAATACTACGGAAGCGCGGTGCCTATCTCAAATGTGGCCAACGTGAGCGTGCCCGATGCCCGCACCATTACTATCACTCCATGGGAGAAAGCCATGTTCCGTGAGATTGAGAAAGCCATCATAAACTCAGAGCTGGGTATTACGCCCGAAAACAACGGCGAAATAATCCGTCTGTCCATTCCTCCGTTGACCGAGGAACGCCGTAAGACTCTCGTGAAGCAGTCGAAGGCCGAGGCCGAAAATGCAAAGGTGTCGGTTCGCAACGCACGTCGCGACGCCATCGATGGTTTGAAGAAGGCTGTCAAGCAGGGTATGCCCGAGGATGTCGAGAAGGATGCCGAAGCATCTGTTCAGAAGCTCCATGACAAGTATCTGAAAAGAATTGACGATCTTTTCGCCGCCAAGGAGAAAGAAATCCTTACAGTGTAGGAATAGTATGCTCCGGACGCTGTTCGCGTCAGGGCATTGCATAACGACGGAATCTGCACCATAAACGGTTTCCGAAAAAAAATTGATAGCCGGGCAATGAAGGCCATAAGACCGAAATTGCCCGGCTATTTTGTGTCGCGTTGATTCAGATAAAGTGTACGTAAATACTTGAAATGTACAAAAACGAAGTAAGGAGATGCCTCACGGCGTCTCCTTACTCGATAATAAACCAATCATTATCACATTTCTTGCAATGGAAAAAGTAATTTTGCTATGTACTACTAAAACGCATTACAGAAAAAATAGTTCGGAGCAGAAACGGATTTTTTTCAAAAAAATTCTGCTTCTATCGTATTATTTTACGCAACTCTTTGTGAGAATGATGTTTAGCGGTGAGGATTTTGTCAGTTCAACTGTGAATGTGGCCGTGTCTTTTCCTGTCACAGTGACTGACGCCCCGTTGACTACGGCTTCACTGATGGACGAGGCCGGTACGCCCGGAAGGGTAAATGTCAGTGACTTCTTATCCGGCATTCCGGGATAGTCGCCTCTCAATTCAACGTTGATTTCAATCTTGTCGGCTGAGTCAGCACCGCTGAAGGCTATAAGCGCATATTCGTTGGCGCTGATTGATGTCGTTGACGAACGGTTGTCTTCAAACATCTCGTATCCGCTCACGGCTCCCGGTCGCGGGTAGTACTGCACGGTGTAGCGGGAGGCGTCGAAGTCGCCGACATTCTGCATGGCGTAGTCGGCCTGCGGAATGAATGCTCCGGCACGTACGAACAGCGGAAGCACATTTAGGGGTGCGTCATATTCAATAGTGTCAGGACCCTGATAAGCGACTGCGGGGCGGTTATAGTCAATCCACTCGCCGGCGGGTATTATGACACGGCGCGACTTGGCCTCTTTCTGCATGACGGGTGCCGCCATCACTTCATCGCCCCATAGATATTGGTCGGCCACGTTGTCGAAGTTCTCGTTGCGGGCATCCTTGAAGTTGAGCGGACGCACCAGCGGATAGCCCTTGGAGGTATTTTCATAGGCCAGGGTGTAGTTGTAGGGCAGCCAGCGGTAGCGTGTTTTCACGAGGTCGAGCAATATGTCCTGATATTCAGGATAGTTGAACGGTTCGGCAAATTGTTGCGCATGTGTGCGGAGCACGGGCGAGAATGTGCCGAGTTGCATCCAGCGTACGTAAAGTTCGGGGTCGGTGACGTTGTTTTCGTCGGTGATTGCAAATCCTCCGACATCGTGCGACATGTAGCCGAGACCGCTAAGTCCGGAGTTAAGCATAATCTTGACCTGAGGCTGGAGCCCGCCCCACGTGCGCGATACATCGGTCGACCACGGAAACACGCTGTAGCGCTGCAGGCCCGTCGTCCCGCCTCGCATGAGGGTCATGAGCCGGGTGTCGGGGTATTCCTGCTTGTAGAGGTCGTGGATTATCGAGCTCCAGACATTGCCATAGACATTGTGGAACTGTCGTGCCGTCATGCCGTTGGCGTGGACTATCGATTCGGGGTGTACCTCCGGTTCGCCGAGGTCGCCCCACCATCCTCCTACACCTTCTTCTGTCAGCTGTCGGTAGCGGTTGCGAAGCCACAGGCGCGTATCGGGGTTGGCCACGTCAAACATTCCCGCTTCGCCTACCCAGGTTGTGACGTCGTTTATGCCGCCGTTTTTGTCGCGGGTCAGAAGTCCCTGTCCGGCAAGGGAATTGTAGTTGTCGATAGCACCGATTTTATTAATGTACGGCTGTGATATCAACACTGTATTGACCCCCTTGTCCTTAAGGTCGGCGAGCATCTGCTTGTGGTCGGGCCACTGCTCTTTGTTCCATTCCAGACGGCCCATGTCGGTCTCCTGTCCATACCAATAGAGGTCGAGTACTATGCCGTCGAGCGGATAGCCGAGACCCTTGAGCGAATCGACAACCTGGCGGGTTTCGGCTTCGGTCTTGTAGCCGTATTTTGATGTAATATAGCCGAGCGCCCAGAACGGGGGCAGTTCTTGCCGTCCCGTCAGCTCGGTAAAGTGGCTGACCGCATCGGCCACCGATCCGTCGCCGTAGACGAAATAATATGACAACGGCGTTCCTGCTTCGGAGGTATATACAATTGGATCGGACATAACCATTTCGGCGGCGGCATGGTCGTCAAACAGCACGCCATAACCTTCGTCGCTGACAAAGTAGGGCATACAGATGTTCATCTGACTTATGCGGTCTTCGCCCTCCATGTAGCCGTAGTTCTGCTTGTTGTACATCACGAGGGTGTCGCCGTTGAGTTTCAGGCTGTGGCCACGCTCTCCTGCACCGTAGAACGTGCCTCCGGCCGATGGTAACAGAGTCATGCTGACAAGGCTGTCGCCTTCGACACGCGTACCTGCATCGGCCAGCAGTGTCGACTGCCCGGTGCTGAATCCTACCGCTCCCGATTTGCTGTCGAGCGTCACAACAAGTCCCGACGGTAGTGTCATGGTCGACAATCCGTCTTTGCTGACGATGGAGCCTTTAAACGGTTGCTTTGTAAGTACGGCGGCCTGCGTTTCGGCCGGTTTCTGTCCTTTTCCGGCGTTTGTGACCTTTACGATGTAGTCGTTGACTGCGGTCACGCTGACAGTGCGGTTGTCGGTTGTGACTGCGGTCATGACCCCTGGCTGCTCCTCGCCGCATGAGGGTAGTAAAGCGCCTAAAAGCCCGATCAGGACCAGACGCAATGGCTTGAATTGCATAATCATTAAATTTTGGCTTTAGAGTATTAAACAAACTCTTGTAATAGAGACAACACAAATATATAACTTTTTGCTTGAATGACTATGCCATAAAGATATTTTTTGTACATTTGCCGTTGAGGGGTTCTATAATGGCTCTCTTCCATAAAGGTATAACCAACATTGTATTTCATGAGAAAATTAATTGTTTTTACCATTGCGGCCGGTGTGGCCGCATTTGTGTTGGCATCGTGCAGTTCGAAACGCAAGAGCGATGCTTCGTTGCAGCCTCGCGACAGCACGCATACGAGCGTAAAGCATCCTGAATGGAGCCGCAATGCGGTAATTTACGAGGTGAATTTGCGTCAGTATTCCGACAGCGGCAACCTTGCCGGATTTGAAAAGGAACTGCCCCGCCTGAAGGAGCTGGGCGTGGACATTCTATGGTTTATGCCTGTACACCCTATCTCCGAGAAGGGGCGCAAGGGTGAACTCGGAAGCTACTATGCCGTGCGCGATTATAAGGCTTTCAATCCCGAATTCGGAACTTTGGACCAGTTCAAGGATCTTGTCAATAAGATTCACGGCATGGGCATGAAGGTGATACTTGACTGGGTGCCTAATCATACAGGCCAGGACAACGTATGGGTGGAGCAGCACCCCGACTGGTATGTACGCGACTCCACGGGCGGATTTGTGAGCCCTTATGATTGGACCGATGTGTACAAGCTTGACTACGGCAAGCCGGAGATGCGTGCGGCCATGGTCGATGCATTTAAGTTCTGGCTTGAGGATGTCGGTGTCGACGGATTCCGTTGCGATGTGGCCGGTGAGGTACCCACCGACTTCTGGGCCGAGGCGCGTCCGCAACTTGAGGCCGTAAAGCCGGAGCTGTTCATGCTCGCCGAGGCCAGCAAACCCGAACTGCAGATAGACGGATTTGACATGGGCTACAATTGGCCTATGAAGGACCTGTTCAACGCCATCGCCGCCACTTCCGGGCAAAACAGCTACAAAAAGGATGACGGAACCGTGGTGGACTATCCCGTAAAGCATGCCATAGACATAGACACACTGATTGCCCTGCAGTCGATACAATATCCCAAAGATACCTATATGATGAATATGGTCACCAACCACGACCTCAATTCGTGGGAGGGAACCGAGTTTGACCGCTATGGAAATCTTACCGATGCCATGGCCGTACTGTCGTATACGCTGCCGGGAATGCCTCTTATATATACAGGACAGGAGACGGGTCTAAAACGTGCTCTCGAATTTTTTAAGAAAGATACTCCTCCCGCGTGGAGTCCTCGCAACGAATATTTCGAGTTTTATCAGAAGCTGAATCATCTGAAGCACACCCAACCGGCACTGCAGGCCGGTCTCGACGGCGGTGAGATGGTGCGATACCCGACAGAGAGCGACGACGTTTACGTGTTCAGCCGCACGGTTGACAATGCCACCGTCTACGTGTTTGTGAATCTGGGCTCCGAAGAGCTTCCTGTCAAATACATCTCCGGCTCTCCCGAGGGCGACCATACCACAATCGATTTCTTCGAGCCGGCAAAGTCGGAATTCCCGACCATGCTTAAGCCCGGCGAATACCGCGTGTTCGTCAACCGATAGATATCCGTCATAATCAATCATATCGAGGCATCGTTCGCCGAAAAGCGGAGGTGCCTCGATTATATTTTTAATGTTTTGGGAATTTAGGACGAACAAAATTGCAATCATGTGATTATGATGATTATCTTTGCAAAACAAAAATCAATATTAACCAATCATGAAAAGAACACTTTTTGCTATTTTGGCGATGTTGGCCATTTCCTTTGCCGATGCCGCTACTTTTCCGTTGGCGATAATGCCGGGCGATTATCCCGACCCGACTATTGTGCGCGACGGCGACGATTACTATATGACGCATTCGCCCTTTTATTACACCCCCGGATTTCTTATCTGGCATTCTACCGACCTGGTCAACTGGGAGCCTGTGTGCCGGGCTATCCCGGAATATGAGGGGTCGGCCATGGCCCCCGACCTGATTAAATATGATGGACGGTTTTATCTTTACTATCCTGCCGCGGGAACCAACTGGGTGTCGTGGGCCGATGATATCCGCGGACCGTGGAGCAAGCCTGTGGACCTAAAAGTGTCGGGTATCGATCCCGGTCACGTTGCCGACGACAATGGCAACCGCTATCTGTATGTCAACGACGGTGAAGTCATCCGTCTGACTCCCGACGGTCTGGCCACTGTAGGCGAAAAGCAGAAAGTCTATGACGGCTGGAAGTATCCTGAAAAGTGGGTGACCGAAGGCATGTATCTTGAATCGCCAAAACTTACATATAAGGATGGATATTACTACCTGACATCGGCACAGGGCGGTACCGCCGGGCCTGCTACAAGCCACATGGTGGTGTCGGCACGTTCGCGCAATATCACCGGGCCGTGGGAGAATTCGCCTTACAATCCTGCCGTGCACACCTACAGCGATACCGACGGATGGTGGTCCAAGGGGCATGGCACGCTTGTCGATGACGTGAACGGCAATTGGTGGATAGTCTACCATGCATACGCCAAGGGATACCACACGCTCGGACGCAGCACGCTTATAGAGCCGGTCAAGTGGACATCGGAAGGATGGTGGCACACTGTGGCCAATGCCGAACTTCCCGCTTCGGCGTCGCCTGTGGCTGACGGCATGGAGCTGTCTGACGATTTTTCGGGCGACAAGCTCGGCCTGCAGTGGACATTCTGGAAGGAGAATGCAGAAAAATCGCTGGCTTATGACGGCAAAGGTTTGACTGTAAAGGCGAAGGGCAAGACGCCTGCCGATGCGCGTCTGCTCCTGGTGACGCCTCAGCATAAGAACTATATGACGAGTGTCGACGTGGCTCCCGGCAAGGGCAATATGGCGGGACTTCTGTTGTTTTACAGCGAAAAGGATTATGCAGGAGTGCTTGGCGACAGTAAAAAGTTTGTGGTATACAAGAATTCAGGAGACAAAGTTGAGGTGCCTAACACTCTTGGCGAAAAGTTTACGGTGCGTATACACAACCGTGGTAATAAAGCTGTCATGCAGGTGAGCGCCGACGGCAAATCGTGGATTACGCTTGCCGACAACGTCGACGTGTCGGGAATGCACCACAACAATTACGGAGGATTTTATGCGCTTCGTCCGGCTCTGTGCTCGATGGGCAAGGGTTCGGCGCGCTTCTCTGACTTCACCTACGGCGATGCAGTGCCGAAGGAGGAGGATATGGGTGCCTATCTGATGGTGTTCCACAAGGACGATACCCATGGACTCCATATGGCGTTGAGCCGCGACGGATACACATTTACGGCGCTTAACAACGGCGACCCGATAATGGCGGGTGACACCATCGCATATCAGAAGGGCATACGTGATCCGCATATATTCCGCGGACCCGACGGAGCTTTCTATGCTTCGATGACCGACCTCCACTTGTTTGCAAAGCGCCTCGGCTACCGCGACACACAGTGGGAGCGCCCTGCCGAACAATATGAATGGGGAAACAACCGTGGTCTCGTGTTGTTGAAATCATGGGACCTCATCGACTGGAAGCGTACCAACATACGGTTCGACACTATATCGTCGGCATGGAAGGAAATCGGCTGCTCATGGGCTCCGGAACTTACCTACGATGAATCGAAAAACCGTCTGATGCTGTATCTTACCATGCGTCATGGATGTGAACCGGCCAACCTATATTATGCATATGTCAATGAAGACTTTGACCGTATCGAGACCCTGCCTCAGAGGCTGTTCTACTATCCCGACGAGACCTGTTCGGCAATTGACGGCGATATAGTGAAGTTCGGCGACAAGTATATACTCTCCTATGTGCCTCAGGAGGCCGAGGTAGGCATAAAACTTGCAGTGTCCGACCGTCCCGACGGCGACTGGGAATTTTCGCCGCGCTGGATTGACTTCGAGCCTAAGGCCTGCGAGGCCCCGAATGTATGGAAGCGCATCGGCGAGGACAAGTGGGTGCTTATGTACGACGTGTTCAGCATTTTCCCGAGTAATTTCGGATTTGCCGAAACGTCCGACTTTGTCAATTTCAAGAATCTCGGGCACTTCAACGAAGGCGTGATGAAGACTACCAACTTTTCATCGCCGAAGCATGGCGCGGTCATACATCTGACCGCTGAAGAGGCCGACAGGCTTGAAAATTACTGGAAAGAGAATGCTCGTCCCTACGACCGCGAAGCTTTGCGTCAAAAATAGACTGTGAAATCATTGATTCTTATAACGGTCCGGCAGTTGATGCCGGGCCGTTTTGTCGTTTCTGCAAAAATGGTATGAATTAACGGGCCGTCGGCATCCACGATAGATGGAAAATGCGTAATTTTGTCGCGAAATTACGTGTGAGTTATACCGATGGATAGAAGACGAAGTGCAGAGGCCCGGCGCGTAGACATGATCCATGGCGGTCTGGGCTGGAAGATATTGGTGTTTTCGTTGCCGTTGATAGCAAGCGGCATACTTCAACAGTCGTTCAATGCGGTCGATGTGGCCGTAATCGGTCACTATTCGACCAAACAGGCGATGGCCGCGGTGGGGAGCAACGGCGTGATAATAAGCATACTTGTCAATCTGTTTCTTGGCGTGGCGGTCGGCGCGAATGTTGTAATAGCCAACTATATAGGTCAGCGCAATGCCGACAGGGTGCGCAAGTCGATAGGCACGGTGGCCGTCGTGGCGCTCGTCAGCGGAGTCATTCTTCTGATTGCCGGAGTGTCGTTGTCCAGAACCATATTGGAGTGGATCAACACTCCTGACGATGTCATAGACCTTGCCACGAAGTATCTGCGCATCTATTTCCTCGGAATGCCGTTCATGATGATTTACAATTTCGGCTCGGCGATATTGCGCAGCATAGGCGACACGCAGCGTCCGTTCTACGCACTGGTGGTCGCCACTATAGTCAACGCTTTGCTTGACTGGACATTCGTGTCGCAGTTCGGCATGGATGTAGACGGAGTGGCCTCCGCGACTGTTATAGCCAATGTGGTCAATGCCATGATTATCGTGTTGATTCTGATGCGCGAGCCGGATCCCTTCACGCTGAAAATACGGAGTATGGCCGTGGAAAAGTCCGACCTTAAGCGTATGCTTCAGATCGGCATACCGGCCGGACTGCAGGGAATGGTCTTTTCGATAGCAAACTTTTTCATTCAGTCGTCCATCAACAAGTTCGGAGCCGACGCTATGGCGGGGTCGGCCACGGCCTTGACCTACGAGGCATACTGCTACTACATCGTGAGCGCGTTCTGTGCGGCCACGATAGCCTTCACGAGCCAGAATTTCGGAGCAGGCAAGCATGACAGGTGCAAACGCGTCGTGAGAATCTGCATGCTGATGTCGATAGTCGCGTGCGGTCTGGCCAACCTGCTGATAACGTGGCAGGACAAGTTTTTCATAGGTGTGTTCACATCCAATCCCGACGTCATACATTATGCGGCCGTAAGACTACACTGTGTGCTGATATTTCAGTCCATAGCGTCGACCTACGAAATATCCGGCGCCTATATGCGCGGGCTCGGCTATTCGATGACTCCGATGTTGCTGACCATATTCGGTACGTGTATACTGCGGTTGATCTGGGTCTACACTGTCAATGCCCATTACCACGATTTTAAGATATTGCTGTCGGTCTATCCCATATCGTGGGCCGTTACGGGAGTCGCGGTAATGTGTGCCGCGCTGTGGGTGCAGCGAAGGGTGTTCAGGGAACATGTGCGTACGGTTTAGCCGTCATGGACTGACCGGCCTTTTCTTGCGTTCGGACATAATGTAGATTGCCGAAAATATGCCGAGGGATACGAGCATAAGCGCCTGGCATCCCCACACGGTGATTGAGTAGGCCGCTCCCTCCGTCTCGGGAATGCCGTAGAGCGAGAGGGCGAACATAACGGCGAGATTCCATGGACCGAGACCGCCGTTGGACGGCACGGCGATGCTGAACGAGCCGAATACGAACACGACCAGACCGGGAATCAGGCCGTAGGCGGTGCCTGGCTGTTCGATAAGTTGGCGCGTGAACGGGAAGGCATAGAAACATGAGTAAGTTTCCAGATAATAGCATGTCCAGATGCCTAAAGTCAGCAGGATGTACGCTCCTATGCCTTTCATATGGAAAAGAACCTTGAATCCATCCCAGATTTTCTTGATGTTCTCTTTGATGCTGTTCAGATATTTATGACCTTTTGAGAAGTAGACGGTGGTCCAGATGATGCCTCCGGCAATGGCCAGCGTAATCCACAACCTGGGGTCTTCAACCCAGTGGCGTATGTCGCGGTCGACACCGTAATGGGCAAAAAAACTGTCCATGATCGGGTGGGCCAGAATCATTGTCAGTACAAACAGGATGGCCACTACTATGGCATCGGAGGCTCTGTCGCCGAGGTCGGTTCCTACGACGGTCGAAAGCGGGGCGTCTTCGCGTTTGGAGATATACACGCATCTCCACGCCTCGCCCAGATACGGGAACAGCAGATTGAGAGCGTATGCCCCGAATATCGAAACGCTTTCGGCCACCACCGGTATTCGCGGAATGCCGACTCCGCGAAGCTGTATGCCCCAGCGTATGCCGCGGATGATATGCGAGAGCATGGTAAGTAGCATCATCGCCGCTATCCACCGGAAGTCGCATCCGTGGCGGATGATGTTCGCCACTTCATGTATGTCGACTTTATGAAACAGCCAAAGAATCAGACCTGCCGACACACACACCGGTACGATGTAACGTATGATTTTGCCCAAAATACCGCGGAAGGTGGATTTTTGGGGCGGAGTGTCGGGTTTGGTCTGTGAGATGTTCATTTCCCTTGTTGTTCTTTGTTGATTCGTTGGAGCGTGTATGGTATAACGCATAAACATTTAGGCTCGTTCGATTTGCGATTGAAATTTTTTATGTACTTTCAAAATCGAAGTGCAAAAATTTCGATGAATGAAGATACATGAA
>CAJTSJ010000009.1 GCA_910578785.1 uncultured Muribaculum sp. | reverse complement strand
TCGGTCATTCGCCGGCATCTTTCCGCCTGCTCTTCGGTCGTTATGGAATCCCATAACTCCCTCATCACAAACAAAAATCTGCTCGACGAATGACCGCCCTGACAGTAACATTTATTATTAAACAAGCTCTAAGTCGACGGCGAACAATATAAGACGTGCACAGGCCATATCGAAAACAGGCCGTGCACGTCTTTTCTTATTTTAATTCGGACAGTCATGACATTCACACATACAATTTTCACACATTGTGTTTTACAACAGTATTTACGGTGTAAATTTACACTGAAAATATTACTATCTTTGTAAAATCACTTTTCAACGCAATATAATAACCAGCATACACAGAAGAATGAAGACTTTTATGGATGAAAATTTTCTGTTGCAGACGTCTACCGCGCAGAAACTTTACCACGAACATGCATCAAAAATGCCTATAATCGACTATCACTGCCACCTGAACCCCAAAATGGTGGCCGATGATTATAAATTCCGTTCAATCACCGAGATATGGCTTGGAGGCGACCACTACAAGTGGCGTGCCATGCGCACAAACGGAGTCGACGAACGCTACATAACCGGCACAGACACTTCCGACTGGGAAAAATTTCAGAAGTGGGCGGAAACAGTGCCATACACAATGCGCAATCCGCTATACCACTGGACACACCTCGAACTCCGCACGGCATTCGGCATCCATAAGTTGCTGAACCCAACTACGGCAAAGGATATTTTCGACGAATGTAACGAGAAACTGCAAAACGACCCGGCTATGACTGCACGCGGACTCATGCGCCACTACAACGTCGAGACAGTATGCACTACCGATGACCCTGTCGACTCGCTTGAATATCACCGCCAGGTACGCGAATCGGGCTTCGAGGTAAAGATGCTTCCCACCTGGCGCCCCGACAAAGCCATGGCTGTCGAAAATCCGGCGGAATACCGCTCATATATCGAAAAACTGGCAAAGGCCGCCGACATGGACATCAACAACTTCGACGACATGGTCGACGCACTTAAAAAACGCCACGACTTTTTCGAGCAGAACGGATGCCGTCTGAGCGACCATGGTCTGTGTGAATTCCATGCCGACGACTATACCGAAGCTGAAATTCGCGACATCTTCAACAAAGTCTGCGGAGGCAAGGCACCGAACCACGAAGAAATCGCTAAGTTCAAGAGCGCCATGCTAATGGTATTCGGCGAGATGGACAGCGACTCCGGATGGACACAGCAGTTCCACTATGGAGCCATACGCAACAACAACTCAATAATGTTCGAGAAACTCGGACCCGACACCGGATTTGATTCAGTAGGCGAATTCAACACGTCGATAAGCATGGCTCGGTTACTTGACAGGCTCAACAGCAAAGGAAAGCTTGCCAAGACAATAATATACAACCTCAACCCGGCGGCCAATACCATGGTAGCCACCATGATCGGCAATTTCCAGAGCGGCACAATGCCCGGCAAAATTCAGTTCGGCTCCGGATGGTGGTTCCTCGACCAGAAATACGGCATGGAGAACCAGATGAACGCCTTGTCGATGCAGGGCCTGCTGAGCCGTTTCGTCGGCATGCTCACAGATTCACGCTCATTCCTGTCATATCCGCGACATGAATATTTCCGCCGCACACTTTGCAACCTCATAGGCAACGACATCGAAAACGGTGAAATACCATACTCGGGAGAAGAAGCCCTCCGCGTAAATCAGATGATTGAAGACATTTGCTACAACAACGCCAAAAAGTACTTTAACTTCTAATCCGCCATGTCAACAGCAAATACATCATCTCTTAAAATGACCAATTGGCGCTGGGCGATATGTTCGCTACTGTTCTTCGCCACATTTGTCAACTACATGGACCGACAGGTTCTGTCGCTGACATGGAAAGACTTCATTGCTCCTGAATTTCACTGGACCGACACCGACTATGGAACGATAACCGGATTTTTCTCGCTTTTCTACGCCGCGGTCAGCCTGTTTGCCGGTAAGTTCATCGACTGGATGGGTTCAAAAAAAGGTTACCTGTGGGCTATTTTCATCTGGTCGGTTGCGGCTTGCCTTCACGCCGCTTGCGGATGGATTACAATGGAAGTCGAAGGTCTCGACTCCGTAGAGGCGCTAAAGGCCGTAGAGACCGGATCTGAAACGGCTCTCGCCATAGCCACTCTGAGCGTATGGCTATTCCTCGGATGCCGTGCGCTTCTCGCCCTTGGCGAAGCAGGCAACTTCCCGGCCGCCATAAAGGTCACGGCCCAATACTTCCCAAAGATGGACCGCGCGTTCGCCACATCCATCTTCAATGCAGGAGCCTCTATAGGCGCACTCGCCTCTCCGCTCTGCATTCCGGTTCTGGCAAAACACTTCGGATGGGAAATGGCGTTTGTCATCATCGGCGGACTCGGATTTATATGGATGTTCTTCTGGGTGTTCATGTACGACAAACCTGAGAGTTCTAAATTTGTAAACAAGGCCGAACTTGCCTACATCCAGCAGGATGAAAAGGGAGAAAGCGAAAAAGAGAAAAAAGCCGAGGAAAACAATACCATTCCATTCTGGCGATGCTTCACCTTCCGCCAGACATGGGCTTTCATTTCCGGAAAATTCTTTACCGACGGTGTATGGTGGTTCTTTCTGTTCTGGACACCGGCATACTTCTCCGACCAGTACGGCTACGCATCCTACACAACGATGGGCCAGCTTCTAATATTCACACTGTATCTGATAGTGACCGTCGTATCTATTTTCGGAGGCTATGCGCCAAAGCTCTTTATTGAACGATGCCACATGGATCCGTATGCCGGTCGCATGCGCGCCATGCTCATATTCGCATTTTTCCCCATACTCGCCCTGTTCGCCCAGCCGTTGGGTGTATACTCGGCATGGTGGCCGGCTATAATAATCGGCCTTGCAGGAGCAGGTCACCAGGCATGGTCGGCCAATCTCTATTCGACCATCGGCGACATGTTCCCGACATCGACAGTGGCCACTATCACCGGCATAGGCACAATGGCCGGAGGCATCAGCTCATACATCATCAACCAGGGTTCGGGCATACTGTTCGACTATGCGGCCAATAAGGGTGATGCATTCTCGTTCCTCGGATTCGAAGGCAAGCCGGCCAGCTATATGATAGTATTCTGCCTGTGCGCACTGGCCTACCTGGTGGCATGGACAATTATGAAGGCCCTTGTTCCACGCTATAAGAAGATTGAGATAGCCTAAGAGTGAACGGCTTAACTATATTTAGACATGAATATAAAAAACGGCTTTACATATTTTGTAAGGATAGTCATTCCCGTCATCTGCCTGTTTTTGGCCGTATGGGGATACGTGTTGTTCGAAAGGACACTGGTCAAATGGTGGATTCCAGTGGCGAGCGCCATATTTCTGGCTGTATTCATAATGCCGTTGCTTCTACCTGTAAGCCGTAAAATAACAACAATCGACAATTACTGGCTAAATTCAATGTGCTCGCTCATAATGGCGGGCACATTGGCCTATTTCACCTTGCTCGGGATCAACTACTGGTTAGCCGATGCCCGAACGGAACATGAAATCAAAGGGACGGTAATCGAAAAAATCGCCACCGAACAACGACGCTACCGACGCGTAGGACGCGGACGCATGGTTCCTACCGGCGAACGTTACTATAACTACTACATCGTAGTCGAATTTGAAGGCGACCACGTCAAGAAAATGCCTGTCAATGCAAAAGCGTATTCCAGAATCCGTACAGGTTCTGTCAGGACATACCATCAGCAGAAAGGTCTGTTCGGATTTTATGTAATAAAGTAACCCTCACGGGTTACTTTATTACATTTTCTATCTCGTTAAGTTCCAATTCCGAGAATTCAAGATTGTCAAGACACTTTATAGAGTCGGCCAGCTGACCGACAGAACTGCTTCCTACGATAACGGAGGTCACCTCCTTATGATGAAGAACCCACGACAACGCCATCTGCGCCAACGTCTGTCCACGGCCAGAGGCTATTTCATTAAGACCCCTAATTTTATCCACCAACTCGCCGGTGATGGCTTCGGCCTTCAGAAACTTCCCTATCGACGCACGCGAGCCTTCCGGTATGCCGTTGAGATATCTGTTGGTCAGCAGACCTTGCGCCAAAGGCGAAAATGCCACAAACCCTACGCCACTGTCATAGGCCTGTCGGAGAACTCCCGACGCCTCGACATTGCGGTCGAAGATATTGAGCCGGTCCTGAAACACAAGGCACGGCACGTCGCGGGACTTCAGATAGCGATAGCCGAACTCGGCGGCATCCTTAGGCCACCGGGATATTCCTACATAAAGGGCTTTGCCCTGACGCACTATGTCGACAAGCGCCTGCAGGGTCTCTTCCAATGGAGTCTCAGGATCATAACGGTGACTGTAGAACACGTCGACGTAGTCAAGCGACATTCTCGACAGGCTCTGGTCGAGCGACGACACCAGATACTTACGCGAACCCCAGTTGCCGTATGGGCCGGGCCACATGTCGTAGCCAGCCTTAGTGGCCACAAACATCTCGTCGCGGTACGGCCTGAAGGATTTTCTGAATATCTGACCGAACGTCTCTTCAGCCGAGCCGTATGACGGTCCGTAATTATTGGCAAGGTCAAATGCAACAACTCCATGGTCAAATGCGAAATGGAGTATGTCGCGACAGGTCGCCAACTGATTAACATCGCCGAAGTTGTGCCACAGTCCCAGCGATATGCGGGGCAAAAGGATTCCGCTTCTGCCGCATCGAGCATATTTCATTCCGGAATCGTAGCGGTCCGGAGCCGCTGCATATAAAGGGTCAATCATAATAATTCAAAGTTAACCAAAATATGCAATCCACACAAACGGGAGTGACGCAAATATTATCTTGCAAGCGACAGATTGAACGTTATGCCGTAGGCACTGTTGCTCGTGGGATAGGCATTGGCCGAAATTAGCGGAGTATTGACCTGATGGTCAAAGAATGCGGATATGGTCACGCGCTTGCTCATAACATAATTGGCCGAGACATTGAAGCTTATTGTGCGCGAGCCGGAAGTGGCCTGTGTATAGTTGCTTTCGATTCTTCTGATTAGGGCCTGATTCTGTTGGTAAGAGAAGTCGGCATTGACGGTCAGGTCATTGCTTATGCCCTTGCCTGAACCACGCATCTTCAGAACCGTATTGAACCCGACAATCTTGTAGCCGAGACCTACGGTGATATTCTTGGTCTGTGCCTCGACCACCTGACCTGCTCCTGCGTTCAAGGTCAATGTCCGTCCGTCACGATACTCGGCATTAATCTTCAGGTCATTCTTCAAAGTGACCGAAACGCCGAACAGCGGAGCAAACTTCTCGTTTATCGACACCGATGAGATATTGTAGGGCGACGACGGCATCGGCTCGCCGGTCAGTTCATTCTGAACAAAACCTCTGTCGCCGTCCACTGATATCCAGTTCAGGTATGACGAGTATGACCCTACAGTGTATGTACACTGATAAGCATGCGACAGAGTCACATTTTTAAAGTAATTGCCTATGGCTCCGATTCGGGTCAGTCCGTCGTATGTTACTCGCCAATTAGGCAACACGTCAAGCAGCGACGGGAACGGGGTGAGATATATCTTCCCGGCATCCATCCCGCTGTATGCGGCAAGGAATGCAGGAATCAATACGTCGCTTCCCGCAGTGTTGACTCCGCACACCTTGGGGTCGAACGAGTGACCGGCATTTACATTGTCTTTCATGAATCCGGTGGTAGGATATTTCATGCCGGCATACTGCGCCTCGATTCGCGATGCCACGACAGGTATGTTGGCGATAAACCGGTCAAAGGCATCGCTCTGATAGCCGGTCTCCGCCTTCGACGTGCGCATGGCCGTGCGCAGCGCAATGTGGGTCTTCGTATAGCTTCCGGAAAGCGTAGTGGGCATATTGTCATACATGAACTGAACCTGGCTCGAGCGGTTGTCCGTACGGTTGTTGGTCAGCTTTATCTTCAAGCCCCGTACAGGCTCAAGATCTAGTTCGATATTGACCTCGTTGGTACGCGACCAGATGGCCGGAGAAGTCTGGGATTCGTCGAGAATCAGCCATCCACGCTCCTTGGCTTTTGTGACATAACTTTCGTCGACAAAACCGAAAGCAAAGTCAAGTCCGGGAGCCAACGGGCCGTAACTGCGTGTCTGTCCGAACGCGTCGCCGATGTTGGGTGAAAACAACGGCACGGAAAGTGAATGCGACGTTCTATAGCGGACGTTGACACCGCGCAACAACATGGCAAACCGCGTGGCATGTTCTCCTATTTCTTTCCACACCGACTTGTCCTCCTTCAGAATTTCCGTTATGACGAATTTCAGATTGTCGGTTCCTCGGTTAAGAATCTCAACCGTGTTCGGGTCCTTTACCCTCATCTTTATCGCCACCGGCTTACCGTCGGCCGTAGTGGCCGTAACCTTTACTTTCTGGTTGCGCAGGTTGTGCTTTATCATCAATGTAGTATCGGCCAACAGCTTGAACGTACGCTCAAATTTCTTTGCTTTGCGCGGAGCGGTGTTTCGTCTCGAATTGCCGAAACGCTGGTTTATCTTTTTCAGATAGTTCGACTTATTGTAGAGACTTTCAAAGTTAATTCGGCCGTCCATGTTCCATGAAGCCTGGTTGCGGATCGTGTTGCCGATTCTGACATCCTCCATCTCGGCCCCGCGGTCCCACTGGTAAGTGGCATTATAGCTTAGGTTTCCCGACATGAAGTCAAGCACCGGAATCTGGTTGAAAGGAGCGCGGTAAGTAGCCACAAAATTCTGATTGTAAGACCATGGCGTACCCAGATGTAGAATGCTCTGCATCACCGTGTCCTTCCAGGCTTTGTATTCATCGGGGAACAGACGTTTGTTGACTGCGCCTATAGGCTCCTCGATGCGTGCCGACGTATTGGACATAAACGACAGGGTGAGCGACTTCGTAAGATTCCATGACACGTTGAGCTGACGGTCCCAGAGGAAATTCTTCGACACCGACACGGGGAGCTGGAACATCTGGTCGACTTCGCTTCTGGTCTGTTGCTCATAATAATAGCGCGACATGGTGGTCAGGAACGATACATTGGAAGGGAGATAGTTGAATTCCCACTCACGCAGGAACTTAGTGTGCTTCGACTTGTTCTTCCACCAGCCGAACGGCTTAACGCCCTTCACATAAGGCGACCATGAGTATTGGAACGAACCTCGATAGTCATTGGTGTTCTCATACTCGGTGTTAGGGTCGTTCTTATGACGCTTGTTGAACGAGAAGTTGAATGTAAAGTTTGCCGGATCCCAAGGCATCGGATTCTCACTCTGTATATTGAACCTAAGCCCCGATATACTGAAACTCTTGACCGTAGTGCGCTCTACCGAGTAGTTCATTATCGAATCGCGCTCCTGCTTGTCGGCCGTGGCATCAAGGGCATCCTTAAGCAACACGTCCTGATCCAGCGGATTATATTTCGGAGTGGTTGTCTCGGTGGAATATGAATAGTAGATCGGAGCGCGCAGTTTGGCCTTTTCCGGAATCAACCGGCCCAGATCGGCCTGTATGGCAAAATTGAACTGCTTATAATCGTCCATACGACGGTTGTTCAAAGCTTGGTCAACTCCGCCGAATCCGGCAGTCTCTATGTGGCCGCCGAAGTTAAGTGTGGCTACATCCGACATGTTCAGATTGACATTGGCCTTGGCCGCCCATCCGCCGCTCTCGTCGAAGTCGGTCACCTTAAGTTCATTCACCCAGATTATACCGTCGCGCTTGGTGCTTGCATTGTTTCGTACTCCGATAAGCATCACACGCACATCGCTCAGCGACGGATTGCCGAGTACCATCATCCGGTTCTGCTCATTTTCCGGGTCGCGTCCGGTAAATACTGTGGTAAAGCTGACTCCGCTACCCTGCTGGTGACGCGCAATGTTACGTTCCTTCTTGAGTGAAACAAAATTCTGAAGACTGAAATCCAAACGATTAGCCTCCGGCCACACCTGATAACGGGCCTGTTGCGATTCGCGGTCGTACTCGCCGTGGGGAGTCAGGGTCAACGGTATCTCATATTCATAATAGTTGTTCTTGATGTCGGAACCAAGACGGATAAAGAGCGAAAGTTCGCCTGAACGCAGATTGGTCAGGTCGTCAATCAGACTTTCGGCATGAACCCACATCTGAAGGCGCTTGTAGTTACGCAAATCCAAAGTAGTGTTGCGGTACACGCCACGCGCATCGCCGGCATCCAGGTCAACGACCTTAAGCGACATGGACTGCTCGTTGAGCTGGGTAATCTGCGACTGTCCGGGATCGGTGATTCGGCTTACGCCGGGAGGCAAAACATAGTTGACCGGTTCACGTCCGGCATTCTCTTCGATATTGACCACCGATATGTCAAGCTCGCCTTCGGCAGGCTCGTCGCCACGGTTGTTAAGATTGAATTCGTAGGGACGCCATTCGCCGCGCACAAGTTCGAGCGTGGCAAAACGCAGATGCGTCACCTTCTTGAATCCTGTCATAAACATTCGGGCAAACCGTATAGTTGAAAAATCTGATATCGAGCCGACCTTGCGTTCGTAGTCGCTCAAGGGAATCTTAAACTGGTACCACTCGACTTCCTGACGGCCTCCATCGCGCGTGGGCACAATCGACACCTGCTTGTCGGTCACGTAATTGCGTCCGACCACAAGGTCTTCGGGGCGTATCGACACTTTATACTGATAATATCTTTCGTATTCATTCAAAGTGTTGTCCTGATTTATATCCTCGACATCCGGACCTGTCTTTGACGACTGGTACAGCGGATCGGGAGCATCGTCGGGTGAGAGCGAGTTGCCCTCCACTCCGTTGTAATGCTTGTAGCGCTCAAGTATCGACAGACGTTCCTCGTCATAATCACGCCCACGGTAGAAATGGTAATTGTCGCCAGCAGGATCATTGAACGGAGAGAACTGATCGCGCTGCATTTCGTCTATAGCCGATGGCGACAGCTTGCGTTTGAGCTGGTCCAGATAGTCGGAATAGGATGAGAAAGTAAACTCCTCGTCGTTCTTCAGACCGTCAAGGCCGACATCCTGCACCAGACGCGAACCGCTGTTATTGTCGAAGGCATAAGTCAGCGAGTTCTGCGACGACACCTTACCCCACACTGTCTCCTGAAGGTAAGCGTCATTGCCGTCATACGGGATTCCGTTTTCATACGACTTAAGACCATCCTTAAGTATGTCTTCGCTGATTTCACCGAAATTGAGATAGAGGTCGCCGCCCTCCAGATTTGGATTGTCAGGGTCGAGGAACGGATTCAGGAGCCAGAACTGGACATACTCGATATTGGACTGTTCGAAGTTTGTATTGTCGATTTTTCTCATGATACCGCCCCAGCGCTTTTCGGGATTGAGCAGACGGCCTGAATCGTCTATATCGGTGGCATCCAGATTGTAAGGGCCACGCTCCGTAGGATAGAACGACAAATTCAGAGTCTGAATCAAGTCAGATTCGCCGTAAGCAAGTTCTCGGTTGGGGAATATCTCCGACGATGTGATTTCGCGCACATAAGGATTAGACTGCTGCTTTAGGTCGGAACTCAGATATCCCGGGCAGAGCGACGAATTGCGTTGCGTGAACAGTCGGTCGATATAATACCACGACAGCAAGGCGCGATTCTTGCCGTAGTCTACATTGTTTGAAAGCTGCGCCTCCGGGAAAAGGGCATTGTTACCTCCTTCGTACGGAGTCGACGCAAGAGTCCAGGAGTAAGGCGACCGAAGGTCTATTCCGGTCTGTGTCGACTCGAAGTCGTCGACATAGGAACTTCCGCTCGACGACCCCCGGCGCTGATGATGCGGCACCAGCTGGGCAAATTCGGCCTGCACGCTAATCGACGAAGGCTGCGAGGCATTGACCGTCGGAATCTTGTTGAGCAGGTTGGTTAGCCACATGAACTGATTGCGGTACGACATATTCAGCCCCCACATGGTGTTGTTTATCACCTCGTCGCCGATGTTGACCTTCTCAGTAAGCGCCTTCTCGGAAAAATGCATTATCGTACCACCGATATTGAAATCCTTATTGAACTGATAGTTCAGGTCAAGTCCGAGCAGTGTCTTGCGCTGAGTGCTGAACATCGACTGGTTTTCGAGCGTCACGGAGATGCTCTGACCGGAATCTATGATGCTCTGGTTGGTTATGGTGACCACGCCCATAGAATAGTCTACGGTGTAGTCGCTGTTTTCGATGAGACGGACACCGCCGGCCATGACCACTACCGACCCTCGGGGCACATTCATGGCATTAAGGCGTATCTGTGCGCCGCTCGATGCCTGATATTCGCCGGAAAGTATAAACTTGTTTTTGTCGGCAAACTGACGGGCCACAACGATAGTCGAGTCATACAGTTCCTGGTAGACGTACTGTTTGGCCAGAACCGGATTGTCAATCTTCGATGCAAGATGCGCGCCGAACGGCTCGACCACAGGGAAAATCACCTTACCGGTCGAGGATAGTATAGTATACCCTTCTATAAAATCGAAAAATCCGTCGGGATTGGACGATTCATTAGAGTCTATGCGGTCAAGGTTCATCACCTGGAGCAACGGTTTGTCGCTTAACCCCGGCACCGGCAGATAGTTGATTTTCGTTCCGGTGGTATCGCTCAGATACTTGATATTGAACTTGAAGTTGGATTTCTGGACCTGATATGCTCCCAATGAATAGACATTCTTCATCATAAGCTTCCACACCGGCAGACGTGGTGCCACCGTAGTGCTTTTAAGCATCTTAACATATAGCGACTGTTCGGTAGTCGTTATGTCAGATGAAAATTCACCCACCTGAAACACCTGTCCGTGGTAAGTGTACTCATAGGCCACAGCAAGAACCTCGTCGGAATTCAGGGCCGACTTGATCGATATGTAGCCCAGTGTCGGGTTAAGTATATATTCCGAAGGCTGCAGCAGACGGGCGCTCTCCACCTTCTCATAGTCACGTCCGCCCTCGATGCCGTATGCCTGCAAAGGCTCAAGCACCTGAGTGATGGCGTTGATATTTCGGGCTTCCGGATACTGTGTCTTAATCACGGAAAGCAGATTGTTGGAAGCGTTTGACGTATTGCTGATGGCCGGATCCGGAATCCAGTAGTCATTGGCAAGTACCTTGTTTTCGCCAAGGTCCATGAAAGCCGCAATATTTCTCGACTGGTTGTAATTACCGCTCTTGTTGGTAACCCACACCTCTATTCGGGTAATCTGCACCCCTGACGACACATAGGGGAGCTTCGAAGCGAAACTATCGTAATTGTCGCGGAAAAAATGTCCAAGGAAATAGTGGCGGTTCTGGTCATACTCGTCGGCATTTATAGTAAACTGCGTTGTCTGCACACCGCCACGGGTGTTGACTGACTGCGACTGGCTGTTCTGCTGCGACACGAGCGCGGTGGCCGTCAGCTTGCCGAACTGCAGCTGAGTCTTGATACCGAACAATGCCGTGCTCCCCCTTATGAGCGACGACCCGGTGGTCATGCTGACGTTACCGGCCTCGATGCTCTTCACGATGTCATCCTCTTCACCCTCGTAGGCCAGCTTGATATTCTTCGAGTCGAAGTCAAACGTCGCGTCCGTATTGTAAGTCATCGCAAACTTCATGCGGTTGCCGACCGATGCGTTGACAGTGGCCTGAATCTTCTGGTCAAAGTCAAAAAATGTCTTTCGGCGCGCCTGAAGAGCCACGGCGGGATTGTCGGTCTTGTTGCTCTTTACCCCTGCCTGAACCTGAACCGAGCCTTGAGTCTGAAGCTGCACTCCGCCGGGACCGAATATCTTTTCGAGCGGTCCGATGGCGAAATTCATGTCGAGCACGTCAAAAGGCTGTTTATCTTTCACTCCGGCCACCAATTCGGAGTTGCGCCGGTTGAAGTAGGACTGCATAGAGCGGCGCAGTTCCATATTGTTGTACTGCTCGGGGGTAAGCATGAATGGGGTTGCCACCTCATAGTCGCCGACTTTGGTCCTGACGATGTAGCACCCGCTCTCATAGTCATACTCGACCTCGGTCCGGACATTGGAAGGCGTAGCGAGGTCCGCGGCCAATTCGCTCTGCGCCAAAGCTTCGTAGGTAGGCGGAATCGTAGGGGTCAGTTCCGGCAGTCCAGTAGAGTCCACCGACGGCATGCCGATGGCCGGCACGTCTTTCGAAGGCGGAGGAGGAGGCATAATGGTTGGGTCGAGATATTGGGCACGGACAAAAAAGGCGTTTGTCGACACCACCGCCAAAGCGATTCCGACAAAAGCCCAAAATACTATATATCTGATGCGCCTAAATCTATCCATTGCAAAGTGGATTCCCACTGAGTTAGGTCGCCTTCGTCACCCTTCCGACATCCTGTCAGAGCATGGTCAACGCCCGCTTTATCGCTGTCTCCACCTTAAGATCCGGTTCGGCTTCAAAAAGCTTTTTAAGAACCTTCTGCGACTGAGGACGCGGGAAGCCCAGCATCACCAACGCGGCGAGAGCCTCGTCAAACACATCGGATGAGAACGACGGCTTAATTATTAACGCATCATCCTGCGGTTTTATTTTATCCTTAAGGTCAACAATGATGCGTTGGGCCGTTTTTATTCCTATACCTTTGACATTCTTCAGCCTTGCATGGTCGCCGGAGACAATCACCTGCTCAAGCTCAGGTGCCGGAATCGAAGATAAAATCACACGCGCGGTGTTGGATCCGACTCCCGACACACCTATCAGAAGCCTGAAAATGTTTCGTTCGCGCTCGTCTATAAATCCGAACAGAGTGTGGGCATCCTCGCGGATGACTTCATGCACCAGAAGCTTTACCACACCGCTGACCGATTCGAGAGCCGTATATGTAGGCAATGAGATATTTAGCAGATAGCCAACTCCCGAAGCTTCGACAACGACGTAAGCCGGATTGTTTTCAGTTATGTTTCCTTTAATATATTCTATCATGATTTTCCATCATAAAGCAAGTGCAGGGAAGCTCTTTGCGGGCAACCCTGCACTTTAAGTTATACTGCATTACTCCGCCTAAGGGAATATTGCATAATCAATTATTTCAGCTTATTGTCAATATAGTCACGGAGAGCCTGGTTGGTAGGATCAAGTTCATAAACCTTCTCGTAGTAAACCTTTGCATTGGGAATATCCTTTTCAGAGATATAGAACGATGCAATCTGGCTGTAGGCCTCGTTGTACATGTCGGCGCGCTTGGTCTTGTTCTCAGGATCCTTGTCAAGAAGTTCAACCACCTGCATATAGGTGTCTACCATCTCCTGCGAAGGTTTGTTGTCGTACTTAACAAGCATCATACGTGCCTTGTTGCGGACGGGGATAGGATTGTCGGGCACCTTTTCTGCAACCTGCGAGATAGTCTCGATAGCCTTGTTGATGGCGTTCATCTTCTTTTCAGAACCTTCCTCCGAAGTTGCGGCCACGTTCTGGTAGCGGCTTGCGAGCGTCACGAGGTCGTTGGTCACGTAGTCGCCGCGGTCGATGAATGACTGGAACACCTCAAGAGCCTTGTCATAGTTCTTGGCACCGCTGTATGCAGAGCTGAGAGCCTTGTAAAGGTCGCCCTTTTCCGGGTTGATCTCGATGGCCTTTTCATAAGCTCCGATAGCGAGCGAGTCTTTGCCGAGCTCCTGAAGAACTTCAGCGTAAGTAGAATAGTCAAGCGAGGAGAAGTCAGCCTTGGCGTTCTTAAGAGCGAAAAGCTTTTCAGCAGCCACCTCAGCGGCGGGATAATCCTTCAATGCGGCCTTGTCGAGGAATGCGATACGCAGAAGCTGCATGTTGTCGGGATTCTTGGCAAGAAGGCGGTTGGCGATCTCAAGACTCTCGTCATAGTGCTGTCCGTAGTAGAGAAGCACTGTATAGCGGATTTCATCTTCCTCGAAGTGGTTGGGGTTCTTGATATAGTCGCCGTATGCCTTGGCGGCCATGGCCCACTGGTCGTTCTGATAGTATTTTTCAGCAAGTTCGCGCTGTCCGAGAGCTGAAGTCGGATTCTCCTGAAGAAGTTCCTGAAGCTTTGCGATTGCAAAGTCGGGGTTCACATTAAAGTATGCGTTGGCATATTTCACATATGCTTCGGGAAGACCTTTTGAATAAAGAATCGCGTTCTCGTAGTTGGCGGCGGCGTCGCCCCACTCCTTGTTGGCGGCTTCGCGGTCACCTCTCAGGACGAAGATTGAGGGTTCGTTCTTGTTGGCCTTGAAAGCCTGCTGGTCATATTTCTCAATTTCCTTGGCATACTTCACCGGATCAGTGTTGAAGTAGGCGCGGCCAATGGCGGTAAGCACCTCTGCATCCTTCTTGTTGATTTTCTTGGCTTCGTCAAAATAGCCTTCGGCCACCTTCTGCTCACCCTGCATGAGAGCAAGTTCGCCAAGACCGACTTTGTTAAGTGCGCTGTTGGGATTTGCCGCAAGGCCCTGCTCGAAATTCTTGCGGGCGGCGGTAAAGTCTTTTTCGTGTACGTTGATTGCGCCAAGATAGTAATAGGCAAGCGCCTTATCCTCCGGAGCAGTGGCAGTGCCGAGATTGCGTTCAAGCAAAGTCTTGGCATTAGAGAGCTGATCGGCCTTGAAGTATTCAACACCGTCCTTGTAACCTTGCGCCGACGCTGTCAAAGCTCCGGCAACGAGCAAGGAAAAGAGAAATTTCAGTTTCATTTTGTTTAATCTGTTTTGTTGATTTGAATATGATTTTTCTATTGATTATCAATATAAGTTGACCATACGGGGCTGCACTCTGGCTGGCAATACGCCTGTGCGCTGTATAATCTTCTGTCCTATAGTACCGGTCACAAACGAGTAAAATCCGTGCGACAGACTTCCATTGACTCCGGTAGTAATCATGTATATCGAACGATACAGCGGATAATTGCCGTCGTAGATGTAGGCCTGGTAAGGCTTATAGGCTTTCAATGAATCGTCGCGGCGCACCTTAAGCACCTTTACATTGGCGTCAAACTCCGTTACAGTGGTGTCCTGTTCCGACAGACTTTTGATACGCTCTTCCCTCGGAAGGTCGCGGGTGCGCATGTCGGCACTGATCCAGCTCACACCGATTACACCGATGGCATTCTTACGCATCTGAACCTGGCGGAACACCTCCTGGCTGGAGTTCTGCGCATATACGTTTGGTCCGAACGGCTTGCCGTCCATTACAGAGTCGCGCATATACTTGACCGTGCTGGAGCCTTCATTGTCAAAAACCACCTGAATCTCGCCGAACTTGCTCGGTTCAAGCTCATCCCAACGGGTCACCTTTCCGGTCAATATATCGGCTATCTCGCTGACAGAAAGCATTTCCACCGTATTCTGAGGATTGACTATCAATGCTATGGCATCGACAGCTATGCGATTGGAGCGCGGATGTCTATTCTGCCCCTCCAGGTATGCCTTCTCCTTCTCGTTGAGTTCGCGGGTTATAACAATAGTCTTAGTCTTCAAGTCAAGCAGGGAGTCGACACATGCCTTTTCCGATACGTAGTAAGGAATTATATTGGCATTGCCCTTGCAGTTATACTCAAACACGTCAATCTCCTGATTCATGATGTTCTCGAAGCTATCGTCGCACACTATCGTGGCCAGCCCCGAAGAACTGGTGTTGGTAGGATCCTTTCGGCACGAACCAAGCCCCATCGACAGCAGAGCCGACAGAGCTATAGACAGTAATATGCTGGTTTTCACGTTGCTTATCATTAATAGTTCAACTTTCTTATACCTTGCAGATATTTAATATTCGTCACCGATATTTCGGTCGATACCGGAGAACTGCCTGTAGCCTCGCCAAAACCCGTAGACTATCAATACGACACCGGCCACATAACGCAACCAACCCCATGAGGCATTTTCCCAACCAAAGAAGTCAATCAGAAACAATACGCCCATGCCTACATAGATGAGAATCATAAAAATCCCAAATATGTTACGAACGGCCTGTGGAGATCCTCCGTTCTTTTTTGCCTCATCCTGACGTTCGGGAGCCAGATTTTTATCTTCGTTACTCATAATAAAAAGTTTAAAGTGTTTTTACGACATGACATGGCCTTGACAGCCAAAGTTCTTATATCATTTTAACACTCAGGCACGTTAATAGTTCGACAATATGCCGGATAGTTGACTTCTTCTATGGCATTCTTTATTTAGCGGGTAAAGTTATATAAAATTACGGAAATTACAAGTGCCAAATTAACATATTAAACAGAATTAACACCGACATACACTGCAATTCCCGCCATAATTCTTAATTTTGTATGTTCTCAGCATAAACCATTATTTACCACTACGGTATGAACGCACCTTTAGCCGAACGACTCCGTCCACGCAATCTGGACGAATACATAGGGCAAAACCACCTCGTAGGACCCGATTCAATACTGCGCCGCATGATCGACACCGGCCATGTGGCATCGTTCATTCTATGGGGCCCCCCCGGGGTCGGCAAGACTACGCTGGCAAAAATCATAGCGAACACCACCAGTTCGTCATTCTACACCTTAAGCGCCGTGCATTCAGGCGTAAAGGAGGTGCGTGAAGTGCTCGACCGATGCAAGGCCGACGCACAAAGCATGTTTTCCAAAGGACGTCCCATACTGTTCATCGACGAAATCCACCGGTTCAATAAAGCTCAGCAGGACAGTCTTTTAGGAGCCGTCGAGAGTGGCATCGTGACGCTGATAGGAGCCACCACCGAAAATCCTTCGTTTGAAGTCATCAGACCGTTGTTGTCGCGTGCCCAGGTCTACGTGCTTAAGCCGTTGGAAGACGAGCAATTAGAACAGCTTCTCAACCGCGCCATAACTGCCGACGAGGTGCTTTCGAAGCGCAGGGTAGACGTTCAAAGCACTAAAGCGTTGTTCCGGTTTGCCGGAGGCGATGCGCGCAAGCTTCTCAACATACTCGACTTGCTCGACCAGTCGACCCCACCGTCCGAGAACATAATCATAAACGACGAGGTAGTCACCGAGCGCCTGCAGGAGAATCCGGCCGCATACGACAAAAGCGGCGAGATGCACTACGACATCATTTCAGCCTTCATAAAAAGCATCAGAGGCAGCGATCCGGACGCCGCAGTTTACTGGCTCGCCAGGATGATTGCCGGCGGAGAGGCTCCTGAATTCATAGCCCGCCGCCTCGTGATACTCGCCGCCGAGGATATTGGACTCGCCAACCCCAACGCGCTTCTGCTGGCAAACGCCACATTTGACGTCATCCACAAAATCGGCTGGCCGGAAGGGCGCATACCGCTTGCCGAATGTGCCATATATCTGGCCACATCGCCCAAAAGCAATTCCGCCTACATGTCAATCAACACCGCACTGCGCAAAGTGGAAGAGACCGGCAACCTGCCCGTACCGCTGCATCTGCGCAACGCTCCCACCAAGCTGCTGAAAGAACTTGACTACGGCAAAAACTACCTCTACGCCCACGACTATCCAGGCAACTTCGTCCGACAGCAATTCATGCCCGACGGACTCGAGGGCACTGCATTCTGGCATCCATGCGACAACCCTGCCGAGGCCAAACTGAGCGCATTGCAGCAGGCGCGATGGGGCCAAAATGTTAAAAAATAACAAATCCACAATCCGGCTGTCACACATCGGGTCCGTGACACGTCTTATAGTTGTGATGGACTCAACAACCTTCAAGCAACTCATATTGCCGCATTCCGACGCGATGTACCGCATGGCCTACTATGTCACGGCCGACCGCGACGACGCGCTTGATGCAGTGCAGGAGTCCGTCGCATCGCTCTGGGAACACCGCGGCGAGCTTTCGGCCGTTCAGGACGTCAGGTCGTATGCCGTAACCACGGCAAAACGCCACGCCATAAACATCCTGCGCCGACGCACTTTCGCCACCGATCCCATGGATTACGCGACGATGGTCCCAGACCCCGACTCTGACACGGCGAGCAGAGTTGAACACTCCGACATGCTGTCAAAGGTCCGCTCATTGATGAAGTCGCTGTCGTCCAACGAGCAACAGGTCATCAGACTTAGGTCGCAGGCCGAATGTTCGATAAGCGAGATTGCATCAATCACCGGATTGAAAGAGGACAATGTAAGGCAGCTTATATCAAGAGCAAGGCGAAAACTTAAAGAACTTTACAACAACATTATATGAATCAGAACATCCAACACATCAAGCGACTTTTAAGTCTGTACGAAAGCGGTCTGAGTTCTTTGTCCGACGACAGGGAGCTGTTGCGCCTGCTCTCCGAGACCGAGCAGTTGCCCGAGGAACTGCAGTCCTATGCCGACATCGTCAAAGGCATGTCGATGTGTCCGGAAGTCGATGTACCGCCAGAACTGGCCCACACGCTATCGACAACAATCGACCGCATGGACAGGGAATACAGATCCCGCCGCCGCGGGAGCCGATGGATAACCATATCCGGCATAGCCGCCTCAGTGGCAATAGTGGCCTCCGTGGCAGGATTTATATTTATAGAATCAAAAAACAACCCTTATGAGGTGACAGACCCGGAAGAAGCCTCCCGCTTCACCCGCGAAGCACTTATGACAGTAGCCCAGGAATTTCGCGACGCCGACAAAGCCATCGAAGAATCATGCCTGATACTCAACAGCATAATCTCCATCGAGCCATCTGACTCCATAGACAACGACAGTCTGGACGAAGAATCGATAACCGAAAATATTCCCATGACAATCAAACCCGGCGACAACCGACCAAACCGAATATAATCAAATTCAAATACAATCTAAAAGATGACACCGACAGCATCAACTTTCAAAAAGCTTGCCATAATGGCATTAGCCCTATTTCCGTCATTAGCCATGGCTCAAAGCCAGCTTTTCGAACAGATGGCCAAGCTTCCGGAAACGGAATACACCTATCTTTCATCTGCAATGATATCATCGGCAGAAGATGTCCTGTCAATCTCGTCACTGGATATTCTCTCGCAACTGAAAAGCATTGAAATCCTAAAATCGGACAATGACCAGTCATGCGATAAAATCAGAGCCGACATAAAATACATGATTCCGTCAATGACACTGTTGTCACGAATCCAGGACGACGGCGATGTGACAGAAATATTCGGCACAAAAGCCTCCAACGATTCTCAGTCGCGTTATTCCGAGATATTATATATTCAGGACGACACCGACTGCAACGAGATTAAACTGATATATCTGTCCGGCAATATCGAGCCTGACGCCATACGCGAACTCATCGATTAGAACACCGGACAAATACCCCCAAAAAGGAACTTCTATAATTTAATAAGATTACATTTTCAATAATTGCTTCAAAAACAACTCGGGATGGGCCATGTCGGACGACACGGCCCTTTCTATTGTCACGATACCTTAAATCAAATCCATGAATTTATCGGCAAAATACGTCTTCTTCCATTTATTATAAGTAAATTTGCACCCCGATTTACTTATAATAACCGATTGAAAAGATGAAACTGATAGCTGACAGTGGAAGCACAAAGGTCGAATGGGTGCTTCTTGATCAAGACAAAGTTGTAAAGCATATTTTTACTTCGGGTTTTAACGCACTGATGCTAACCGAAGAAGAGATATCGCAATACATTGACGACGAACTGATGACACAGCTCGGCGAAACGGCTTCGGACATTGATGAAATATATTTTTACGGAGCCGGATGCGTCGACGAAGAGGTATGCCGTTCGGTCCGACGGGCTATCAGACACAACATCCCGGCTGAAATCATCGAAGCCCACTCCGACCTGCTCGGAGCGGCCCGCTCGCTACTCGGCGACAAAGAAGGCATAGCCTGCATACTCGGAACAGGCGCAAACTCATGCTACTACAACGGCAAGGAAATCAAGGACCATGTCAGTCCGCTCGGCTACATACTCGGCGACGAAGGAAGCGGCGCGGTTCTCGGACGCCATCTTATAGGCGACGTACTAAAGCATCAGCTTCCCCGCGAACTGTGCGACCGCTTCATGGATGAGTATAATCTTGAAGGCGCCGCCATACTCCGGCGCGTCTACAAGGAGCCAATGCCCAACCGCTTCCTGGCATCGGTCACTCCGTTCCTGCTGAAAAACATCGAAGAGCCGGCCATACACCGCCTGGTCCTGAACGAATTCAAATCATTCTTCGTCCGCAACGTAGCGCAGTACGACCGCTACCGCACCCTGCCTGTATGCTTTGTAGGTTCGATAGCCTTCCACTACCGCCCGGTTCTCGAAGAAGCGGCCGCCGCTCTCGACGCCTCCATCGAGACAGTAAGCAAGACCCCGATGGAGGGCCTGATCCGGTTCCATTCAGGATACTGATATAAGTCCACGAGACAGACATAATTCCCAACAATTGCAGAGCCATGTGTGTTATACCTTTACATTAATAAAGGTATATTCACACTTACTATGGCCAAAATCGTTTCAACTATTGCCGAGAACGGGCGCTTAAAGCTTCTTTTCTCCATAATCACATTAATGTCGGCGCTATTCATGCCGGAGGCTGTAAACGCCCGCCAGCAGATAGGATTGGTACTCAGCGGAGGAGGAGCCAAAGGCATAGCCCACATCGGTGTAATTCAGGCACTTGAAGACAACGACATACCGATAGACTACATAACCGGCACGTCAATGGGTGCCATTGTCGGAGGATTATATGCATCGGGCTATACCCCCGACGAGATGCTTGCACTCATCCAGTCAAAAGGGTTCAGATACTGGTCGACGGGAACCATCGACCCCGCCGACATATATTATTTCGGACAAGACGACCCGATGCCCCGATGGGCGTCGATTAATCTTAGTTTCAAGGAAAGTTCACCTACCGACGACATACTCCCGACAAGCCTTATAAGTCCGCTCCCGATGAACATAGCGTTTGTGGAGCTATTTGCTAAATATACGGCCCAATGCCGCGGAAATTTCGACCGGCTCTTCGTTCCCCTGCGGACTGTCACGTCCGACGTATACCATAAACACAAGATTGTGTGCCGTTCGGGATCGCTCGGCGACGCCATCAGAGCCTCCATGTCGTTTCCGATCGTATTCACACCTATCGAAATGGACAGCGTGCTCGTGTATGACGGAGGCATATACGACAACTTTCCTGTCGACGTGATGCGCAACGAATTTTCCCCCGACCTGATGATAGGCGTCGATGTCAGCGCTCCCGACAGCAAACCGGAAAGAAACAACATCATGCAACAGGTCGAAGACATGATAATCCAGAACAACGACTATTCTCTTCCAGACGAAGAAGGCATAAAGCTCAGAGTCAAGGTGCAGCAGTTCGGACTGCTCGACTTCGAGAAATGCATGGAGATATACCGCATCGGCTACGACTGCGCGATGGACATGATGGACTCCATCAAGACCCGCATCAAGGCAAGAGAGCCTAAAGCTAAAGTAGAAGCAAGGCGTTCGCAGTTCAAAAACAAAACCCCGAAAGTCATATTCAAATCCGTTACAGCCACCGGAGCGTCGGAAGCCGAAAACGAATATGTACGGGAGATGTTCACACCTCAGCATACCGATACATTCGGCATCGAACACGCCCGTCAGATATACTACGAGCTTGTCACGCCGGGACACTTCCGCGACCTTGTGCCGAAGGCAGTTCTGGACACGGCTTCCGGACAGTTTGACCTGAATCTGTTCGTAGACCCCAAAAAAGATTTTTCACTGGGGCTTGGAGGCTACATAGCCACTTCGTCCAACTCTATGCTGTTTCTGTCGACATCATATCACCGAACCGGTTTCAACGCGCTTAATGTCAGTATCGACGGATGGATCGGGCAAAGCTATCTGGCCGGTATGGTAAGCGGACGCATGGACCTCCGCACATCCACGCCGTCATACATACTGATGCGAGGCGTCATGTCAAGGCAGAACCTGCCGGAAAACAGCCGTCTGTTCAATTACGACGCCGAGTCGGTGGTCTCTTCAAGTCAGGCATTTGCCAAGTTTACCTATGGCATGGAAGCCCGGCACTCCGGCAAAGTCGAATTCACGTTAGGAGGCGGACGGCTCAGCAACCGCTTCTACAACGGGCTTACGCAGATCGAAGCCGGCGAATTCGGGAAGTCAAGGCTCGTACACAAACTCGGCATAGGCGAAATGAGCTATGAGGACAACACCCTCGACAACAGGGTGGCTCCTGTCAGCGGCCATCAATTTACGGCATCAATAGCCGGGATGTTCGGCAAGTCCACATTCTATCCACTCGGACATAAATCGGAACTCGACGACAGATCGCATCCGGCTTGGGCACAGCTCAACGTCGACTACCGCAACTTCTGGCAACTCAGCAACACATTCTCGCTCGGTATCGACACTCGCCTCGCGGCGTCTACCCGTGGACTTCTCGACTCATACGGAGCCACCATGGTCATGCTCCCAGCATTCCATCCCACCCCGTCGTCCTACGACAAATTTTATGCCGAGTTGCGCGCCCCACAGTATCTGACCGTGGGCATCGAGCCGATATGGAGCATTACAAGAATGTTTCAGCTCCGCGGACAGTTCCACTGCTTCATGCCGTTCAGGCAGGTGCTGCCGAAATACGTTTCCGGCTCAGACAATCCATACTTGAACATCGGGGCAAAATACGGCGACTGGTTTGCTTCACGGACATTCTTCACCGAGATTGATGCCTCGTACACGCTTCCGTTCGCACAGATTTCGGCATTTGTCAACTACGCCAACACCTCCGACCACCGCTGGAACGTGGGCCTGTCTTTCGGGCTTTATTTCTTGGCGCCCAAATTCATACCGTGATTTTTCATATCGTTCTTTTGGTTTATTTGCATGATTTTCGTACATTTGCAACCTATCAAGACCAATCGAACAAACACTATAACAAAGTATGATTAAAGAAGAACGCCATCAGCTCATCCTTGACACTCTGATGAAACATGAATCCATCCAAGTTTCCGACCTGTCCTCACTGTTGGGCGTGTCTACTGTCACCATACGTAAAGATTTGACCGAGCTTGAGAAGAACAGCAAACTCTACAGGAGCCACGGCAAAGCCATTCTGATCAACCCCTATATAAACAACCGTTCAGTCAACGAGAAAGAGATGCTGTTCCGCGACGAGAAGAAGGAAATAGGCAAGTATGCCGCCTCGCTCATCACCAAGGACGACTCGATAATCATAGCATCAGGAACCACCGTTCTCGCACTTGCCCGCTGCATACGCCCGATACATAAACTTACCGTCATATCGGCATCGCTTCAGGTATCGGAGATTCTCGGCGTCAACGAATCCGTCGACATCGTCCAGCTTGGCGGCACATTGCGCCACAGCAGTCTTTCGGCAGTAGGAAAATATGCAGAATCGCCCCTGTCGGAATTTTCATGCAGCAAGCTGTTTCTCGGAGTGGACGGCATCGATATCGACTTCGGCATCACCACCACCGACATACGCGAGGCCGACCTCAACAAGGTCATGATGCATTCCGCGCAGAAGACCATAGTGCTGGCCGACTCATCTAAATTCAGAAGACGTGGCTTCAGCAAGATTGCCAACATGGATGAAGTAGACCTGATCGTAACCGATTCCGGTATTTCAGACAAAATCGTACAGCGAATCGAAGAATTGGGCATCGAGCTTGTTGTAGTAGATGCCCAAAACGCCACTTTAGGATAATCTGGTCACTCCGAGCACCAAAACCGACACCACTGTATCAGGACATACGTCATATATGGCCTTGCGGCACGCAAGCAACGTTGCGCCGGTAGTCACCACGTCGTCAACCAGAAGCACATGCTTTCCCGTCAAATCAGGCGCACCGCGCCCGACCCTGTACACATCGTGCAGATTCTGACTGCGCCGCAGCCCGCTTAATGCCGTCTGCGTGCGGTGCGGACGCGTGGCTTCAAGTATATTTTCGACTGGCATTCCGGCCACATCGGCAACGCCACGGCAAATATATTCACTCTGGTTGTACCCTCTGCGGATATGCTTGATCCAATGCATCGGCACCGGAACCACGCAGTCGATGCCGTCAAAGAAGCCTTCCGACATAAGCTGACGTGAAAACCGCCTCGCCAACTGCCTCGCAAGCTTAGGACGGCCTGAATATTTGGCCCGATGAATCAGATGTGTATACGGATCTGACCGGAAATAATAAAAGTATCCGGCGGCGCGCTCTATGGGCATGGTGGATGCCAGACGCTTATGGATGACATTGAACTCCTCGCGATGGGCATTGGTCAGAGGAACGTCGGCAAGACAGTGCAGGCACATGACTTCCTCACCTTCCACAAGCGAACGGCCACAGACTTCACAGACATTGGGATAGATTAAATTCAGGAGAGAGTTTAGCAGTTTCATGGCTCGGATTTATTCAGAATTACCCTTAATGACCTGACTGACTGCCCGGCTGACGAACGACGACTCATATCCGCATTGGATTCCCCTCTGGTAGAGCTTCATCCTTAATTCGTAGTCAGTCTCGGCTTTTACAGTCCGCATCTTTGTCCGGAGTATCGAACAAAGATTTTCAAAATACCGTTCTTCGTCGATTTCCTCCATGGCCTCGGCGACGACATCACGCCCTATACGCTTGGCCATAAGCCCCATGGCTATCTTACGCCGGCCCCACTTGCCATAGACCGACTTGTCCCGGACATAGGCACGCGCAAATCGGTTGTCGTCGACAAAACGCCCGGCCACAAGCCTTTCCAGAATACCTGAATGGGCCGAAGCCGGCACGCCCCATCGGTAGAGCTTCTCCTTCACCTCGCCGGTACAGTATTCCGACATGGCGCATTGGGCCTCAAGACGTTCGAGAGCAGCCTCGGCCGACATCTGACGCTTAATCATAATCGGCAGGCGATGTAGCGGTTACAAACCTTTGTTTACCGCTTATGTCAAGCCGGACATCGACATTCTTGAAGCGCAACGACTTCAGCAAGTCGGCTATATTGCCGGCACAACAAGGATTTACCTCAAGATACAGGCGTCCATTGGCCCTGAGAGCCTTTGACGCATAATGCGCAATCCGAACATAGAACCGCAACGGATCGCTGTCAGGCACGAACAATGCCAGATGCGGTTCGTGGTCAAGCACATTCCTGTCCATCGACTTTTTCTCTGAATCAAGCACGTATGGCGGATTGCTCACTATTATATCATATTCCGGCGATGCATTGTCGGGAAGCGAAAGCACATCGGCTTTGACCCACTTAACCTTAACATGTGCGGCTGAGGCATTGTCAAAGGCCACTTTGAGCGCCGCCTCAGAGATGTCGACACCCTCCACAACGGCAAATTTAAGCACACGGGCAAGCGTGACGGCTATGCACCCCGATCCGGTGCACAGGTCGAGGACATTCAAGTCCCGGCGTTCCGACTGCTCGCCGACTATGATGTCGACCAGCTCCTCCGTCTCCTGGCGGGGAATCAGCACATCGGGTGTCACTATGATATCCGCGCCGTAAAACCGCGCCTTGCCGAATATATATTGTATCGGTTCGTCGGCAAGCAGACGGTCGACTACTTTATCAATCTTGCCGCACATAAATGCCGAAATTGTATTATCTTTGCGCAACACCGCGTCTACGGGGCTGTAGTGGAGCATTTCCTCCACGATTATCCTGTTCATCGCTTCGGCTTCGCCCGCTCCGTAGTGAGGAGCAAGCCGCTGTATGATTGACCCGGATACTTCTTTAAGCGTTGGTTCAATTGTCATTTTACAAAAGTAATTATTTTTTGCATCATCCACAAGTATGTTTATCGACGAACGATATATGAGACGCGCCATCGAACTGGCCAGGCATGGATTCGGCTATGTATCGCCAAATCCAATGGTCGGTGCGGTCATCGTACACGACGACATTATTATAGGCGAAGGCTACCACAGGAAATACGGCCAAGGGCATGCGGAAGTCAACGCGGTGGCATCTGTCAAGAATCCTGACCTGATGCGCGATGCCACCATGTACGTCACTCTGGAGCCGTGCTCCCACTACGGCAAGACTCCGCCATGCGCCAAGCTCATCATCGACAAAGGCATACCCAGGGTGGCGGTAGGCTCTCTCGACCCGTTTGAGAAAGTACGGGGTCGCGGAGTAAGAATGCTTCGCGAAGCCGGAATCGAAGTGGTCACGGGCGTTCTCGAGAAAGAATGCCGCGCCATAAACCTCGCCTTCATATCGGCCCACTCTACCGGACGGCCCCGTGTAACGCTGAAATGGGCGCAAAGCGCCGACGGATACATTGACGGCAAACGCTCAGAGCAGGAACAGCCCGTAAAATTCTCCACACGGCTAACGACAACGCTCGTACACCGCCTACGCACCCTTAACGACGCCATAATGGTCGGCAGCGGAACCGTCATTGCCGACAACCCTACCCTTACCGCCCGACTTTGGCCGGGACGCAATCCGCTACGTGTTATTGCCGACCGTTCAGGCAGAATCCCATCCGATGCGCAGGTGTTTACGGCCGATGGAAATGCGCCTGTTATTTTAGGTAAAGACGTAAATTCGCCAGCTGAATATCTCGAAAAACTATATGCCTCAGGCATAACTTCCGTACTTGTAGAGGGCGGAACCACACTGCTCAACGCCTTCATCGATTCCGGCCTGTGGGACGAGGCAAGAGTAGAAACTGCCCCGTTCAGACTCGAAGGCGGCGTAAAAGCGCCGGTTATTCCGCAGTCTCCATCACATGTATTAACAATCGACGGAAACACCATAGCCACCTACTACAATATCGGCTCCGAAGGCGTTAAAAACCTATAAAAAGAGTGAATATCGGGCTAATTGTCTACATTTACAATGCCGATTTGCGGAATAGTTGTAATTTTACGCTCGATTTTTGATTTATACACGGTTGCATTTTTAGGCAATCTCTAAATGAATTAACGAAATTCTTGCTAACTTTGCAGTTTGAAAAATAACGTTCATTTATATATGACAAGACGATTCATTACATATGCCGTTTCGGCGTTTGTTATCACAAGCGGACTTTCGTCGTGCAACGACAAAAGTTCTGACGACCTGTCGACCGACACCGGAATGACGGCAGAAACGCTTTATTCAAGCACCGCCATCACGTCGTTTAAGCTCAAGGACAACTCCAAAGTCCTTACGAATCTGAGCGGTGTATTCTTTACCATCGACCTGAACAATGCGGTCATCTTCAACGCGGATTCACTTCCGTATGGAACCAACGTGAAGAAACTGCTGATGAACATCGGAACAGCCGGCGACAACAAGATTGAACTGACGTTCATCCAGGCCGACAGCCTGAAGACGGCTACCGTGGAATATACCACCTCAAGTATGGACAGCGTCAACTTTACCAAACCTGTAACCGTAAAGGTGACCTCGGTCAATCAGTCGTATACCCGCGAATACAGCATTAAAGTAAATGTACATCAGGTAAAGTCCGACTCTCTCACATGGGGAGAATTCCAATATTCAGCCCTGCCCGGCACCTCGGAAGGCGAACAAATCAAGTCATCGGCCACAGTAGAAAAGGACGGCCGTCTGTACTGCTATACGCAGTCGGGGACGCAATATAAACGCGCCGATGCAAAAGCCAACCTTGCCGAAGGCGAACAGCAGAGCTGGACAGTCAACTCCGTAAACTTCGGATTCACACCCGATTTGACCTCAATGAGGGCTTCGGACGACAGCTTTTATGTACTGTCGACCGACAAGAAGCTTTATGCATCCGCCGACGGTCTGTCGTGGACAGCTACAGGAGAAAGCTGGGACTACATTTACGGCTCATACGACAACCACATAATAGGTGTAAAGCAGGACGCCGGCAAGTATATGCATGTGGCATATCCCGCCCCTGAAGGATTCGTTTCGACACAGATTCCTGCAGGATGCCCGATAAAGGGCACAAGCCAGTTGCTTTCGTTCAAAAATGAATGGAGCGAAAAACCTTTGGCTATTTTCGTCGGAGGACGCAAAGCCGACGGACAGGTTTCGGGCGAGACCTGGGGCTACGACGGCTCCACATGGGCATTGCTCGGCAATCTGCCCAAAGGCCATGCTTACGAAGGCGTGACACTGGTGCCCTACTTCACTTTCAAGACAAACAGCCTGACATGGACATTTACCAAACAGTCGACTTTGTTTGCAATCTGCGGACGCAATTCCGACGGCTACCTATCGAGCAGGGTCTACATCTCACGCGACCAGGGCTTAAACTGGCATGAGGCAGACGAACTAATGCAACTGCCCAGTGACATGGAGAAGTTTTCATCGGCCCAGGGCTATGTCTGCACCCAATATCTGAATGCACCAGAAGAAGCTGCCGGACAGAATGCATGGAAGTCCGTCGGCACCCGTGAACTTCCGGCATGGTGGGTGATTAACGACGACGCGACCGAATCTGCCGCCAGCCGTGCGGTGTCGCCGATTACGTCATGGGAATGCCCCTACATATACATATTCGGAGGCGAAAACCTATCCTTCGAAACGCGCAACCAGGTATGGCGCGGAGCCATCAACCGATTGACATTCAAACCACTGCAATAACGGCCACCAAAACATACCGAAAGTCGATAAACGATGCAGCCAAGCCGTATGAAAACTTTACCGTCAACGTCGCTTAAAGTGTTAGCCACCATATTCTTGATGGCTACAGCGCTTTGGCGTCCTGCGGTATCTACGGCACAGGAAGCCGCCTACAGATTCGACATCGGAGCTTCGCTCGGCATGAGCGGGTATCTTGGCGATGCCAACTCAAGCAACCTGTACAAAAATCCCGGACTTGCAGCCGGAGCATCGTTCAGGTATCTGCCCAACACACGTTGGGCCATCAAAGGCATGCTGACCTATGCAGGTCTAAGCGGCAACAGCGCCGACATGACAAATGTGTATCCCGGAGGGGAAACATATAAATTCACGTCCAAAGTCTATGACTTAAGCGGACGTGTGGAATTTAATTTTTTCAATTACGGAATCGGAGAGACCTACCGCAAGCTCAAACGCTGGAGCCCGTATCTGTCGCTTGGAGCTGGACTTACGGTGGCGTCGTGCCAAGGCACAGCAGTGGCATTCAACATTCCGATGAGCGTAGGCATAAAGTACAAATTGCGCGAACGCATAAATTTAGGCGTGGAATGGACCATGACAAAGGCTTTCAACGACAACATCGACGGGCCTGTACTGGACGACCTATACCAGATAAAGAGTTCGTTCATGAAGAATACCGACTGGTATTCGACACTCATGGTGTCAATCAGCTATGAATTCGGTGAAAGGTGCAAAAATTGCTTTTATGTAGATTAATTTTGAAAAGTATATGACTGACTCGCCACATATCAACAGCTTCGACCCCACAAGGGTGCCCCGCCACGTAGCCATAATCATGGACGGCAACGGACGCTGGGCCAAGGCGCGTGGCCTCGACCGATCGGAAGGGCATGTCGAGGGAGTAAACACCGTGCGCAAAATCACGGAAGCCGCCTCGGAAGCCGGAGTGGAATATCTGACGCTGTATACATTCTCCACAGAAAATTGGAATCGTCCGCGCGAAGAGGTAGACGCACTGATGCACCTTATCGTCATGGCCATTGAACGTGAGACCGCCGACCTAATAAAAAACAACGTCAGACTCACTATGATAGGCGACTTCTCGCGTATGCCGGAATTTGCCTACAAAAGACTGTGCAAGTGCATGGACGACACGGCACACTGCACCGGACTGACTCTGATTCTCGCAGTCAGCTACTCATCAAGGTGGGAAATCACGGAAGCAATGCGTCAAGTGGCGTCATTGGCCCAAAGCGGAGCCATCGACCCCAAGGACATCACTCCGGAGACCGTGGCCGAGCATCTCGCCACACGCGACATGCCGGACCCGGACCTGCTCATACGAACCGGAGGCGATTTTCGCGTAAGCAATTTCCTGTTGTGGCAGATAGCTTATTCCGAGATATACCTGACCCGGACATATTGGCCCGACTTCACAAAAGATGAATTCATAAAGGCCCTTACTGAATATCAGGGGAGGGAACGAAGATTCGGAAAGACAAGCGAACAATTGGATCCGGAGGACATCCAGGAGGACTAATAACTTTAGAAATAAATAGATAACAACCATATATCATCACATTCAGATTATGCGTTCAAAGCTGTTAATCATATTAATCGTCATGCTCAGTATTGCGGCCAACGGCGCCGCTAAGTCGGCCGCACCTGTCGACACTATCTACAACCCCAACATCCTCTACACAGGAATACCTAAAACGTATGAGATAGCAGGCATGGAAGTGACAGGAGTCCCCAACTACGAGGACTACATCATCATCGGTTACTCCGGACTGAACATCGGCGATAAAATCGAGGTTCCCGGTCCCGACATTACCAACGCGGCAAAGCGTTTTGCCCGTCAAGGTCTGTTCTCATCGATACAGATCAAAGTACAGAAGATTGCCGGCAACAAAATCTGGCTTGAATTTGCGCTCAAGCCTCAGCCCCGAATCTCTGCCATAAACTATAAAGGAGCGAGCAAGGGCGAAAAGAAAGACCTCGAGGAGCGTCTGCAGCTCATGCCCGGCAACCAGATTACGCCGAACATCGTCAACCGAGCCACGGCCATCATCAAGTCTTACTACGACAACAAGGGATTCGGAAATGCCGAAATACGCATCGACCAGGTGGAAGACCTGTCAAACCCCAACTCAAATATAGTCAACATCAACATCAACAAGAACAACAAGGTCAAGGTACACAAAATCTACATTGACGGCAATGAAGTGATGAGCGACCGCGCCATACAGCGCACGATGAAGAAGACCAACGAGAAGGGCAAACTCATCAACCTTTTCCGTCAGAAGAAGTTCGTTGAGAGCGACTTTGAAAACGACCTCGACCTCATCATTGAAAAGTATAACGAGAAAGGTTATCGCGACGCAAAAATCCTGAGCGACAGCGTGGTTCCCTACGACGATAAGAACGTCGACGTATATATCACCCTTCAGGAAGGTAAAAAATACTTCATCAAAGATGTCGAATGGGTGGGCAACACCGTATATGACAGCCAGTTCCTTGACTATCTGCTTGGATTCAATCCCGGCGATGTATACAACCAGAAACTGCTCACAAAGCGACTCAGCGAAGACGACGATGCCGTCAGCGCAGTATATCAGAACAACGGTTACCTGTTCAGCCGAATCGTACCCATTGAAAAGAACGTTGATGGCGACTCCATAGAACTTGAAATGCGAGTTATAGAAGGACCTCAGGCCACTATCAACAACGTGATTATCAACGGTAACGACCGACTCTACGAAAAGGTTATCCGACGTGAACTGTATGTGCGTCCGGGTCAGCTTTACAGCCGTGAGGACATCATGCGTTCTGCCCGCGAAATCGCGCAGACCGGACACTTCGACCCCGAAACCATGGACCTCCAGCATGAACCGAACTTCGAGAACGGAACGGTCGACATCGTCTTCAACCTCGAATCAAAAGCCAATGACCAGGTGGAAGTATCGTTCGGTTGGGGACAGACCGGCCTTATCGGACGTCTTGCCCTTAAGTTCACGAACTTCTCTATCAAAAACCTATTCAACCCGAGTTCATACAAAGGTGTGATACCCCAGGGCGAAGGCCAGACATTCACCATCAGTGCCCAGACCAACGCCAAATACTATCAGAGCTACTCTGTATCGTTCCTTGATCCATGGTTCGGAGGTAAACGTCCCAACTCGCTGTCGGTATCGGCCTACTATGCCCGCCAGACAGGTATCAACTCTTCATACTACAACAGCCAGTGGATGAACTCAGCATTCGGCTACGGAGGCTACGGCTACGGTTATGGCTACGGAAACTCCTACATGAACGACTACTATCAGAACACCTACGAGAATGCCTACGACCCCAACAAGGTGCTCCAGATGGCCGGTATCACAATCGGTATCGGTAAGCGTCTGAGCTGGCCCGACGACTACTTCTCGTTCCAGGTGAGCCTCGGTTACAACTGGTACAACCTCAAGAACTGGGACTACCTCTACTATATGAACAACGGTACGTCAAACTCGCTCGTGCTCGGTCTTAACCTCTCGCGCCAGTCAATCGACAACCCGCTCTACACCCGCCGCGGTTCAATCTTCTCACTCGACCTGCAGATGACTCCACCTGCGTCGATGTTCGGTAAAAAGGACTGGAAGAAGCTGTCCGAGACCAACACCACCGAAGCCAAGAAAGAGCTTTACCGCTGGATTGAATACTGGAAACTCCGCTTCAAGAGCCGTACATACACTCCGCTCACCGATGTCGACGGCAAATGGACACTCGTGATGATGACCCGCGCGGACTTCGGTCTTCTCGGAAGCTACAACAAATACCTGAAGTCGCCGTTCGAGACATTCTACGTCGGCGGTGACGGTATGTCGGGATCATACACCTACGCAACCGAGACCATCGCACTCCGCGGTTACGAAAACGGACAGTTCACCCCCTACACCCGCGAAGGCTACGCCTATGCACGCGTCGGCATGGAGCTCCACTTCCCGTTCATGCTGTCCAACTCGACCACCATCTACGGACTTGGATTCGTCGAGGCAGGTAATGCCTGGACCAAGGTCAGCGACTTCGAACCGTTCAACCTCAAGCGAAGCGCCGGTGCCGGTGTGCGCATCTTCCTTCCGATGGTCGGCATGATGGGTATCGACTGGGCCTACGGTTTCGACACAGTGTTCGGACGCAAGGGAGGCAGCCAGTTCCACTTCATCCTTGGTCAAGAGTTTTAAAAAAGCATAATTAAACTAAACCATCGGCACCCTTTCAGCGTCATATAGTCAAGTAATAACTCTAAAGTAAGACAACGATGAAAAAATTGACATTCGCACTCATTATGATTATCGCGTGCGCTTTCGGAGCATCAGCACAGAAGTTCGCCCTTATCGACATGGAATATATCCTGAAGAACATACCATCCTACGAAATGGCCAACGAACAGCTGAACCAGATATCGCAGCGCTGGCAGAAAGAGGTTGAGTCCAAAGCCACCGAAGCCCAGAACATGTACAAGAACTTCCAGGCCGACATGGTGTTCATGACCGACGAACAGAAGACCAAAAAGGAAGCCGAGATAGTGGCAAAGGAGAAAGAAGCCACCGAACTCCGCTACAAATACTTCGGACCGGAAGGTGAGCTTTATAAGAAACGCCAGAGCCTTATGCAGCCTATCCAGGACGAGATATACAACGCCGTAAAGAAGGTGAGCGAAGAGCGCGGCTACCAATGCATCTTCGACCGCGCATCGTCGGCCAACATCATATTCGCCTCGCCGCGAATTGACGTCAGCAACGAAGTTCTGACCAAGATGGGCTACGGCAAATAAGCAGATTTACATGCATATTAATCTTTTTTGCATATTTACATTAGCATATCTGCCCGCAGTTTCTTATCTTTGCGCAGCAAATTTAACTTAACCGGAAAATTTTAACAAAACACAACTTAATATGATGAAAAAAATTTTGCTTGCCATCCTTGTGGCACTCCCGATGCTTGCCGTTGCACAGTCTCCCAAATTCGGCGTAGTCAACACTCAGACTGTCATGGAAGCGATGCCTGATGTCAAGACAGTGAATGAACAGATTGAAGCCGCTTCAAAGAAATATGAAGATGAATTCCAGAAACTCAACGAGCAGATGAACAAGGAATATGCCGATTTCCAAGCTCTTGACGCAGCTACTCCCGAATCAATCAAGCAGCGCCGCCAGCAGGAGATTCAGGATCTCTACAACAAGCTCGAACAGTTCCGCGTGACTGCATCTCAGGACCTTCAGCGTCAGCAGCAGCAGCTCATGGCTCCCGTCATCGAAAAAATGACCACTGCCATCAATGCTGTAGGCAAGGAAAACGGCCTTACATTCATCTTTGAATACGGACAGCCCATCTACACCGGCGACGATGTGATTGATGTGACTCCGCTCGTAAAGAAAAACCTCGGTCTGCAATAAGAATTATAGACAACAACCGAAACAAAAAGACACCTTTTTCAAGGTGTCTTTTTTATTATATGCTTACCGGTCAGGCGACCGGCAATTGTCAGCACGACAGTTCGGCATGCTCCACATCGACGCTACGGTCAAGGAACACCGCCGCCAAATCGGCAAATTTTTCAGGATTTTCGGTGGTCAGATATGTCGTGTTCCCACCCTTTGAACACTTTACCTCCATCTCCGGATGACGGTTCAGATAGTCGGCGAGACTGTCTGCCGTTATCTTTCCCTGAGATATAATCGATACACTCCCGGGCACATACTTGACAATCTTGTCATACAACAATGGATAGTGGGTGCACCCCAGTATCAGCGCGTCGATGCCGGGCTGGCGCGACATCAGCCTGTCAAGCTCCTGCTTGACAAAGTAGTCGGCTCCGGGCGAGTCAAACTCCTTATACTCCACCAAAGGCACCCACATGGGGCATGGCTGCGAATATAAATGAAAATCAGGGTACAGTTTGGCTATCTCCATGTCGTAGCTTTGGCTTTTTACCGTACCTGGCGTACCGACGAGACCGACGTTTCCGCTACGGGTTATTTCACCGACCTTCTCTACTGTGGGGCGAATCACACCGAGCACCCTCCTGTCAGGGTCTATCAGCGGCAGGTCGTTCTGCTGTATCGACCTTAATGCCTTGGCCGAAGCGGTGTTGCACGCCAGAATCACCAGATGGCAACCGCGCTCAAACATGTATCTGACGGCCTCAAGCGTGAACCTGTAGACTATATCAAACGAACGTGTGCCGTAAGGTGCCCTGGCGTTATCGCCAAGATACAGATAATCATACTGCGGAAGCCGCTTTTGAATCTCCCTCAGCACCGACAGGCCGCCATAGCCTGAATCAAACACTCCTATCGGCCCGGAGGCCTTGAAACCATCTGTATTCATCGGGACAAAGTTAGCAAATTAATAGCTCGACTGAAATTTTATTATAACTTTTTTAAACGAATCTATTTATTTGACATCGCTCAAATGCTATTAAAGTTTAAATCCTCGATAATATTTACGGTGGAATTTTGGTTTATTAGGCTTTTATGTTAATTTTGCATTTGAGTGTTAATTAACGGCGCTGACGATTTATCTGAAAGTTCCAAAACAATTAACGCCTCCAATTGTTAATGTTATATAATATAAAAGAAGTCTAAACGCACTTCACTACTGATTATGAAGAAAACTACTATCTGGTTTCTGACAATTATAATGGCCTTGACATTCTGCGGCTTGCTTTATATACAGGTTATGTATATGAAGAACATGATCCGTATGCGCGACGACCAGTTCAACGAAGGTGTCCGCAGAAGCCTCTATGCGGTGTCGAGCACACTCGAACAGGACGAGACGCGCCACTTCCTCGAAGAGGACGCGGCGGCCATAGAAGCCACCATATATTCACAAGCACCGACGTCACTCGAAAAGAACGGACGGTTCAACTACTCCCTTACCATGCCTGACGGACTCCAGGCCGATGTGACCATCAGAGAGAAAGATTCTAAGCAATCCGACATAAAGCGCACAAACGCAGAGCGTTACCGCAACATACAGGAGACCATAAAAGGACAATATCTTTACCAGAAGGGACTCCTCGACGAGGTCATTCTCAACATACTCAGCCAGTCGAGCAACCGTCCCATCCAGGAACGCGCCGACTCGGCTACCGTGGCCGGCTATCTGCACTCCGAATTTGAGAACAACGGGCTCAACCTGCCGTTTGAATTTGCGGTAGTCAACCGCGCCGGACGCACCATCTACAAGAGCTCAGGCTACGACGCCGCCCGCATCGGCAAGGACAACCTGTTTGTGCAGACCCTGTTTCCCAACGACCCGGCCAACCGCATGAACTACATAAAGGTGTACTTCCCCACGAAACACAACTACATCATGTCGTCCATAAAGTTCATGATTCCGTCCATGATCTTTACGCTCATTCTGCTTATAGTGTTCCTCTACACCATCATCATAGCCTTTAAGCAGAAGAGGCTGACCGAGATGAAGAACGACTTCATCAACAACATGACCCACGAGTTCAAGACCCCGATATCGTCCATCTCGCTGGCGGCGCAGATGCTCAACGACGATTCGGTACGCAAGTCGCCGGCCATGATGCAGCATATATCCACCGTCATCAACGACGAGACAAAGCGTCTGCGGTTCCAGGTGGAAAAGGTATTGCAGATGTCGATGTTCGACCGCCAGAAGGCCACACTGCGTCTGCAGGAGATCGATGCCAACAAGGCCATAGCCAACATCGTAAGCACCTTCAAGCTCAAAGTCGAATCCTACAGCGGACATATCGAGACTGACCTGGAGGCTATGAACGCATTGGTCGAAGTCGACGAGATGCACTTCACCAACGTCATCTTCAACCTTCTCGACAACGCCGTCAAATACCGCCGCGAAGACATTCCGCTGCAGCTCAAGGTATCGTCGGCCGACATATCCAACAACCGTCTTGAAATCCGCATCTCCGACAACGGAATCGGCATAAAACGCGAAGATCTGAAAAAAATCTTCGAAAAATTCTACCGGGTCTCCACCGGAAACCGCCACGACGTGAAAGGTTTCGGGTTGGGACTGGCCTACGTACATAAAATGGTGCGCGAACTCGGCGGCGACATCCGTGTTGAAAGCGAGTTCGGCTCCGGTTCTACTTTTATTATTACTTTACCACTTACAATAAATTAAACTATTATGGAAGAACGTTTGCGTATTTTATTATGCGAAGATGATGAAAACCTTGGCATGTTGCTGAGAGAATATCTTCAGGCAAAAGGGTTCAACGCGGATTTGTTCCCCGACGGCGAAGCCGGCTACAAAGCCTTCCTTAAAGGCAAGTACGACCTCTGCGTGCTCGACGTGATGATGCCCAAGAAGGACGGATTTGCATTGGCACAAGAGATCCGCACCGTAAACTCCGAAATCCCCATCATCTTCCTGACCGCAAAGTCGCTTAAGGAAGACATCCTCGAAGGATTCAAAATCGGAGCCGACGACTACATCACCAAGCCCTTCTCCATGGAAGAGCTCGTGTTCCGTATTGAAGCCATACTGCGCCGCGTCAAAGGCAAGAAAGGCAAAGAAATCACAATGTATAAGATTGGTCGATTCACTTTCGACACCCAGAAGCAGGTGCTCATGATCGACGACAAGGTGACCAAACTCACCACCAAAGAGAGCGAACTGCTCAGTCTTCTGTGTGCCCACGTCAACGAAATACTTGAACGCAACTTCGCGCTCAAGACCATCTGGATTGATGACAACTACTTCAACGCACGCTCGATGGACGTATACATCACCAAGCTGCGCAAGCACCTTAAGGACGACCCGTCAATCGAAATCATCAACATCCACGGCAAGGGCTACAAGCTGATAGCCCCCGAAGTTGAAGTCAAGGGCAAATAAGCGGCACAGCCCTGCATCCGCATAAACAGAACCATCGCCTGCCCCGCTCCCTACGAGCAAGGCAGGCGATGCCGTTATTATCAAATAATCTATGGAAACCCTCTGTCAATCGGTTATGCTGAACTTGCCTTTGGCGTTTAAGTCCAACTGATATTGGAGCGTATTTTCATAAGTGGGCGAATTCCATTCAAACTCGCGGAACGTCCCCTTTGGAGCATTCAGAAAAGCCGTCTGACCACCTTTGGTCGAAGCGTCGTTCCACACCAATTTTTCAATCATCGAACCCTCGCCCGCGATGCCGACTGTTCCAACCGGCACGTCAAGAGTCAACAGTCCAATCTGCGACCCTTTAAAGAGCAGATGCGCACTATCAACGGAACCATTCCAAGTATCATTTATAAATCCAGACTCCACATTGCCCGAGAACGACAGCCTACCGATACGGCACATGTCGAACGACATCGACGTCAGCAGGTCGAAATCAAGCGAGTCGGCCTCCAGACCGTTGAATGTAAAACTCGTATATCGGTCGGGATTCACACATTTAAGCATGCCCTTCGGAACTGTAATCGTGATGTCGGCAGGAACAAACGGCTTCAACCTGGACGAGGGATTGTCAGTGACACGATCACGCGTGAACGTCTTTCCCGGCATACATTCGTGAAAGTCAAAGTCCAGAATGAGGCTGTCGCCCGATTCACGGACGGTAAGATACTTGCCCCAGTCGGAGTTCATCCCGATACTCGGAGACTCAAGAGACGCATCCTCCGACACATTAATTATCAAATCATTGCATAAATCCATGCGCAATGTGTCGCAGAAAATCTTTACTTCCGTATCAAGCACTGCAAATCTGCCTGTCGGGGTATTCGTAAACTCACCGGCCACTTTCATGGCCTTAGATACGGGAATACCTCCTCCCGCATTGCCCACATACGCGCCGATTCCAAACGCGCCCACGGCCCCGAGGCCGAGAAGACCGATTATTATATATGATGTAGTTTTCATCCTTATTCTGTTTTTTTCAGGTTTTCACAATAACTGATGTACATATCCCTCAACGCATCGGGTGTCACGTCAAGCAGCCGCAACTGATGGAACACTTCCGGAATCTCGTTTTCCAGAAATGAAGTCCTGCGCATCTCCGTGATTGTCCGGCACGCGTCGTCGGCCACAAAGAAGCCTATGCCGCGCTTGTTGTAGATGATGCCGAGCGACGACAGATGTTCATACGACCTCATGACCGTGTTGGCGTTGACCTGAATCGAGGCGGCAAACTCCCTGACCGAAGGCAGCCGTTCGCCCTGCCCATAGGTTCCGAGCAGCACGTCGTCACAGATTTTGTCGACTATCTGCAGATATATCGCTTTATTGTTCTCTTTAAATATCATTATCTTACCATCGGTTAATTATCTCACTCTCTTTAAATCTGAAATACGCCAGCACGTATATGCCCAGACTGACTGCAATGTTCGCAATCCACATGGCCGTCAGGCTTGGTTCATCGCTGAATATACGGTGATAATGGCCCCCGCTCATCGTCAGATTGAATCCAAGCGATACCAGCGCCGAATAGAGCAGCCCCACCGCCACCAGGGCGATTATAGTTTTTATATAGGCCCTGCTCGACCATATCGTGCCGCCGAGCACGAACAGCGACTGCAGAAATATGACGAACATGAAGTATGCCTGTATGACTTCCGACGGAATATCATTTGATTTGAAGGAGAACGGCATGACATAAGTGTCCGGAATGTCAAGCGAGGAGTACACGGCATATCTGACAAAATCGGCGAAATAGGCGAATGCCATATACACTCCGACCAGCACCGGCACGTTGATTATCCATGCGGAGAGGAACTTCGACAGTTGCGTCGAAGGGGTCATAAGGGTCGATATACGGTGCTCCTTCGTGTTCATGAAAGCCATCACCTCCGAAGCGCCGCCCATAGCCAGGAACAGCAGAATTATCGCGAAAAATGCCAGTTCAGTAGAATGTGCGAGGTCATATTTCATATAATATGCATATGAATCCATATTATATGCATATCCTATCCACAGGGCCAGCACTACCAGTACGGCAAGCAGTCCGAGCATCTTTATCAGCAGCTGCCGGGAATTCTCCCTGAGATATTTGCTGAACGTAAGTCCGAAATTTTGCATCAGTTCCATAACTTAATTCCTCCCTTCTTTAAATATTGATTTCAACATTTCGGGTCTTGCAAGAGCCAGCTCAAACAGAATCTCCAGATTGATGTCCGTCTCGCCCGTTCCGTCATTCGGCAGCACCACGCTGTATCCTCCGAGCGTAGGCATCGCGAACAATGCGCTGTCGGCCACTTCGCGGCTATCGGTCGTTGTGAACAGCAGGCGTTCGCTTATCGACACTACCGATTCATTCAGAAGCGCGCCGCGGTTATCCATGATTATGATATGGTCAAGGATGCTGTCGATGTCGCGCACCTGATGTGTAGATATGACGATGGTGCGCTCGTCGTTGATCACCGAGGCTATGAAGCTCCTGAAGGAATTCTTGCCCGGTATGTCAAGTCCGTTGGTCGGTTCGTCCATCAACAGCAACGATGTGTTGCAGGCAAGCGCGAAACACATGTAGGCCTTCTTCTTCTGACCCATCGACAGTGCTCCGAGATTGATGTCAAGCGGCATGTCGAACTTGGCCAGATGATCCTCCAGATCCTTTTGCGAAAATTTGGGATAGAACCTCGAGTTTATCTCCACATAGCTCTTCAGGCTTATGGGCGGAAGCGTGAACTCTTCCGGCACTATGAATATGTCATTAAGGGTCGACGTTCGGCGCAGACGCGTGTTGACACCCTTATAATTGACTTCGCCATGCTTCGGCGTTAGCAGACCGCATATCAGGTAGAGCAAAGTCGATTTGCCCGCACCGTTGCGTCCAAGCAATCCATATATGCCGCCAGGCTTCATTTCCAGGCTGAACCCGTCAATGACCGGACTCTTGCGGCGAGGATAGTAGAATGTGATGTTATCGATTTTAAGCATACTCGTGTATTAGTATATTAGTACACTGCAAAGATAGTGCTATATTTAGATTATACAAAATTATTTATCCGATTTTTTTCAACTAATAGACAAATTCCTGAAAACCATCGGCAAAAGCCTCATCGTTGACCGGATTCCGGCCTCCGATACGGATACGGCAAGGACAGTTAACCATGTTTCTCGTCCCCGTCCTGCCGCATCCGTACCACCGGTCGGCTACTACATTATTATTTAAAATACAATACTATGTCAGAATTATTTAAAATACGATACTATGTCAGAACCCGCGGGCATAGAAGTCAAGGATGCGGGCGCGCATTATCATCTCATAGCGTGCCTGTATGCACTCGGCCTTTGCCCGCAGTGCGCGGGTCTTGGTCTGTTCATATTCAGTTGGCGTGGCGCGGCCTATGTTATACTTCTCACGCATCGCCTCGAATGCCTTGTCGGCAGTTTCGCTGGCCGTTTCACTGGCCTTTAGCTTCTTTTGCGCCCCGTCGGCCTGATAGTAAGCCTGCTGGATGGTCTTGTACAGATTCTGTTCCGCCTCGTCATACTGAAGCTGGGCAGTGATGCGCTGAACCTTGGCGCGGCGTACAGAATTATGGGTAGACAGGCCGTCGAATATCGGTATGCTCAGCGACAGTCCGAAGTTGGTGCTGTAGTTGTTTTTCATCTGACGGCCGAACGAATCGCTGTCCATTCCGCTCATTGTGAAGTAGCTGCTGCCTATGCCGGCGTTGAACGACAGACGGGGCATATATCCCGACTTGGCGAGAGTGATGCTCCGCTCGGCGGCGAATATATTGCTTCGGGCCGCACGCAGTCCGTGGTTGATGTTAAGTGCCTGGGCGTAGACATCGTCAGGCGATGCCAGCAGACCGCTTTCCTCTTCGAGCGGAGCCACATCAAACCCCTCTATGTCGTCAAGTTCAAGAAGCTGAGCGAGGTCGAGGAGCGACAGGCGGGTGTCGTTTGCGCTCGTGGCCACGCTTAGTTCATCCTGAGCCAGCTGCGACTTTGCCTCAAGCATGTCGACTTCCGGAATCTTTCCCGCCTCAAGCAACGCCTCCTGGCGCGAAAGCTCGTACTTTGACAATTCCACCTGGTTCAGAGCCACTTCGTGAAGCTCCTTGTTGTAAAGCACCTGCAGATATGATGTGATTACGTTAAGGGTCACATTCTCCTTTGCCGCCTCAAACTGCTCAAGTGTCGCCGCCAGATTGGCTTTGGCGTAGCTCACCTGACGCGGCGTCGACAGTCCGTCGAACAACGGCACGTTGATTGACGCATTCCACGAGGTGCTCGATGTGTTGCGGTTGGCATAGGTGTTTTCCGATGTCAGGCCACGTCCCAGGCTCCACGACTGGCTTATGCCGGCGCTGACATTAGGCAGATAGCCCGCCTTGGCAGAAGCCACCGAGATTTTCGACGACTCGTAGTCGGCGGCACGCTGCTTGAGTGTGATGTTGTGTTCAATAGCGTAGTCCACGCACTGGTCAAGCGTCCATGCCTGCCCCGACACGGACAGCACCGCAAGCGTCAGCGCCGATGCCGTTACGTACATGCGTATATTCATCTTCATCGTTTTTATTTGTTGTCGGCCACGGCCGCACCTCTAAGTTGGACATCCTTGTCTATCCCCGATATGACCTCGATTTTCACCCCGTCCGACAGGCCGGTGGCTATGGCACGTCGCTCAAACTCCTGCTTCGGCTCCGACGCTGTTAGGCAGTACACGAAAGTGCTGTCGCCCACCCACTCTACCACCGATTCAGGCACAGTCAGCACACCTTCTGCATGCGCGAGCAGAATCTTAGCATTGGCGCTGTAGCCGGCGCGAAGCTGTACCGAATCGGGCACCTGTATGGCGGCCTTGATTTCAAAAGTGTTCGAGCCGTTCTCCTCGGTGCTCTTCGGCGCTATGTACTCTATCACCGCGTCGGGCGTCACTCCGGGAATGGCACCGATGGAAATCTCCGTAGGCATTCCCGCTTTAAGCTGTCCTACTTCAGTCTCGTCGACCTTACCCTTGAAGATCAGGTTGCTCATGTCGGCAATCTTGGCCACGGTCGTACCGTCGTTCATCGTGTTGGCCTGAATTACCGAGCTTCCGACCTTGACCGGAACCTCCAGAATCAAGCCGTCGATTGTAGCGCGCACCAGAGTGTTGCTCTGCTGGGCATTGATGCTCGATATACCGTCGCGCACGATTGAGAGTGCGTCAACAGCCGCCAGATACTCAGCTTCGGCCTTATGTAAAGCCACTTCCGACTGCTCCCACTCTTCGCGCGACACGAACTTTTTGTCATACAGCGCTTTCGTACGGTCATACTCGTTTTTGGCCTGGTCAAGCGACAGTTTCGACACATCCACACGGTTCTGTGCCGACGACAGTTGCGACTCCTCTGGAATCACCTTGATTTTGGCTATAATATCGCCTTCTTTTACCATGTCGCCCGGCTCGACGCTGATTTCCGATATGATTCCGGATATCTGCGGCTTGATTTCAATCTCGTCGCGTGGTTCAATCTTTCCGTTAAGCACAGTGGAGCGTTCGATATTGTCCACCGACGGGCTGACAATATCGTAGACCACCTCTTTCGGACGTGAGTTGAAGTACAGATAGACAAACGTGCCGACAAAAATCAAGGCAACGAGAGTCCAAAGCGTAATGCGAATTACCTTTTTCATTTTTTCTTGAATATATTTTTGGTTTTTATTTATCGTTAAGAGCCTCTATCGGTTTGATGTTCATAGCCTTGAGAGCCGGGATGGTTCCTGCGGCAGTGCCGAGCACAAGAAACAGAGCCATGATGGTGACGGCATGAGAGAACATGAGCTGAAATCCGTTCTCCTCAGTTCCTATGGCCACTCCGACCAGGACAAGCACGGCAAAACAGATGCCGGCCGTACCCGCCACTATGGTCAGGACGATACTCTCGAAGAGCACCTGCATGATTATGTCGCGGGGTTTGGCTCCGATGGCGCGGCGTATGCCTATCTCCTGTGTACGTTCCTTGACTATGATCCACATGATGTTGCCCACGCCGATTATACCGGCAAGCAACGAACCGATTCCGACGAACAGTACCAGAATATTGATGCCGGTAAACACCGAAGTTACCTGCTCGAACTCGTCCGACACGTCCCACATCTCCACGGCCGAAGTGTCGTCGGGATGAATCGGGTGCATAGCCCTTACCGTACGCATTATGCGCGGACGCAACGACGACGGCTTGACGCCGGGAGCGGTGGTGTAGACGAAATAATCGATTCTCACCCCTGCGTTGTAGGCGCGCCGCATGGTGCTGAGCGGCACCAGCACCGACTCGTCTATACTTCCGCCGATAGATGCCTGGGACTTTTGCCCGGCCACTCCTACAACCAGATAATAGATGTTGTCGATAAGCACAAATTTACCCAGAGGCGACACATCGCCGAACAGTTCTCCGGCTATGCGCTTTCCGAGCACACAGACCTTCTTGTCGCCGCGTCCGTCGATGTCGTTGATGAAGCGTCCCTCAAACATCTGCGGGGTGTTTATGTCGGCGTACCCCTGCTCCACACCCTGAATCGAACCGCTGTAGCTCTTATCGCTGTAGCCGATGGTGGCGGCGTATCGCAGCATACCGGTCGACTTGTCGATTTCGGGACATGCCCGGCGTATGTTGTCGATATCGGTCTGCGTCAACGACCACCCCATACCTTTCTTGAATCCCTTGTAAGGCAGGGTTGTACGGTTGGGAAAAACCGCGCACGAGTTTGTGGCAAAACCGTCGAAATTCTTCATCAGCATGCCCTGCATGCCCTGCGAACCGCCCCATAGCAGGGCCAGCATGGCGGTGCCCCAGAATATGCCGAACGCCGTCAGGAAGGTGCGCGTCTTGTTGCGCGCGAGAGTGGCGGTGATTTCCTTCCAGTTGTCTATGTCAAATATTGGATTCTTCATTGCCTTATTCAGTTCTAAGCGCCTCGACCGGGCGTATTTTCAATGCACGCAAAGCCGGGAATATTCCGGCCATCGCACCGGATATTATCAACACCAGCATCACCTCGATGGCGAGCGACAGGTCGACGGTAGGATTGCGTATGAATTCCGTGTCAGCAAAGTATTCCGACAGAATCTCGGTGCCTATTGTTCCGAGAATTATGCCGACATAGCCGAACACCGACGTCAGCACCACGCTCTCCACGATGACCTGAGTGAGAATGTTGCGCGGTTTGGCTCCGATAGCGCGGCGTATGCCTATCTCATGGGTGCGTTCGCGCACCGACACGAACATGATGTTGCTCACTCCTACTATGCCGGTAATCAATGTCAACAGGCCGATTACCCACATCGTTATGTTCAATATGTTCTGGGCTTCGAGCGCCGACAGATAGCTCGAGAAGCGGTTCCAGAGCCAGACGGCCCCCTGGTCATCGGCATTGTGGCGGTTAGCCTTGCCGAGAGTGGCGCGTATGCTGTTGTCGAGGTTGTCGGCATCCTCCTGCGTCTTAAGCCCTTTGGTCTCGACAATAATCGTGTTTATATTGTCATTGTAGCCCGACAGCGCCCATGCCGTAGTATAAGGCACGTAAATCGACGTGCGCCATTCGCTGTCATAGTAGCCTACCACCTTAAACGACAAGTCATTGACTTTGACAAAACTGCCCACGGCATCGCTCCTGCGGCCGAAAAGCAAGTCGACAGTACGCGCGTCGAGCACTATCACCTTACGCTTCCCCTCGAGGTCCATGTCGTTGATAAACCGACCTTCGGCCATCTCGATGTTCTCCCGCTTCTGCGCACCGGGGTATACACCGCGATAGCTTGTCGACACATAGTCGCGGGCCGTCGATATGGTAGCAGCCCCGGAACTGACCTCAGCCATGGCTACGATTACACGGTCGCGGTTTTCTGTCTCGATGGCATCCAGATTGCCCCTCTTCAGAGGCACATAACGGCCTTGCTGGAGTCCGTCGTAAGGCAAGGAGGCACGTCCCGGCCACACCTGGACCATATTGTTGGTCGTGGCCATCGGTGTATCGTTGAAGGCATTGATGATGCCGTGCGCCAGGCCGACCAGTATGATGAGCATGAATATGCCCCACGCCACCGCCAGACCGGTCAAGGCCGTGCGGAGCTTGCTGGTGCACATCGTCTGCCATATTTCGTTGAAAAGATCAAACATAACCCTGCCCCCTACTAAATTATGACACCGTCCGATATGCGTATCACTCTGTCTGTCTGCGCTCCCACATTCGGGTCGTGGGTCACGATAAGTATAGTCATACCCTCCTGGTTGAGCTGGCGGAATATCTTCATCACCTCGACCGAAGTCTTGCTGTCGAGCGCGCCGGTAGGCTCGTCAGCAAGGATTATGGCCGGATTCGTAATCAGCGAACGGGCTATGGCCACGCGCTGCTTCTGTCCGCCGGAAAGCTCGCTCGGCAAGTGATGGGCCCAGTCCTTAAGCCCCATGCGGTCAAGCTGTTCGATAGCCATGGCATTGCGCTTACGTCGAGACACGCCTTGATAGAACAGAGGCAACGCCACATTCTCCATGGCATTCTTATAGTTAATCAGGTTAAAAGACTGGAACACGAAGCCTATCAGCCGGTTGCGCAACTCCGCAGCCCGGTTCTCGCTCAGGTCCTTTATGACGGTGTTGTCGAGTATGTATTCGCCGGTATCGTAGTTGTCGAGTATGCCGAGAATGTTGAGCAACGTTGATTTCCCGGATCCGGAAGCACCCATTATGGCTACAAGCTCACCTCGGGCCACATCCAGATTGATTCCCTTGAGCACGTGCAGCGGCACCGCGCCCGGATAGGTTTTGTTGATGTCTTTAAGATGTATCATTTCTTACTTTTTCCGAAGCCGTCTGCCCGGCCTCCCTCTTATAATTGGTTTCTTATATCAGATGCATCCACTGCCTGTAAAGTTGCAGCGGCAACTAATTTTTTTTACATCTATCCTTTTTAGTGTATTAGGATAGTAGTACACTGCAAAATTATGACAATATTTTTTATCCGCCAAAAATATTTCAAAAAAAATTTTGGATTCCTCTATAAATATTCTCCCAACTTCGTCTACAAGCGTCTTAAACTAAACGCCCACAAAATTAAATAAAATCCATCGTACAACAATTATAAAATCACCCCCCCCCATTTTAACAAAATATAACATTTATATTGCCTTAAAAACCAAGCCGGAGACCGGCGTTTCACGCCAATCTCCGGCTATACATTTGTCATTTTACAGCTACAGTGCCCCGCAAGCACCCGTCTACGGCCTAATGCTGATGCTCCTCGCCGTATCCGCCGGTGTTGATGTGGTTGTGGTGGTCATGTCCGTGTTCATGAGTCTTACCGAATGTATAGGTCACCGCAAGCCTCAGCGTACGGCCTCCCGACCACTTGCTTATCGACTGTGTATATCCGTTGCCGTACAGGATGTCGTGGGTCTTTTTGGAGTCGAAAATATCCTTGAACATGAGCGATATGCCCCACGCCCCGATGTTCTTGCGCAGCCCTGCCTCCACATCCCAGTCAGGCTCCACCGTGCCCTGGGCTGTGACACGGCGCGAATTGTAGCGTCCCGTGGCCTGGAAAGTCATGTTCCACGGCAGACGCAACGACGCCATGCACCTTACATCCCACACGAAGCGGTCTTGCTTGTCGCCATGAACAGGATAGACCCCGCCATGAAGCGGATAGTTGGCGTTCCAGGCTTTCAGACGGCTGTTATAGAGATTGACCGTAGTGGTCAGCGTAAGCTTGCCGAACAACGTATTGCGCGATATGATTTCCACGCCGGTGTTGAGCATATTGCCCACGTTGGCATGTCCGTAGTACATCGTGTTGACGTTCGGATCGGAAGCCATTGGAGCAAGGAAGCTGACATGGCTTATCATGTCGGTATTGGATCGCAGATAACCCGAAACGGAAAGCATGTGGTCGCTCCAGTTTTTAATATAAGTCAGCTCGACGGCATTGCTGTATTCCGGCAGGATTTCCGGATTACCCAGATGTACCTCCGAAGGGTCGGAGATGTTCTCGAATGTGTTGAGCTGCGGGCCGAAGGGGCGGCGTATGCGGCGCGAATAAGCCAGCTTAAGTTCGTTGTCGCCAAGAAACGACCACCCTATCGATGCCGAGGGGAAGAGAGCAAAGTCATTCTTCTTGAACTGCGGCACGTCACCGTCGGTCTGTCCGTAGCCAAGAGATCGCGTGCGTATCTGCCATGCCTCGCCGCGAAGACCTGCAGAGAAAGTCACGCGGTCATAATGGCCGGAAAAGTTGACATACAGGGCCGAAATGTCGGTATCATACTTGAACCGGTTGTAAAGATGGTTCATCGGCGAAAGGTCATCGGCCGATGGACCCGAGGAGTACGATGCCGGGCTGTTTTCATGGTTGTAGTTGCCTTTGTAGCCCGCTTCGAAGCGAAGCCAAGGCAAAAACATGTTGCTGTAGTCGATGGCCGCTTCCCAGTTGTTGATCTTAACATCCTGATGCTGGCTTTGCCAGATAGAACCTTCCGAACCGTCGGCCCATGTCTCATTTTCGTGAAAGCGGTTGTCGTTGGGGCCCTGCCACACGTTGTAGCTGACGTTCATGTCAATGTGGTGGTCAGTGCCGAACGTATGCTTATAGCCTACCATTATGTTGGCGCCTCGGGTGTCGCCACTTTCGTGCGAACGGTTCACGTTGCTCTTCCACAACCCCGGAAGATTGCTCAAGTGGGTGGTGGTAGTGTTTCCCCACTTATGTCCAAGTGTTCCTATGGCACTAATGTACAGAGTGTTGTTCTCATCTGGACGGAAATTGGTGCCGAGTCGAAGGAAAGCGCTGTTTTCATGTTTCTTGTTGTCGCCGTCGGAGTTGAGATAATAACCGTCGTCGTAGGAGCGGCGCGATGTAACTCCGCCCGGATTATGCTGCGACTTCAGTCCGATACCGGCAAACGACTCGAACTTGCCCTCATTGTAGTTAATATTAAAATTGGCATTGGCCGTGCCGCGGGTGTCGATACTCGCGTCGGCATTGCCGAAATATCCGTGGCGGTGATCCTCCTTGAGACGGATGTTGATAATACCGGCCGTGCCTTCCGTGCCATGTTTTGACGACGGATTGGTCATCACCTCGATGCTTTCGACGGTCTCGGCCGGAATCTGACGGAGCAGCTGCGCGCGGTTGTCGGCGTTCATGCCCATCTCCTTGCCGTTTATCCACACCATCACGTCCGAGTTGCCGCGCAGCGATATGTCGCCGTCGTGGTTGACGTCGACAGACGGTACGGCGGCCAACAGTTCATCGGCGGACGCACCCGTAGAGGCAATGCTGGAACTTACGTTAAACACTCTGCGCTCGGTATTGACCGACATCTGGCTTTTCTGTCCGGTCACGACAACCTCCTGAAGCAACTTGGAGTCGTCGGCAAGCTCAATCCGGCCAAGGTTGATCTCGCCGTTGTCCACTGTCACTTCGCGTTCCTGTCCGACGCTGCCGATGTTGCTGAACCGCACTATATACTTTCCTGAAGGCGCATTCTTAATGATAAACCGACCGTTCTCGTCAGTCATGGTCCCGATGGGCAGAGGCGTTCCCGTCTCTGAATTGACAAGAACGACATTAGCGTAATCAATAGGTTCAGATGTATTCTTACTAAAGACCGAACCGATGATATTGCCGTCGGCATAAGCATTGCCGGCAATCATCACGGCGGCCGCCAGAGCTATTGGTAATTTCATCTCCATAATTATATTTAATTTTTTCCGATTGCAAAGTTACCACAACCTAAGTGCAACCGGGTTACAAACTTTTTAGGCAGAATCAAGAAAATTTCTTCTTGACCGCCCTACGGCAGGACGCGAATTTGCCCTGAAGTCATTTCGCTCCGCACTTCGGACACAGCCCCTTCAGGACATAATTGACAGCTCGGGGCCGGAATCCGTCGGGAATGTCAATCACAGGAATCTTTACCGACTCAAAGCAAAACGTCTCCTTGCAGCTGTCGCAATAAAAATGCACATGCTGGTCCGAGAGACTATGGCTGGCCCCACCCTGGCAAAGCTCATATTTAAGCGAACGGCTACCGTCTTCAATGACATGCACCACGTCCTTTTCAGCCAAAAGTTCAAGTACGCGGAAGATGCTCGCCTTGTCCATCGTACACAGTTCGGCCTCTAAATAAGCCAGATTGACCGGGCGCGACGATTTAGCCAGTTCTTTCACTACAAGAATTCTATTGACTGTCGGCTTTATGCCGCAACTCTCAAGAATGGTTACCGGGTCTATATCCATGAAGTATAATTCTGCATTATATATGCAAAGATACGAACTAATCTCCAAAGAGCAATCTACCCGACTTTAGATTATGCGGCATGCCCCCGCTTATCATTGAAAAACTTTCCTGTAATTTTTTACCGCACTTTTATGTAATAAATTTTGCAATATTAATAATTATATTTATTTTTGCAAAAATCAGTTTAAACCAAAATCTGCTTGTATGAAAAAATTTACTTTTGTTACCTAATATTAGGACTATTATTGTTCGCATGTTCAGAATTGGACATTGCGGAATCTGTGCTTCCATCCCATTCTTCATCGGTTATAACCGCAGATGAGGCGATAAGAATCGCATCTGGATTCTCGAATAACGCCATTAATGGAATAAAATCAAGAAGCAATAACGAAGTGGGCGACGTTTTTGTCGTGACTACAGATGATTTGCCACAGGTTTCTCGTGCGGGTGCTTTCAAATCCGATACGTTATTATATGTCATCAATTATACCAAGGATTCAGGATTTTCTATTGTTGCCGCGAAGAAAGGTTTTGAGAATCCTGTATTTGTTGTCAGCGATTGTGGATATTTCAATCCGCGTGCTATGGAGTCGCTTCCTCCAGCTTTCTTAAGCTATTATAATCTTACGAAATATATACTTTCAAAGATAGTGTTATGAAATCATCACACTTATACTCAATAGTTTTTCGGATTACTATCCTCTCGGTTCTTGTTGTATTGACTGTGTCGTGCGATTCCGACAGTAAGAAAGAGGATGACCCCGTTCCGGAACCGGAATTCATGCAGTGGACTGCCAACGTTGAACTGAATACGAAGCTACTTTACAACGGCCGGCAAAGGCACTACATATTTTTTCCCCTGACCGATTGTTCCTACGAGATAAAATGCACTAATTTCTCCGAGCTTGAATTTGTCGAAATGCGCATGATAGGCGCTACGGATATATCGCAATCTCCGCATCCCGACGACGGGACTCCCGAGTTGCCTTGGATGACTAATCCTGAAAATACCGGAAGTCTGTCTGAAGGCAAGGTCTGCAGCCCTTACTATAGTTTTGAAATCAAGGGAAATACCCTTTATGTTAATTTGAAAGGTGGATCTACCGACCGTAAGCCCTGCGAATTAACCTTCGGACTAAAAGCCGACGACGACCATTGCGATGAGTTCGAGTTTATCCCGGAAAACATTCGGATTTTAGAAGCGGGTCGACAAGTTTTGCCGTGAATGGACTGATTACGCCCCGATTCTATACTCACTGCCGGGCGACCGACAGAATGTAGCCCCTCTTCTTGATGGATGTGATTGTGACGGAAGGGTCCGTGATAAGGCGTCGGATATATGTTATCTGTACGTTGAGGGCCAGGGAGTTGGAATAACTCGAATCGCCCCATATCTTGTCGAGTATCACATCGCGCTCCACCGGGTTGCCGATATTCTCGGCGAGCATCTGAAGTATTTCGGTCTGACGCACCGACAGCGAGTGTGTCTCGCCTTTATAGGTCAGCGAGGAAAGATTGGGACGGAAAACTGTATCGCCCAACCGATACTCGACATCCTGATTAACGGTCATGCTCTCAAACCGCTCGTTTATCCTGGCCATCAGTTCTTCGGGATAAAACGGCTTAGGGATATAGTCGTTTCCTTTCAGTGAAAATCCATGCAGGCGGTCAACCTTGTCGGTGCGGTCGGTGAGGAAGAAAATAATGACCCGCTTGTCATTCTGTCTTATGATTCTCGCCATCTCGAATCCGTCGAGTTCGGGCATATTTATGTCTAACAGTATCAGGTCGGGACGCTCTTCGCGGTACATCTCCAGCCCCACCTTGCCGTTGTTGGCATAGATTGCCTCATAACCTTCCGCCTCGATAAATCGTTTGAGGAGCATCGAGTTCTTAAGGTCGTCATCGACCAGAAGTATCTTTATAGGCTTCATCATTGCGGCAGCTTAATTGTGAAACATGTGCCTCTACCTTCGGAACTTTCAACCGATATTTCGCCCCCGTGAGCCTCAACAAGCAACTTTACGTATGCCAGGCCGAGACCCATTCCGGGTTGCTCTCCGGCTGATGCCTTTCCACGATAAAACCGCAGGAATATATGCCTCAGATCGCCTGACGGAATGCCATTGCCGTTGTCTCGTACCATCAGTTCCACTAATGCATCTTTAACGCTTGCTGTGGCATTGATTTCCACCTCATGGCCGGAATATTTGACGGCATTCTCGACAAGATTGTTCAATATATTATAGAGATGCGAACGGTCGGCTGAGACTACAAAGTCAGGAGCGATGCCATTCATAATCACGACTGTCTTGCCCGAAGGCCGGACAGTTGCGGAGGCCACTGTGTCAAACAGGTCATGCAGATTAACGCTCCGGATATTGAGCGGAATCTGCTCAACGTTGTTGAAGGTGATGTCTCGTAGTTTCGAGAAGTAGGCCGATAGATTGTCAAGGGCCGTACGTGTCTCCGACAGTAATTCTTTACGTATCTCCGCGTCGTCCGCCATTTGCTTGTTGTCAAGTCCCGACACGCACATCTTCAAAGTCGATATGGGACGTTTAAGCTCATGAATCATTGTTGTGATGAAGCTGTTGCGCATTTTGTCGAGGCGCGACAGCTTCACTATTGTCTTGATTTGCCATATGAGGCAAAAAATAAGGAATAACGATATGACGAAAGCGAGTATGAGGGTCCACCCCATTTCCATTATGACGTCAGCCGTCGGAATCCGGCAATCGATTATCACCGCTTTGCGTTCGAGTTCTGAATAAGGGCTGATAACCTGAAAACAAGGATTAAACGAAGACACATGACTCTTCGAGACCGATTTCCACATAAGGCTGTCGGTTATGGCCAATGTGATTTTGGCATTGATATTTTCTTTCTTCAACAACGAGTCGACCCCCTGAATGGTGAAGGGCGATTGAATCTCCAGATCAAAATTGCGCATTGCAGCCCAGGCAATCCCGTCGGAAGGCGCCGTAGATGCATCGATCGAAAGTTTTTTCTCTTCGACCCGAGAAAGGCTGTCAGTAACGAGATCAGCCAGTTTTTCCATTTCGTCTTCCGTCAATAGCCGTTCTTCATTTATGCCTAAAAGTTTACGTCCACTTATTACCGACGACGAAACAACCACCTTACGCGACGAATGGCCGGTAGAATCCACGCCTTGGCTCATGCTGTAGGAAGAACTGATATTGGCAATCCCCTTTTTTGTCCTCGCCCTATTATATTCAGATAAGACATCGGCAATAATGGCTTCCGCACGGTGTTCATATTCCATCAATGAATATTCATAGCGCCCATACAGCCAATACATCTGCATCCCGAGGAAGCCGACGATGGCTACTATCGTAACCGTATATAATGTCTTGATTCGTTTTTCCATGGCGCAAAATTACGAAAATCCCGACATCCGTGAATCCTAAGTATCAGGCTATTTGCACGACAATAATAATTTAGTAATAATTCCATAATGTTTGAGTAATGATTATTTTCGGCGCGAGGAACGAGGCCGTGGTAACTTTGCCTTGTCAATCGAAAACAACAAAAAACAAACGATATGAAAAAAACATTTTTGATTCTCGCCCTCGCGGCCGTCACGGCATCCATCGCCTCAGGCAAAATAGTACGCCGTCAACTCTGCATCTTCCAGGCTTATGTTCCCGAGACCGAAACTCTCGCCCCCGAAAACATGGAGTTTGTCTACGACTATCGTTGTTGTGTAGACACCACTGCGACACTCTCGGATAATTACAGCAGCGACAACATGCTTCTACAGATTGGCCCGGACGGCCTGTCGAAGTTCTCCAGCTACAAGAATCTTACGGTTGACTCCATACTCATGCGCTCGACGCAGGAACAAGTTGTCGATGCCGCCATAGAGGGAAAACTTAGCACAGGCGAGTTCATGACCATCTACAAGAATTATCCTGCCGGCCGTCTGACCCACACGGAAAAAATATGCCAGGACTGGTTCTGCTACGACGAGGAGATGCCCGGACTTGACTGGAATCTGACCGACTCGGTCACAAACGTGCTCGGCTATGAATGTCAGAGCGCACGGTGCATGTTCCGCGGACGCGAATGGACGGTGTTCTACACCGAGGAGATTCCGCTTATGGACGGACCTTGGAAACTCCACGGTCTTCCGGGGCTTATTATGAAAGCTTCAGACGATAAAGGCCACTACACATTCGAGTGCATCGGCATCAAATCGAAAGCCGACCGCCCGATCACCATCTACAAAGTGCCTTTCAACAAAACCGACCGCAATGGTTATTACGACGCCAGACACCGCTATGAAATAAATCCATACGCCTACTATGAAGCCACGACCGGCAATGCAATCACTGTAAACGACGAAAATGGCAATCCACAGGTCGATGCCTACGACCCGATTGAACTTCAATATGATTACCTCGAACTTGACTGGAAGAAATGAACAGACATTGTTTCCTATTACTTTGCACTCTCATCGGCATGCTGTCGGCTTCGGCGACAGACACGGGCGAACTGCGAGGCAAAGTCGTTGACGCCGACACCGATGAGCCTGTGGCCGGATGTATCGTGAAATCCAAAGGCGCGTTTACCTCGACCGGCAAAGAGGGTCGGTTCGCGATTACACCAAAGGCCGGCGCAGACTCCGTAACGTTCCGCTTCATGGGCTACGAGTCCGTCTCTATGCCCGTAACCGCCGACTTCTCTTGCGTGCGCATGACCCCGAAGGCTACTCAGCTCAAAGACGTGATAGTCGAGGCCCCCGATATATACGCAAAAGGCGACACTCTGGTGTTCAATGTGTCAAAGTATGCCAACGCCAAGGACAATGCCATCATCGACGTCATCAAGCGGCTTCCGGGCATAAAGGTGGAGGAAGACGGCACAATAAAATATCAGGGTAAACCCATCAACAAGTTTTATATCGACGGCAACGACTTTATTGGAGGCCAGTACGGACTTGCAACCAACAATATCTCCCACAAGGATGTGGCGTCGGTGGAAGTGATGGAGAATCATCAGCCGGTCAAGGCTCTTGAAGGAATTGAATTTCCGGAAGAGGCCGGTATCAACCTCAAGCTGAAGGAGGATGCCCGCAGCCGGTGGGTAGGCGTGTCGCAGGCCGCCTCCGGAATTCAGCCGTTTCTATATGACGGTTCGTTTTATGCCATGCGCATCGGGCCAAAAAATCAGAATATAATCACCATTAAAGCCGACAATACCGGCTGGAACCCGGCTAATGAGATTCAGGAACATGATTTTGACAACATGTTCTCTTCGGATTATTCCACCTCCCTATGGCCGGAATATATATCTGCCGACATAGTAAACGCTCCGCTGACGGAGAAGCGAACCCGCGACAATCTGTCGTGGCTGGCAAACGCCATAACCGCATGGAGGGCCGGAGACACTTCTATGCGCCTTAAGCTCAACTATATGGGTGACCGCCTCGACTACAGCTCCGGCGTGACCACCGACTATTTCAGCTCGCAGATTCCACGGTTCGTGCAGGAAAATTCGCAACGCATCCAGGCCCACTGTCTGTCGGCGCAGTTCTACAGCCAGATCAACAAACGGGGCTACTATCTGAAAGAGAAGTTTACAGTGGCTGGCGAGTGGAATAATTCAACCTCGGCAATTACAGGCTCGTTTGACCTCGCCCAACGCATCAACCGCAAGGGTTTCTCCGCCAACAACGACCTTAAATTGGTGATACGCAACGAGAAGAAGCTCTTCACGTTTATCTCTCGCAACACATTCGAGCATCGGCCCGACAGATTGACTGTGACAGGCGACGAGGATGCAGTGCAGCGTCTCGGTACGACCGATTTCCGGAGCACCACAGAAACCACATTCGGAAAGATGACACGTTTCTGGAAATATTATGTCTCCGGCGGACTTGACCTCGACTGGCACCGCATGAACAATTCTCTTTCAGGGCTTGGCGATTTTGACAATTACGGAATCCATGAAGCATTCATATCAAATCTTTATGCCACGCCTCAGATCGACTACGAGCGCAGCGGCTGGCGGGCATCACTCACAATGCCACTGAAATGGGTGCATTACGCGGCAGACGGCCGTCATGACTACATCAATGCTTCCCCACGCTTGTATATCAAGAGGCAACTGACTGCCAAATCCGATATTTCCGGTTCGGTCACCTATAGTCTCGGCTCTCCGCAACCGTATCTGAACGTTAAGGCTCCGGTGCTTTCCGACTACCGCAATATTTTCATCGCCGAGAATCCCGGCAAATATTCGCAGAATGTGGCGACGACACTTTCCTACCGCTATCGAAATCCGTTGAAGTCTCTGTTCTTCAACCTCTCGGCATCATACAATCATAGCCACGGCTCAATGATGTCAAATCAGCTGTTCGTCGGCGATTTTATTGTGTCAACCTATGCCGACCGTCTTAACGACAGTGATTCATGGTATGTCAAGGGCGGTTTTAGCAAAGGTCTTGGCCACAGCAAGATGGTAGCAGGATGCGACATCGACGCCTCTGTCTCGTCGGCATCCGCGATGCGCGACAATGATGTGATTCCCTACCGGCAGACAACCGCCGGAGTAAAACCCTACTTCAAAGGGGGACTCTTGAAATGGCTCTCTGTAAACTATGAGGCAACCTATGGATTCTCCAAACTGAGAATCGATGGCGAAAACAACAATTGCCACACCTTTCGGCAGAACATATTCACCACCATAATCCCCAACGACTACGTGCAGTTAACCGTCGGGGCCGAACACTTCCTGACACGTTTCCCCGAAGGCAACACCGCCAATCTCATACTACTCGACGCTTCGGCCACGTGGAGGCTTAACAGCAAGGTCCGCCTGTCGCTCACCGCCAACAACCTGCTCAACCTTCGCCTCTATCAGTATGTCAACTACGGCACCCTTTCCCGCTCCGAACACCACTTCCGCATACGCCAGCGCACCATCCTCGCCTCCATCCAGTACCGCTTCTGACAATTCCTTTCACTATAAGAACTTCTGTTAACCGGGTCCATATCCCTGAAGTATAATCCTCCATTATATATGCAAAGACACAAACTAATCTCCAAAGAGCAATTACATCCGACAGATGTTTCTCAATTGTTTATTGTATATTTGCATGGTTTTAAACATCACATAAAGACATCAGCATCAACACATGAACAAACTGTTGCTAATCATCGACCCTCAGATTGACTTTATTTCCGGCGCGTTGCCAGTACCGGGAGCAGAAAGGGCAATGAACTCACTCGCCGGATATATACAGACTCATGGCAACCGATATGACCGCATCATTATTACGGCCGACCGGCATCCGATGGACCACTGCTCATTTGCCTGTACAGGCGGTAAATGGCCACGCCATTGCGTAGCCGACTCAGTCGGAGCGGCCATATGGCCCCCGGTTATGGATGCCCTCTACGGGCATTCCGAAAAAGTCACGGTGCTTCACAAAGGCGAAAATGCCGACAAGGAAGAATACTCAATATTCAAAAATGCACAAGCTGCGGAAAAGATACGCCACCTGCTTAACGGACGAGGCATCAAGGAGATTGACATCTGCGGACTCGCTGGAGACGTATGCGTGGCTGACACCATCCGCGACGGAGTCAGACTGCCCGACAAAACCGCGTTCAACGTCCTGACACGCTACACACCATCGCTTGACGGCGGTGACATCCTCGACGGCCTCATCAAATCAGGTTTCGCCACCGGAGTAGCCGACGACACACAGTAGTAGACAAATGCGAAGCCTGCCACTTCAGCTTAATCAATAAACATGCAAGGCACGGACTGCCGTCTCAACCTTGTTGACATTTTGGCCGCCACTACCCCCGGAACGACACAGCTATTTATCCAAGAAAGGTTCGACAGATGCCGAACCTTTCAATTAATACTTATAGACCTATTTACCTCTGTTATCTTTATCTGTTTTTATACATGTCGTCGTAGTATTTCTCGTATTCGCCGGAGGTTATGCGGTCCATCCACGGCTGATTGTCGAGATACCAGCGTACGGTTTTTTCGATGCCTTCTTCGAACTGGAGCGACGGCTCCCATCCAAGTTCGCGCTGGAGCTTGCGGGAGTCGATGGCGTAGCGCAGATCGTGTCCGGCTCGGTCGGTGACATAAGTGATGAGCTCGTCTGAGTAGCCTTCTGGATTGCCGAGCAGACGGTCGACCGTCTTGATGATTACCTTAATAATATCTATGTTCTTCCATTCATTGAATCCTCCAATGTTGTAGGTCTCTGCGGTTTTACCCTCATGGAAGATAAGGTCGATGGCACGGGCGTGGTCGACAACATACAGCCAGTCGCGCACGTTCTCGCCTTTACCGTAGACTGGGAGCGGCTTGCGATGGCGTATATTGTTGATAAACAACGGTATGAGCTTTTCAGGGAACTGATAGGGTCCGTAGTTGTTGGAGCAGTTTGTGACTACCGTCGGCATACCGTACGTGTCGTGATAGGCGCGGACGAAGTGGTCGCTCGAAGCTTTTGACGCTGAGTAAGGAGAGTGTGGGTTATACTTGGTAGTCTCAAGGAAGAATTCCTCGCCGTAGGCGTGGTGATGTTCAGAAGAGGCGGCGGTGGTGAAGGGAGAATCGATACCTTCCGGTGCTGTCAGCTCAAGGGCGCCGTATACCTCGTCGGTGGATATGTGGTAGAAACGCTTGCCTTCGTATTTTTCAGAAAGCGACTCCCAATGGATTTTGGCTGCCTGAAGAAGCGACAACGTGCCCATTACATTGGTACGGGCAAAGGTAAACGGATCTTTTATCGAGCGGTCGACGTGGCTCTCGGCGGCAAGATGTATCACACCGTCGACGTTGTATTCTTTCATGAGTCCGAGCATGCAGTCGAAGTCGCAGATGTCGGCTTTAACGAAAACGTAGTTTGGCATCGACTCTATGTCAGACAAATTGGCGAGGTTTCCCGCATAAGTCAGTTTGTCGACGTTTATGATTCGGTAGTCGGGATATTTATTGACGAATAGCCGCACCACGTGCGAGCCTATGAATCCGGCACCACCGGTTATAAGTATGCTTCTTTTATATTCCATTTTTGATATTTAGTTATGATTTCCAATGTTCAAGATTTGACATGCACCTTGCCAGCGAGTCAACCCAATTCGGCACTCTTTTATTGAAAGTATCTTTGTATTTAGTCTTGTCGAGAACTGAATATGCCGGTCGTATTACTTTGGAAGGAAACTCTCCGGAGTGGCAGGGTTGTATGTCACATTGCCGGTTGTCGGCATAGTCGGCAATCATTACCGCAAAGTCATACCATGAGCAAACGCCCTCATTGGAGAAATGATAAATACCCTCGTTGCCTTCGAATTTACGGTTTTCTATGATGTCGAAAATTGCATCTGCAAGGTCCTGCGCATAGGTTGGTGTGCCGCACTGATCGAACACAACCTTGAGCTCAGGTTTGGTGGCCGTAAGATTTATCATCGTCTTGACGAAATTCTTTCCGTATTCGCTATAAAGCCATGCTGTGCGGAATATCAGGGCTTTGGCACCGCTTTCAGCCACGGCCTGTTCGCCATGGAGCTTTGTTAGGCCGTAGACTCCGGTGGGATTCACCGGCTCGTCTTCATTGCGCGGGGTATTACCTTGGGAACCTCCGAACACGTAGTCGGTTGAGATATGTATGAGTGTGCCGTCATTGGCCTTTACCGCATCGGCCAAATGGCGTACAGCCTTGGCATTGAGCAATTCTGCGAATTCGGCGTCATCCTCGGCCTTGTCGACATTGGTATAGGCCGCACAGTTGACGACAATCTTGATGTCATTGTCAGCGACCGCACGTGCTACGGCGTCCGCGTCGGTTATGTCGAGCTCGGCCACGTCGGTAAATATATACGTGTCATTTGACCGTGCCGAAGCGTTGCGCATGCATGTGCCCAGCTGTCCGTTGGCTCCTGTCACAAGTATGTTCATTCTGTGTATAGGTCTATGTTGATATCAAACGGCGAGTCGAAGTCCTTGAGCAACGGATGACGGAGATCTTTTTCGGAAAGCACCGCTCCGGCGGGGTCGGTCATCCAGTCGATGCCCAGCGAGGCATCTGCTATCGAGATGCCGCCGTCGGCCTGCGGGGCGTAGTAGTTGTCGCATTTATATTGGAACACAGCGACGTCGCTCAAAACGGCGAATCCATGAGCGAATCCTCGTGGTACGAAAAACTGTCGGTGATTGTCTTCAGACAGTTCAACGGCGACATGACGGCCGTATGTGGGCGATCCCTTGCGGATGTCGACGGCGACGTCGAGCACACGGCCCTTGACACACCGCACCAGTTTGCTTTGGGTGAACGGGGGACACTGGAAATGCAATCCGCGCATTACACCGCGGGTCGACATCGACTCATTGTCCTGAACAAAGCGTACCGGACGCACCTTCTCGTCAAATTCTTTCTGCGAATAGCTCTCGAAGAAGTATCCGCGGGAGTCCTTGAATATGCGCGGTTCGATTATGACCACGCCCTCTATGTCTGTTTTAATAACCTCCATATAAATCAAGATTTTTGTTGCCGGTACGTTCCACTTCCTCAACAACCTTCATCAGATATTGGCCGTATTGATTTTTCAGCATCGGCTTAGCCAGTTTAACCATCTTCTCTTTCGATATCCATCCCTTACGATAGGCTATTCCTTCAAGGCAAGCAATTTTCAAGCCCTGACGTTTTTCGAGTACTTCAACATAGATTGATGCCTCGGCCAGAGAGTCGTGAGTGCCCGTGTCGAGCCATGCGAAACCGCGTGGAAGAGTCTGAACCTTCAATTCTCCGTCTTTAAGAAACTCTTGATTTACAGTGGTAATTTCAAGCTCTCCACGTGCCGATGGCTTGATATACGATGCTATATCTACCACTTTATTGGGATAAAAGTAGAGGCCAACGACAGCGTAGTTACTTTTGGGATGTTCAGGTTTCTCGTCAATAGAAAGACAATTTCCGTCGGCATCGAACTCTGCGACACCATAGCGCTCAGGGTCATTCACCCAATAGCCGAATACGGTGGCCTTTCCGTCGGTTTCTGCCGCCTTGACTGATTCCTTCAGCAGACATGAAAATCCCGCGCCGTGGAATATGTTATCACCGAGAACCAAACACACGGAGTCGGAGCCGATGAAATCCTTACCGATGATAAACGCCTGCGCCAGTCCGTCAGGCGAAGGCTGTTCGGCGTAAGCAAACTTCACTCCGTAGTCCGACCCATCGCCAAGAAGACGTTTGAATCCAGGCAAATCCGTTGGAGTGGAGATTATTAGTATATCGCGAATCCCAGCAAGCATCAGCGTTGAAATCGGATAATAGACCATCGGCTTATCAAAGATGGGCAACAATTGCTTACTGACCCCCTTCGTAATTGGATACAACCTCGTGCCGGATCCCCCCGCCAAAACAATACCTTTCATAATACTTTTATATGGTTATTAGTTAAGTCCAAAATTAAATTCAGTAATAATACTCTTGCAAAATTAATAAAAACTTAGACTTTAAGCAACTAAAATTACAAGAACGCCACAAATATACTTGCCTATATTTTATATAACGCAATGAATAATTATTGGAATGTCAAAACATAGGCATTTTACACTCTCATAAAAACTCTACACGTCTGTCGTGTATAGAGTTTCGTATTGCTTTGCAATTATAGACCAACGATATCGTCTATCAGCAATTTTACACATTGATTGTGCATTTGAGTCCAAATCAATATCAAGATTATTCAATGGCGCCATCAAATCATCTGCATTCTTAAAGTAATACGCTTTGTTCTCTGTGGTCTCTCTGTTATAGACCACGTCGCAGGCAAGAATCGGCATTCCAAAATGCATAGCCTCGACCGACGACGGATTTGTTCCGCCAGCGCTGTGTCCATGAATATACATCCCGGCGTTCACTCTCAATGTGTATAAGACATCCAGGTCGTATATAGTATCATCTATGTCGATATTACGACAACTGCCGTACTTCTCTTTCAAAATTCTTAAATACTCGCTGTGATCCCAATTGCATATAAAACAAGTCGTTTATCGCTCTGAGAAAATACCTGCAAAATAACATGGCTATTATTCTCAAGTTCGACACGGCACACCGTGATGGCGTATTCTCCCGAATGTAGATTGTAACGAGACCGTATCTAACTCATTTCATCCTGTGAAACATTTCGCTTGACGTGGTCGCCACCATAAGCAATCTATATTAGATTCATTTGAAAAGGCACATTTCTACCCCTGAGTCTTATTAACCTCCATACACTAAATCAAGACATTTTGAAAAAAATCAGTTTCTGAGAAATTCTCCTAATCGCACACACATAAACATATTTACAACGATTCAAAAACAGACTTTTCCAAAATCCCAACCAAGCCTACGGCATCGACAACGGCCGAAGTACTGCCGTAGCACATTGAATATCAAGATTTGTACGCATCTGTGTTTTTAATCCAAATTAGATTAACGAATTCCAATTGCTTGGGAATTTTTTTCAAAAATAATTCCCATAACTCCCACTTCCCAATACAACTAAATACTAATACTGAGGCTTATCTACGATTATGTATGAGAGAGCCTTGCTGTTGACATTTGCTTGACCTACACCGCTTGCCATGAAAAGAGTTGTTCTTATCGGAGGTGCCATCAATCCGATAATCATATTCGATACCGCCATAACGCCAAAATGAACAGTTGCCTGACTGGTATACATTCAAATATATAGGCAACAAGGCCGGAACTCCTATCAGAAGTCAGGGAATTACATCAATGAAATACAGCAATAATTATAACGGGCCGATGAATTTTTTCACCGGATTGCCACGTTCGAGGGCGTCATGACGGCTCCATCGACGCGACCGAGAGTCGGCAAGGGACTGCTCGTTCTGCATGCGAAGTCTCAGCAACAGCCGTTTGCGGGCGATGGATTTGTTCTGTGTCTGCGACCGCTCGTCTGAACACTTTACCGATATGCCGGTAGGTACATGCAAGGCACGGACTGCCGTCTCAACCTTGTTGACATTTTGGCCGCCACTACCCCCGGAACGACAGGTTTCATATATGATATCGGCATCATTTATTTGAGGCAACTCAACTTCGTCAAAAAAATTTATTCCGACAAACCAGTTGCACCGCTTGTGTCCGGGGCGATATCGATTTTTCGTAGAACGCCACAGCACAGTCCCCTGCCATTCATCAATCAAAGCCTTGTTGAAATTCGTGAAGGCGGAAAATGTTATTGACATGTAGCATCCTTCCGTCTGATTGTGCGGTTCGCAGTCGGCAAGCTGAAGTCCAGGAATAGCCTTAAGCAGCTCTTGAGCGACGAGCGCCACAGCGCGGGCACATTCCACAGGACCCCGTCCGGCAGTTATTTGGATATATTTGGTGACTTTCATAATCTTATTTACTTTCTCCTGTGTCTTTTATATTAAGCAACGGCCTGACCATCGCCACAACCTCAACCGTCGGCTCTATCAGCCTGAGGATTTCATCTGTCGGTTTGTAAGCCATGGGCGATTCATCAAGGGTTCCCTCGCATACGGATGTCGAATATATTCCGGCCATCGTCTCTTCATAATCAGCAAGATTTATCCGCTTCCTGGCCTGCGCGCGGCTCATTATGCGTCCTGCACCGTGAGGCGCTGTATTGAGCCACCGTTCATTTCCCCTACCGATGCCTAAGGCTATTCCGTCGCGCATATTGAATGGAATTGCCACCTTTCGCCCTGCCGAAGCATCGATGGCACCCTTGCGAAGCATCGGGACATCGTCGGTCACGGAGACGTAGTTATGTGTGGTAAAAATTGACTCCATGAATTTTGCCTTGCACTGTTTTTTAAGAATGGCAAATATGCGGTCACGGACAATCTGATGATTATACAGTGCATATGACTGAGCTATTATCATATCCGACAGATAGCCGTGGAGCGACTCGCCCCACAGATAGCCGATAAACTTTGCCCGTTTCGGATTTTGCGCAATGTTACGCCAATGGTTGGCCACTTTCACTCCAAGATTGCGCGAACCGCAATGTATCGTCAGCCAGCCGTCGTCGGCCTCGCCGTATTCAATAAAGTGATTGCCGCCGCCGAGAGTTCCGAGACTTTTATAGAATATGCCTTCCTGAAGCTTGATGCGCCGGCAGAAGTCGGCAATGAAGCGTGCGTCGATGCGAGGAAGCTCGTCGATAAGGTCAGGTGCCGCCGAACGCGCTTTCCGGTATTGAGCGTTCAGGAAGCGGAAAAGGTCCTTCTCGTTTAGAGAGTTTTTGACGCAGATGTCCGTACCTGTCGGAATCACCTCACGGATGCGGTGGTCGAGCAACGCTAAATCATCCTGACAGATTTTTGCCGACAGCTTGTGCATGGATATAGTGCATCCGATATCCACGCCCACATGGTCGGGATTGACATAAGCCCCTATCGGATAAGCAGTGCCGACATTACAAGAAGCGCCGACATGGACGTCAGGCATCTGCACGACGCGCACACCCTCCATGGCCGGATGGTCGCAAAGTTCCGCCACCCATTCCATTGCCTCCTTCTCAATATTGTCGGTGAATATTTCCGCCGATGTTGTTTTTCCTTCTATTATCATAATTATTAAATTGTTATGGGATATGTCCAACCCGGAAGACAACACATCCGGACCGTTAAACTATCCTTTCTTTAAAACGATGACAAAGTACGGCACACGGTGCGCAACATATTTGCGCACCAAAGAAAAAATCGTTATTTTTGTACAAATTTCTCCATATGCCACTGAACCGCTCCACACTTATCCGCATCTCCACCATCGACAGATGTCTTCAGAATCGTTTCCGCCGTTGGACTATCAACGACCTCATCGATGCCTGTACCGATGCGCTGGCTGAATTTGAAGGGCGAAGCAATCCTGTGAGCCGTCGCACGTTCCAGAACGACCTTGTTCTGATGCGAAGCGACCGCCTGGGCTACAACGCACCAATCGTGGTCCGCGACAATAAGTATTACGAATACGAAGACCCCGATTTCAGCATAACCCATCTGCCTCTAAATGACGAAGGTCTCGACGCTCTGAACTCGGCTCTCGACATACTGCGACAGCTTCAGGGCTTTCCGCAGTTGGCGTCATCAATCGAAACAATAAGCAAACTCAACGAACAGATTTCGCGCCATACAGGTTCGGCGATTCCGGCAATGGATATGGAACACGGCCACGGATATCAAGGGGCTCGATTCATCGGGACGGTCTATGATGCGGTCCGCAAACGTCAATCCATATATATTGAATATCAATCGTTCAAGGCACAGAAGCCGGAGGTGCTGTCTGTATATCCGTACCTGTTGAAAGAATACCGCAACCGTTGGTTCCTAATCGGACAGAAATTCTCCAACAAAGTGCCGCAAGTCAACATATTTGCACTCGACCGCATTCACTCCGTAGAACTCGACAAAGATCATCCTTTTAAAAAGTGTGCCGGCTTCGACCCTGAACATTTCTTTGACGATACAATCGGCGTCACCAAGCAAATCAACGACAGAGCGAGGCGAGTGGTCATAAAGATTGACCGCCAACAGGCCCCGTACGTTGAGTCGAAACCATTTCATAAATCACAGAAAGTTGAACAGCGCTTCCGCAACGGCTCCATACAGCTATCGCTGAAAGTAGTGATCAACAACGAGCTTGAGCGCCTCATACTCGGCTATGGAGGCCACGCCGAAGTCATAGCCCCGCCGGAATTCCGCGAAAAGATAGCCGAAAGCGTATTCAAAGCCGCCGCACACTATAGACAAGCGCCTAAGGATGGGTACGAGGATATCCGTTAGGGAACGACAACGAGACTCGTTTTGCCCTTTTTCTATCACGACGGATTAGTCTGAAATCATTAAACCTATTCCTTTTATTCCGTTTAGTTTCTTCGTTACACCACCCCAGTCACCCCGTGGCACCTGCAGCCGGCCTCTGTCATTAATATGAGGCAGAGGCGGCACCTGGCTCTTTCGAACCGGACACCGCCTCTGGGGCTTTACCATCTTAAATAAGTCCTATTCAATTTTGAAAACCAACGAAGTCTTAAATTTTGACATGTCAGGACAATGGATTTCCAATGCATCCTTTTTCTGTGAAAATTTCACTTTGTCGGAACAGCCCAGCAATGTGACGCGCTTTACCGAATCGCTCTTGCCAGAAGCCAACGACTTTATTTTCAACACTTCGCCGGAGTCGGGCACAGTCATGCTGAATGCATACAGCGCCCCGTCCTTGCCGACAGTGAAACGAAAATCTTCCGACGAAAATTTAAAGTCGGCATGGCGCTTGCCAAGTCCTCCTCCCGGTAATTTCCGGAGCTTACCATTGTCCATGGTTCCCTCGCCGAGTGTATGCCATGCGTGGCTTCCATAGATTGCATCTCCATTTATGGACATCCACTCACCTACTTCCTCAAGCATTTTAACACAGTCATCTTCAATCGAACCGTCAGGGCGCAGGCAGATATTCAATGCAGCGTTGCCGTCACGGGCCACAGACTCTATTAGAAAGCGTATCATCATGCCTGAATCATATACAAATCCGGGCGCATAAAACCAGTCGCCTACAGGAGCCTCACGAATCCATGGCTGGTCGGTAGCTATTGAATCAGGAAAGTCAAATTCGGCAGTGTTCACTGATCCGTTGGTCGGTTTGCGGAACTTGATTATGCTGAAAGTGTCTACCTTGCCCCTGCGCTTTAGCGTACGATTATAATAATCGGCCATAACCAAAGGCATGGCATTGCACTTATATCCCGTACCTGTACCGTTTCCGGTAAACGGGCCCTGCACTGTACCGTCCGTATATATAAAGTCGGGAGCATACTTGTCGACCACGTCCATTATGCGCAAGGCCCATTGTGTGGCATACCACTTGCTGTACTCCTTATGCCGCCCGAATATTCCGGCCACCGGCGGCGACCACGGGCTGTGGGCGTTTTTATCAACCGATTCATATTCGCGCAAATCGATTCCATACAGCATTCGGGGATCATAGCCCTCCCACCATTTTCCCTTGCCGTCTGCAAGAGTGAGATGCCCGTCATACGGAACCCCGGCCTTGTCTCCCTGACTGTCACTGCCGAATGCAGTCTGCCACCACCACCATGTGTATTCATGATGGAATGTCACCCCATAGCGCATATTATGCTTTTGGCAAGCTTCCATCCACTCACCCAGCAAGTCGCGCCGAGGACCTATATTGACTGAATTCCAAGGCTGATACTTAGAATCCCACAGGTCATAATTGTCATGATGCACACCCTGAATCATCAGGAATCTAGCACCGGCCTTATGATAAAGCTCTGTAAGGTATTCCGGATTGAGAGCTGTCGGATTCCAGTCGCGAAGCACATCCTTATATCCCACTTCCGACGGATGTCCGTAACGTTTAATATGGTTTGCATAGGCATGGTGATCCTCCTTATAAAGATGACGCGCATACCAGTCGCCGCTCTCGCCTGCCGACTGAGGTCCGAAATGCACCCAGATGCCAAACTTCGCTTCTCTAAGCCAGTCAGGAGTTCCGGGATAGTTAGCCTCAATTGATTCCCAGTTCGGAGCAAACGGACCTTCGGCTATCGGGATATCAAGCTGCACCTCCTCGAAAGATTCCGAATCATCCATCTTCACACTATTGACATCAAGCGGAGCAACAACCTCTGGCATAGGATACAATTCAGGCAATTCACTGTCCGCATAGGCGAATGCCGGCAATGCCAGGCCGCACATAAAAATCGACACTTTGTTCATTAAGCCATATTTTTTTGTTAAGTTATATATTCTGATTATTCTTAAAAATGACACGGATAATCAATCCGCTCCTACAATAATTTAATGCTGTTTATGGACTATCAGCACATTAAAGTCTGCATACTTAACGACCAGTCCAAGTCGTACTGCAAAGATAGTGGCAAGCAAACAAAACAGCAAGGATTATTTCGACATTTTATAGGACAAATTCGATATTAACAACAATTTTACCTCATAATTCAAAAGCACTAATCCATCATATATTCCGATATAATCTACGCACAGTCCCAGTCTCCATATTTAAAGTAATTTTCCAATTCAGACAACTGAATTAATCTAAAAAATTTTGTCGGTTAGAATATTATTTGTAACTTCATATCTGCAAAACCAAGGCATTCTGCCATAGCATAAATACATGGCAGAAGTCTCATTAAAAACCTGACAACATATAAATATCTACATAACCATAGATTTTCCTCAGGCATTAAACATCATGCAATTAAATCTGCAAACCATTCATTAACTACAATCCGGATACCAATGAAAGAATCCATGATTAAAGACGATGACACATTGCTGTCGGCCATATACGACGGAGACCGGACGGCATTCGACATACTTTTCAAAAGGTACTATGCCGTATTATGCACCTACGCATGCCGATTCGTCAGTCTGGAAGATGCCGAAGAAATCGTACAGAACCTCATGGTCAATATTTGGGAAAAACGCGCATCTATCCGAATCAGCTCTTCATTGAAGCAGTATTTGTTTCGATCCGTCTATCTGGGGTCCCTAAACAACATATCCCAGAATGAGACAAAAAAGAGAATCGAAAAAATCTACTACGACAGCATTATCGACAATGAATATTTCGACACATACCAGCTCAAGGAGCTGAACAAGCGCATAACCAAAGCCGTCTCCGACCTCCCCGAATCATACAAGGAGGTCTTCATAATGCACCGTCACGACAACCTTTCCTATAAAGAAATCGCTGAAAAACTAAACATCTCGCCAAAGACCGTCGACTACCGTATCCAGCAAGCCCTTAAGATATTAAGAACACAGTTCAAAGACTATCTGCCCCTGATGCTCCTGCTATACAAAGCCGGCTCATAGACCGCTCCACGGCCCACAAGCCGGCTCCAACCTAAAAACATATACTAATCTACCTCTGTAGATTGTCCTTATACATATACTTAATTCATCAACGACGGCAAACCTGTCGATATAATCGGCACATACGTAATAAGCAGTTGCACGAGCATCATCACCATAAGAAACCGCAAGACATACGGTATCATGCTGTTGACATTCACTCTGCCCACACCGCTTGCCACGAACAGAGTCGTTCCCACTGGGGGTGTTATCAACCCGATAATCATATTAGATACGACCATAACGCCAAAATGGACGGCAGCCAGACCGGTAGACATTCCTATCGCCTCGCTTATAGGCAACAGGACCGGAACCACGATCAGAAGTCCCGGAGCTACATCGATGAACATACTTATTACAAACAAAAGAACGTTCAGCATAAACAGTACCACTATTTTACGCCAAAATAAATATGTCTCCGGAGATGCATCCGACATAAACAGATTCAAGATATAATCGCTTGACGACACCAACGCATTTGAGATTACAGCGGGCATCTGACCGATGCTCAATGTCCAGGCAAACAGGCTCGCACATGCCAGCAGAAAGCTCAAAGAGGCCGTTGTCTTGCTTGCGGTGACGAATATTCCCGGCAAATCCTTAACGTGTATCTCCTTGTATATAAACATGCTTACAAGCAATGCATACACCACGGCCACTGCCGAGGCTTCCGTAGCAGTAAACAATCCTCCCATTATGCCACCGAATATTATTACCATCAGCAATACCACCCAGACGGAAGAAAGAGTTGTCTTTAGCCTGACGGGCCATGAGGCTTTCTGTTCAAGCGTTATATCGAACTTACGCGTCATCCTGGAAACCATAATCATTATACCGACTCCAATCAGAATACCAGGAACGATACCGCCGATAAAGAGCTTCTCAATCGACACGTTGGCGATTGTGCCATATATCAGCAAAGCAATGCTCGGTGGAATCAGGGCGCCAGTAGTACCGGAACAAGCTATCAATGCCGAAGAAAACGGCCTGTGGTACCCGTTCTTTTCCAATGCCGGAACCATCATTCCCCCGATTGCGGCGCAAGTAGCGGCCGACGCTCCGGACACAGCTCCGAACAACTGCGATGACATCACAGCGACTATAGGCAGACCGTTACGCCGATGGCCGATGAACACCTTTACAAATTCTATCAGCCTCACCGACAGGCCTCCCACTCCCATTATCTCGCCTGCCAGAATAAAAAACGGCACGGCAAGAAATGAATAAAAGTTTGACATCGAACGGGTTGTCTCCAGAGCAAGCATTATCGGATTGATGTCGGCATAAAGGAGTGCCAACAACGACGACAGAAGCATACAGAACGCTATAGGTACATTCAAGAGCAGGAGTATCACGAAACTCCCCAACAAAACTATCGTCATATAATCAATGTGATTTAATATGTGAAACAATATCTATTACCGCATAAATCAGCATAAACAGACATCCGACTACCGATGCCCCGTACACCCACGACCTGCTGATTTCAAGCGCCGGCATATCCCACGAGACAACACCGGCTGTGACAATTACGCTACCGATAAACAACAGAAGAATGACCGTCAGAGTGATGCTCTTATTGAGCATCATGAAAGCTTTCTTCCATTTGCCTCCAAGCCGTTGTTCTATATAGTTGAACGAATAGTGCAGACCCTCCCTGACGGCAATCGCCGCACCAAGGAATGTCAGCCAAACCATAAGCGACTGCGACAACTCGTCGGCCCACGATATTGAGAATCCAAGACAGAAACGGCAGAACACATTGATTGCCATACTGAACGACATCACGCCGATTATCAGAAAGAGCGTGTATTCAAGACATAAATTAAATCGTTTCATACTTCATTCTCTTTTTCTGTCCGACTTCTTACTTCAATTATCTTGTCAAGAAACTGCGCCGATTCTTCCGGATACTTTTTCCTGAACGATTCAATGACACTTCCCGACATTTCTACAAACGGGGTTTTGTCCTTGACATGGTTTATATTTACTCCTTCACTGCCCATTGCGGCGTATGCATCATCTAAAGTCTTGTTCCATATTTTGCCGAACTCATTCTGTGCTACGGCTACGGCTTCCCTTATACGCTTCCGATACTTTTCGTCCAATCCGTCAAACCACTTTTTATTGGCTATGATCATGTGCTGATTGGCAAAATGCTCCGTAAGAGTAAACTGGTTGCACCCGGCCTCGGTATATTTGTATGACATAAATATCGGCGCACAGTTCTCGGCTCCATCCACCACACCGGTTTTTATCGACTGAAACAATTCGGAAAACGGAATCGGAGTAGCCGTGGGGCCGATTGAGTTGACGGAGCTAATCATTATAGGACTTTCCATAACCCTTATTTTAAGTCCGCTCAAATCCGAAGGCGACTTTATGTCGGAATGGTCTTTTGACGATTTATAGAATAAATTTCTAAAACCGGTACTGTAAAATCCCAGACCGCACAAATTGTACTTTTCCAGACGGCCGAGCATGTTGCCGCCTATTTCTCCGTAAAGGACCTCGGTGTGCTGGTCTTCATCGAGAAACAGATAAGGCAAATCCAGTATGCTGAACGCAGGATCGAGGGTCGTAAGCACCGACGAGTTGACCTGCACCATCTCTATAACGTCAAAAAAACAGCTTTCAAGTAATTGACGCTCTCCTCCGATCATGCCCTGGTCATAAAAGACCACCTTGATCTCTCCGGCCTTCACCGATCCGTCCGGAGACTCCTTCTCCAATTCGTTCTTGAATATGTTTGAGACCTCCCAGACATAGCTGTCGGGCTTTAGCTCATTGCTCAGTCTAAACACAAGCTTAGGCTCTTCTCCGGGCAACTCCGTACTCGACGTCGAGCTACCGACGCATCCGGACAATACCGTTCCGAATAACGCAACCAAAAGCAAGTAAAAATTTGAATAATTCATGGCTAACACTAAATATATCCCGTCATCAAATCATAACAGAAACATATCGGAAACACTTCGGACGAATAATTTATTTTTAACAAGCTCAATGATACCTTATTTTCTAACTAAATATCAACCTAATAACCTCTATTATCAGTAGATGCAAAGTCGCAAAGCATATCCGATATGTTCCGTTACAATAAACGGGAGTAAGTTACACCGACAGCATCAGTTTCCGAGTTTTTCAGACACTGATTCCATCATCGACTTCAATATTATGCAGCAGGACGTTGCTCCGGCATCCAATACGCCCCTCGAACGTTCGCCAAGACGTGACGCACGTCCGATTTTAGCAACCATTCCTTTTGTAGATTCCTTGCCGTTCTCTGCGGCCTCCGATGCCACGGACAGAGCCTCTTTAAAGTCCAGTCCGTCGGCCACGGCACTTTTCATCGCACATACGGCAGGTTCGAGAGTATCTATCAGGGTCTTGTCGCCGACTTTGGCTCCTCCTATGCCTTTCACCTTCTCATTGGCGGATTCAAGCATTGCACAGAACTCCGGAGCGACAATCTCCTCAAGATCTTTGGTTTTAAGCGCGCACGTGCGGAAAAACGTTCCGTAAATCGGCCCCATCGATCCTCCGATTTCGAGCAACAACGTATCGCCGAGAATCTTCATTGCCGACGAAAACGTCTCGTCATCTGAAATCCTCTGACCGGCAATAGAGAACCCCTTGTTCATATTGATACCGTGATCGCCGTCGCCAATCAGTCCGTCGATGTCGCTCAGATAATTTTTATTACTCTTTATTGCATCTATAATATCCATGACTATGGATGCATTTCCTTTATTTGAAAAGCTCTTCATCCTAAATCTGTTTTAAATTAACTGCATCTGCACTCATATCGATCAGTTCACGGAGCTCATCGTCAAGCTTAAGCACACTCAATGTCACTCCCATCATGTCAAGCGAAGTAAAATAATTGCCGACATAAGCCCTATGGACAGTTATGTTCCTCGAGGTAAGCTCTTTTACCACATCGTTGAAAAATATGTACAGCTCCATCACCGGAGTAGAGCCAAGTCCGGAAACAATCACCGCCACATCATCGCCGGCGGTCAATTCCAGATCGTCAAGAATATGCCTCAGGCAAGTCTCGGCCATTCCTGCCGACGGTTCGACCGGAACTACCGTTATTCCCGGTTCACCGTGATGACCGATACCGAGTTCCATCTTACCGGGTTCTATCGAAAAGTTTGGTTTGCCTACAGCCGGAATCGTACATGGACTCAGTCCGATTCCTATGCTGCGCGTCATATCTATCGTCTTTTGTGCCGTAGCGATTACCTCGTCAAGGCTATACCCAAGCGATGCTTTTGCTCCGGCAGTCTTCCACATCACAATCTCACCCGCCACGCCTCTGCGCCTGTCCCGCTCAGACTTCGGTGCAGATGCCACATCGTCATTGGCCACCACAGTCTTGACAGTGATACCCTCCTCTTCGGCCAGCATCCTCGCCATTCTGACATTCATGTTGTCGCCGGAATAATTGCCGTAAAGGCAAGCTACACCTTTCCCCGAATCAGCGGCCTTGAATGCGTCTAAAAAAGCCACGGCAGTCGGCGACGAAAAGATTTCGCCTACCGCGACTGCATCAACCATATTCTTTCCTATATACCCGATAAATGCAGGTTTATGCCCCGAACCGCCGCCGGTTACTATTCCCACCTTATCCTTGACAGGAGCGTTCACATATTTTATCACCCTTGGATTGGCTGTTGGCGAGACTATGTCGGAATGGGCGAATAAAAAGCCCTCAAGCATGTCCTCAACCACTCTGTCCGGATTATTTATTATACGTTGCATATTCAATTCTGATTTTCGGGAAAAACGACCGATTCATGAAACTCATAGTCGGCCATAGTGGCCTGAGGCGTAAAGAAGCAGCACACCTTCATATCAACATCCCCGGTGTTGCGCAACATGTGTATCGACCCTTTGGGAAACAATACCGCCGTGCCGCCGGAAATATCATGGACCTTGCCGTCAATATACGCTTTTCCGGTTCCGGAAACCACGTATATAATCTCCTCCTTTGTCGGATGGGAGTGCGCGGGCGACACTGTAGCGCCCGGCTTTATATTTACCACATTCATCGAAAAAGATTCCGATACTTTCATTTCAGGTGTAAAAAGCCACCAAAGATCACGTCCCGGCAAATGCTGAACCTGAATGTCACGTTCATTTACTATATTGTTCATTTTTTATCAATTTATAAATTACTACTTCCTGTTTTGCCTGATTGGCGCACAGTATTCCGCTAACTCCGTTGCAGACAACGAAAAGACTCTGGGTGGTTCCCGTTCCGGGCTCCTCGTATACTTTTTCTATCGATTCCGATTCTTTATCGTAGCCGAACACTATCAGCGAAGCATCACCCCGCCTGTTGCCCACTGCGATTAGCGGTTTGCCGTCCAATGTTCCTGCACTCAGCCCATGGCCGAACGCCAGAGTATGACTGAAAATCTGCATCCATCCATCGTTCCCTTCCGGACGGTAGACATTGAGTCTGTTGCCATGGAAAGGTTCAATCGTGACAAGCTCGACGTTGCCGTCACCGTTGATGTCGACAAATGCAAATTCGCTGACTTCTCCGTCAAATATCCGCCTTGATTCTATTCTACCCGACACCACGTCATATTCATAGATTCCTTCCCGGCCGGACACGTATATGCTCTCCCGGCCACTTCCAGGCAATTCATATTTAAGCATCCCGTGGTTACGGGTGAGCGAGGCATCAATACACGTGATGTCATCAAGACATCCGGTCGATTTATTATACACTCCGCAATATGTCTCACCCGGCATGCTCCAGTCATCAGGATTTGCTTTATGCTTGCTGACGCTTGCCATGAACACATAGCGTCTGCCGTCACGGTTCAAGACATCGCATCTGTGGGCAAACGGAAGCGGAAACAGCAATCGGGTATTCCACGCCCCGTTGTCCCTGACGTGAGAATAAATGCCTCCCTCCAGCCCATTGAAACCAGGGAACAATCCCATGACTGACACGAGTTTGGAACCGTCGTCCGCCACGGGGTTGATGCTCATCATTCCCCCGAGGCAGTTGACGATTTCCTCCTTATTTAATAACGGATATGACATCACACACGGCAGATGCCTTGTCTCCGAACCGGCCATTACTATCATGCCGCCATCCACAGACATCGCATTTACGGCATACACGTCCGGCAGATGAAAAAGTATCTCTTTATCAAACAATAACGATTCCATAGCCATGGATTACTTCTTCATATACTCGGACTCTATGGCATAAATCCTGTTGATTTTTGACTCTGAGCGCCCGCCATGGACATATTCAAGTCTAAGCCAATCAAGAACGTTGGTTTTGGCAAGTTCAGCTCCCATCACCTGCGCGCCGATGGCAAGTATGTTGGCATTGTTGCTAAGTATCGACCGTTCCAAAGAATATTTATCGGAACAAACCACGGCGTAAGCTCCGGGAACTTTATTGGCCGCCAGACTCATTCCCAGTCCGGTTCCACAAAACAGTATGCCTCTGTCACACTGCTTGTCAGATACGGCAACGGCCACCTTCAATGCAGTATTTCCGTAGATAGGGTCTTCACTGCCGAAATCAACAACTTCGTAGCCATTGTCGAGCAACGTATCTTTCAACGTATTTTTGAGCGACATGGCGTTTGGATCACAACCTATAGCTATCTTCATAACCTTGAATTATTAAAGTGAGTCCAAGATCTGACGGGCCTTCTCAAAACCTGTACGGCCGCTGTTGTATACCGGCACTTTGGTGTTGGTCAGCATCGGTTCGAGCGCGCTCATAGACACTTGGGCCATAACTATCGCATCCACCTTCTCCGACAGACGGTCTATTTGCTCTAAAAGCATTTTGTTGTGCAGGTCCACGTCACCGCGCTTGATGGCGGCGAAAGCGTCTGAACAAAGCACCGTCTCTACGAAGATTTCTTTATTTTGGTCTTTAGCCGCCTCCAGAAGCAGGCGCTCCGAAGCGGGAACCGTTGTCGGTACCGTGGCAAGAAGTCCTATACGGGAGCCTTGGCTTACCGCCAAATCCATCATCGGGCGGTCAATCTGAAGCAACGGCACGTTGATCATCGGGCGAGCCACCTCTACGGCCCTGTTGAATGTAGAGCACGCCAGCATGACAAGATCCACTCCGGCCTCTTCAAGAAAATGTGCATAAGTGGCGAATTTGAAGAAATTGGTCTTCGGGATTATGCCGGGAGCACACGCGAAATTGGTGTTCTGTATCGTGTCGTCTACCACATGCACCACCTCCACGTCGGGAAGTATCTCGTCTATATACGGTTGCACTGATTTGCTTGATATGAGTGCGGCATGTATGATGCCCAGTGTCTTCTTATCTGAATTTTTCATTTCTGACATTTTTAATCATTTATAATTTCTACCATGTAAGTTTCACCAGCGAGACTCCCTGACGGGGAAGCGTGAAGTCAAGATTGACCTTTCCGTCATTCACCTTGCACCATTCCGGAGAAGTCAGCATCTCGAGCTGGCCCGCACGTTCAAGCTCCTTTATCTGCTCTTCGGTTGGATTCTGGGGCGAACCCATCTCTTTCCATAGAGTATATGAGTTGCTGTGGTCCTGGTCCACGCGGTAGTGGGTGACAAGAACCTGACCGACAGCAAGGTCGTTGACCTGAAGCTCGACATCGGCAGGGGCCACTTCGATGTTGTCGTCGTCGTGGTAGTTCCACACCATGACAGCTACGCTGTTGCCGTTGACCGACGCAAGGGCATTGACGTCGGGTGCGGTGCGGACGCTGTTCTCGGTCATCTCTTCCGCGCTCAACGGAGCCGACGAGTTGACCCTGACAATGTCACCGCCCATCAGTCCGTACATCCTGAAGACGTTAAGCACCGGCTTGTCGACACCGTTGGTCGCCAGGTCGCGGAATCCGGCGAACCAGTCCTGGTCCTCGAACTCGAACGCCCAGGTGACGGCTCCGATGAAGTTCACTCCATGCTTGCGGGCAAGGTCATACTTGCGGGCAAACGACGAGGCCGTATAGCTTGAATACATGGTGCCGTTGCGATAGGCGTTTGACGGATGGAACTTCACTGAACATGCCGCGCAACCCTCCGGATCAGATTCGCCGATTACTACCGGAACATCCTTAAGCTCCGGAAATTCGGCTATGACCTCAAAGCCCTTGTCAATATTGTTGAGCTGGCGTCCGATGTTCATGCGGACCCTTCCGTCCACCACTCTCGGGCCACCTTTGGCGTGAAATGCGATGTAATCAATCGGAGAACCGGTCTTTCCTGTAGCGTAGTTCTTACCGCGTACGCAGTGCTCCAGGAATCGTCTTAGATAGTCGGCGGCTCCCTTATGCGACGGGTCTGTAGTTTCCGGCCCACCTATCTTGGCTTCCGGAAGGGCCTTCTTGAGTCCGTCGGCTGCATAGTCGTACATCTTGCAGTATTCGTCGAAACTACCGCTCCAATATCCGATATTAGGTTCATTCCAGACCTCCCAGTACCATGACACCACTTCATCCTTGCCGTAACGCTCGACGCTGTGCTTGACCCAGTTGTATATAAGGTCGCGCCACTTGTTATAGTCCTTTGGCGGATGTGTCCAGCCTGTATATATGTCATTGTAGTTGCTGTTTGGAGTCCAGTAGTGCCTGTATGGATCAGGCTTCGACGAAAGAGCCTCCGGCATGAATCCGATTTCCACCAAAGGTTTCATGCCCCGTTCTATGTATGTGTCAAAGATGCTGTCCACTATGGTCCAGTTATAAACCGGACGGCCTTTTTTGTCCTCGGTGTATGCGTTTGTCGAACCCCACTTCAGCGCGGCCGTACCGTCGCCGGAAGTAAGGAGATTATGTGCCCTGACGTTAACAGGTACATAGCTCAGTTCTGACAGCTCCGTCAGAAGCTTGCGCCCGTCCTTCATGTAGGTGTAGTTGGGCTCATCGTAGCCGAACCACGCCCAGATTGGCTTCATCTCCTCGATTTTGTCGCCTGTGTTGACCTCGATCTTCACCTCCTGCGCTTGCGCCTGGAACACCGATATCGGCAATGACAGTGATAATAAGAATTTTAATAACGATTTCATAAGTTAATTTTATTATTGTGATAATATATTGGTTAATTCCATAAACAATCTATACGTGGCGCACCGGCTACCATGTAAGTTTCACCAGCGAGACTCCCTGACGGGGAAGCGTGAAGTCAAGATTGACCTTTCCGTCATTCACCTTGCACCATTCCGGAGAAGTCAGCATCTCGAGCTGGCCCGCACGTTCAAGCTCCTTTATCTGCTCTTCGGTTGGATTCTGGGGCGAACCCATCTCTTTCCATAGAGTATATGAGTTGCTGTGGTCCTGGTCCACGCGGTAGTGGGTGACAAGAACCTGACCGACAGCAAGGTCGTTGACCTGAAGCTCGACATCGGCAGGGGCCACTTCGATGTTGTCGTCGTCGTGGTAGTTCCACACCATGACAGCTACGCTGTTGCCGTTGACCGACGCAAGGGCATTGACGTCGGGTGCGGTGCGGACGCTGTTCTCGGTCATCTCTTCCGCGCTCAGCGGGGCCGACGAGTTGACCCTGACAAGGTCCCCGCCCATCAGTCCGTACATTCTGAAGACGTTAAGCACCGGCTTGTCGACGCCGTTGGTCGCCAGGTCGCGGAATCCGGCGAACCAGTCCTGGTCCTCGAACTCAAACGCCCAGGTGACGGCTCCGATGAAGTTAACTCCATGCTTGCGTGCAAGGTCATACTTGCGCGCAAACGACGAGGCCGTATAGCTCGAATACATGGTGCCGTTGCGGTAGGCATTTGACGGATGGTACTTAACTGAACATGCAGCGCACCCCTCCGGATCAGACTCGCCGATGACTACCGGAACATCCTTAAGCTCCGGAAATTCGGCTATGACCTCAAAGCCCTTGTCAATCTGGCGCAGCTGTTGTCCGATATTCATGCGGACCATTCCGTCCACCACCCTCGGGCCACCCTTTGCATGGAAAGAGATGTAGTCTACCGGAGAGCCGGTTTTCCCGGTAGCATAATTTTTCCCGGTCAGACAGTGCTTCAAAAATTTACGGAGATACTCCGCACGTTGCGCATTTGACGGGTTCGTAGTCTCAGGACCGCCTATCCGGGCTTCCGGAAGAGCCTTCTTTAGTCCGTCGGCTGCATAGTCATACATCTTACAGTATTCGTCGAAGCTTCCGGAAAAGTAACCGGTATTAGGTTCATTCCAGACCTCCCAGTACCATGACACCACCTCTTCCTTGCCGTAACGTTCGACGCTGTGCTTGACCCAGTTGTATATAAGGTCGCGCCATTTGCCATAATCGTTTGGAGGATACGTCCATCCGGTAAATATATCGTTATAGTTGCTGTTGGGGGTCCAGTAGTGCCTGTAGGGATCAGGATTCGACGAAAGCGCCTGAGGCATAAATCCGATTTGAACCAAAGGCTTCATGCCCCGTTCTATGAACGTGTCGAAGATGCTGTCCACTATGGTCCAGTCATAAACCGGACGGCCATCCCTATCCTCGGTGTATGCGTTTGTCGAACCCCATTTCAGCGCGGCCGTGCCGTCGCCGGAAGTAAGCAGATTGTGCACTCTGACATTTACTGGTACATAGCTCAGTTCCGACAGCTCCGTCAGAAGCTTGCGCCCGTCCTTCATGTAGGTGTAGTTGGGCTCATCGTAGCCGATCCACGCCCAGATAGGCTTCATCTCCTCTATTTTGTCGCCGGTATTGACCTCAATCTTCACTTCCTGCGCCGGAATGTGGCTCGATGCCATAATCAAAGACAGCAATATGAATAATTTCTGCAATGCGTTCATAATCTGTTCGATTTATATTCGTTGTCATCGGTTTTAAAGGGCAGAGGAATGGCCGTCCGCACCATTTTGGCGATGCGGACAACGCATTTATATTTCCTCTTAAAGTCTAATTAATATCCCTCAAGCTGATGCAGGTTAGGATTGTTGAGGACCTCGCTGCTCGGCAACGGCTGGCGGTGCGACACACCGACCACAAAGTTCTTGTAATCCGGATCGCGGTCAATCAAAGCCTGCAGACCTTCGGGAGTATTGAACAGCTCCCAACGCTTGATGTCGAACCAGCGCACACACTCTCCGTTAAGTTCGAGAGCACGCTCAGTCTGAAGTCTTTTCTGGAACAGCTCCTTATTGTTGCCGATTTCAGGATATGCCGTCTCAAGCGGACGCATATGTGACCGTTGGCGTACCTGGTTTACGTATGCGTAGGCATTTTGCGTCTCACCGAGTTCATTCATACATTCGGCATACATCAGCAGGACATCAGCATAGCGTATCACTCTGAAATTTATCGGACAGTGGCGGTCCTCGGTGGTACGGTAGGAGTCGCGGGAATATTTACGATAATATACATCGTTGCCCCACTTGCCTTGTTCCCAGGTCTTTCCGTAGAATTTTCCGGTTTCTTCATCAGGGAAGTCAGTAGCGAGATCTTTATATAGGAAGCTTACACGAAGACGCGGGTCAAGCTTGCCGTCGGCAGTCAGCTCCTTCTTGAACTCTTCCATGACCCACGGGCGTGCAAGACCGTCACGGAATCCGATTCCGGCAAGGCCGAATATGATTGAACGCTGGTGGCCGTTTGTAGCGCCTTTATTGTCGCTTTCAGCTCCGTTAAGTGCATCGCTGAACTGAATTTCAAACACCGACTCCTTATTGTTTTCAGTAAATTCAGAGAAGTTGTCGGCATAATTATCCATCAGTCCATAGTATTTCTTGCCGTCACCTTCTACGAGCCAGTGCAGTTGGTCCTTGGCATCCTGCCAACGGTGCTGTTGCATATATGCACGCGCAAGCAACGCCTTGGCGGCACCCTTGGTGATTCGCCCTTTTTCGGTCATCGACCACTCTTCAGGAAGCATTTTTATTGCCTCGGTCAGATCGCTTTCAATAAGGTCCCATATCTCCTTAAGAGTACCCTGACGGGGCTGGTCGCCGGGATTCTGAAGCTCAACGACTACAGGAACTTCTTCCCATAGTACGGCAAGATGGAAATAATTGTAGGCGCGATGGAAATATGCCTGGCCAAGATATGCATTTTTGTTCGATTCCTCGGAAATTTCTATTCCCGGAGCGTAGGTGAGCACCTGGTTGGCACGGAAAATTCCGCGATAGGCGGTCTTCCAGATTTCAATCTGGTTGTTATCGTGGTTATAATCGGCATATATGAACTTGGTCCAGTCGCTTGTCTGCACCATCGGACTCATCGAATAACCGTCGTCAGACAGCAAATCCAATCGCCAGTGGAGATAGCGGTGCCACGAACCCAATCGATAGAATATAGAATAGCAGGCATTGACACCCTCCTGGACATCCTTCTCTGTTCTCCAGAATCCTTTAGTCGACAACTGATTAGGATTATCAATATCCAGTAGCCCGGAATCACAGCCGCTGAGCAGAAACAAACCGGACAATAAAGCTCCTATATATTTACTAAATTTCTTCATGATAAATTCTTAATTAAAATGATAATTGAGCGCCAAAGTTAACGGTTAGAGGATTCGGATATGCAGAAATTCCACGATAACCCTTGTTCCAGATGTTATCCTTTCTGTATTCAGGATCCTGCATGCTGAAGTTGGTCAGACAGAACACATTCTGGCATGAAACGGAAAGACGGAGCGAATTCACGCCAATCTTATGGAGCAGGCTCTGCGGTATGCTGTAGCCCAAAGAGATACTCTTAAGTTTCACATAGCTGCCGTTCTCAAGCCAGTAGTCGCTGTCGCGGCGGTTGGTGATTCGGCCGGCTATAGGACGGGGAATGTCGGTATGGTGTTCAGGAGTCCAGTAATCAAATCCCTTAAGATAGTTCGAATCTCCGTTGCCGCCGCCGTCTGCGCCCCACATATATTGCTTAGTTGCGTTGAACACCTTGCATCCGATGTCAAAATACCAGTTCATCTTAAGGTCGAAGTTGTTCCATGACATACCCATGTTCAGACCGCCCTGGAAGAGTGAATGCGGAGTGCCGCATAGCTGTCGGTCGGCATCCGTAATTTTACCGTCACCGTCATAGTCGATGTATTTGACGTCGCCAGGCTTGGCGTCGGGCTGGATTATTTTGCCGTCGGCGTTTGTGTAATTCTTGATTTCATCCTCGCTCTGAAACAGACCGTCAGTCTTGATGAGATAGAATTCTCCCACCGAATGGCCTATGGCGGTTCTGCCTTGTCCGGAGATTACATCTTCACGTCCGTAACCGAGACTCGTAACCTTGTTTTTCACCGTCGACACACTAAGGTTGGCAAAATACGACACTTTGCCAATCTTGTCCTGCCAGCCTGCGAGGAACTCAAATCCGCGGTTCTCTAAAGAAGCTGCATTGACCACAGGATTGCCCAGTCCGTTGCCTGCGGTAAGCAGAATGGGCATGGCCGTAAGCACATCCTTTGTCTTCGATATATAATAATCGGCTGAGAATGTCAGGCGGTTGTTGTAGGCGGCGAAGTCAAGACCCAAGTTGGTCTGGGTCTGCGATTCCCATTTCAGATTCTCGTTGACAAGAAGCGTCTGCGTGGCCGCAGTCTGCTGAAGCTGGTCTTTGCCGAATGTAGCCGTAAGGTTTGTATTGATTACCGGCAGATAGTCATAGTAGCCGATATTCATGCTTCCGAGCGTACCGTGGCTTGCACGTATTTTAAAGTCGTTAAGCCAGCCGGTAAGAGGCTTCATGAACTTCTCGTTGCTCAGACGCCATGCCACAGACACCGAAGGGAAGTTTCCCCAGCGGTTTTCCTTTTTCACCTTCGACGAACCGTCTCGACGGAATGTCACCGTGAGGAAATATCTGTCGTCGAAAATGTAGTTGAAGCGTCCCAGATAAGATATCAACGTTCCACGGTTAATATAGCCGCTCGTTTCCGGCAATGAGGTTCCTGCATTCAGTACGTCATAATAATCGCCGTCCGAGGTCATCAATATATCCTGAATCTTACCGGATATCTGAGTATAAGTCTCTTTCTGATATGAGTTGCCGACCATCAGGGTCACGGCATGCTTTCCGAATTTGTCGTCAAAAGTCAGAGTGTTTTCGACCAGCGGACGGTCAAATCTACCGGAAGACTCCCTTACATACGACGGTTCGTATGCCATGTTCATTCGCCAGTTGCCCTCGCGGCGGAGTGTCTTTGAGCTGTCGAAATTAAGCTCATAACCCAGATTCAGGCGGTAGCGGAGATTCTTGAATATAGCCAGTTCGCCGAATATCGTACCCCTGACACGGAAATTTTTATTCTTGCTCGACACAAGATTTTCGTGTGCTATCGGGTTTTCTCCGATACAATTATTCATAGCCGGATCGCCGTAACCGTAGCCTCCGGGATTTTCAGGATTGTAGATCGGCACCACAGGAGCCATGGCCAATGCATCGCCGATAGTGTTTGCCACAGTCGGGTCTACGACATTGTTGCTGAGAGTCAGCGACTGCCCCATCGTAAAGATTCCTTTCTTGGCATTGGTGTTGACGCGCACGCTGAAGCGCTCGTAGCCCGAGCCGTAAAGCACACCGTCGTTCTTATAGAATTCGCCCGACACATAGTAGTTACCGACGTCGTTTCCACCGGACAGGCTTACGTTGTACTGCTGTATATTGCCGGTTCTGATGACCGCGTCAAGCCAGTTTACGTCCGTCGACAGGTCATGCTGCAATGTAGGAAGTCCGGCGTTCGTTCGGGCCACATCGTTGATACGCGACCACTCCTCGGCTCCGGCCAGTTCAAAAGGCCGGTTGTAATGCTGAATGGCATACGATGCCGAAAAATTAATCTTTACAGAGCCCGGTGCGCCTTTTTTGGTAGTGATGATTATGACTCCGTTTGCGGCCCTCGACCCATAGATGGCGGCCGACGACGCATCCTTAAGCACCTGGATTGACTCTATGTCGTTGGGGCTCAGGTCGCGGATGTCGCCGGTAGGCAGACCGTCGATGACATACAGGGGTGTATTGTTTGTGAAGTTGCTTATACCGCGGATCGTAGCGAAACCCACGTCGCCCGGACGGCCGTTCATGCTGATGTCTATGCCGGGCACGGTTCCGCTCATGGCCTCGAGCACGGAAGTGGTCGGAACTTCAGTCATGCTTTTCTTGTCGACCACCGACACGGCCCCGGTCAGGTCCTTCTTCTTCACCGTTCCGTAGCCGATCACCACCACTTCGTCGAGCTGCTGGCTGTCGTCGGCAAGAAGAATCTTGAGGAACTTCTGTCCGTTGATTTTTCTGGTTTCGGGCTTATAGCCGATACAGCTTATTCTTAGAGTCGACGACGGGTCGACTTTCGACAGCTGGAAATTACCGTCAAGGTCGGTCATTGTGCCGTTTGATGTGCCGTTGACCATCACCGTGACGCCGACTATTCCCTCGCCCTCGCTGTCTACTACTCGTCCGGACACTGTCGTGCCGTTGGCCTCTGAGACAGAAGCCTTTGTCTCGTCATATCCGTTCTTCTTATCATACAGCACGATGTTGTTGTCAAGCACACGATATGCGATGTTAGTGCCTTTGAACATCTCGTCAAGCACCTCAAACACATTCTTGTTCTGTGCGTTTACCGACACCTTCCTTGTAGTGTCCAGCTGGGCGTTGTTATAAAGGAAGTTGTAGTTTGTATTTTTCTCTATGTCAGACAGCACCTCGCTGATGCTCCTGTCGACAAACTGCGTATGCAGCACGTTGGCCTGGGCATACAGCATAGTTCCCGAAGAAGCCGCGCCCGACAGGCAAATTGCCGCAAATAACATTTTTTTCATTGCATTAACCGGCTTTGCAAACAGGCCGGTGCGGGATAAAAATGCATTTTTATGGTCTATTGATTGGTTAAAACGCCTTTTATTCATAATTTTGCATAAACTATTTTAAATTTATATAAGGTATACTTAATACAGGTTTAAGGTAGTCGGCAGGGCGAGGGCCTCAGAAATTCTCGCCTTGCCTTTTTTATTGCATTGTACTTTATTTCTTTTTATCCATAGGCATATTGTTTAAGGGGTTTGATACTTCTATTGTCTGCATTTCATTTTTAGGATCATCGTTGAACTTGAACTCGATATTAGACGAGATATTAAATCCTTTAAGCACATTGTTCAACGACTGATGCTTGAATGTTCCGGTAAATTTAAGCGTTGCCAGACTCTCGTCGTTGATATTGAACTTGACGTTGTAATAGCGCCCCACCCTGCGCAGAATCTGGTCAAAAGGAGTGTTTTTAAACACCAGCATGCCGTCTTTCCAGGAAGTCTCGACCTCTACAGGTATTCTTTCACGCATGACATTGCCGGTCGACACATCGTAGGTGATACGCTCGTCGGGCGACATCATGCACTGCCTTTCATGCCCGTCATGGTTATATACAAATCCGATTTTTCCGGACTGGAGCGTAGCGCGCTCCACATTCTCATTGGCGTATGCCTCTACATTGAATTCAGTGCCGTAGACAATGATTTTAGTGGCATTAGGAGTGTTGACAATGAATTTCTTAGCCTCATCCTTCGTCACATCGAAGAAAGCCTCGCCGTTCAACTCTACCTGACGCACATCGCCCCGGAAATCGGACGGATATTTTATCGACGAATTAGAGTTAAGGGTCACAACCGAACTGTCGGGCAAAACCACCGAGGCCACCATTCCTGGCTGCGTCTTCATCTCCACCATCCGAATCTCAGGTCCCCTGCCGACAAGCAGAAACGCGCATACGCCGATCAACGGCAACAGCAGGACAGCGGCCACGCGCTGAAACCACATCCAGGCACTCAACGGAGCACGTTCGCCACGGGTACGGTCATTGACGCTTTGCAGTGCGCCGTCGACATCCAGACACGGCTCCACGGCACCGAGATCCGAGGAAAACGCCAATGCCTGAATCCTGTCAAACACTTCCTTGTTGAGGCTCGACTCCGCAAGAAGATTCTCTACCAGATCTATCTCCTCCGCGGAAACATCGCCCTGGCAGAATCTAAAAAACAAATTTTCCTTATCGACTTTTTCCATGCCGTGTCTTTTTATAGGTATTACAAGGAGCCATTTTCAGCCCCTTTTATATATAAGACAAGCGGCGCGTAAACATTCCTAAACAAAAACGTACTTATTTTTCATTAAATTCATATTTTTTTGTTTAAAGGCCATATCCGTACTTTATTCCTCTCACCTAACTGATTACATCATTGCTATTCCTTCGGCCTGATGAATCCTACCGGACGGCGCGGTTTGGCCGACGGCCTCGCCTGAAGTTCGGCAAGAGTGGTGTTTATAGCCTCAATTTGCGCCCGCGTGTCCTCGTTGATGTCATTATAGTCCGCAAATATATCCTCCAGGTCCTGCTTCAGTTCGTTGAAGTTCTTTTCAAGCGTAGAAAGGCGGTTCAACGGTGAATTTTCCGCAATCATCTGTCTGATAGCGACAAATGCGCGCATAATACCTCTGTTAATCTCGATAGCAGTTTCACTACGTAGTACGCTTGAAAGCATAGCTACACCTAACTCTGTGAAAGCAAACGGCATATATTTGAAATTACTACCTCGTCCACCGTTCAAGGTGCCAATTTGGCATCTTGAAAGCTCAGCTTTAGTGAGTTCAAACATAAAGTCCTCACCCTCAAAACGGATAATATTTCTACGTACGGCTCTTTTGAGTTGGGATGTTTCTACACCATACATCTCTGCAAGGTCATAATCGAGCATTACCTTTTGACCCCGTATCTCGTAAATCTTATTCTGAATGACTTGTAATTCGTTCATGGCTATTCTTTTGGTTTAATGAATCCTACCGGACGGCGCGGTTTGGTCGACGGCCTCGCCTGAAGTTCGGCAAGAGTGGTGTTTATAGCCTCAATTTGCGCCCGCGTGTCCTCATTGATGTCGTTATAGTCCGCAAATATCTCCTCCAGGTCCTGCTTCAGTTCGTTGAAATTTCTTTCAAGCGTAGAAAGGCGGTTCAACGGCGAATTTTCCGCAATCATCTGTCTGATAGCGACAAACGCACGCATTATGCCCATATTAATTTGAATCGCAGTCTTAGAATTAAGGACACTCGACAACATAGCGACACCCAGTTCCGTGAACACATACGGATTACGTCTCATACCCATCTTAATGGAATTGGATATCACAATTTGTGATTTCCAATTCTCAACTTCTTCGTTAGTCAGTTGAAACATAAAGTCTTCCGGAAATCGTTCACCGTTACGCTTTACAGCCTGATTTAACGCACGCGTTTCGACTCCATACATTTCCGCAAGGTCTCGGTCGATCATCACCTTCTGACCCCGTATCTCGTAAATCTTGCTTTGGATAATCTGCAACTCTTTCATGGCCTGGCACTACTATTAAATTGTCCAATACCGCAAATATAATCAAATTACGGTTACACAACAACTTCAATGTCAACATTTTCATAATCATGCCCCGCCACGAAGCCAGGGTCAGCCCGCACTTCACAAACAAAACAAAGGCTCCGCAAATCATTGATTTACAGAGCCTTATCGTGCGCACGAAGGGACTCGAACCCCCACGTCGTCAGACACTAGATCCTAAGTCTAGCGCGGCTACCAATTACGCCACGTGCGCT
>CAJTSJ010000008.1 GCA_910578785.1 uncultured Muribaculum sp. | reverse complement strand
AAATAACTAATAAACTTCAATTGACATGGGTAAACTTACTAAAAATCAAAAGTTAGCTGCGCAGAAGATTGAAGCTGGGAAGGCTTACACTTTAGCGGAAGCCGCATCAAAGGTGAAGGAAGTAAACTACGCCAAGTTTGATGCCTCTCTCGATATCGATGTACGTCTTGGCGTAGATCCCCGTAAGGCTAATCAAATGGTACGCGGCGTCGTTACTCTTCCTAACGGAACTGGTAAAAAGACAACTGTCCTCGTGCTCTGCAACGCCGACATGGAAGCCGCAGCTAAGGCTGCCGGTGCTGACTATGTAGGTCTTGACGAGTATATCGAAAAAATCAAGGGCGGTTGGACCGACGTTGACGTAATCATCACTCAGCCCGCTATCATGGGTAAAATCGGTGCCCTCGGCCGTATCCTCGGTCCGCGCGGTTTGATGCCGAACCCCAAGAGCGGTACAGTGACCAACGACGTTGCTAAGGCTGTAGAAGAAGTTAAGAAAGGTAAGATTGACTTTAAGGTTGACAAGAACGGTATCGTTCACTCGTCAATCGGTAAGATGTCTTTCGACGCTGAGGCTATGGTTGCTAACGCACGCGAGTTCATCAACACTCTGATTAAGCTTAAGCCTGCTACTGCAAAAGGCACATATATTAAGAGTATTTATCTTTCAAGCACTATGAGTCCGGGTGTAAAGGTTGACCCTAAGACAGTAGACGCGTAACCTTTAAAACTATCACGAACAATGAGAAAGGAAGATAAAGGCATTATAATTAATAAAATCGCTGAGACTATCAAGCAGTTCAGCTGTTTCTACCTCGTAGAGACTGCCGGTCTGGACGCTGAGAAGACCAGCGCATTGCGCCGCGCCTGCAACAAGGCTGACATTAAGCTCGTAGTGGTTAAGAATACTCTTCTTCACAAGGCTCTCGAGTCTCTTGACGGAGATTATGCTGAACTCTACCCCGCACTCAAGGGTGCTACATCTTTGATGTTGTCGAATGTCGGAAATGCTCCTGCTAAACTTATCAAGGATATCCTTAAGGCTGACAAGGATGCTACGCTTCCCGCGCTTAAGGCCGCTTATGTGGAAGAGACCGTTTATGTTGGTGCTGACCAGCTCAACACACTCGCTTCTATCAAGAGCAAGAGCGAACTTATTGCCGACGTTGTGGCAATGCTCGAAGGTCCGGTCAACGAAGTGCTTTCTGCGCTCGACGCCGGAACTACCATCCACGGACTTCTGGATGCTATCGAGGAGAAGAATGCGTAATTCATCTGCTGCGATAGGTATATAACAACAAAACAAATAAAACAAAACAATAACATTTAAAATTTAAGACGATGGCAGATATTAAAGCTATTGCTGAAGAATTAGTCAATTTGACCGTAAAGGAAGTAAGTGAACTCAAGGCTATCCTCAAGGATGAGTATGGTATCGAGCCCGCAGCCGCAGCTGTAGCCGTAGCCGCTCCCGCCGCCGGTGGTGCCGCAGCAGAAGAAGAAAAGTCTTCATTCGACGTTATCCTTAAGTCTGCTGGTGCAAGCAAGCTTGCAGTGGTTAAGCTCGTTAAGGAACTCACAGGCCTTGGCTTGAAGGAAGCTAAGGAACTCGTTGACGGTGCTCCCAGCACAGTTAAGGAAGGTCTTGCTAAGGCCGACGCTGAAGGTCTTAAGAAGCAGTTGGAAGAGGCCGGCGCTGAAGTTGAACTTAAATAATACTGCCTGTTAATCAGGTATATGGGTTAAGAATCATTACTTAGGTGATTCTTAACCTTTTTGTGCTATATTTTAGTCAAGTTCATTTCCTTAACGTTTTTTATTAATGTCAGTTCCATCTACAAAACCACGTATAAATTTTACATCGGTAAAGAATCCCCTTCCTTACCCTGACTTTTTGGAGGTGCAGCTTAAGTCTTTCCAGGACTTCCTACAGCTTGACACTCCGCCGGAAAAGCGTAACAATGAAGGGCTTTATAAGGTGTTTGCCGAGAACTTCCCCATTGTGGACACACGTAACAACTACGTGCTCGAATTTCTCGACTACTATATCGATCCGCCGCGCTACACAATCGCTGAGTGTCTCGAGCGCGGGTTGACCTATAGTGTGCCTCTCAAGGCAAAATTAAAACTTTACTGTACAGACCCGGATCACGAGGACTTTGAACCGAAGATACAGGACGTATATCTGGGCTCGATTCCGTACATGACTGCACAAGGGACTTTTGTCATCAACGGAGCCGAGCGCGTTGTCGTATCTCAGCTGCACCGTTCGCCCGGTGTGTTCTTCGGACAGAGCACCCATGCCAATGGAACCAAGCTTTATTCGGCTCGTATCATTCCGTTCCGCGGTTCCTGGATAGAATTCGCTACTGACATTAATAACGTCATGTATGCCTATATCGACCGTAAGAAGAAACTCCCCGTGACCACTCTTCTGCGTGCCATAGGCCTCGAGAGCGATAAGGATATCATCGAGATTTTCGGACTTGCCGAAGAAGTTAAGGTCAACAAGACCAATCTCAAGAAAGCCGTAGGACGCAAGCTCGCCGCACGTGTGCTTAAGACATGGGTGGAAGACTTCGTTGACGAAGATACCGGCGAGGTTGTCTCTATCGAACGTAACCAGGTGGTTATCGACCGCGAGACTGTTCTTGAGGAAGAGCACATCCAGGAGATTATCGATGCAGGTGCGCAGACCGTACTTCTTCACAAGGAGGACGCAAACACCAGCGACTATTCGATTATCTTCAACACACTCCAGAAAGATACAAGTAACTCCGAAAAGGAGGCTATACAATATATTTACAGACAGCTGCGCAACGCCGAGCCACCGGATGACGCTTCTGCCCGCGAAGTCATAACCAACCTCTTCTTCTCGGAAAAGCGTTATGACCTGGGCGAGGTAGGCCGTTACCGTATCAACAAGAAACTCGGTCTCGGAACCTCTATGGACGTCAAGGTCCTCACTAAGGAGGATATTATCGCCATCATCAAGTACCTCATCGAGCTGATCAACTCAAAGACCGATGTCGACGACATCGACCACTTGAGCAACCGTCGTGTGCGTACTGTCGGTGAACAGCTTTACAACCAGTTCGGCGTGGGTCTTGCCCGTATGTCGCGCACCATCCGTGAGCGCATGAATGTCCGCGACAACGAAGACTTCACTCCGATTGATCTTATCAACGCAAAGACGATATCGTCTGTCATCAATACCTTCTTCGGTACCAATGCGCTGTCGCAGTTTATGGACCAGACCAACCCGTTGGCCGAAATGACCCATAAACGTCGTATGTCAGCCCTTGGTCCCGGCGGTCTGTCGCGTGAGCGTGCCGGTTTCGAGGTGCGAGACGTACACTACACCCACTATGGCCGTCTCTGTCCTATCGAGACTCCTGAAGGTCCGAACATCGGTCTTATTTCATCGCTTTGCGTATATGCCAAGATTAACGACCTTGGATTTATCGAGACTCCTTACCGAAAGGTAGACAAGGAGAACGCCAAGGTTAATATAAACAACGACGAGATAGTTTACCTCACCGCTGAAGTCGAGGAAGGCAAAATCATCGCCCAGGGCAACGCACCTTTGGCCGACGACGGCTCATTCATACGCGACCGTGTCAAGGCGCGTCTTGACGCCGACTTCCCGATTGTGGCTCCCAACGAGGTAGACCTGATGGACGTTTCGCCCACTCAGATTGCGTCAATAGCCGCATCGTTGATTCCGTTCCTCGAACATGACGACGCCAACCGTGCGTTGATGGGATCTAACATGATGCGCCAGGCCGTTCCCCTGCTTCGTTCAGAGGCTCCTATTGTAGGTACCGGTCTGGAAGGACAGCTGATACGCGACTCCCGCACCCAGATTACTGCCGAAGGCGACGGTGTCATTGAATACGTCGACGCCACTGTAATCCGAATCCGCTATGACCGCACTGAAGATGAAGAGTTTGTGGCGTTTGAAGATTCAGTCAAGGAATATCGCATACCGAAGTTCCGTATGACTAACCAGAGCACCACAATCGACCTCCGTCCTATCTGCGAGAAGGGTCAGCGTGTGACCACCGGACAGATTCTTACCGAAGGATATTCGACCGAAAACGGCGAACTTGCTCTCGGCCGCAACCTGAAGGTGGCGTTCATGCCCTGGAAGGGTTACAACTACGAGGACGCCATCGTGCTCAACGAGCGCGTTGTCCGCGAAGATATATTGACTTCCGTACACGTCGACGACTATACGCTTGAGGTCCGCGAGACCAAGCGCGGTATGGAAGAGCTCACCAGCGACATCCCCAACGTCAGCGAGGATGCCACCAAGGACCTCGACGAGCGCGGTATCATCCGTGTAGGAGCGCATGTGGCGCCGGGCGACATCATCATCGGTAAGATTACGCCGAAGGGAGAGTCTGACCCGACTCCTGAAGAAAAGCTCCTTAGAGCGATTTTCGGCGACAAGGCCGGCGATGTAAAGGATGCTTCGTTGAAGGCCACTCCTTCGTTGAAGGGTGTGGTTATCGGTACCAACCTGTTCTCTCGCGCCGCCAAGAAAAAGAAGACCAAGAGCGCCAATGCCCAGCTTCCGAAGCTTGACGAAGAATACGAAGAAAAGCAGGCAAAGCTTCTTGACGTGCTTGTCGACAAGCTTATGGTGCTTACTTCAGGCAAACCTTCGGAGGGTGTCAAGGACTTCCTCGGAGCCGACATAATTGCCAAGGGTGCCGACTTTACGCCGGGCGCTCTCAAGAGCATCAATTATGATACGGTAAATCTGTCGAAGTGGACTGCCGACGCTCACGCCAACGAGCTGATTCGTGCCACTATCGTCAACTATCTGCGTAAATACAAGGAAATCGATGCAGAGCTTCGCCGTAAGAAATTTGACATCTCCATAGGCGACGACCTGCCCTCGGGCATCATGCAGATGGCCAAGGTATATATCGCCAAAAAACGTAAGATCAGCGTGGGCGACAAGATGGCCGGACGCCACGGTAACAAGGGTATCGTATCGCGTATCGTGCGCCAGGAGGATATGCCGTTCTTGGCTGACGGTACTCCGGTCGACATCTGTCTGAACCCGCTGGGTGTGCCTTCCCGTATGAACCTCGGTCAGATTTTCGAGACAGTTCTCGGATGGTCAGGAGCCATTCTTGGCGAGAAGTTCGCTACTCCGATTTTCGACGGCGCAAGTCTTGACGACCTGAACAACTGGACCGACAAGGCCGGTCTTCCGCGCTACGGTAAGACTTATCTCTACGACGGCGGCACAGGCGAGCGTTTCGACCAGCCGGCTACCGTAGGTGTCATCTACATGCTTAAGCTCGGCCACATGGTTGAAGACAAGATGCATGCCCGTAGTATCGGTCCGTACTCGCTCATCACCCAGCAGCCTCTTGGAGGTAAAGCCCAGTTCGGTGGTCAGCGTTTCGGAGAAATGGAAGTCTGGGCGCTTGAAGCATTCGGCGCATCACACATCCTTCAGGAGATTCTTACCATCAAGAGTGACGACGTCAACGGCCGCAGCAAGGCTTACGAGTCGATTGTCAAGGGTGATCCGATGCCTACGCCCGGTATTCCAGAGTCGCTCAACGTGCTTCTCCACGAGCTCCGCGGTCTCGGTCTGAGCATCAACCTTGAGCAATAATAATATTACTGAAAAGAAAGGAATAACTTAAATATGGCTTTTAGAAAAGACAATAAATCAAAAACCGGTTTCTCAAAGATTTCCATCGGGCTTGCTTCGCCCGAGGAAATTCTTGAGAAGTCAAGCGGTGAGGTACTGAAGCCCGAAACCATCAACTACCGCACATACAAGCCTGAGCGCGACGGTCTGTTCTGCGAAAAGATATTCGGTCCGGTCAAGGACTACGAATGCCATTGCGGAAAGTACAAGCGCATCCGCTACAAGGGCATTGTATGCGACCGTTGCGGTGTCATGGTCACTGAGAAAAAGGTGCGCCGTGAACGTATGGGACACATCAAGCTCGTCGTGCCCGTCGCCCACATTTGGTATTTCCGTTCATTGCCTAATAAGATCGGCTACCTCCTCGGCCTTCCTTCAAAGAAGCTTGACGCAGTCATCTACTACGAACGCTACGTGGTCATTCAGCCCGGAGCCGCAGAAGGTGTGCAGGAACTCGACCTCCTGTCGGAAGAAGAATATTTCGACATCCTCGAAAAGCTTCCGAAAGACAATCAGATGCTCGACGACACCGACCCCAACAAGTTCATCGCCAAGATGGGTGCCGAGGCCGTGTATGACTTGCTGACCCGTCTTGACCTTGACTCGCTCTCTTACGAACTGCGCCACCGCGCCAACACCGACGGTTCGCAGCAGCGTAAGAACGAGGCTCTGAAGCGTCTGCAGATTGTCGAGTCGTTCCGTGCTTCAAAGCATCGCAACAAGCCCGAGTGGATGATTCTTCAGGCCGTGCCTGTGATTCCGCCGGAATTGCGTCCTCTTGTGCCGCTCGACGGCGGACGCTTTGCGACTTCCGACCTTAACGACCTCTACCGTCGTGTCATCATACGTAACAACCGCTTGAAGCGTCTTATCGAAATCAAGGCTCCCGAAGTCATTCTCCGCAATGAGAAGCGTATGCTTCAGGAAGCTGTCGATTCACTTCTTGACAACTCGCGCAAGTCGTCGGCCGTCAAGACCGAGGCCAACCGCCCGCTCAAGTCGCTGTCTGACTCACTTAAGGGTAAGCAGGGACGTTTCCGTCAGAACCTTCTCGGTAAGCGTGTCGACTACTCAGCCCGTTCGGTAATCGTCGTAGGCCCCGAGTTGAAGATGCACGAATGCGGTATTCCTAAAAACATGGCCGCTGAGCTTTACAAGCCGTTCATCATCCGCAAGCTCATCGAGCGCGGCATCGTGAAGACCGTGAAGTCGGCCAAGAAGATTGTCGACCGCAAGGAACCCGTGGTATGGGACATCCTTGAGCACGTGATGAAGGGACACCCCGTACTGCTCAACCGTGCTCCGACACTTCACCGTCTCGGTATACAGGCATTCCAGCCTAAGATGATAGAAGGTAAGGCTATCCAGCTCCACCCGCTCGCATGTACGGCATTCAATGCCGACTTCGACGGTGACCAGATGGCTGTACACCTCCCTCTGGGCAACGAGGCTATACTTGAGGCACAGATGCTTATGCTCGGTGCGCACAACATTCTTAACCCGGCCAACGGTGCGCCTATCACCGTGCCCTCTCAGGACATGGTACTTGGTCTGTACTATATCACCAAGCTGCGTCCGGGCGACAAGGGTGAGGGACATAAGTTCTATGGTCCGGAGGAAGCAGAAATCGCATATAACGAAGGCCGCGTCACTCTCCACGCTCCTATCTCGGTAGTAGTGGAAGATATCGACGAATTCGGCAATCCTATAAAGCATCTTGTTGAAAAGACTTCTGTAGGTCGTATACTGGTCAACCAGTATGTTCCGAAAGAAATCGGCTATGTCAACCAGATTCTTTCAAAGAAGTCGCTCCGCGACATTATCGGTAAGGTTATCAACACCTGCGGTGTGACCCGTTCGGCTCAGTTCCTTGACGACATCAAGAATCTTGGTTACTACATGGCGTTCAAGGGCGGTCTGTCGTTCAACCTTGGCGACGTGCTTATCCCGGCCGAAAAGGAACAGCTTGTCGCAGAAGGTAACGAACAGGTGCAGGAAGTCCTCAACAACTATGCGATGGGCTTCATCACCAACAACGAACGTTACAACCAGATTATCGATATCTGGACTCATGTCAACAGCCGTCTGACCGACACCCTCATGAAGCAGATGACCGAGGCCAACCAGGGCTTCAACTCTGTATTCATGATGCTTGATTCAGGTGCCCGTGGTTCTAAGGACCAGATTCGTCAGCTGGCCGGTATGCGTGGTCTTATGGCTAAACCGCAGAAGGCAGGTGCCGAAGGTGGTCAGATTATCGAAAACCCGATTCTTGCCAACTTTAAGGAGGGTCTGTCGGTGCTTGAGTACTTCATCTCTACCCACGGTGCCCGTAAGGGTCTTGCGGATACTGCGTTGAAGACTGCCGACGCCGGTTACCTTACACGTCGTCTTGTCGACGTGGCCCATGACGTCATCATACACGAAGAGGACTGCGGCACGCTCCGCGGACTCGTCTGCACCGAAATCAAGAACAACGAAGAGGTTGTGGCATCGCTTGCCGAACGAATCCTCGGCCGTGTGTCGGTGCATGACATCGTTGACCCCATCACCGGCGAGATAATCGTAGCTTCCGGCGAGGAGATTGACGAAGTCGCCGCCAAGCGCATCAACGAATCTCCGATTGAATCGGTTGAAATCCGCTCGGTGCTTACCTGCGAGTCGAAGAAGGGCGTCTGCGCCAAGTGCTACGGACGCAACCTGTCTAACAACCGTCTTGTGCAGAAGGGCGAGGCTGTCGGCGTAATCGCCGCCCAGTCAATCGGTGAGCCCGGTACCCAGCTTACACTTCGTACATTCCACGTCGGTGGTGTGGCATCAAACATCGCCGCCGTATCAACAATAACCTCTCGCTACGAGGGTGTGCTTGAAATTGAGGAACTCCGCACCGTGCCTACCGAAGAGGTCGGCCCCAACGGCGAACCTGTAAATGTAGTTATCGGACGTCTGGCCGAAATGCGTATCATCGACCCCAACACGAAGATGATGCTCACTAACGCCAACATCCCTTACGGTTCGAAGCTCTATTTCGCAAACGGCTCCAAGGTGAAGAAGGGCGACGTAATCTGCGAATGGGACCCGTTCAACGCCGTAATTATTTCGGAAGTTGCCGGCCGCATCGAGTTCCAGAATCTTGTCGACAACGTCACCTACCGCGTCGACTACGACGAGCAGACCGGTCTTGAAGATAAGATTATCATCGAGTCCAAGGACCGTACACGCGTGCCTGAAGCCAACATCGTTGATGCCAACGGTCAGGTGCTTAAGACTTATGCGCTCCCCGTGGGTGCCCACCTGATGGTTGAGGACGGTGCTCAGCTTAAGACCGGCGACGTGCTTGTCAAGATTCCGCGCTCGGCAGGTAATGCCGGTGACATCACCGGTGGTCTTCCCCGTGTGACAGAGCTGTTTGAGGCTCGTAATCCGTCCAATCCCGCCATCGTTTCCGAAATCGACGGTGAGGTTAAGTTCGGCAAGGTCAAGCGAGGCAACCGCGAAATTTCCGTCACCTCCAAGCTTGGCGAAGTCAAGAAGTATCTCGTGCCTCTGTCGAAGCAGATTCTTGTTCAGGAGAACGACTATGTACGTGCCGGCACTCCGTTGTCCGACGGTGCCATCACTCCGGCCGACATCCTTAACATCATGGGCCCGACAGCCGTACAGGAATATATCGTTAATGAAGTCCAGGACGTATACCGCATGCAGGGTGTGAAGATCAACGACAAGCACTTTGAGGTAATCGTTCGTCAGATGATGCGTAAGGTCAACATTCTTGATCCGGGCGACACTTGCTTCCTTGAACAGCAGATTGTCGACAAGCGCGAATTCATGGAAGAGAACGACCGCATCTGGGGCAAGAAGGTGGTAGTAGATGCCGGCGACAGCGAAAATGTCAAGCCAGGTCAGATCATCACCGCCCGCAAGCTCCGCGACGAGAACTCAGCGCTCAAGCGCCGCGACCTCAAGACCGTCACCGTGCGCGATGCCGTTCCCGCTACTTCAGAGCAGATACTCCAGGGTATCACACGTGCCGCTCTTCAGACTTCAAGCTTCATGTCGGCGGCCTCATTCCAGGAGACCACCAAGGTGCTCAACGAAGCCGCTATCAACGGAAAGGTTGACACGCTCGAAGGTATGAAGGAGAACGTAATCTGCGGACACCTGATTCCGGCAGGTACAGGTCTGCGTGAATACAGCTCGCTCGTCGTTGCAGGCAAGGACGATATTGACACCGTGTTCAACAATGACATCGAGGCCGCCGAGATTATGGACGTGGCCCACGAAGAGGTCAAGTAATCTGCTTCGTCAGATTCCCAACTATACATGATAGGGTTGCTCCAACCGGAGCAGCCCTATTTTTTTGTTAGAAATGATGGCTTTGTCATAAATTCTGTCAATGTCAGCCGAATATAGCCGCTCATATTCCAATTTTTAGGAATAATTGACTACCTTTGCAGACATAAGGACAATGTTTCGATGACGCGCAGATTTGCAATAATAGTAAGTACATACTTGATATTCCTGTTGATATTCGTCTTTCAGAAGCCGATGTTCATGCTGGCTACGGTTCTGAGCTGGACTATATATGACGGTGTGCCGTTTTCAGAATGGCTCAAGGTCATGTGGCACGGCCTTCCGCTCGACCTGTCGCTTGCCGGCTATCTGACAGCGGTTCCGGCGTTGCTTACCGTGGTCTCCGTGTGGACGCAGTCGCGCGCGTTGCGGAAAATCATGTCATGCTATTTTGTTGCCGTCAGTCTGCTGATGGCTTTCGTCTTCGTGCTCGACACGGCCCTTTATCCCTATTGGGGATTCAAGCTCGATACCACTCCCTTCTACTATTTCTTCACTTCGCCGGCCGATGCACTGGCCAGTCTGAACAAATGGATGATTATAAGCGGATGTCTGCTGACCGCGCTTTTCTGGGAATTGTATTATTATGTCCTCCGGCTTGTGCCGCTGAGGCTTATGCGTTTCCGCCCCGTGGACCGCATACTGAATCCAATCATCGGCACGGTCGTGCTTCTGCTGGCCACGGGACTTCTGTTCATCCCTATCCGTGGCGGATTTACTGTCTCGACGATGAATGTCGGCAAGGTGTATTTCAGCCCGAATCCGGCTTTGAACCATGCGGCGACCAATCCGCTGTTCAGTCTGATGGAGTCGCTTGCCCGGCGAAACGACTTCGTCGATCGTTACCGCTTCATGGACGACGAGGATGCTTCGTGGATATTCAGCCAGATGACCGATCCGTCGGCTACCGGCTCTACGGTCGAGAAATCCGATTCGGTAGAATCCGACACTGTGCCGTCATTGTTCACGACATCGCGTCCCGACATAGTATTTGTGATATTGGAAAGCTTTTCCAACCATCTGATGTCTGAACTCGGCGGAGAATCCGGCGTAGCCGTCAATCTGGACAGCCTAAGCAAGGAGGGTGTGTTGTTTACCAACTTTTTTGCCAATAGTTTCCGCACCGACCGCGGTCTGGTGTCGATACTCAGCGGATATCCCGCCCAGCCGACCACGAGCATCATGAAGTATCCGCGCAAGACCCAGAATCTGCCTTCCATAGCCGGAGCGCTGAAAAAGGCAGGCTACGACGCCCGCTACTACTACGGAGGCGATGCCGACTTCACCAACATGCGCTCGTATCTTGTATCGGCCGGATTTGACACAATCGTGTCGGATGTAGACTTTCCGGTCAAGGACAGACTGAGCAAATGGGGTGTGCACGACCATCTTGTGTTTGACCGTCTGTTGTCTGACATGAAGTCCGATACTCTGCCCCGCACGCCACGCTATACGGTGATTCAGACATCAAGCAGCCACGAGCCGTTTGAGGTGCCGTATAAGCGACTCGAAAATCCGCGACTTAATGCCTTTGCCTATACCGACAGCTGCGTCGGCGCGTTTGTCCACGAGTTGCGTCATTTGCCTCGCTGGGACAGCACGCTTGTGGTGCTCGTCCCCGACCATCTCGGAGCCTATCCCGAGGGCATAAGCAACTTTGTTGTGGAGCGTTACCGCATACCTTTGATATTTATAGGAGGCGCTGTACGGGGCCCGGCACGCGTCGATGCATATGGATCGCAGCATGACCTTGCCGCGACACTTCTCGGTCAGCTCGGTCTGTCGCATTTCGGCTTCCGCTTCAGCAAGGATATGCTTGATCCGCAGTCGCCTCACTTCGCCTTCTTCGCCGTGCCCGACGCGTTCGGTGTTGTCGACGAAGAGAATGCGTTGATTTACGACTGCCAGGCCGAAGGCGCTGTTGTGGACCAAGGCTCACGTCCGGGCAAGAACCTCGACAGGGGAAAGGCATACCTGCAAAAATTGTATGATGATATTTCCAACCGATAAACAGATTTGTTCATTGATATGATATTTACTATGATTAACCTCCTTCAGGGAGCAATAGATGTAGACACCAGCGTATTCCTGTTTTTCAACGGGGCGCACAGCGAATTTTTTGACTATTTCATGAAAGCCTACAGCGGCAAGTGGATATGGGTTCCGCTGTATGCCACGTTTCTTTATGTGATGATCCGCAACTTCACCATCAAGCAGACCATACTTTGCGTAATCGGTCTGTCGCTCACCATAGCATTCGCCGACCAGATTTGCGCTACATTCATACGTCCGTTCGTGGAGCGTCTGCGGCCTGCCAATCTCGACAATCCTATATCGCCTCTGGTGCATATAGTGGGCAATTACCGCGGCGGCAGTTATGGATTTCCGTCATGTCACGCGGCCAACACTTTCGGTCTGGCATTTTTCATATTTTTCCTCTTCAAGCGCTACTGGCTGACATTCTTCATCATGTCATGGGCGGTGCTGACATGCTATTCGCGCATATATCTCGGTGTGCATTATCCCGGCGACCTGTTGGCCGGCATGTGTGTCGGATTTGTAGGCGCGTCAATCATGTATTTCCTGTTTACGCGTCTGAGCAACTACCGTCGTGCGGAAAGAATCCACCACGTCTATTCGCCCATACTCATTGGCATGATTACCATTGTGTGCATATCGGCATACTCCGCCCATGCCTGTCTTTTCACCTGATTCCGACAAGATAGCTGATTATCTCATCGGCGCGTGCATCCTTTAGCACCACCGTGTTGTCGGGTGCGAGAAGATACAGGGTAGGGGTGGCTCTGATTACGTAGACATCGTCGCGGTCAACTGCCCCTTCCGGCGAAAATGCGCTCAGCCATCCTTCCGGTAAATCGTTCTTGGACTTTTCCCATACTTCCATATCGCCGTCGCTGTAGACCGCCACCACTTTGAGGCGTCCAGAAGCGATGGCGTTGTTTATTATACCGCTTCCGGCAAGCATCTCCTTGGTAGACTTGCACACATCGCAGTCGGGGTCGTAGAACATCATCAGCCGGTAGCTTTTGCCGTCGGCCGTGGAGTAGAGCGAAGCCTCTTTGCCTTTGCTGTCGATGAATCGGAAGTCGGTGGCCTTCGAGCCTCTGCGGTTTTTCATGGCATCGGCGAGCTGGCTTTCAAATCTGAGTCGGCGGTCACGGTCCATGAAGTCAGATTCGGTTATTGCTTTCAGAAACATAATGTATGCCTCTTCGTCCATCATCGGCGAGTTTGGGTCGTAGAGATACTTGTCGGCTATGTCGGCCAGCATATTATATGCCTTTCTGTTCTTGGCGGCGGCATCCATAAGGCTTTTTATGCTTGATTCGGCCGTCGAAGCGTCGACATATGGAAACAGGTTGGCAAAGTTGGCGAAATTCTGCTCCATGAAAGCTTCGTCGAGGCTTCTTATAGTGTCGCCGAAGTCCATGTCATCCCAGAAGTGCTCCACTATGTATGTGGCTCTGTCCGCCGGGTCGACGAGACTGCCCGGAACGGCCGGCAGGGGAAGTTCTTCCATGGTGGCGTTGATGGCATCGGTGGTTTCGGTTACGGATGGCGCGGGCTGTCGACGGTCAGCTCCGCACGATGTCAAGGTCAGTGCGGTCACTGTAATAAGTATCTGTAAAGATTTCATATATAGTATGTTGGTGGAAAATAGCGGTTCGTGTTTAGGCCGTGTCGAGCCGGTGCCTCCGGGCAATAGCCGGTGCAAAGCTACAATAATTGTGTGTTATCTCCAAATACTTTATGTCTATGATTGAGGTGTGTTGAGGCGTGTCCAAATCTCTTAGGAAGAGATATAACTCATGTAAAGAATTATGTGATAAAGGGAGGATATGTAGCGTCGACAGATGCATCCCAATCTCTTAGGAAGAGATTGTAAGATGGCAACAAATTTAAATAATAATTTCTAAGCAACCAAATAAATGATAAAATTTTTAGAATTTTAATTTTCAAATCTAAAATTGTTAATTGCTAAACATTGTTTCCGATTTACGGGCGAGAGGAAAACGTATCATGTTGATTATCCATTGATTACGCCCCATTCAAATCTCTTCCTAAGAGAGCGTGATTAAACCAATCCGTTTTGCTATGGGGAATAGAAATGTAGGTTGACGGTAAATTATTGAGAATTAATACTATATGAAAGCCAATGTGTCGCATTAACGACAGACAGAGGTCGCCTGAAGAATCGACGTTTCACTTTCGACTATCTAACGACACCCTAAACGAATGCCGCCATGACAGCTGAACACATTGACCATATCACGAATTGCAAAAACATAGTGTAAAATATATAATGAAAAAAATTATCATCTTATTGTTGGCGCTTGTAGTCTCGGCCGGTGCGGCCAAGGCGCAGGACATCGCAGTCAAGACCAATCTGCTCTACGATGCATTTCTTAACATAAATGCAGGAGCGGAAGCCAGAGTGGCTCCAAGATGGTCGGTTGACGTTTCCGGTAATTTCAACGCATGGACTCTTAGCCATGGAAAGAAGTGGAAGCATTGGCTTGTGCAGCCCGAAGTGCGCTACTGGTTCTGCGATGCTTTTGCCGGACACTTTGTCGGTGCGCACGCTCTGGCCGGACAGTACAATGTCGGCCATATCGACATGGGAAGTCTCGACTTCCTCGGATCGAATTTCAAGGGTCTTAAGGACCACCGCTATCAGGGTTGGTATGGCGGACTCGGACTTGCCTACGGCTATTCGTGGATTCTCAGCAAGCACTTTAACCTTGAGGCTGAAATCGGACTGGGATGGATTTATGCCAAGTATGACACCTTCGAGTGTGCCGGCTGCGGCCGCAAGGTGGCCCGCGGCAAGACCCATAACTATGTAGGCCCCACCAAGGCCGCTGTCAGTCTGGTCTACATATTCTAAAATTCAATCATCTACTGCACAGACAATCATGAAGCAAATACTTTTCAGCATAGCATTGGCCGCTTGCGCGCTTTCCGCCGTGGCCGCCGATCCCGTAAGCGACATAAGCGTGGAGCGGTCAGAAAGCACCCTAATCGTAAACATGAATGTTGATCCCACGGCTGTCGAATCACGGTCAAACCGCGAGGAGTGGCTGCGTCCGCTCATCACCAACGGAGTCGACTCGCTATGGCTGCGCCCGGTGGTTCTGGCCGGACGTACCCGCTACTACCAGCATCTGCGCCGCGACGGCAACACTCCGGCCGACTACCATATGATGCGCTCCGGCAAGGGAGAGGTCTTCGCCTACTCCGAGATGGTGCCTTATGCCGACTGGATGGAGATGTCAACCCTGGTTATGAAGCGCGATGTCGACGGATGTTGTGGCGATGCTCTTGAGCCTACCCGGTCCGATGACCTGGCAGTGCTCGACTTCCGTCCGCGTGTGTTCGAGCCTGTGCTCGTCTACGTCAAACCCGAGGCCGAGGCTGTCAAGACCCGCGAAATCCACGGGTCGGCCTATATCGACTTCCGCGTCAACCGCACCGACATCGATCCCGACTATCGCCGTAACCCGGAGGAGCTGGCAGCCATACGCGCCACTATCGATGCCGTGCGCGGCGACAAGGACGTGACCATCACATCGCTGTCGGTCAAGGGCTTCGCTTCGCCCGAAGGTTCATATAAGAACAATGAGCGTCTGGCCAAGGGCCGTACGGAGGCTCTCGTCGGCTATGTGCGCAATCTCTACAGCTTCCCCGCCGGGCTGATGTCGACATCGTGGGAGGCCGAGGACTGGGCCGGACTCATAAAGTACGTGCGCACGTCGGACATTGACGACCGCGACGCCATACTTGAAGTCATCACCGACGACTCGCTTGCCCCGGATGCCCGTGAATGGCGCCTTAAGTCGCGCTATCCGAAGCAGTATGCTTTCTTGCTCAAGGAGGTATATCCCGGACTGCGCCACTCCGACTATGCCGTCAACTATACGGTGCGCAACTATGTCACTGTCGATGAGATAGCGGCCGTAATGGCCACCGCACCGCAAAATCTCTCGCTTGAGGAACTCTACCGTCTGGCGCAGAGTCTTGACAAGGATTCGCCCGAGTTTCAGGAAGTCATGGAGGTGGCCGTGCGCATGTATCCCGATTCGCCGATAGCCAATCTCAACGCGGCCATGACCGCCATAGGCCATGCCGAATATGACATGGCGCGTGCCTATCTCGACAAGGCCGGCGACACTCCCGAAGCCACTTATGCCCGCGGACTTCTTGCCGCCAAGGCCGATAAGGACTATGCCGAGGCTGTGCGTCTGTTTGAGGCCTCCCGAGGAGTGGCCGAGGCACAGCAGGCCATCGACACTCTCCGCGAATACGGTCTGATAAAATAATTTAAACAATTATATAACAATTAATTATTCTATTTATTCATCAATTTAATTGCAATGAAAAAAACAAATTTTCTTTTCGGAGCAGTAGCCGCCTTGGCAATGGGCGGTGCTTTCACAGCATGTTCCGATGATGCCATGGACAATGGCATCGATAACGGCAAGGTTAAAAAGGACCAGACCCGTTACATCTCAGTGGCGCTCAGCACTCCTACAGCAGGCGGCCGTGCGGCTTCGGATGCTCCTGACGGTACTTTTGATGACGGTTCGGTTTCCGAAAGTGCTGTTAGCAAGCTCCTGTTTGTGTTCTACGATGGTGCCGGCAACCCGACCGCGCAAATGAAGCAGTTTAACAATCCAGATCTTACAGATGACTTTAATAATGATAATGTGACTCGTTTCTGGTCGTCTGTAGTGCCTGTTGAAATGACCCAGGGTCAGAATGTACCTGCTTACGTTATGTGCTATGTTAACCCGATTGATGAGACCGGTATTTCAACTATGACTCTTGCAGAGGTAGAAGCAACTACCCGTGTTCGTGTACATAACAACGGCTCTTTTGCAATGAGCAATTCTGTTTACTACGGTAATAATCCTATATCAGGTCAGAATCAGGTTCGTATAATGGCTACCCCGATTATTGAATCTAAACTGTTTTCTACAGAGGCAGAAGCTCAGGCAGCAGTCTCTGCACCTAATTCTGACGGTGTCTTGAATATTTACGTAGAGCGTTACGCCGCCAAGATTGGTCTTAACCTGACTCCTGATGCCATCAAGACATATGCAGTTAATGTGATGGATGAAAACGGTGCGTCTACCGTAGGCTCACTGTCATTTACACCGACCTTCTGGTGTCCGAATGCCATTGATGAAAAGACTTATGTAACCAAGGCATTCTCTACAGGTGCCGTCGGCACAATGGATTCCGCTACTCCTGCTACTTGGGGAGAAATGAATACAGCATTTAACGGTACCGGTATGGCTGGTGAAGGTGTTGACGGATGGAATGACCCGACTAATTTCCGTAGCTATTGGGCATGCTCACCTTCTTACTATGCGAATGCTTATCCGAAGGTTTCTGATAATATTTCTGACACTGAAGGTTGGGAAACTAACTTCCCTTATGCATTGAGATATTTTACCTATAATCAGATTGCCAACGGCATCACAAGCGATGCTAATCCTGCAGAGGCCGGTATTGCATGGAATGAAACTTCCGGTTTCTCTGCCGTCCCCGGTAATCAGACTACTGCCGCTTCCGGTTACTTCTATTCTCGCGAGACTACTGCATCAATCGGTAACATCACCAATACAGCGCTCAACAGCAAGGCAATAGTGGCATCTGCAGTTATCGTAGGTAACTATAAGCTTACCGGAGCAGAGGGAAATGCAACTACTTTCTATCTTTATGGTCAAAAGGATGGCAATCCGAATTACTATGCTGATGTGGATGCTGTAAAGGCCGCATTTCTTGCTAACCAGTCAGTAATATTTACAGACCAGGCATGTACTACTCCTTTGGCAAATGCCGGTGCATTCGTTGTTGAACATCCCAACGCTTCAGTTCGCGAAGGAGAGGATGTTCCCGGACGTCTTGTAACACTTCAATTGAATGGAGTTCCCGGAACTGCGGTATATTTTAATAATAATGGAACAGTAGAAGCTGTCGCTGAGGATAATTTGGTTGCCGCCAATAAACTTCTTTGGAGGTCTGTATCCACTGCACAGATGTTCTATAACGGTCTTGCATTCTTCTCAATTCCTATCCGTCACCTTGGTTACGGCAAGAATCTTAATGGCGTAGAGCTTACAAGCAGCGCAGATGGTGCAAGTGCAAACGTTTACAATTGGGAGAATATGCGTCGCGGTGACTTCGGTGTGGTTCGTAACCATGTTTACACCCTTAATGTAACTGAAATAAAGGGTCTTGGTACTGGTCTGCGTAGCGACGACCAGCCTATCGTTCCTCCGATGGATCCTGAAAACTACTATATAGCCGCACGTCTTAACGTATTGCCATGGCGTATAGTTCCGACTCAGAATGTTATCCTTTAATCGTTTGGTTGTGATTTGATAATCAGATAATTATATTGTGAGGCAGGGCCTGTGGCCCTGAACCCTTGGCCCGGGCCCTGCAACACATTTTTCGCTATAAAACAGTATTTCAGGCCATGACATTCCGTTTACCGGAACTATGGTCAGCTCTACCCGACGGGGCATGGTTCCCGTTAGTGTAACCGCCGGCGCGACGTCCGGCAACAATCACCGATGCCCTTGTCCGCAAGGCGGGCGTCCACTTAAATTGACATCAACGAGGCCCGCGGCCCGGTCCGAAGGCCCACAAGATATATCGCCGTCCGCATGTGAGCGGCGGTGACTGAACAGAAGAATAATAAACAAATAAAAATATATATAACCAACCGTTATGAAACTTACTTGCATGCGACGCTTGATCTGCATCATGACCGCGTTGATGGCACTCGGCTCCGTCAGTTTGCTGTCATCGTGCGACAGCGCCATCTACGACGACGAAGGAGACTGTACGGTACACTACCGCGTCACCTTCACTTACGACATGAACATGAAGTTTGCCAATGCTTTCCCGAATGAGGTTAAGTCGGTGACGCTCTACGTCTACGACTCCGCGGGAGGGCTTGTCACGTCGAAAACCGAGAGCGGCGCACGTCTCGCATCGCCTGACTACTGCATGGACGTCGAAGTGCTCCCCGGCACCTACGACCTACTGGTGTGGGCCACCGGCGAATCGCCTATGACAGACCACACGGCGTTTGCCGTCAAGACCGCGTCGGCAGAGACTCCGATGTCGGCTATGGGCGCGGTGCTGTCTCTTCAGGGCGCTCCGGGGGCGGTGACCCCCGAGACGGGACTTTTCGTGGACCGCGACATCACCCCGCTGTTCCACGGCATCATGCGAGGAGTGGATTTTCCGGACACTTACGGCAATGTCACCATAGGTCCGGTAAGACTGATGAAGGACACGAACGTGGTGCAGATACTGCTTCAGAACACCGACGGCACGTCGCTGTCGGAGGACGACTTCAGCTTCTACGTCACTGCCGACAATTCGGAGCTCAACTATCTTAACGAAGTCGTATCGGCCGAAGCGTTCGGCTATCGTCCGTGGACGCTGACCATGACTTCAGCCTCGTTTGACGAACCCGACACCGACACTCCGCAGTCTGTGGCTCCGCGTGCCGCGCAGACCGAAGCCAACGGCGTACTGGCCGAGCTTACAATGGGCCGTCTGATGGCCGACCGCACTCCGCGTCTGGTCGTGCGCCGCAATACCGACGGAGAGGACATAATCCGCATCAACCTGATTCAGTATCTGCTGATGGTGAAAGGCGAGTATAACCGCAATCTGACCAACCAGCAGTATCTTGACCGTCAGGATGTGTATACGATGATGTTCTTCGTCGACAAAGACCGCAACTGGTACGTGGCCGGAGGCATCTACATCAACGGCTGGCGCGTAGTGCCCCCACAGGATACAGAACTCTAATTCTATAGACACGGCAATAAAATTCCGATAATAAAAATGACTCGATTATACAAATATATCCTTGCCGCAGGCGCGATACTGGCTCTGTCGCTGACAGGGTGCGTCAGCGAGGATTCACCGTGTCCGCCCGGAGGATCGGGCGACGACGGCAAGGCGGTCACGCTAAGATTTACGGTTGTGACCCGTTCGGCCGAAGGGGGCCGTCCGGCCGAGGCATCAGAAGGTCCGGCCTTAGCTCCATCGCGCGCCGACGACTGCTATGCCGACCAGACAGGCACACCGGCCGAGAACTTCATCAACACGGCGGACTGCCAGTTTCTGCTATTCGACGCCGACCGCAGGCTTCTGCGCCCCATCTTCCCCGAAGTCACCGAAAAGGACGACACGCAGTATACATGGTATAGTATAACTACATCAATAACTGAAAAATACTTTGATGAACGGATTAAAGCGGGCCAGGATGTAACATTCTATATAATGGTAATCGCAAACACCCGCGGACTCAACGGACAATACGTAAGCTATGTCCCGGGCGTAACTACCATAGAAGATGTCGCCAATCAGCGCCGAACCTTTGTTCAGCCTGGATTGGGTCAATTGGGTAACGGAATGTGGTATCAGTCTGGTAGCTGGCAACCGTCGATTGATGGAAAGAGATATATTCCAATGTCGGGTTTACAACAATTCACAGTTTCGGCGCCCGCACTTAAGGCTTCTACTTACGATGCACCTGTGGAATTGTCGGAATCAGGTGTAGGAAAGGATATTGACATGTTGCGTGCGGTTTCTAAAATAGAGGTTGTAGATAAGCTTGAAATACCAGAAGGTTCGGTATTTGATGAGACTGCATATGAAGGCAAACGCATGAGAATAGAGAAACTGTCGTTGTTCGGATTTTTTTCAAAAGGAGCAATTATACCGATGATTGAACGCGGATGCTGGCCCGAAGCTGTCACCGAACAAGTTACAAGTCCTACTATGCCGGACAATTTGACTTATTTTCTCCCTATAATAAATGATCAAGGTCATAAAAATAACGTTCTACTGCAGTTTGATTATGATGAGAGCGCCACTAATCAACGAACAGACAAATGCCGTGTGTATTCCGTTTATGTCGTTGAATATAGCCGTGTGCTCGCTCAAGAATCTATTGAGCAAAGTCCTCTGTCAACCACTTTTGATTTATATCCACATATTGAAGTGACAGTTGTCAATCCGGGAGAAGCTGATACGAACGGTTCGCCTGTGTTCACAATGAAGCTTGCCAAGTTTATTGATGGTGCTGCAGGAGAAGGTCTTGAAGAACTGCTTCGCAACCACATCTACCGTTATGAGGTGACTGGAATATCTTCAGATTTACTTGAGGGTAAGTGGACTGTATGTGAATGGGGAGAGTATAGTGTAATCATTCCTCCTATAAATTAAATAACGCCATTAATCATATAAAGATTTCGCTCAAATGAAATTATCAAACATATTGACAAATCTTGTCGCATCGTTCTCCATTGGAATATTTGCATTAGGAGGTGTTGCATGTCAAGATGAAAACTTTGAACCACCATTTGACTTCTCCACCACCGGAAGACCTGCATCGGTGTCGTTCAGTGTATCGGCACCTAAAATGGAGGTTAAATCGCGTGCCGACCTTTCAGATGCGAATGCAAATCGGGTGGAGTCACTTTGGGTAAGAATCTATAATGCCAATACCGGCGAAGCGACAAGCGAATCGATTATGATGGATGGGCTGTCGACTACTACTACACATGAGCCTTTTAATCTTGATGAAATAAATACAAAGTCCGGTCTTAGCTTTATAGTGGCTGTGGCTAATGTAGATTGCCCTGCACGTAAGTACAATGCCGACGGTTCCTATGCGGAAGGAACGTTGAGAGAATTCCTTGCAGAAGCTGAAACATGGACTGATTTTTGCTCAATATCCGTATTGACACATACTTTTAACGATAATCCTTCGGTAACCGTGCCGCTCGAGAATCTGCCTATGTGCGGAATATATTATGCAAACTCCAATATATCGCACGACAAGAATCTTGATTGGAGTACGTTGAACGATACGCCTTTCTTTATTCCGGTAACTCAGGACAAGAAGTATACATTGCCCGGATATATACATTTGCGCAGGCTTGTGTCGTATGTGAAGTTTAACCTTGTGCCAGGCAATGGAGTCACGCTTACGCCACAATCATATAGGGTAGTCAATGCGCCCTCCGATAGCTGGTTGTTTGACCGTTCGGGCGCGGAAGGCAGTCGCGTGCCCGTGGCTTTCAACAAGGCGAATGTGGCGGAAATGTCTGTAAAGTCCGAGAGTGATGTGTCGAAAGGGTTCTTTCAACCAGATATATTCACTCGTGCAAGTTTTCAAAACGGCACATCAACCGGAAGTTATACGTTTGATTTCTGGCAGATGGAAAATAAGCATAACGGAACGGCGGCAACATATAACGATCGTGAAAAAGAATATAAAGTAAACGACTCAGGAGAAGTATTGCCCGGTTCGGCCGATTCAGGGATGAATTCAGGTATTTATACGGCTCTTTGTCCGGACGGAAAATGGTCGGTTAACAATACTGCATCTATGGTTGAAATTAGGTGTAACGTAAGTCCTGCCGGATTGAATACTGGTGGGGCAACTGCCTCAAATAATTTCGGTACGGCTATTATTACAGTCCATCTCGGTTATGCAGTAGGAGCGAATGCTTCATTGCGCTCGCAGGACTTTAACTGTTTCCGCAACAGCAAATATAATTATACGGTGACAATCAACAGTCTCGACAATATTAGAGTCGAAGCTGAAACGTCAGCGCTTGACGATGAGATTATTCCCGGTCTTGAAGGCTCGGTGACACAAATATCTGACGGCAATTATGAACTTGACGCACACTATGGAGTGTTCAATATAAGCCTTTCAAATAACGAACGACTGTCTGACGAATTCGGATTCATAGTGGAGACTTGGGAAAACGGCAGTCAATATAGTTATGATGAAACGAGTACAATCCCTTCGGATAAGCGTAAATACCTTGATTGGGTAGAATTGATTCCAACATCCGGACCTACGGTGTTGGCTGCCTACAACCCTGAAAAGGTAATAAAACTTGATCAATTGGGAGCAAAAAATGCCAATGGCCAACTTGTATACCCGAATTATAATAATCAGGCCGGTCAAAGCGCTACGCAGAGCTGGTATACGGTTCATATAAATGAATATGTTTACGAAGCTTCTTCTAACGAAACCGGAGGGGCATGGCGGGGATATGTAAATCAACCTAACCGCGCATGCTGGATAAAGACCCGCCAAGACCGTTCGCCTGATGGTCAAAGTGTGTATATAACATCGAAATATGCTTTTTCGCAGAAATCGATTCAGACATATTACGATTTGACGGATACAGATGTCAGCGGAGCTGTAGGCCTTGAGCATGTCAATGAAACCCGCGGACTTAACATGCGCTCAAAATATCCGGGAAGTACTGTTAATGGCGGAAATAAAATGAACGGGACCAACGGCAGATATAATGTGTATGCATACTTGACGAACAGTACCGGAGGTAATTCTCAATGGGGCAATGTTATGAATGTAGCTGAAATGCAGACTGTTCCGGCTATTACTGCACAGTATGCATCATACCCTCAGCATACTGCTACTGACAATATGCTCAATGTTCCAAGTCTTGTAAATACGATTGCAACCAGCGGGCAAGGTTTATCATCCAGCCCATATGATCCACAACCGAACCTGACTGTAAACCAAGCAAACCGCAACAAATATATGGAGGCGATGAATGCGTGTACTAACCGCAACCGCGACAACAACGGTAACGGGCGTATTGATGCCGATGAGGTCAGATGGTATGTGCCGGCGACCAGTAAATGTCTCCGAATGATTCTTGGGCGCAATTCATTGTCAACGCCGGTTATGAATTATAATTCTATAGAGAATAAATTGTATTATCCTACATCTGGCAATCAGTCGAACCATGACGGAAAGAATAATAATACACGGTTTAAGATGTTTTCAAGTACTCGTGAAGTGGTCTGGGCCTTTGAAGGATTGTCGCTGAGTCAGTTAGGCCAGTCTTGGACTGTCGGTTTCTGGGAGGTTCGCTGTGTCCGCAATCTTGGAACAAATTTGTCTGCGACACCAACTAATACAGACAATGACGGCACTACTCCGGCATTTAGCTATGATGGGGCTAATACTATATCGTTGGATCACTATGACTCTGAGTCAATACGTCAGAGATACAGTACGATACCTATTCACTTTATAAACAGTGAAATTATTGAGAATGGACAATTAGTTCAAAGTGATTACAATATGTGTTATTCATCATTCGAGTTTGCCCCGAAGGAGAAGGATATACACGGAGGTGTTGCTAATAGTAATTCAACCGCTGTAGATTGGGTTAAGGGTAATCCATGCAGCGCTCTTAATAGAGAAAATAATGGAGCGGGATATAATAATCATAATGATTGGCGAGTGCCAAATCAGAAAGAAATGTCAATCATAAGAAATGCGGCTCCATCATCTCTCACAGGAGGAGTTTATTACCTTACCTGTACTCAGGAATACTTTGATATGGAAGGATATAAGCCTTATGGTAGGTATATTAATACGGAGCGAAGGCTTCTTTCTGTAGAGAGTTTGCAGACGTGTGCTTTTAATCCTAATGGTAAAACAATGTATATGCGTTGTGTCCGTGATAAATAGCTCATACAGGACTTAACATAAAAAATATATATAACATTAGGATGGAAATAACGGCATTGGACAAAGCAAATTGGCCTTTCCGTTAGGAAAGAACGGCATTTACATGTAGCGTCGATAGATGCGTCGTGATGACGCGTCTATCTTTTTTATGTTAGGACGGAAGGATGGGATAAACCTTGAGCCGGCGGATGAACTATCGGCCTATGCCCGACAATGCTTCCGGCAGTGTTTCCGCAACGTCATCAGACTGCCACGGGATAGATTATGGAGTAAAATATTTGGAAAATTCAACTTTATCTTCTATCTTTGTGTTATAAGATTAAAGCGGGAGGGCAAGAGAGCCCCGGAAACGCTGAAGATATTTACCACATCAAAGTTGATTGGGAAACTCATCAAATTTATATGAAATACCGAGACAAGCTTAGTCGTCTGATGGCGGGCCCCATCCATTCTTCGGAATGGAGGCTTTAATGCCCAGGCGGATTACAAAGGACGGCGAGCACTCAAATCCTGTCATTCGGAGTTTCATCGCATCCTTTGATGTGGCCTTATAAAGAAGGCCGGAACTGCACTTTTGCAGTCCCGGCCTCTCTTATTTTACGGGGTTTAGGGTTAGCGTGTCGGGATGACAGGCTTTATGGTGCCGTCGATATTGAACTCCATCGGGTCGATGCACACTTCGCGGTGCCATCCTGGCCCTTTGTCGCGGTCGATGAAGTCCTTGTTGATTCGGTGGTAGACCATATACCACTTGTCGGTGCCGGGCACCTGGAGTACGGAATTGTGTGCGGGACCGTATATCTCAAGTTCCGGACGCTGAATCAGAATGACAGGCTCTTCGGCAACTTCTATCGGTCCGAGAGGCGAGGTCGATGTGCCGTAGGCCACGTGGTAGTTCGGCGAGCCTGTGTCGTCGACCGACCAAAGGAAGTAGTAAAGGCCGTTGCGGTAGAATACGTAGGGTGCCTCGCGATAGTTGTAGTCGGCGAGTGTCCCTCCTTCCGGGGTCATGACGGTAATGGTCGACTCCTTTATGGAGAGCATGTCGTCGTTTAGTTCGGCTCCGGCCATATAGCCGTTGCCCCAGTAGAGATAGGGCTTTCCCGAGGCGGGATCGACAAATACGTCGACATCAATCTGCTGTCCGTGTCCTGTCGGGGATTCGGTGATTATCGGGTGTCCGAGGTCCTTGAAGGGGCCTGTCGGGGAGTCGGCCACGGCCACTCCTATCTGCTTGCCTCCGCCGGCCACGGGATTGCCGCTGAAGTACAGGAAGTAGAGGTACTTGCCGTCGACCATGCGCTCTTCAATTGCAGGGGCCCAGGCATTGCCGTCGGCCCAGCTTACCTGGTCGGACTTGAGGTCGAGTGCTATGCCTTCGTATTTCCAGTCGGCCAGGTCGTCGGACGAGAACACTGTGTAATACCATCCGCCCCATCCAGGCTGTCCGTCGGTGGTGGAGTAGATGTAGTATTTGCCGGTGCCTTTGGCGAACAGGATTTCCGGATCGGCATGGAAATCGGGCAATATCGGATTGGCACCGACGGCGCTCAGGGCGAGCGCCGTCATGAAGATGCCGTTTAATAGACGTTTCATAGCCGTTATTTACCTTCGATGTTGTTGATGTGGAGGTCTTTGTCAGGCTCATTGATGAGTCCGCGGTTGCGAAGCAGGGCTTCGGGGGTGGGCTTTTTGCCGCGGAACTTCACGTAAAGTTCCATCGGGTCTTCGCTGCCTCCCATTTCGAGGATATTTTCTTTGAATGCCTTGGCTGTGGCCGGGTCAAAGATGCCTTTCTCTTTGAAGAGCTCGAAGCCGTCGGTGTCGAGTACCTCGGCCCAGAGGTATGTGTAGTAGCCGGCGGCGTAACCGTCGCTTCCGAACACGTGCTTGAAGTAGGGGCTGCGGTAGCGGTACTGCACTTCCTTGGGCATGTTGAGCTTCTTGGCCACTTCCTGTTCAAAGGCTTCGATGTCGATATTTTCCGAGCCGGTGAGTTTTCCCCACTGGAGGTCAAGAAGAGCCGCTCCTGCAAGCTCGGTGGTAGTGAAGCCCTGATTGTGGGTCGATGCCGCCTGAAGCTTGGCGATCAGTTCGTCAGGAATCACTTCGCCGGTCTTGTAGTGGAACGCGTAGGTCTTGAGCAGTTCCGGCTCAAGGGCCCAGTGCTCGTGAATCTGCGACGGAAGTTCAACGAAGTCGCGGTCTACGTTGGTGCCTGACTGCGACTTGTATTTGGCGCGTGAGAGCATTCCGTGAAGTCCGTGGCCGAATTCGTGGAACATGGTCTCGACATTGTCGATAGACAGAAGCGATGGAGTGTCGGCGGTGGGGGCGGCGAAGTTGCAGACGTTGACAACTATCGGGCGTACTGCCTCGCCTTCGTCGGGAACGAATGAGCCCTTGAACTCGGTCATCCATGCTCCCTGGCGTTTTGAAGAACGGGTGAAATAGTCGGTCATGAACACAGCGACGTGCTCGCCCTTTTCGTCGGTCACCTCGTATACGGTCACTTCGGGGTCGTACTTGGGTGCCTCTATCTCTGTGAAATTAACACCGTACAGACGGCGAGCCATCTCGAAGATGCCTTTGCGTACATTGTCGATGTGGAAATACTGGCTTACAACGTCTTCGTCGAGGTCGTATTTGGCTTTGCGTACCTTTTCGGCGTAGTAATAGTAGTCCCAGGGCTGGATGGTGAAGGTGTTGCCTTCCTTGTTGCTGAGCTGCTGCATTTCGGCTACTTCTTCCTTTACGCGGGCTATGGCCGGCTGCCAAATCTGCATAAGCAGGTTTTCGGCATTGTCGACGGTCTTTGCCATCACCGCGTCGGTCATGTAGTCGGCAAATGTGTTGAATCCGAGCAGTTTTGCCTTTTGTCCGCGGAGAGTGACTATTTCTGCAATCACCGGGTAGTTGTTGTATTCGCCGCTTGAAGCCTGTGTGGTATATCCTTTGTACATCTTTTCGCGCAGGTCGCGGTTGTCGGCGTATTGCAGCACGGGCAGGCGTGACGGTGCGTGAAGAGTAAACACCCATTTGCCTTCCAGACCGCGCTTGGCGGCTGTCTCGGCCGCGCTTGCCACAACATTTGCGGGCAGACCCGACAGCTGAGCCTTGTCGTCGACGGTAATGTCAAATGCGTTGGTGGCGTTCAGCAGATTTTTGTTGAATTTCAGATAGAGGTCAGAGAGTTTTCCGTTGATGGTCTTAAGTTCGTTTTTCTGAGCGTCGGACAGCAGGGCGCCGTTGCGCACGAAGCTCTTGTATGACTGCTCTACGGCGCGCATCTGAGCCTTGTTGTAGCCGGCTTTTTCGCGGTTGTCGTACAGCGCCTTGACGCGCTTGAACAGGGCGGGATTCATTGAAATTTCGTCCTGGTGAGCTGAAACGAGTGGATAGAATTCAGCTCCGATGGCATCCATTTCGGCATTGGAATTTGACTCGTCGAGGTTCATGAACACTGCGCATACGCGATCAAGTATCGGGCCTGAATGGTCAAGAGCCTCGATGGTGTTCTTGAAGGTCGGGGCTTCGGGATTGTTTACGATGGCTTCGACATTCTTCTTCTGCTCTTCTATACCGGCCTTGAGGGCTGGCAGATAGTCGGCATAGGTAATTTTGTCGTAGGGCGCGATGTCGAATTTCGTGCCGTAGGGAGCCAGGAATGGATTCTGTCTGGTGTCATCCATTGCATTTGCAGTTGTGAACGCCGAGCCGCAGATGGCCGCGGAAGCGGCGATGGTTAATAAAAATCGGTTCATATTGCAAGATTTGTTTTAGTGATTTTTCGGTAGTTCGGGATTCGAGTCCGTGGTTCCGTCTACGCCTTCCGTGGCTGTGTTCCAAACAAATGTGGTCAGCAGGGGGTAGTGGTCGGAATATTTTACTTTGTTGCGTATTATGTTGAATGCCTTGAAGTCGCCTCTATACAACACCTGGTCGATGTGGAAGTAGAATCGGTTGGCATTGTAGGTGGCTCTTGCTCCAAACGCGCAGTCGGCATAGGCATCGCGCAGTTCGGCACTGCATACGGTGCGGTAGGCATAACTTCCGGGAACATCGTTGAAGTCGCCTGCGAGGATTATGTTGCCCTGACGGGTGTCGAGGAAGTTGCGTATGTCGCGGGCCTGTTGTGCACGTTGGCGGAATGCTTCGAGCAGTTTGGATATGATGTCGTTTTTAACTTTGGATATTTCCTGTCTCGATGTGCGGATGTTCTCCTTTTCGGTAAGCTCAAGGTATAGCTCTTTGTCGCTCGGTGTCAGTCCGATTGACTGCAGATGGCAGTTTACTACGGTGACAGGATGCCCCTGAATGTCGATATCGTACGCGCTGTAGTTGCCCGTGTCCCACTTGTCGTGGGGCGGAATCTTGATTGTCTCGAGCGGATATTTCGACATAATCATGTCGTAGTTATGACGGGACTGTTCGTAATAGGGGTAGCGTGCGTGTATGGAGTCGAGCTGCGACTGCCATGCGCGGTTCCTGTATTTGCCCATTATGGGTATCGCTTCCTGTAGGCAGACGATGTCGGCATCGGTCGACAGTATGTATGACAGCATCCTGTTGCCCCATTCGGGATTCTCTCCCTGCTGGTCAGTGAAATTAATCACGTTGTAGGTCAGCACGGTGAATGACCTTGCCTTTTCGGCTTCCGTCAATTTACGGTGACCGAAATTAACGGGGCACACCGTGAATACAGGGCCGGCGCACAGGATGAACGTAATGACATCTACAATGGCCATCCTGCGCATTATGAACAGATTGACCACAAACAGGAAGAACACCACCGCTATCCATATGGGCAGGGTCATGCCGGGAAGCTGCGCCCAGGCGCAAGCGGCAGGGTCGATGTAGCCGGCATATGAAGCCACAAACATGGCCATGACGCACAATATATTGAGCGTAGCCCATAATATCCGGAACAAAGACCGGCCTGTATGCCATATTCCTAATGCTGCCGACATGTTTTAATCATTTAATCTGTTTGCTTATGTCAAATAAACGCTTTTTCTCGTCCTGAGTCAGTCCTGCATAGCCGTTTTTCTTGATTTTTTCCAGAATTGCGTCAAGTTCTGCCTCATCGGCCATCGATTGTCCGCTTTTGGGCTGAGTGTGGGCTGACGACTTTTGTCCCGAAGTGTCAGGACGTGCTGTTGGGCCTGAGCGTCGATAGGCATTATATGAACGCTTCTCGCGCGGTACGGGTTTTAGTCGGGATATCAGGTTGACCACTGAGTCTACGGCCTTGTTGAACGGGCGCGTTATGTCGACTCCTCGCTTAAGCGACATGGCATAGGCCAGCCCGACAAGGGCGCCTCCGATGTGAGACACGTGTCCGCCTCCGTTGGCTCCTGTCACGCTCATAAGGTCGATGGCTATTGTCACGACAGCTATCCATTTCAGCGATATCTGACCGATGAAGAGCAGGCCTATCTTGTAGTCAGGATGGAGTATGGCCGTGGCCGCTACGATGGCGATTACAGATGCCGACGAGCCAATCAGCCATCCGTTGACTCCGGAAAACAATGGCAAAAAGTTGTAGGCGAGCATGAACAGAAGTCCGCCTCCGATGCCTCCGTAGATATACAGGGCTGTCAGTCTGCGCGAATCGCCGACAAGCATGAATATAGTGCCGAACCAATAGAACCACAACATATTGAACAGGATGTGGAATATGTCGGCCTGAGCGAACATATACGTAATCAGTGTCCATGGCCTTGTGGCGAATGTGGACGTGTCCGATGGAAGTTCAATCCACGAAAGCACCAGCCCGGCAACGGGAGAGTTGAGAAGACTGCACACAAAGTTCATGACCATCAACACCAGAAATACGGCGATGTTGATGTAGATGATGCGCATCAGCATTGAGCTGAAGCGCCAGCGCGACCCGAGTGTGTTAATAAAATCCATTACGGTTGACTATTCCTTTGTGTTTCCAGTATAAAATCATGAATACTCCGAACAGCATGCCTCCGAGATGGGCGAAGTGGGCTATTCCGTCGTTAGCCGAACTCATACCGAGGGTAAGTTCGATTATTCCGTAGCCGATTACCATCCATTTTGCCTTTATCGGTATAGGTATGAACATCAGATACATAGGCAGGTTTGGAAACAGTATGCCGAATGCGAGCAGCACGCCATAGACCGCTCCTGACGCTCCGATTGTCACCAGATTATTGGCCACCATGCCTTTGAATGCCTCTATCTGTGCTTCCGGAATCACCTGCCAGGCCTGTTCCATGGTCATCCGGTTGGCGTGGGCGAAATTGGCCACTACCATCTCGAGATTTTTGCTTGCGATGTCGTCCACCATAAGTGCCCATACTCCTTCCTGGACGAGGGCGGCGCCTATGCCGCATGAGATGTAGTAGAACAGAAAGCGTCCGGAGCCGAGCACACGCTCAAGCGTCATTCCGAACATAAACAAGGTGAACATGTTGAAAAACAGGTGTGTCAGGCCACCATGAAGAAACATGTAGGAGAACAACTGCGCTATATTGAAGTCGGGCGCCGTGAAATAGTGCAGCCCGGCATATTTTACAAGGTCAAAGCGCGCCGGAAGCACAATCATGGCCACCCATATTACCACGTTGATGATGATAAGGTGTTTTGTGACCGGCGGCATCGCGCTGAAGAATGATCTGCCGTTTGTATACATTTTCTGGTCTTTAGTCTTTAGTACAACAAAATATAGAATTCCATGAAGATACAAATTTAGCGAAAAATATCCGTTTTATACCGAACTTAAGTGCTCATTGGCGTGTTAATAAGTGAAATTTATCAAATTTTTGGTAAAAATAGTCGAATATAAGAAATTTAAGTTTAATTTTGCGACATCTAACCCGATGTCCATTTTGACACGGTTTCAATAACTATTTACACAAACAAAATTCAAGAGTATGAAAATCTTTAAGAGAATCTTCGTCATGGCCGTCATGACTATTGCTTTGGCTCTTCCTGCATCAGCCCAGTTCCGTTGGGGTCCCCGCGTAGGTATAGATGTGAATGAAATGCACTTTAACAAAAATCTCGGCAACAGCGACAATCAGGTCGGCTTTACCGGTGGTCTTATGGCTGAAATTCAAGTTCCCATCGTGGGCCTTTGCTTAGATGGTTCGGTGATGTATGCGCGTCGTAATGTGAAATTTGATGATGGTGATGCAGTCGCAAAACGCGACTTCATTGATATCCCTGTCAACCTGAAGTATAAATTCAACTTCCCGGTAATCAGCCGCATCGTGGTTCCATATCTGACTACCGGACCTAACTTTTCGTTCCTTTTGAGCGGTAATGACGGCTATAAAAAGTCGACCGTGGCATGGAGTTTCGGCCTCGGAGCACAGCTTATAAGCCATCTTCAGGTAGGCGCAAGCTATAACTTCGGTATCACGAAAGCTGCTTCGGCTGACGGTATGTATGGAAAGGACCGTTACTGGACAGTGTCGGCAGCATGGCTTTTCTAATCAGGCATAACGACTGAGAAAGACATATAGGGTTGCCCCGGCGTCAAGTAAGATGCCGGGGCGACTTGTTTTTATTGGCGTTTTATGTTTTTTACTAGCATCCGAAGTGAATATGCTGACGTGGCTATGAGCACTGCTGACATGACTAAGCAATAGGTGTAGTCGGACTGAATGAAAGTGGCTAAAAACGACATGACTACAGCAGACAGAGTAATCAGGATGACTCGGACAGTGCCGCGCCCGATGCCATAGGAGTAATAATGTCGGTTGACGGCGAAGTATACGGCGAAACTGATTGTGTAGGCGATGCACATGGAGATACCCAAGCCGATGAGCCCCCACGTATAATAGCATACGCAGTTTGCAGTCAGTCCGATGACATTGCCGAAAACTCCTTCAAGTAGAAAGAAGAGGCGCTTGTTGTCTTTTGCGAAAGTGATGTAGCCGGAGGGAAATATGAGCGCACGAAGAAATATGCCCAGACTCAGCCAATGGATAAGCGGAATTACGCATTCAAATTCAGAAGTAAGCAGAATGCGGATAAGCAACGGGGCAGAAAACATCAGGGCTATCATGAGGGGCGCCATTATCAGTGAGACGATTTCCGTCTGCCGGTTTACAATCCCGGCCATCTTGGCGTTGTCTGACGCTACGGCTACGAGCCGGGGAAAATAGTCTACCGACATGGCCGCGAAGACGATTCCGGCATATTGGTTGGTGATTGAATTCGCGGCTTGAAAGTAGCCTACGTCGTCAATGCCGCCGATGTATCTGACGAAGGCGTTTGTCAGATATGTGACGAGTGTTCCGATAAGACTTCCTGCCATCAGCACGAGTCCTAATGTGACGAGTTTGCGGATGATGAACTTCCGTATATGCCAGGCTATCTTGGTGTCGAGCCGTCCTGTGGCCTTTGCCGCCGATGTCCTGTAGAATATATATGAGGTCGCCGACACTGCTATCATTCCCGGCACGATGCCGCCGTTGCCGAAAAAGTAATATAGCGGAACGCCTACCGCCAGCCCTGTCGACGCTCCTACCACCGATGCCCACGACAGACGCTTGACCTGGTGCAGGCCTTGAAGAATCGACATCTCTCCCGAACCGAGCATGGAAAACATCACTGCGATGCTCAGGACTACATATTGCCATGTGAATGTGTCGTTGCCGAAGGTCCACCGGCTGAGAAGTGCCGAAAAAACGATGCATATCACCGTTCCGATGCAGGCTGTCGTCAGCACGGCGGTACGTGTGGCGGATATGACTTCGTCTAAGGAGATGTGGTTGGGTGAGCCCTCTTTTGCCTCGGAGACTTCTTTCACAATAGCGGTCGGAAGTCCGGCCTGTGCAATTTGCTGTATGGTGTTTGACGATGCGGTCAGAAGCGACGATATGCCCATGCCTTCCGGTCCCAACAGCATGGCCACAAACTTTCCGCGCACCAGATTTATCAGAATCTGGAACACTTGTGCGCCCCCGAAGAAGGAGATGCCTTTAAGGATGCTTTTGTAGCTGTTGTCTTTTTCCAAGGCTGGCAAGCAGTTTGTGCATTGTGATTACTGAATCTACTCCGAGCATCATGGCGCATGTCCGCAGTGTGCCTATGCGCTGGCGTGCTCCGGCTATATCGGCATTGCTGTATGCATCTTTAATCAGTCGGTATGCCTTTTTTCGGTCAGATTCCGATGTGAAAGCGAACGTCGAGTACGTCCGGAGATATGCCCAAAGATTGGCCGTCAACTGACGGTTGATGAGTTTCCGCTCTTCTGATTTTGGCGGGTATATGCTATAGATGAGTCTTTTAAGTCTGATGTCGGTGTCGATTACATCGAAAATGCGCGGATGCTCCCGACGGGTGATTGACAGGGGATGTATGCGATAATAATATGTCGATTCGAAAAACGCCACGGAGCCGGCCATTGTCAGTATAGCCCTGATAAGAAATTCGTCGGCCGACATCGCCAACCGGTTGAGGTCGGGATGTTTTGACGCTTCCAGATATAGACTTCTGCGTATGGCACCCCAGCATCCGTCGCTCCATCCGTCGAGCGTATGCCGGACATGGGTTCGCCCTTTGACTACGGCGTTTCTGTCAAATTCAGTTAGCAGGGCTGATTGATGTCCGTCAGGATAAATGAAAACGGTGTTGCCGAACACTGCGTCGGCTCCGGTTTCCTCGATTTTTCCGGCTATTTTCTGAAGGTAGTCGTGCTCTAAACGGTCGTCTGAGTCGAGTTCGACCACGTAGTTGCCGTTTGCACGTTTGACGGCTTCGAGGCGGGGCATGAATGCTGAACCGCTGTTGGAGGCACGTTCCACAAGCCGGAGACGTCTGTCGTGAGCCGCAATGTCTTTGACTATGTCGCAGGTGTTGTCGGTTGAGCAGTCGTCGACCACTACCAGCTCCCAGTCGGAATAAGTCTGGTCGAGCACGCTTCCGATAGCCTCGGCTATATAGTCCGAAGCATTATAGGCTGGCATGACGATTGACAGTAACTGGGTCATGGCGGAAAGCGTTTGCGGGTCTATTTGACCCAGAGCGACGGGTTAAGTTTTTCCTTCTCTCGACGTATTTCAAAGTGCAGGATGGATCGGTTGCCGTCGTCGGGGTCGGCATAAATTTTGCCTATTGGCTGTCCCTGATGGAGCTCTTCTCCGTTTTTGACCATGATGTCAGTAAGGTTGGCATAGATGGTCAGGTACTTGCCGTGGCGTATCATTACTATGGTGTTGTAGCCCGGCTGGTGGAATATGGCCGACACTTTGCCGTCAAATATTGCCCGTGCCTCGCATCCGGGTTCGGCTTCGATGTCAATGCCGCTGTTGTCGGTCACTACGTAGGGCAAGTCGGGGTGTTTGTGCCGTCCGAACGGACGCACTATTTTGTATTTGCCGGTTACAGGGAACAGCAATTTACCCTTATTGCTTTCAAACGTCCCCGTGAGTTTCTTTGTCGATTCGGCGGTGGCGTGGGGCTTTGTGGTTGTTTGGGGCTTGGGCTTTTCTGCCTGCTTTTGATCCTGCTTAGGTTCGCTTTTGTCGGCAGGCTTGGCGTTTTTATCTTTTTTGTCCTTCTTTTTGTCTTTTCCTGACGTGGGTTTCTGTTCGGAGTCTTTCTTTCTCTGCTCCTCGGCCGCGCGCTGTTTTTCTTCCTCCATCCGCTTCTGTTCGGCCTCTAAGCGGAGTCGTTCCTCTTCCTGTCGGCGCAGTTCCTCTTCTTGACGGCGCAGTTCTTCGGCGATAAGCCTTTCAAGTTCACGGTCAAGCGCTTTAGCTTTGGCTTCGCGTTCTTTAAGCACACGTTTCAGCGACGAGCCTTTTTGTTTTAGCTCTGCCACCATCTCGGCTGTTTCCGACTGGCGCTGTTTGAGTTCGGCGCGGGAGTTGTTGAGCGATGTGAGTTTATCGGCACGCGATGCGCGTACCTTGTCGAGTTTGGCTTTTTTCTCATTTAACTCCGTCTGCATCTGCGATATCCGGGCGCTCTTGCGGGCTCTCCATGCTGAAAATTCTTTCAGATAGCGTGACCTCCGGTAGGCTTGTTTGAATGAATTGGCTGAAAATATGAACGCCAGCTTTGAAGATACGGCGCGTTGGCCGGTCTCCGTCTGTCTGACCGCTTTCGCGTATGTGTCCCTGAGACCTTTCAGGTTCTCGTCGAGACGGGTTATGGAGTCGCTGACAATGGCTATCTGTCGGTCGGCCGAGTCGATTTGCTGTTCAAGAAGGCGTATATTGCGTTCCTGAATCTGGATTTCGGCGTTAAGGGAATTCAGTGCGTTTAGTGTTCGCTCTGTGTTCTTGGCATTGGCCTCAAGCTGCTGAGCGGTCTGCTTGATGGCTCTCTTGTTGTCGCGCTGTTCCTTCTTGATGCCGGTCACGGTGCGTTTACGAGGTTTTGCCCCCGACATGTCGGAGCCCCCCAAGACTATAATGAGCAGTAGAATCCAGATACTTCGTTTCATAACCGTTATGGCCTCATACATTATTTAGGCATGGCGCTTTTAAGCAAATCTTTGGCGAGTATGCGCTTATATCCTTGCGGAACGGTAAAATCCGGGCGGTTGCCGGTGTTCCACTTGGCGTTGTTCCACTTCCAGGTCAGGGTGGCTGAATATGATGCTTTGGGAGTAGCCACCTGTATGTCGGCGTCTGATGACACGACTCCAGCCGGAGTGTTCAAGGCATGTCCGGAATATGAAACTTCTGCTTTGAAGGTATTGGAACCGGCGCTGACTATGACGAGCTTTGTCAGTAGCTCTTCAAGGTCGGCGGCATATCCGTAGTTGGCCATTGACGGCTGTTTGCGGGGTTTTATGAGCATGCCGCTTTCAAACGTCTCGATTTCGACAAGCTTTTTGTCTGACAGGCTAAGAGTGGGTCGTCCAAGCAGAAACGGACGTCCTATGAGCAGGTCTTGAATGTTTTCGGTGGTAAACGACACATATTTAGTTACTTCCGCAAGGCTTTCAGCCATGTAGGTGCGCTGTGGCTTTACGACGACAAACACTGAGTCGGTAGTGATGAAAGCGCGTCCCATCTCGAATCCGAGTACGCGCAGGCTTATGTCGATCGACTTTCCGCGTACGAGGTTGGCGCGTCCGGATATTGAGAATTTTGTAGGACTGCTGATGCGGATGTTGACCGGAACGTTGACGTCGGACCACTGTCCGTAGCTTGCAGTCAACCGGTCAAAACTGTCGCCTTTTACCGGAACGGTCGACACCGTCGTTTCGCCCGGCTGGCTTTCTGTAACTTTTTTTGACGAACGGCATCCGGCCAAAAGACCTGCTGCAAGAATGAATATGATGATAAGTCTTGAGTTCATGAATAATTAACGTCAGTGTTATTCGTAAAAGTATGTGCGGTGCTTGACTTTTCGTTTCAGCAGTTCGTTGTCGGGATCAAGCTCAAGGGCCTGTTCCCAATATTCGATGGCCTTGGCATGGTCGCCGGTGAAGAAATAGATGTCGCCCGCGTGCTCATACAATTCCTGAGAGGGCTCTTCGGTGTTGTCAAGAGCTTTCTGGATGTAGACCTGAGCCTGTGTATAGTCTTTTTTGCGGAACATCACCCAGGCATAGGTGTCGAGCGACGTGGCGTCTTCCGGCCGCTCCTTGATGGTGAACGCACTAAGCTTTTCCGCGCGGTCGAGGTCTTTGCCCTCTACTGCAAGGTGGTAGGCGCAGTTGTTCATGGCCAAAAGGTTGTATGGATTCAGTTCAAGAGCCTTCTCGTAGTAGACAAATGCTGAATCGGGAACTCCGGAAGCATAGTAGGTGTCGCCTTTGGATGAGTATATCTGCGACAGAAACTCCTTGTCGCCGTCGTCGACTATGTCCAGCGCACGGTCGAGGATGGCCTGCGACTGTCCGTATTTTTTGTTCTGATTGTAGACGGCCGACATGAGCATGTCCAGCTGCGGGCTGTCGGGATAGTAGTGCATGGCGGTCTCTCCGGCTTTTTCAGCCTGTTCGGGCTTTTCGGCCTGCATGTACAGGGTTATGAGTGTGTGCCAATTCTCCTGGTTGGCAGGGTCGATGTCGAGCGCATAGCCCATCTGTTCCGCGGCTCCGGCAAAGTCGTCGACCACATACAGATATGAACAGTACAGTTCGCGTACTTTGGATTCGTGGGGATGCTGCTGCAGAAGCGAGTTAAACAGCTCCTCAATTCGCGGATGCTGGCTCTCGTCTTCATAGAGTTCGCGTATATATCCGGTAAGAAGTTCGAGCTTGGTGTCTATGTCAAGGCTTTCCTGTTTCAGTGCGTTGAACACTTCGCGGTCGTAAGCGATGCTGTCGCCGATCGACTGATACAGAGTGGCGCGAGAATAGTATGCCGCTCCCGACGAGGGGTCGAGCTTGCACGCCCGGTTGTAATATGTCAGCGCGGTGTCGGGCATGGCAAACTGGGCATATACGTCGCCGGCAAATATGTTGTTGTCGACGTTGTTGGGAGATGAAGATATCAGCTTCTGCACTTCGTCGAATATGGCCAGTGTGTCGTTGGTCGGCAGGAATGTTCGTATCTTGCTGAAAGTGAGCGGTATGCTTTTGCCTTGCCGGTTTTCGATTTTATTGTAGATGTCGACGGCTTCCTTCAGGTTGGCCGAGTCGCGCGATGCTGTGAGGGCGGTGGCCAGCTTGAGGGCTACTTCTATTTTGTTGGGATATATTGAGTCGAGCGTCCTCCACACCCGGATTGACTCCTTGTTCTTGCCGAGCTGGTCGTTTATTGCGCCGTATATTCGGTTGTTGTAGAAGTCTCCCGGCTCTTTGTCGAAGTGGTGGCGCATCATGTTGTAGCCTTTTTCCCCCATCACGGTATCGTTCTGCGCCATTAGAGCAGTATAAAATCCCAGGTAGAATTCTATTTCGCTTTCTGCCGGGTTTAATTCGTGCGCTCTACGCAGAAGGTCGTAGTAGGCATCCTCATTTTCTGCCGAATGCTGTCTGAGGGCCTCCATAAATATATAGTCGGCCTTGAGTTCGTCGCTGTTGACGGTTGGTGTTGACGGTTTCTTTTTAGCATACGCCGGTTCTGCCGACAGAACGACTGCCAGCGCCGACAAGGCTATCATTATAATATTTTTGGAGATAATCTTCATTTTGCGGTCATGGGTGATAGGGTATTGGGCTATGGTGGGACAACCGTTCCGGCGCAGGGTCAGTCGACTCCGGTGTGGCCGAATCCACCGTCGCCACGCTTTGTTTCGTCAAGGCGGTCCACCGTTTCCCATTCAGCTCTGACATATTCCTTAATGACCATCTGGCAGATGCGTTCGCCGTCGTTGATGGTAAAGGGCTCGTTGGAAAGGTTGATTACGATTACGCCGATTTCGCCGCGATAGTCGGCATCGACTGTGCCCGGAGTGTTTACGAGGCTTATGCCGTGCTTCAATGCAAGACCTGAGCGCGGGCGTATCTGGCATTCGTAGCCGTGGGGCAGCTGCATGTATAGTCCGGTGGGAATCAATGCACGTTCGAGAGGCTTGAGCGTGACGGGTTCTTTGAGAAATGCACGGACATCCATTCCTGCCGAAGACGGTGTCTCGTATGTCGGCAGTTCGTGTCCGGACTTATTGATAATTTTTACTTTGATACGTTCCATTTTTATCCCAAGATAAGTTTTAATACGCGAAAATAGTTAAAAAGACGCATTTAACATTCATAAATCACCGTCTTTTTTATTAAAACATTCTAAAAGGACAGTAGGTTGCGTCGCGATTAAGATTTTAGTTCATCGATATTTGGCGGCGCATGGCGACGGCCATAATGACTTTTATATAAATTTAGACTTGACTATAAGCGGTAATTGATTATTTCTGCGTAATTTTGGGGCAATTATTACTATAGATGAATAAGGAGAACCATATAATGGAATGGGGCCGGCTTATCAACGACAAGCGTCTCGGTCTTGAAGATTTCCACGACCCGAAGCGGGGGTCGAGGAGCGATTTCCAGCGCGATTTCGACCGTCTGGTGTTTTCGTCGCCGTTCCGGCGTCTGCAGAACAAGACTCAGGTGTTCCCGTTGCCGGGAAGCATATTCGTACACAACAGACTGACGCACTCGATGGAAGTGGCGTCGGTGGGCCGTTCGTTGGCAAATGAGATAAGCGGTGAACTCCGTGTCAAATATGGCGGTGAGCCGTGGTGCCGTAAGCTTGAGGCTCTTGACGAGATTGTGGGCGCGGCGTGTCTGGCCCACGACCTGGGCAATCCTCCGTTCGGCCATTCGGGCGAAAAGGCAATATCCACTTTTTTCAGCGAGGGTGCGGGCCGGGTGCTTGAGCCGGAATTCTCCGCGGCGCAGTGGGCCGACCTGACTCACTTCGAAGGCAATGCCAATTCGTTCCGGTTGTTGACCCATCAGTTCCGCGGTCGCCGTGCGGGAGGCTTTGCCATGACCTATTCGATGCTTGCGTCGATAGTCAAGTATCCTTATGAATCGAGGATGGCGGGCCGGAAAAGCAAGTTCGGATTCTTTACCACCGAGATAGATACGTTCATGAAGATAGCCGACGAGCTGGGACTGCTCCGGCGTTTCGGCGAAGAGGGCGAGGTGTGCTATGTGCGCCATCCGCTTGTCTACATTGTCGAGGCGGCCGACGACATCTGCTACCAGGTCATGGACATAGAGGATGCCCATAAGCTGAAAGTGATTTCGACTGAAATGGTGATAGATACGTTGCTGTCGTTCTTCGAGGAAGACCGCCGCGGACAGTGCCGAAGGGTTATGTCTACGGTCGACGACCCCAACGAGAAAGTGGCATATCTGCGCTCGTGCGTCATCGGCACGCTTGTCAAGCAATGCGCCACGGCGTTTCTGAACAATGAAGAGGCCATATTGAAAGGGGAGTTTGAGGGTACTTTGCTCGACCATATCGATCCTCTTGAACGCGATGGCTACCGAAGGTGTTCGGCATTGGCCTGGGACAAGATATACCGTGCGGGCGACGTGGTGGATGTGGAGTTGGCCGGTAACCGCATCATATCATTCCTCATGGAAAAACTGATTCATGCCGTGCGCTATCCGGAGCTTAACTACTCGTCGCTGTTGCTGAGCAAGGTCCCGCAGCAGTATGACATTGAGTCGTCGACCTTGTTCGGAAAGATTCAGGCCGTTCTTGACCACATTTCCGGCATGACCGACGTGTATGCGCTCGATTTATACCGGAAACTCAACGGAATGAGTCTCCCCGCTGTTTAACTAAAAAAAGAATCTAATCATATGTCAGTAAAACGATACATCTCAGCCTGTGTCCTTGCGATTTTGACCGTCGTAACGGCTCTGTCGGCCGTGTATACGGTAGATAATGTCCCCAATATGCACGTGGTGGACCGCACGAAGTATGTCAGCAATCCTGACGGAGTGCTGTCTGAGCAGACTGTGGCCCGCCTTGATTCAATGCTTTACGGACTGCAGCGCGCCACTACCGCCGAGGTGGCAGTGGTGGTGGTCGATGGAATCGAAGGCGGCGACATCGACACATTCGGCACCGAACTGTTCGGCAAATGGGGCATAGGCAAGAAGGATAATGACAACGGCTTGCTCTTTCTTGTCTCGAAAGACGACCGCAGGATGGTAATCCGTACTGGCTATGGACTTGAGGGAGTCGTCCCGGATCTGATCGGAGGGCGGCTTATCAGAAATGTTGCCGCGCCTCATTTCCGCGAAGGCGACTACGACGGAGGCGTCTATGCCGTGGTTTCCGAACTCAATAATCTGATATCAAATCCTGAGTATGCGGCCGAGGTTATCTCTAAATATGGACCTGAGCGTGCCCGCAGTGCGTCTGACGACGATTTGTCGGGCCGGGAGCTGTTCAATATGTGGCTCGGGGCCGGAGCCGTCATGACGGTGATTCTGCTCGGCATGTACTTCATGACCATGCGCCGAACCCGCAAGAAGGATCGTTACGAGCGCTATCAGGCATTGTCACGGATTGAGTTGCCTGCATTGGTGCTGTCGTTTCTCGGCATCGGCATCCCGTTCATAGCCTTCATCGTGATTCTGGTCACTATGCGCCGTCTGCGCACCAAGCGCCGTCTGTGTCCGAACTGCCATCATAAGATGCATCGGCTCGATGAGGCGACGGACAATCAATATCTTACCCCGGCTCAGGACACTGAGGAAAAGCTTAATTCGGTGGACTACGATGTGTGGTTGTGCGACAACTGCGGTGAACTTGACATACTGCCTTACGTCAACAAGTCGTCGCAATATAAGGTGTGCCCGTCATGCGGTGCCCGTGCGTGCATACTGCACTCTAAACGTGTGGTGCAACAACCCACCTACCGCACTGAAGGACTGGCCGTGGAGGAGTATGTGTGCCGCAATTGCGGAAAGCATAATAACCGCAGCTTCAAGATTCCAAAACTTGAAAGGGAGGTCCCGATAATAGTCGGTGGCATCGGAGCCGGACGTGGCTTCGGCGGTGGGGGAGGAGGATTCTCCGGTGGCTCGTTCGGAGGCGGCATGACCGGCGGAGGCGGTGCTTCCGGCGGTTGGTAGACCGGTTATTTCTCCGAATCGTCCCAGGGATATTTTCTCTTAGGATTGCGCGGGAACCAACCTTTGCGCACGCGTTCCTGTTGCTCGAAAATCTCCATTATTGTCCAGAACGATGAGAATCCAAGCACACCGAGCAGGGTCGAGCCGAGCACGTCGTCGACTAACAGCGACAGAATCACGCTGACGGCTCCAAGCACCAGGAACCACCACCAGCATCGTGTCCCGAAATAATATTCACACTTAATAGTGACCGGATGAAACAATCCTATGCACAGAAATGTCCCGATGCCGATTGTCAGCCCCAGCACATGATATTCTTGAAGTATAGCGGTAAAGTCCATTGATTAAATATTTGTATGTCGTGATTTGAATCGCAAAGATACATATTTTTCTTTGTTTTATTTCTTTTTTGGAGCCTTGTGAAATTTCCATTGGACATGGAACACCACGTTCATCCTGTCGTCTTATTGCCTCGGGGGATTAGGTCTTGCAGGAGATAAAAAACGAACAGCACTCCAGCCGGCCTGTTCGAAGCCTGTGGAGTGCTGTGTAAGTTATGGTCGTAGTATGTGCGGGGCTACTATTCCCACTCGATCGTGGCCGGCGGCTTGGAGGAGATGTCGTAGCATACGCGGTTGACGCCACGCACCTTGTTGATGATGTCGTTGGACACCTTGGCCATGAAGTCGTAAGGCAGGTGTGCCCAGTCGGCAGTCATGGCGTCGGTCGAAGTGACGGCTCGGAGAGCTACTGCGCGTTCGTAGGTGCGTTCGTCGCCCATCACTCCTACGCTCTGCACGGGAAGCAGAATCACGCCTGCCTGCCATACCTGGTCATACAGGCCCCAGTCGCGCAGGCCCTGGATGAAGATGTCGTCGGCATCCTGGAGAATGCGCACCTTTTCGGGGGTGATGTCGCCGAGAATGCGCACGGCCAGTCCGGGTCCGGGGAAGGGGTGGCGCTTGATGAGGTGTTCCGGCATTCCGAGTTCGCGGCCTACGGCGCGTACTTCGTCCTTGAAGAGCAGACGGAGAGGTTCGCAGAGCTTGAGATTCATCTTTTCGGGCAGACCTCCTACGTTGTGATGGCTCTTGATGGTGGTTCCGGTGATTGAGAGCGACTCGATGCAGTCGGGGTAGATGGTGCCCTGTGCGAGCCACTTCACATCCTTTATCTTGTGGGCCTCTTCGTCGAATACGTCGATGAAGCCTTTGCCTATGATTTTGCGTTTGCGTTCGGGTTCGGTCACTCCGGCGAGTTCCGAGAAGAATTTTGCGCTTGCGTCGACTCCGATCACGTTGAGTCCGAGGCACTCGTAGTCGTGTAGCACATTCTTGAACTCGTTCTTGCGGAGCATGCCGTGGTCAACGAATATACAGGTCAGGTTCTTGCCTATGGCCTTGTTGAGGAGCACAGCCGCAACCGACGAGTCGACACCGCCCGACAGTCCGAGCACCACCTTGTCGTCACCGAGCTGTTCCTTGAGCTGGGCCACGGTGCTTTCGATGAACGACGCGGCGCTCCAGTCTTGGCGCGAACCGCATATGTCTACAACAAAATTCTTCAGCAGTTGGGTTCCTTCGGCCGTATGGTATACCTCGGGATGGAACTGCACGCCCCAAAGCTTCTCGTCCTGCGCCTGATAGGCGGCTACGGCCACCTTGTCGGTCGAAGCGATGATGTTGAAGTTTTCGGGAATCGAGGTGATGGTGTCGCCGTGGCTCATCCACACCTGTGTCTCAGGCGAAAGACCCTTGAGAAGCGGATTTTCGGCATCGAACTTCATCAAGTGTGCGCGTCCGTACTCACGTGAGCCGGCCGGCTCAACTGTTCCGCCGTTGGTATAGGCCATGAACTGCGCTCCGTAGCATATCCCGAGAATAGGCAGACGGCCACGGATGTTGCTGAGGTCGACCTTGAATGCCTTCTCGTCGTAGACTGAAAACGGGCTTCCCGAAAGAATCACGCCGATCACCGACGGGTCGTCATGGGGAAACTTGTTGTAGGGGACTATTTCGCAGTAGGTGTTCAGTTCGCGGACACGTCGTCCGATGAGCTGAGTCGTCTGACTGCCAAAGTCAAGGATAATGATTTTCTCTTGCATATTGTCGTGTATGAGAACGAGGTTTATCTGGCTGCAAAGATAGTGAAAATATTTTCACTTTACAATAAATGGGGTCGTACCACATTGCGGTACGACCCTGAAAACTAAATATCAACTTAAACCTATTGAAGTTGGCTCTATAGAACTAAAGTTGACGGTGCGCCAAGATAGCTTCGCTTCATGCCTCCCATGTCGATGACCAGTTTCTGGATTACCATTCCTGGATCTGCACAAATCAGCTTGAGTGTGTGCTTGCCGGGCTTGTCTACATTGAGGGTTACCGACTTTACCGATGCGTTGCGGGCTACATTATCGCGCCATTCGCCTGAATATTCCTTGGCATCGTTTGAGATGTACTTCACGTCGCCGTCGTCAATCATCAGTCCGAAGCGGGTGCGGTCGGCTGAGGTCAGCGGAAATACGGGCAACGCATATGCATAGACGGTCACAGAGCCCGAGCCGAAGGTGTAGAAGTCGTATTCGGCACGGCATGCGGCCGTAAGGTCGTAGGTCGACGGATGTCTGCCGTTGGCGTTGCCGAGCTGAAGGCAGTTGCCGTCATAGCCGAGTCCTTCCAGAACACTGATTTTTACATCGTCGTTGTCAAAAATTCTGCTGGGCGATGCGGCGTTCATGGATACGCATCCGTTATGCTCGACGTATAGACCTTTAAGATTGCTTTTGGTGATGTTCTCGGGCTTGTAGACGGGCACGAACACGCTCTCCTTCTGTCCGGATGTGGTCATGAATGCTATTTCTGCGGTATGCATGCCGGCAGGAACCCTGTCCCAGTCGATGTCGAGGCGTATGCGCTGATGCATGTCGGCAGTGCCTTTTTCAGATGATGGCGTAAGCCAGGTGGCGGATGCAGTGATGGTCCAGCTTATTGGGGTCTTGCCGGTGTTGAACAGGTCTATGTATGCATCCTGCTCCACAAGCGGAGACGCGTATGGAAGCACATTGGCGCCGATGTGGTCCTGTCCCGGTACGGCAATCTGGAGCTTGCCGGTTAAGGGCACTTCGATGGTGCGCACCGGAGGCATGTTCTGGTACGTGGCCACCCAGCCCGGGGCCTGGGCCATCATCTTGTTCCATTTGCCACCGAGCATGGAATTGTATTCATCGGTTATGGCGGCTATGCTGTCGTGGCAGGCTTTGGCCATGTCGGCATAGTGGTTGGCTATGGCGTTGCCTTTGGCTGCATGCCATCTGCTGAGCTGTGCGGTAAGCATTTTCTTGTTCATCAGACCGGCACCTTTCACTGGATAATAAACCAGCTCGAAGAATGGAGCATGGAGTTCTTTGGGCAGACTGTTTAATATAGACTCCGCCATGGATGCGATCTCGTCGTAGGATTCAAGACGCGATTCAATCTCATTGTAGTTGGTTACGGAAAAGTCTGTGTCGACCACTTTTTCAGTGGCACGTTTGCTGTTCCATTCCCAGCCCCAGCCCATGGCTTCGGGTTTGTGCTGGAAGCCGAGCTGATAGTAGCGGTCGAGAATATATTTTATGTCTTTAAGATACTTGTCGCCGAAAAAAGATGCAAGTAGTTCCGGCTGATGGTCATTGATTGACGAAGAATTAAACCGGTCCATGTTCCAGGCCATGTCAAGAAATGTGGCCATGCCGAGTTCGCCGGGCTTTATGTCGCCAACGTTTAGCAGCCAGTAGTCTTTCGCACCGTTTTCATAAGCCTTTGACATCTCTTCCCACATCAATGCCGGGGGGGGTGGTGTTGAGCCACAGATAGTCATGCGGTTCGCCAAGATAGGATATGTGATAGTAGACTCCGGAGCCTCCCCGGCGATTCCGCTCGTTTTTGTCGTTAAGGCGCTTGATATAGCCATAGTTGTCGTCGGGCCATACCAGAATAATATCGTCGGGCAGCCGGAGTCCGCGTTCGTAAGTGTCGAGCACTTCTTTGTACGGGACGAAAATCTGGGGGATGCTTTCAATCGGCGCGTCGATATATTTTGTCAATAGTCCGCGTTGGTCGTCGATGACGCTTTCCACCAGTGCCACTTCGTTTTCCTTGCTGACACCCACGATTCCGGAGTCGTGTATGCCGCGCATGGCGATAGTGTAGATGTTTTCAAAGGGGGAGTTGGTCTTTACCCGGTTGTCGAGAACGTCGAGTATGCCCCGGCGGTTGGTCACGTAGTTCCAGTCGCCCATTGTCTCCTTGTTCCATTCTGTGACGTTGTTGAACAGGAGCGGTTCGCAGTGCGATGAGGTCATTATGATGCCGTAGCGGTCGGCGACCTTTGCGTTCTCCGGATATTTGTTGAACGCTGCCGATGATGGATGCATGGCGGGAGCGAGCATATTGCCTTTCATGCGCAATATTAGTTCGCATACCTTGGCATACGTTTTTGGCCCGATATCGTTTATGTCGGCGTCGAGTCCGTTTTTAGCCCAGGGTGTTATGCCCCATCCTTCGTCGTTGATAAATATGCCGCGGTACTTTACCGACGGACGCTTCGACTGGAAGGCTACAGGCGATATGTACAGCGACTTGTGCTTCTTTACCGGTGCATCCGCCCACCAATATAAAGCCGGTACGCCGATGGCTTCTGAAAGATCAAAAACTCCGTAAGCGGTACCGCGACGGTCGGTTCCGGCGATTACCAGTGCCTTGTCGACATTGTCGGCGGGCTTGTCGATAGTGGCTACGGTGTACTGTTCTGTTCCGCCCTTGATTCCGGAGATGTCAAGGCGACCTTGTGCTATAAGATTGTCGATTACGGCGTTGTGTCCGATGGTGCCTATGATTATTGCATATTTCCCGGACACTTTACCCTCTTTTAATTTCAATGATTTGCCTGTCACCCTCTTTACATCGTCAGACAGAAGTCCGGCTACGGTCTTGACCGATTCGAAGTCGCCGTTGTCGTAGTAGACTACTGCCGATTTGCCGTTGCCCAAAATCGGAAACCTTTCGGGCGATTCCGCTTCGGTCACATTATAATATGCCATCGTCTCCACCGGGAAGATTAGTATGGCCAGAATTATTCGTAATAGATGTTTCATCATAAAAAGTTGCGTTTACCTAAAAAAACTTGCGCCCTAAACGTGTGGGATTCAGGACGCAAGTGTCCAATCTTTTTTACCTTACCTTGTCCAATAAATTAGTATCCGGGATTTTGATTAATTACGGCCTGGTTGTTAGCCTCGATTACGCTGTGCGGTATTGGCCACAATTCGTATGTCTGTTTCATTTCAGGGGCATAATACGGATTGCATTTCATGACTCGGTCGTAGAGCTTGCCTGTACGCATAAGTGTGATTCGGCGCTTTTCTTCCACGCCGAGCTCTCTCATTCGTTCGTCAAGGATATAGTCGAGAGACATCTGCGATGCGGTGGCCGGCTTGGCGTGTGCGCGTCCTCGAACCACGTTGATGTCATCGGCCGCCTTGTCGTTTTTGTTGAGGTTCATATAGGCTTCCGCACGGAGCAGATAGGTCTCTGCAAGGCGGAACATGTATTGGTCCGTATACGTGCCCCCGGCACCGCTGTTGAGAGAATAGTCTGCCGGATTGGAGTAGAGTCCGTCGGGATGATTGTAGGGAGTGGTGCACTTCGACTGATACGCGTAGATTTGTCGGCTTGGAACTTTGACTCCTGCCGGAGGATTCTGGGTGTCGATTATGTCGCCGAACTTCTCTGCATAGTCCTGTTTGTGGACTTTGAATTGACGGACGAAATTGTGGTTGGCGTTGCGTATGTCGCCGTCCCAGTCGTCTTCCCATATTTTGTCGCTGAAATAGACTGTCGATACCGCCCATCCGATGCCGCGTCCTCCGGTGTAGTCGCCCACAGGCCACCGGAACGGATTCATGCCGTTGGCTTTTACGTCGCGTATCATCGGGGCGTGGTGGCGTTCGAGCGTATAGGTGCCGTCTTTGGCCACGAGCGGGGAACTTCCTCCGGGAGTGTCGATCTCGAACTGCATCACCCATATGCCTTCGGTGTTTCCTGCCGAACGGTTCTGGTTGTTACGCCGGTAGAGGTCCCAATAGACATCGCCGGGAGCCTCGTTGGCGCGTGAACCGAAGCGGTCGGTCATGAGTGCTGTCGCCGGGTTGTCGATTACTTTAGAGGCGGCATCGACCGACTTCTGATATGCGCCTGACGATATGTACAGCTCAGCGAGTAGGTGATACGCGGCAAGATCGCTTATTTCTCCGTCTCTGACAGTGGTGATACCAGGCAGATGGTTTGCCGCGAATTCAACATCCTCTATGGCCTGGGCCAGTGTTTGTTCTTTTGTAGAGCGAACATAGTCTTTCTTGGCCGATGTGACTTCTTCAAGCGACAAAGGTACACCTCCGTACAGGTATGCCAGAGTGCGGTAGGCGAGACCGCGGAAAAATTTGGCTTTGGCCTCTTCGAGTAATTTCTCGTCGTCCGTAAGACTCGAATTCGGCAGTCGGCCTATGATCGTATTGGCCTCGGATATTATTTTGTAAAGCAACATCCAGTGTACTTGGGCGATGTTGCCTGTCGGGTCATAGGCGGCTATCATGTTTGAGTGGCGTTCGGTGCCGTTGGGTTCGCCGTCGTAGACCAAGTCACATCCATAGATGTAGTCCATCGGCCGGTTTTCATCGCGGGAGTAAAATTCGCGACGAGTAAGATAGTAGAGGTTGTTGACGGAGCATTCGAAGTCGTTGTACGTCTCGAATGAATTGCCTCCACCCATGAAGTCGAGTGGATTTTCGTCAAGAAACGAGTCTTTGCAGGAGTATAGGCTTCCGGCGAGCATTATGCCTGTGACGGCGTATAGAATTCCTTTAAGTTTCATGATTTCAGAGTTTTAATAAGTTACACTTAAGCCGAATGAGAAGCTTCTCATTACGGGACGTCCCCAGTACGTGCTGTTGGCTTCTGGATCCCAGCCGTGCCAATTGGTGATGGTCACAAGATTTTTGGCCGAGAAGAACACATCAAGATTGCTCAGACGGCATTTCGACAGGATTGACTTCGGGAATGAATATGTGAGCTGGACATCCTGCAGTCTGACGAAGCTCCTGTCCTCATATACAGTGGGAGTGATTCGCGGAGTTTTGTCTGAACGGGCATAGGTTGCTCCTGGGTTGCTTGGCGACCAGTAGTCAAAGGCGTTCAGGTGGTTCCAGCGCATGTTGTTGTCATCGCGGATGAGCGAAGATGAGTTGGCTCCGAGGTATCCGTCTTTACCGCCCTGGACTGCATTGATGAGGAAGCTTAGGCTCAGATTTTTATAGCGGAGGTTGTTCATGAGGCTTATGCGGAAGGCCGGTTCGGTCTTGCCTAAAATCACACGGTCATCCGGGGTGATGTTTCCATCGCCGTCAGTGTCTACAATACGGTAGTTGCCGGGATTAAATCCTTCGGGGATGTTTTCGTCGCCGAGCTGATATATTCCGTCCACTTTATAGCCGTAGACAGTGCCTATGGAATGGCCGATGAAGAGATTGCTGGCGATGTTGTTGTCTTCCTTCCCGTCGCCGTCATTGTCTTCGCCTGTGAGTGTGATAATTTTGTTGGAGTTTGTAGAGAAGGCAAGCGTCGAGCTCCAGGAGAAGTCTTTGGAGATGATGTTCTGCGAGGTGAGCGATAGCTCGAATCCTCTGTTGCGTATTTTGCCTATGTTTGACGATATGCTTGAAAATCCGGTAATGTTCGGAATCACGACATCATACAAGAGGTCGTTGGTGGTGGTGTTGTAGAATTCGACGGCACCGGTAAGTCGCTGATGAAACAGAGAGAAGTCAAGACCGAGATTGTAGCCTTTCGACTTTTCCCACTTGAGGTCATTGTTGCCGAGGGCCGACATCTCCTGTCCGATTACCGGAGTTCCGCCGTCGCCGAATATGTAGCGTAGTTCAGAAAGCACGCGCGATTGCGACTTATAACGGGATGTCTGATTGCCGCTCACTCCGTATCCGGCGCGGAGTTTCAAGTAGTTTATGCACGGCACTTTGAAAAAATCCTCTTCAGTTATAATCCAGCCAAGGGCCACTGATGGGAAGGTAGCATATTTATTGTTGGAAGCAAAACCTGAGAATCCGTCGCGTCGAATGGTTCCTGTAATCAGATATTTGCTCATGAATCTGTAGCTGAATCGGGCCATCTGGTAGTTGAGGCTTTCTTTCCACGCGTCGGACTTGGCATACTGGTTAGTGCCTTGTTCGAGGCTGTTGAAACCGAGTGTCAGACGGGTAAATCCTTGTGACAGGGCCTGGGTGTAGCTGTACTCCCTCTCTGATGCTCCATATAAGAGGGTTGCATCTACATGGTGGTTGCCGAATGTGTTGCTGTATGAGAGTATGTTGTCGAGGGTGTAGTCGAAGAAGTCTGCGAAGTTCTTATATGCTTCGCCTTGAAGATTGTAGCCGTACTCGTTTGCACGGTTGTGCTTGTCGATGCGGTAGTTGGCACCGTAATTGAGTCTGTATGAGAGACCTTTGAGCGGAAACTTTATTTCGGTGGTCACCACTCCGGAGAAGTAATTGTGGCGTTCGTAGTCGTCAATGTCCGATCCCATGAAGGGGTTTTGGTCGAGAGTGTTGAAGGGGAATGGTTTGATTTTCCCGTTTTCATCATACGGAGTTATAAGCGGCGACTGGTGTATGAGAGTGCCGAGATTTGGTTCTGCGCCGTCTTGGTTGACAAACGAGCCAAAAGCCTGTACGCCGACTTTCCACCATGGAGCAAGATGCGTGTTTAGGTTGATTCGGACGCTGTTGCGTTTGAAGTCGTCGTTTTTGATAAATCCGGACTGGTCGGTGTGGGAATATGAGATAAAGTAGTCTGACACATCGTTTCCGCCGGAGATGCTTAGTCGAGTTTCCCATAGATGTCCCTTCTGGGTACCTTCATCCCACCAGCTGTAGTCGTTGCCTGCCGCGTAACCATCGCGGAGAGCCGAGTCTGGCAGCTTGGCCACAACGTCAAAGTCGGGGTTGGGTGTCCGGTAGTCGGGACCCATGAATGCGTCTTTATAGTAGAAAGCTCTCATTTCATCCATATATTCGTCACGGTTCATCGGACGGTAGTCGTGTGTGGGATTAGAGAGTGTGTAGCTTGTTGTCAGCGATATCCTTGGTTTACCCTGCGCACCTTTTTTAGTTGTAATGAGCAGAACGCCGTTTGCCGCCTGTGCGCCGTAGACGGCGGTTGAGCTTGCGTCTTTCAGAACGTCGATTGATTCAATGTCCTCGGGGTTGAGGGATGATAGGGAGTTGGTATAAATGATACCGTCAAGCACCACAAGTATGTCTCGGCTTCCGTTCAATGTGTTGTTGCCTCGTATGGAGATATCTGGAGTTCCTCCGGCGGTAGTGGTGATTCCTAAGTTTAGTCCCGGTACGGTGCCTTGCAGCGATTGTAGAATATTGCTGTTTGGTGAATGTTTGAGGCTGTTGAGGTCGGCGCGCACAACCGAGCCTGTCAGGTCGACCTTGCGCTGTGTTCCGTAACCTACCACTACTACGTCGTCAAGTGCGAGACCGCTTTCTTTTAGGACGATGTCGAGTTGTTTTCCCGCTACTGCTTCCACTTCTTGTGTGGCGTATCCGATGTACGAAATTCTGATTCGGGCGTTTCGCGATGCCTTAATCTGAAATTCGCCGTTGATGTCGGTGGCGGCTCCGTTGGCGGTGCCGATTTCGATTACGCTTGCTCCGACAATCGGCTCTCCGGAGGAGTCCGTCACTACACCTTTTATGGTGGCACTTTCGTCGTTGTGCGAGATTTTGCTGACGTTTTGTGCATGCATGGATGGTACGGACGCAAACGCTCCTATACCGAGGCAAAGGATCAGATATGCCTTCAGATGCCTGTGCTTTTTAGAAGATAATGTCATAAACTAAATAATTAATGATATTGATTAGGTTGATTGATTTTTACGGCGAAAGTATATCTTGTTTGCAAGGATTGGGCGAAGAATTCAATCGCAAATGGTCTTGAATCTGTCATTTGAAGAATTGCGGTGCGTTTTTGCAAGAATTGCGGTCGTTGTTGTGGTGGATAATAGCGATATTTGCAGTAGTATTATTTAGAGACTGTTCTGCAATGAAAAGCAATTTTGGAATACATGTTCTGGCCTTTTTAATGCTGTCGCTTTGGCTTGGCTCATTTTGTCGGGCTGAGCAGTTGCCTCTTGCCAATTTTGGGATGAAGGACGGCATGTCGAGTGACTATGTTACGCATATCGTGCATGACAGGCAGGGTTTCATGTGGATATCGACTTATTATGGGCTCAACCGATACGACGGCGATAGGTTTACATCTTATTTAAAAGGAGGCGCGCAGTCTATAACATGCAATAATGATATTTCGTGCCTTATGTCCGATACCATTGCCGATAAAATCTGGATTGCCCATCGGTGGCACGGACTTAACGTGTTTGATTGCCGCACACAGACTATGGCGCAATACGGAGTGTCGGAACAAAATGGCAGAGGGCTGTCGTCTGACGAAGTGTTTGGTGTAGTCCGTGGGTCTGAAGGAGAAGTATATGTGGTCAACAAGGTCGGGATTGACAAGTATGTGGAGTCGGCAGATGGTTTCGAGCAGGTGTGCGATTTCAGAAAGCTCAAATTGCCCGACGATGACATCCGGGCTTTGGCATGCGGAGCCGGAGGCGAAATTTTTATCGGATATTCATCTTCGGGACTTGCGATACTTGATTCTACGTTTTCCGAGGCCGTGGTTTTTACGGTCGACTCTGACGGAGCTACCCGTATTCCGTCAAATTCCGTGCTGGCTTTATTCGTCGACAATAATGCAGTATTGTGGATCGGAACTTCCAACGGCCTTTCTACATTTGATCTGAGGAAAGGAACATTCTTTAATTTCAGTGATATTCCGGGAATGTATCCATTTATGAAGGGGAATATAAATTCGATATATAGGAGTGCAAAAGGACGTGTCTGGGCGGGTACAACTTCTGATTTGTGCTATTTCGACATTGATGATATTCCTGGAATCGTTGCAGGCGAAGACACTGTGAAGCACATGTTCATCCGTGATTTTCGATACGGCATAGCTAACCCGAGTGTGAATGTGATAGCCGGGGATATGTTTGGAAATGTATGGGTAGGCTCGAATGGCGGTGGCGTCAGTCTTGTCGACGATACACAAAAGGTGTTCGGAAGCTGGCGTATTGACAAGGTTCCCGGAGTTGTCAACGGATTGAATGATAAAGAGGTTATGACTATATGTGTCGACAATGACGGAAGTATTTGGATGGGTACCGACGGTGGCGGAATAAATGTCAACAGGGGAGGACGTAACGGCGAGGTTTATAGTTCATCCAACGGTAAATCTTCGGCGATATCATATAGTTGTTCGTTGCTGGACTCAAACGGTGATAAATGGTTCGGGGCTGTCGGGATTGGGGTGATTGACGTTTATCGCCATGATACGGGTCGGTTTGAACAGATTGAATTATTGTCCGGAGAGAAATTTGTAGACTGCATATTCGAGGATAATAACCGTACAGTGTGGATAGGTACGCCTTCGGGAGTGGAGCTTTTCCGACTTGACAGCGGTGAACGCTCGAAGATGTATCTAAAGGACTATGCCGGTACCGACAATGTGAAAACTATATCACAGGATAAACGTGGCCGCATATGGCTCGGCACACGAAATTACGGAATAGTTATTTACGATTCCGCAAAAGGCATATACGATGTCACGATAAATAACAGGATTGGCAATAATACGATAAATCATATATACAACGATACAAAAGGCCGTATATGGATTGCCATGGACGAAGGTTTGCTTTTAGTGTCTGACCCGGATTCGCTCGATACGACTGTGTTTACTGTTGCCGACGGACTGGCTTGCGATAAAATTTGTTCTTTGACGGAAGATGCTTTCGGCAATATGTGGATGAGTACCAATGTCGGCATCAGCTCTTATAATGAGCATGAACGGAAGTTTTATAATTTCGACGTAGAGGATGGGGTGCTCCAAGGCTCGTATTTCCCTAATTCTACGGCGAGAACTCTGAATGGCGACATTTATTTTGGCGGATTGCATGGAGTGTGCTATTTTAACCCCAAGAATCTGTCGGAAAACAGAATATTGCCTTCTGTAGTGTTTACGGAGTTTAAGATTCACGGCACCGGATTATTGTCGACGGATTCAATCGTACCGATTGTAGACAGTAATGTACGGCTTAATTACGATCAGAACATATTCAGTGTATCGTTCAATATTATGGATAAGAGTGTTCACGGTCATATCGAGTATGCTTATAAACTTGCCGGACTGAGCGACCAGTGGATTAACATCGGTACTGATAATAAGGTGACTTTCCGCAATGTGCCTTATAAGAAGTATACGCTGTATGTGAGGGCACGTTACAGGCAGCTTGACTGGCCTGACGAGTACAGCGCCATTGACATTGAGGTGGTGCCCCCGTTATGGAGACGTTCGTTCATGCTGTGTCTTTATGTCGTTATGGCGGTGCTTGCGGTCTGGTATGTGCTTCGAAGCTACAATCGCCATCTGAAGCTGAAAAATTCATTGGAGCTCGAAAAGGTCAACGCTCAGAAACTTATGGAACTGAACGAGGAGAAACTGAGATTCTATACTAATATCACACATGAGTTGCGAACCCCGTTGACGCTGATATTGGGTCCGATAGAAGACCTTGAAAATTCCGGAGACATGGGAAGCGAACAGCGTAAAAAAATCTCTCTGATACACAGCAATGCGCTCCGGCTTCTGTCGCTTGTCACAAAGATTCTGGAATTTCGCAAGACTGAGACACAGAACAAGAGGCTGAGAGTGTCCAGGGCGGACATTGTCGACTGTGTGAGGGAGGCCGGACTGAAGTTTGAGGCTTTAGCCAAAAACAGGGACGTTGATTTCTCGATTAAATTTCCTGCGGAGACCAAAAATATTTATTATGACTATGAAAGTATCTCCATCATAATCGATAACCTGCTTTCGAATGCATTCAAATATACTGAAAGGGGAAATATTACGCTCGGAGTGGAGTATGTTGAAGAGAATGGAATTGAATATGTCGATATAACCGTGGCCGATACAGGCATAGGAATACCCAAAGAGGACATTGAACATATATTTGACCGCTATTACAGGTCGACAGATAGCGACGATGTTCCGGGATTCGGCATAGGACTGGCATTGGTTAAGAATCTCGTACAGCTCCACGACGGCGTGCTCTCTGTGGAAAGTGAACCGAATGTCGGGTCTTCGTTCAGGGTAAGGCTGATAGCCCGGAACAATTATCCGGAAGCCGAGCATACTGATTCTGAACATGAGGCCTCGGGACCTTCTCGGCGGGACTGCCGGATAGTGCTGGTAGTAGATGACGAGAAGGATATACGTGATTACATCGCCGATGAACTTCATAAGAATTATGATGTGATATTGGCTGAAAACGGTGAAGAGGGCTATGAATTGGCCGTGAATAGGTTGCCGGACTTGATCATAACCGATATTATGATGCCCGGAATGAACGGATATGAGATGTGCAAGAAGCTAAAGGACAATCCTGCGACATCGCATATCCCGGTCATGTTGCTGTCGGCCAAGGATACCAATCAGGACAAGATTGACGGTTATGATGCCGGTGCCGATTCGTATATCACCAAGCCGTTCAGCACCGCTCTGCTTCGCAGTCGTGTATCTAATATTTTGGAAGACAGGAGGAAAATGGTCGATACTATGGCCAGCAATCCTCAGATAAAGCGTAAGATAGTCAATAAATCGATGTCGAAGATTGAGTCGGAATTTATTGACCGTTTTGTCGAAATAGTCATTGAGCGTATAGAGGACGAAAAGATTGATGTGCCTTATATCGCGGGAAAGATGTCGCTCAGCTATTCGTCGCTATACAGGAAAGTTAAAAGCATGACTGATTTGACTCCGATAGAATTCATCCGCAGACTGAAGCTGCATAAGGCCGAGGAGCTGTTGCTTTCAGGCAAATACAGCATATCACAAATCTGCATTATGGTGGGATTTAGCTCGCAATCTTATTTCCGCGAATGTTTCAAGGGGGAATTCGGCATGAGTCCTACCGACTATCTACGTTCGATAAAAGGTGATAGCGCGACCGGTGGCGAGTGAGAAAGGAAGTCAGAGGCCGATGCGGATGCCGATGAATATGCCGTGGCTGTGACTGCCGCGGTGTAGGCGTTGTTGCCGTTCATCCCACCGCCGGTCGATGTCGAGCGTGCTTATGGAGTATCCGATGTGGATCATTATGTCGCAGATGGCCAGTCCGAGTCCGGCTCGCAGATATGGCGATGCCGGGTGGGCACGGTAGCTGACAAGGCGGTCGCCGACCGGCACTTTGATGCTGTAGCCGGGCATGAGGTATACTCCGGCCTGAATCACAGGTATGATAGCGAAGCATCGGGAGGGATGTATAATCAACGGTATGCGCAGGTTGATTGACGGTGCGATATATGGCCGCTTGACTGTCAGCGAGTCGCCTGGGGCGATGCCGTATTTATGGTAAAACAGTCCGGCTTCGGCACCTCCTGCTATCCATCGACTGAATGCGTAGTGGTATGACACTCCGACCGTTAGTGTTTCGTTGTCGCTGATTATGGGATTGGCCGTTAAGGCAAACGTAAATCTCAGTTCGTCAAAGGGATTTGGGTCGTCCTGAGGTTTGTCGACGGCGCAGGCGTTGTCTGCCGCAGCGGCAGAGTCGGGCACGGTCTGCGTCTTTGCCGTAAGTGCGGTCAGGAGCATGGATAAGGCTATGGTCAGAGTCAAAGGGGTGGCGCGTAGGTCCGTCATAGATTCAATATCAAGGGGTTCTACACAATTAACGGTGCTATGCCGTTTTTGTAACAGATTCCCCCCCTGGTTTTGTGACTCTCCTTAGCCTTAAGATATCTATCGGCTTCCGAGCACGAGGAATGTCAGACCGATCAGCAGGATGCCGAGGTCGATTAGCTTGAGCTTGATATGCTTTTCGTGGAGGGCTATGACTCCGTAGAAGAACGATACGATGACGCTTCCGCGACGTATCATGGACACCACTGCGATCATTGACCCCGGCAACGACAGTGCATAGAAGTAGGCTATGTCGGCTCCGGTGAGGAATATGGAGATGCATGGTATGGCCCAGCTCCAGTGAAACGGAGTGCACTCCTTCTGGCCGCGCAGCAGTATGCCGATGGTCACGCCCATTATTATCATCTGGTAAAGCGAATACCAGGCCTGGACTTCAAGCGGTTCGTATTGGCCGAGCAGATATTTGTCGTAAAGTGCGCTCACGGCTCCCATGAATGTGGCTCCGATGCTGAACCACAACCATTTGCTGTGTTTGAACGAGAACCCTTCCTTCATGCCGACACGGCTGATGAAGAATAGCGACCAGAAGCCTAAAAGCACACCTATCCACTGCATCAGATTGAGACGTTCGCCGAATATGACGAGCGCGCCCACGAGCACTATCACCGGTCGTGATGCGTTGATTGGGCCTGCTATGGTAAGCGGCAGATGCTTTATGCCGAAGTAGCCCAGCAGCCACGACGACAGGACGATGAATGCCTTAAGGATTATGCGCAGATGGCCAATGGCCGAGTCGCCAAGACCTATTGAGCCTTCTGCGAGGCACATGATGATGACCGGCGACATGAGAATGGTGCTGAACAGGGTGTTGAGGAAGAGCACTATCAGCACATTGTTGTTGCTAAGCGAGAGCTTCTTGAATACGTCGTAAAATCCGAGGCCCAGGGCCGATGCTATGGCTAATATGATCCACATATCAGTATGGGTGTGGTTTTATTTGAACTGTTCGATTATTTTGGTGTTTCCCACCAGCCACAGCACGTCGTCGACGCGGAATTCGCTTTGGCCTGTCGGGTGGTCGTATGTGCCGTCGGCTCTCTGTATGGCCACAAGCAGAATCTTGTATTTGTCGCGCAGTCTTGACGAGGCCGAAGTCTGTCCTATCAGCGGAGAGTTTTCGGATAGCTGAATGTGAGTCATCTTGAAGTCGTCAGAGTTGCTTTCCGGCATTTCGTCGTCGTTGCCTTCCACGATGGGAAGCAGTGACTCGATCTGAGGGTCGGTGCCTATGATGCCGAGGACGTCGCCCGGGAATATGCGGGTATTGCCGTTGGGCACTTCAATAAGGTTTCCTCCTCGTTGTATGCTGGCCACGTTTACGCCGTAGCGCTGCCGCAGATTGGAGTCAATAAGGCGGTCGCCCACAAACGGACAGCTGTAGCCTACCTCGATGAATGCCATGTGCAGGTCGCTGACCAGGTTGTTGTTCTTGCCGCTCCGGCGGAGTTCGCGTTCGTTGAGGTTGTTGAAGAAGGTCGATTCGATGTTTCTGAGTCTCTTGCGGAATCGGCGCGAGAAAGTGCCGATAAGCGTGAAGAATATAAGTATGCCTATCAGCCAGCCTACGCGCATCGAATGGATGGTGCTGAGCGTATAGATGATGAATCCGAGGGTAAGCAGCAGGCGGAACAGGGTCATGACTATCAGCGGAACGTCGAAGTGGGCGTTGACCGAGCGCAGACGCTGGCGTTCGGTGCGCTTCGATGCAGGGGTGGCCAGGGCCAGGAGGAAGGGAGCCATGGCGGTCAGCGTAACCACGCTGCATATCAGCCGTCCCCACGACGGGGTCGCTTCGAGTATCCAAGGCATGAAGTAGCGAGTCGAAATCAGGACAATGGCTATCAGCACGCTTGAATATAGCAGTATGCGCCAGATGTAGCGCTGAAGCACCGAAGCCCAGAGGGCGCGTGTCTCGCTCTCGGTTGTGGCCTTGTTGCTGTATCGCTCTATCAGGAAATGCAGTTTGTTGGGCAGATGTTTCTCGACGAATTCATATGCCGGATCGGCCATTTTTATGAAGTAAGGCGTGGTGAATGTGGTGATTACCGATACTGCCACGACAATCGGATAGATATTGCTGTCGAGCACTCCGAGCGACATGCCGAGCGAGGCGATGATGAATGCGAATTCTCCAATCTGAGTAAGTGAAAATCCCGATTCCATGGCTATTCTAAGCGGTTGTCCGGTAATAAGCATTCCGAAGGTGCCGAATATGATCATGCCCACAACCACCACGGCTGAAAGCAGGAGTATTGGCGACAGATATTCTACTATGATGTTGAGGTCGACCATCATTCCCACGGATATGAAGAATACCGCTCCGAACAGATCCTTGACCGGAGTCACTACGCTTTCGATTCGTTCGGCGTAGCTGATACCGGCTATTATAGAGCCCATGACGAATGCTCCCAGCGCAAGCGAAAAACCGCAGTAGACCGAGAACACGGCCATGCCGAAGCACAGGCCTATCGACACAATAAGCAGGGTCTCGTTGTTGAGATACTTGCGAATGGCGTTGAGCAGAGTGGGGAGCAGATACGTGCCGACGAGGAACCATATCATCAGGAAGAATCCGAGTTTGCCGACGCTGAACAGCATTTCGGTTCCTTCGACGCTGTTGTTGATGGCTATCGACGACAGAATCACCATCATCAATACGGCAAACAGGTCCTCGACTATAAGCACGGCAAACACCAGCGAGGCAAACTTCTTCTGGCGCAGATTCAAGTCGGTGAAGGCTTTGATTATGATTGTGGTCGACGACATGGAGAGCATCCCTCCCAGAAACAGGCTGTTGATATGGGAGAAGTGCAGAAGGTGTCCCACTGCAAATCCGGTGGCCATCATGCCTATCACGATTATAAGTGCCGTGACTATGGCCGAACCTCCTACGTTGAGCAGTTTTTTGAAGCTGAATTCAAGTCCGAGCGAGAAGAGCAGAACCACGATGCCGAGCTGAGCCCAGAACTCGATGTTGCTTTCGGTGGTGACGGAGGGCAGATATTCAAAGTGCGGGCTTGCAAGAAATCCTGCTACGATATAGCCCAGGACTACCGGTTGTTTTATCCATTTGAACAGAACGGTGACCACCGCGCCGAGAAGCAGGATGAATGCGAGGTCGGACACCAGATTGTCCACCTGAAGATTCGACAGCGCCTCGCCGCTTTCATTGGCGGCGGTCTCTGCCGAGGAGATTAGCGATAATATGATATTTTGAATCATAGTACGTTACAATATGAGTTGTCGGTCCCGGATGTGCCGCGGGCTATAGTCGGTTGATGATTAGGAATTGTCATATGCTGACCTGATTGCCGAGCGATACGGCCAGAGTCGGCTTCACGCCCCTGAGTTCGGCAAACAGAGCAAGGTAATTGGTGCGTTCGCTTATCAGTACCACGAGGTTTAGCCGTGTCACGCAGGCTTCATAGTCATACTCCACATATACGTTGCTCAGATGTACATGATGGCGGGTGAGCACTTCACGGTAGCCGTCGATGTCCTCTGCGATTTCAGACAATTTCAGACGGATGATGCGCGACTCCACTCCGGCGCTGATACGGTGTTCCCAGCGCTCGATGAGCACCAGTACCACAAGAATGAGCGCCGTGGCCACTATGGCGAGAGTGTACATTCCTACACCTACGGCCATGCCGATGGCCGCTATCATCCATATGCCGGCGGCTGTAGTAAGCCCACGCACCGAACCTTTCATCTGAATTATCGCGCCTGCGCCGAGGAAACCTATGCCGGTCACCACCTGCGCCGCGATACGGCCCGGGTCGCCGTTCTTTAGCCCTAAATATTCCTGAGGAACGTAGATGGAAAGAAGCATTGCCAGCGTGGCCCCCATGGATATGAGGGCAAAGGTGCGCACTCCGGCTATCTGTCCCTTGCGCTTGCGCTCGAAGCCCACGCAACAGCCGAGCAACAGGCTAAGGCACAGCTTGAACACCGACGAGACGGTGGTGACTTCGATGGAGTTGATGTCGGCTATTATATCGTTCCAGAATTCGGGCATTTGCTGGTTGGGGTTATTTCTTTAGGGTGAATTTGCGTGAAACCAGACGGTAGTTGTCGGCAAACAGCTCTACGGTGTAGTCGCCGGGGGTGAGCGTGGTGTTTACGTCCCAGTAGATTTTTATTCCGGGAATCTCCTCGCCGGCATATTCGATTGTCTTTCTTGCCGTGCAGGCCACTGATCCGCCTTCGAAGCTGAAGTGTCCGGCGTCGCCAAGCAACGAACCTTCGGGATTGGTGATTCGCAGGTATATGACTTTCTCCCCGACGGGTGTGGAGTTGTTCTGCGGTATGGTGAAGCTCACCATAAGCTGCTTGGCTTTGGTGACGTTCTTTTCGTTCTTTCCGTTTTTCTTCAGCGGAGTAAGTGACAGCCCGGTCACGTTGAGCTTTTCGGCGAGCACCATGCGCTCCGACAAGGCCTCGGCTCGTTTGGTCTCATTGGCCACGCGGGTCGACAGCTGCTGGTTGCGTTGCTTGATTTGCTCGTTTTCGGTGCGGAGCGATGCGTTTTCCTTGCCGAGTGAGTCTATCTGGGCCACATAGTGGCGGAGTATGTTTTTGAGGGTTCCGATTTCGTCCTGGAGCTGCTTGATGCGCTGTGCGCTCTTCTGCTTTTCGGAGTTTAGTTCCTGAAGAAGTTTTTCCACCTTGCTTTTGGCTGCCGCATATTTCGACACGAGCGAGTCGTTGGCCAGAAGCTGCGACTGGTTTTCGTATTGGGCAAACTCGGTGTTAAGTGCTTGGTATTCATTTGAAAGCTGAAGCTGTTCATTGGTCAGCTGGAGCTGTTCATTGGCTATCTCCGCCGCTTCAATCTTCTTGTTCATTGAATTTGTGGTGAATATGAATGCGAGAATGGCTCCTACAAGCAGCACACCTAACACGATAACGCCCGTTTGCAGGCTTTTTGACTTCTTTTCGTTTCCTTCCATAGCTATTTTAGAGATTGTCTTATTTTGTGCAAAAATACAAAAAATGCATCAATACAGCCAATACCGCATTGAAAAAATAACCACACCTTTTAAAAGCCGTCTTGAATGCAATGACAATACGACGTTGCGTACGGGTGTGGCGTTGATTTTTCTGCTGACCCGCAATATGCTTTTCCTGAACGGTAAGGTGGGGCTGGAAATAAATCAGGCCACTCAACCGAGTGGCCTGATTTTGTGTGACTCCTACAGGATTCAAACCTGTAACCTTCTGATCCGTAGTCAGATGCTCTATTCAGTTGAGCTAAGGAGCCATTTGCTGTTTGCGGTTGCAAAGTTAAGGAGTATTTTTGTTCTGTGCAATAGTTGCGGGCAAAAATTTGCAATTTTTTTGCGACAATTGCACAATCTGCGGATTTTGAGTAATTTCGTAATCTGTTGATGACATTAATCAGTAAGCAATGAAACGTATAAATAGATTTTTTACTGCCGGATTGTTGTGTGCGGTGTGTAGCGGAGCCGCATATTCAGACAATCTGGTGATACTGCATACCAACGACACCCACAGCCAGATTGATCCCAATGACAAGGGGCTGGGTGGAATACTGCGCCGTAAGGTGCTGGTCGACAGCGTGAGGGCTGTCGAGCCTAATGTTCTCCTTGTTGATGCCGGCGATGCCGTGCAGGGCACTCTATACTTTACGCTTTATGGCGGTGAGGTTGAGCGCAAAATGATGAATGAGCTTGGATATGACATTCAGATTCTTGGAAATCATGAGTTTGACAATGGTGTGGAGTCGCTTGCCGAGCAGTGGAAGAATGTAAAAGCCGATAAAATAACGACTAATTACGATGTGAGGGGCACGGCTCTTGAGGGAGTGTTCAAGCCTTATACTGTCAAACGGTTTGGAGACAAACGGGTCGGATTTATTGGAATAAACCTTGATCCGCAGGGAATGATAGCCCACGACAAGTCCACGGGAGTCGTATATCTCGACGGCATAAAGGCGGCCAACTCGATGGCGTGGTATTTGAAAAATGTGGAGCATGCCGACCTTGTGGTGGCTGTGACCCATGTGGGTTATTCTACTGAAAACCCTCCCACGCCGAGCGACATTGACCTGGCCCGGGCCTCGGAGGATATCGACATCATCATAGGCGGCCATTCGCATACACTTATCGACCCTGAAGCGACGAGTGCTCCGGAACATCGCATTCCGAATGCCTCGGGCGATTCGGTGCTGGTGGTGCAGACCGGCAGCCGCGGTGTGAATCTCGGACTTATCGACATAGACCTCGACTCAAAGCGGAGCGACTACAGGCTTATCGCCGTCGATAGCCGTCTTGACGGACGCATAGACCCTGTGGCCGCGGCGGTTCTTGAGCCGTATCGTGCCGGAGTGGATTCGCTGATGAACGTGAAGATTGGCCGTATGGCGCAGGAGATGCCACAGTCAGGTGATTTGCTCCTTAACTGGGTTGCCGACATCATGTGCCGCATGGGCGAGGATTTTTCCAATCGTCCGGTGGATTTGGCTATAGTCAACAAGGGAGGCATACGTCGCGGCCTGCCTAAAGGCGACATCACCAAGGGGATGATAATGACGATGCTCCCGTTTGACAACCGTCTGGTGGTGATGGACATAAAGGGAGAGGACCTTGCCGAAGGATTCAAGGTGATGGAGCATCGCGGTGGCGACGGTGTCAGTGCCGGATTTGACTATCGGAATATAGACCCCGGACGCACATACCGTCTGGTGACTATTGACTATCTGGCCAATGGCGGCGACTATATGGAGCCTCTGACCCATGGCGTTGTAGTGGCCAAAAGCCCGCTTCGTCTGGACGAGACGCTGATGGACTATCTTGAAAAGAATAAGAAAAAGACGATAAAGTATCGCGACGATTCACCGCGTATGTGATTTTAGACTTTGAAGTACAATATTATAGCATGGAAAATAGTTAATTTGTTATGAAACGGTTATTGTTGTTAGTGTCGGTCACGTTGGCCGCAGGGATTATGGCGGTAGCCCGTCCGACGGGCTTGATGAAGGGCATGGATGCTTCGGCATGCGATGCTTGGGTCGATTCGGTTTTCAGCTCCATGTCGTTGCGCGAGCGCGTTCAGCATCTTTTCGTGCCGGTTGTCGACCCGCGCGACGTCACTGTCGCCAAAGGTGTCCTTAAAAAATATGTGGGCGGTTCGCAAGTCGGCGGATTGCTGTTCAGCGCCGGTACGGTCGACCAGTATGCCGCGCTTATCGACTATGCGCAGTCGCTGTCGAAGGTGCCGTTGATGATTACGCTTGACGGCGAGTGGGGACTGGCCATGCGCCTGAAAGATGCCCCGAAGTTCCCATATAATATGAGCCTCGGTTCCATTGCCGACGAAAAACTGCTTTATGACTATGGCCGAGAAGTGGCCCGTCAATGCCGTCTGCTCGGTATACAGGTGAATTTTGCTCCGGTGATGGATGTCAATATCAATCCGGCCAATCCTGTAATAGGCCGGCGTTCGTTCGGAGCCGACCCTGAACGTGTAGCCAGGTTGGGTGTCGCGTATGCCAAGGGTCTCGAGGACGGGGGTGTGATGTCTGTGGCAAAGCATTTTCCCGGACATGGCGACACGAGTGTGGATTCGCATAAGGCACTGCCTGTTGTGGATCATTCGCGGCAGGCCATGGACGAGATTGATCTGCTTCCGTTCAGAAATTATATTGAGTCGGGCCTTGGTGGTGTGATGGTTGGGCATCTTGACGTTCCTGCTTTTGACCAGTCGGGACGGCCTGCGTCTATGTCGGGCAAAATCACGACCGACCTTCTTCGGAAGGAGATGGGATTTGAAGGACTTGTGTTTACCGACGGACTCGCCATGAAGGGGGCTGCGCTTCCCGGTCAGAACATCTGCGTGTCGGCGCTTAAGGCCGGCGCTGATGTGCTTCTGCAGCCACTTTCGCTCGCTTCCGACATATCGGCCGTCATGGAGGCCCTTCAGAGCGGTGAGCTGTCGGAAGATATTGTGAATGACCGTGTAAAGAAGATGCTCGCCTATAAATATGCGCTCGGTCTTGACCGCCGGCCCGGAGCGGTAGGCTCGCCGGGACTCAAACGGCTTATAGCCTCTGCTGAATCGGAAGCTGTGCGTCGCCGTCTTACGGAGGCTATGATGGTGTGTGTCAATAACGGTGACGGACTGTTGCCTGTCCACGGACTCGATTCCATAAGCATAGCTGTACTGAGCATCGGTGCTCAGCGCGACAATGAATTCAGTTCGATGTGCCGTAAATATGCCGATGTCAAGCTCTATTCGGCGTCGGAGAGCCTGTCGCCTGATCAGGTGGCCTCGATTAAGAAACATAATCTGGTAATAACCGCTGTATTCAGCGACAAGGCCGGTTCTCGCAACGTGTTGAAGCAGATTGGCGAGCATAACGGCCTGGTGACAGTGTTCCTGATGGAGCCTTACCGCATGGCCAAGTTCGCTCCGGTCAGGAGCCGTGCGTCGATTCTTGCCGGCGAGGATTCGCGACTTGCGAGGGAATATGCGGCTCAAGCCGTGTTTGGAGGCATACGTGTCAACGGCATGCTTCCCGTGGAGGTCAACGGCGTGGCTCCGTGCGGTGCCGGAGTCGGGCTTTTGAAGACGCGTCTGGGCTACAGCACCCCGTCGGCCGAAGGAATGGATCCCGGACTTCAGTCACGTATCGACTCTATTGTCAAGGTGGGCCTGTCCACCGGTGCATTTCCAGGCTGTCAGGTGCTTGTCGCACGAAACGGCAAGGTCGTCGTCAATAAAAACTACGGATATACCGACAACCACAAGACACACAAGGTGTCGGACTCGACCATGTATGATCTGGCCTCGGTTAGTAAGGCCGCCGGAACACTGCCCGGGCTGATGCTGGCCTATGACCGCGGCCTTTACAAACTTGACAAGCCGGTGAGCATGTATCTTCCCGGTATGGACACTGAAGACAAACGCTCTATCACCGTGAAGCAGATGCTTTACCATGAGAGCCGTATGCCGGCTACGCTTAGCATCTGGCATGCCGTGATGGACTCGGCAAGCTATACAGGCCGGTTGCTCGGCTATCGGTATCGCGGTGACAACACGATAAAACTGTATAAGGGCGTTTACGGCAACAACAAGGCCCGCCTGCGCCGCGACATCACCTCGCCCGTTATGACCGATGAATTCAATGTAAAGATTAACGACGGACTTTATGTGGGGCGATGCACCGCCGACACGATTCTCGGACGTATATATAATGTAGCGTTGCGCAAGAAAGGGGGCATGTGCTATTCCGACCTTAACTTCATCCTGTTGAAGGAGATGGAGGAGCGTCTGACCGGACTGGCACACGACCGCTATGTGCATGAAAACGTCTTCTGTCCGCTTGGTGCATATCGCACCACCTACAATCCGCTTTCGCGATTTACAAAAGGTACGGTCGCTCCGACCGAACATGACACCTTTCTGCGTCGCCAGACCATGCACGGCTATGTCCACGACGAGCTGAGCGCGTTTATGGGCGGAGTACAGGGCAATGCCGGATTGTTTTCCAATGCCGACGATCTGGCAAAGGTGTGCCAGATGTATCTTGACCACGGAGTCTACGGAGGCCGTCAGATAATATCTAAAAACACCATGGACATGTTCATGTCGGCAAAGAGCCCGAATTCGCGACGCGGTCTCGGCTTCGACAAGCCCGACACGCAGAATCCCGCCAAGTCTCCGGTGCCTGAGTGCGCCCATCCGTCGACAGTGGGACATATTGGATTTACGGGCACATGCTTTTGGATTGATCCCCACAACGGACTGGTCTATATATTCCTCAGCAATCGCGTCAATCCGACCCGCGACACTCCGGCATTTACCCGCCTGAATATACGTCCTGCCATTCTGTCGATGGTTTATGAAGCACTTTGATAGAAAATTTAGATAAAAACGAATAAAATGCCGGAAATATTTGCGAGTTTCCGGCATTTTGTTGTATCTTTGCGTCAGTTAAACAACTTATTTGTTATTTTATTTAGAAAGTTACAATGAAAGCTATTGATGTTTTATCTGATTTGAAGCGCCGTTTTCCCAATGAACCGGAGTATCTGCAAGCTGTAGAGGAAGTTATCACTACCATCGAGGATGAATATAACAAGCATCCCGAATTTGAACGCTACAATCTTATCGAGCGTCTATGTATTCCCGACCGCATTTTCTCGTTCCGTGTTTCTTGGGTTGACGACAAAGGCAAGGTGCAGAACAACATGGGCTACCGTATACAGCACAACAATGCCATCGGCCCATACAAGGGAGGTATTCGTTTCCACTCTTCTGTCAACCAGTCAATCCTCAAGTTCCTCGCATTCGAGCAGACATTCAAGAATTCGCTCACCACGCTGGCCATGGGCGGCGCAAAGGGCGGTTCGGACTTCTCGCCCCGAGGCAAGAGCGACATGGAGGTGATGCGCTTCTGCCAGGCATTCATTCAGGAGCTTTGGCGTCAGATAGGCCCAGATACCGACGTGCCTGCAGGCGACATAGGCGTAGGTGGCCGTGAAGTGGGCTATATGTATGGTATGTACAAGAAGATGGCCCGTGAAAATACCGGAACATTCACCGGAAAGGGTCTGGAATTCGGCGGTTCGCTTATCCGTCCAGAAGCTACCGGCTACGGCAACGTCTACTTCCTGCTCAACATGCTTGCCACACGCGGCATCGACATTAAGGATAAGGTGGTGGCTATCTCAGGATCGGGAAATGTGGCCACTTACACTGCTAAAAAGTTGCTTGAACTCGGTGCCAAGGTAATCACTATGAGCGACTCCGACGGTTGCATTTACGTCCCTGACGGTCTGACCAAAGAACAGCTTGACTACATCTTTAAGCTTAAGAATGAATATCGCGGACGTATCCGTGAGTTTGCCGAGGAATTCGGTTGCGAATATGTTGAAGGCGGCCGTCCATGGGGCTACAAGTGCGATATCGCCATGCCCTCCGCAACTCAGAACGAACTCGACGGCGACGACGCCCGTGCCCTTTTGGCCAACGGCTGTTTCGCGGTGAGCGAGGGGGCCAACATGCCTTCTACTCCCGAGGCCATCAAGGAATTCCTCAAGGCCAAAATCCTTTATGCTCCCGGAAAGGCCGCCAATGCCGGCGGTGTGTCGGTTTCAGGTCTTGAAATGGCCCAGAATGCCCAGAAACTCACTTGGAGCGAAGAGGAAGTCGACGAAAAGCTCAAAGGCATCATGGCCAACATCCACCAGCAGTGTATGAAATACGGTCATGAGGAAGACGGATACACCAACTACGTTAAGGGAGCCAACGTGGCTGGATTTATCAAGGTGGCCCGCGCCATGATGGCCCAGGGTATCCTCTAATAAAGCCATAAACTACACATTCATACCTCAGAGAAAGACGGAGGGTGTTTGCTTGAAGCAAATGCCCTCCTTTTTGTTCAGCCGCGCATGTTGCCGATAACTAAAAATTTGGTAAATTTGCGTATGGCTTTTTCCGTCCGAAATCTATGTTCCGGCCCGTTGCGGTATATGCTGACGTTGAGATGGTGTGCAGTCGTTTGCGCCTGCATGGCCTGTATGTGTGCGGGAGCTTACAATGAATACATATTTGACAAAGTGGATGTCGGACGGTCGATTGACGACCGTGGGCTGCGTTCCATCATACAGCTTCCCGACGGGCGCATGGCATTTGTGACAGAGACTGCCATAAACATCTATGACGGAGCGCACCATATCTCATTCCCGACGCTCGGCGAGGGCCGTGTGTGTGACATTCCCGGTTACAGTGGATTTACTCATGTCTATGTCGATTCCGACTCGATGCTATGGTATAAAAACACCGGGCGCTTGAGCGGACTTGATTTGCGTCGCGAAGTGCCGTTGTCTTGCGGTGAAGTTGCTAAAATCCTTGATTGTGATTCGCAGACCGATGATTTTTTTGTCGACAGCGACGGTGGACGTTGGGTTAGGGAAGGATGCAAAGTCACGTGTGGTGCGAAAGTAATAGAATTTGGCTTGTCGGACGGATTGCTGCAGGACATTGATGTTGACGGACAGAATGTCTATCTGTTTTTCAGTCACGGAAATGTTGTGGCTTACAGTCCTGAATCCGGAGAACGGCTGTATGAATCAAAGGCATATCCGGTATCGGAAGAGTCTCTCTATGGAAATACATCGCTTGTCAGGCGTGGCAATGATGGGTTTTATCAGGTAAGGATGGGGGCGAGGAGCGGATTGTTTTTTTTCAATCCGAATAGCCGGGGGTGGAGTAAGATTCTCGATACCGATTATTCGATGAACACGCTTGCGGTGTCGGCTGACGGCAAAGCTTTTATAAGCTGTCATAAAGGATTGTGGATTATAAATCTGGACACTTTGGACAAGCGTTATGTAGATTATGTAAGAATCTCCGGAGGCGGTGCGCTGGCGACTGAGATAAGCACTGTATTTATCGATGCCGATGGTGGCATATGGCTCGGTACGTTCAACCGAGGCATTTTGCATACGCATCCTGAAAAGTATGATTATACCAAAATTGAAATGCCTGGGGATGTCGTTTTGGATGTGAAGCGTCGAGGTGGATTTTTTGAAAATAGGGAGGGAGATGTGTTCCTGAACTATGGAGACAATGTATACTTGCTTGACGCAAAGGAAAAGACGTATCGTAAACTTGATTCCGGCAATATATATGAGCATACTGAATATGCCGACGGCAATTCGTCGTTTGAAGCTTCTGACGGTTCGGAATATTTCATGGATTCCGACGGGGTGTCGGTGTTTCGTGCGGTAAAAGGTAATGTATTGTCAAGGAGCAGGTGGACTCCGGTGCTGACCGGACTTTATATACATGGCGAGAAAATAGAACCGCATGCTGATTATGCCGGACGTGTGGTTTTGTCAGGATGCTGTTCGGCGACAGACCGAATCGAGCTTGACCATAACCAGAATTTTGTCACATTCGAGTATTCTTTGCTCGATTACGACAGTATGGCTGGCAGAACTGTAAATTACATTTTGGAGGGTAACGATCCGTCGCCTTCTGTGGTAAATCTCGAGGCTTCCGACCGTGGAATTGTCAAGATTCACTATACCAATCTTGCGCCCGGCAAATATCTGCTCCGTGTAGGTGCTGACATTCACGATTCCGGAATTTGTGAGAATGAGGCATCGCTTGAAGTCGTGGTTTGCGCTCCGTGGTGGAGAACTCCGGCTGCCTATGTCATATATGCATTGGCGACGCTGGCCATTATTGTGGCCGGAATCTGGATTTATACGCGTTGGACACGTTTGAGGTATCAGCGGAAACACCGTGAGGAGATGCTGCTTTTTCGAATGAAGGGGCTTATCGAGCAATGTGAGAGATATGAGGCTGAACGCAAGGAGATGATGAAGTCCGGCATTTCCGATGATGAATGCACGTCTGCTAACGCAGAGGATGCAGTTGATGCAATGAGCGATGCCGACAAAGCTTTTCTGTCGCGTGCTGTGGAATTGGTTGAAAACAATCTCCACAGTTCGGGATACTCCGTCGAGCAGCTCAGCCGTGATCTTTGTATGGAGCGCACCGGACTGTACCGTAAGCTTGTGGCGCTTCTTGACAAGTCGCCGAGCCTGTTCATCCGCAGCGTGCGTCTTCGCCGGGCGGCCAACCTCCTGTCTGAGAATCCCGGCATAAGCGTAGCAGAGGTGGCCGAACTTACAGGGTTCAGCAGCAGCAGCTACCTGAGCAAGTGTTTTCAAGAGGAATTCGGATGCAGGCCTTCTGAATATGTGTCAAGCCATGGAAAATCAACATAGCTGCAACGTGATTCAACATGGGTGTTGTCGGCTAATACCTTAAAATACATAACTTTGTGGAAAAGTAAATCAACATTCACAAATAACCTTTTTTATCATGAATTTTAAAAGTATTTTTGCTGTCGCTTCGTTGTCATTGTCGGCAATGTCCATGACGGCTCAGACGGTGGAACAGACTCCTAACGGAGTAAAGGCTACTGTAGACACTCTGGTAGTGGAGCTCCAGTATTATACTCCCGCAAGTGTTAGAGTCCTCAAGTATCCTGTATCGGAAGCCGGTAAGCTTACCAAAGACAGCTATTCAATCATCGCTAAGCCTGAAACGGTCGACTTCAGAATGAACAAGTCGTCGGTCAGGGTGTCGCTTAAGAGCGATGTGCTCGGAGTGACTCTTAATCTTAAAACCGGAGAAGTGTCGTTTGCCGATGCCAAAGGCCGCAAACTTCTTCAGGAGGTGAGCACGTCGTTTAAGCCCGTGTCGGATGCCGGCCGTCCTACATTCCGTGTGTCGCAGACTTTCCGTCTGGACAAAGACGAGCCTATCTATGGTCTCGGCAACTATGAGAACGGCAGTCTGTCCATGCGCGGATTTTCGCGCACACTCATGCCCGGCAACGTCGAGGACGGTATACCCGTGGTCCAGTCGGTGAAAGGCTATGGAATCATCTGGGACAATTATTCTCCCACCGACTTCCGCGACAATGAGAGAGGAATGACATTCAGCTCGGCCGTGGGCGACTGCATGGACTATTATTTCATGTATGGAGGCAATGCCGACGGAGTCATAGCGCAGATTCGCGCGCTGACGGGCGAGGTGCCGATGTTCCCCTTGTGGACTTACGGATTCTGGCAGAGCCGCGAACGCTACAAGAGCCAGGGTGAGACCATGGAGGTAGTCGCTAAGCACCGTGAGCTTGGTGTGCCCATCGACGGTATCATTCAGGACTGGCAGTATTGGGGCAACAACTATCTTTGGAATGCGATGGAGTTCATGAATCCTGAATTCAACAATCCGAAGATGATGATGGACTCTATCCATAACATGAATGCCCACGCCATAATATCCATCTGGCAGTCTTTCGGCCCGCAGACCAAGCCTTACCGTGAACTTGACGCTAAGGGGCTTCTGTTCAACATCAGCACTTGGCCCCAGTCTGGAATTTCCGAGCAGTGGCCTCCACGCATGGACTATCCTTCGGGAGTACGTGTGTTGGATGTCTACAGCCCCGAAGCCCGCGATATCTATTGGAACAATCTGCGCCGTCTTTATGACTATGACCTTGACGGATGGTGGATGGACTCTACCGAACCTGACCACTTTGACGCGACCGAAGCCGACTTCGACACTCAGACTGCCCTTGGATCGTTCCGCAGCGTGCGCGGTGCTTTCCCGTTGATGGCGGTTGGGGGCGTATATGACCATCAGCGTGCTACTTCCGACGACAAGCGCGTGTTCATCCTCACCCGTTCAGGCTGGACAGGTCAGCAGCGCTATGGCTGTAATGTATGGAGCGGCGACGTTAACTCAACCTGGGATATGCTCCGCAACACGGTGCCCGCGCTTCTGAACTTTACCATGACAGGTAATCCCAACTCCAATTCCGATATAGGCGGATTCTTCTGCGGCGGATACAATGTCAACGGTCCAAACTCTGCTACTAAGAACCCCCAGTTCCAGGAACTTTATGTGCGCTGGCTCCAGATGGGTGCATTCACCCCGATGATGCGTTCACACGGCACTGACATCAAGCGCGAGATTTATTACTTCGGCGAGAAGGGCGAGCCTGTCTACGATGCCATCGAGGATGCTATCCGTCTACGCTATTCGATGCTCCCTTACATTTATTCTACGTCATGGCAGGTGACCGACAATAACGACAGCTATCTGCGCCCGTTGATGATGGATTTCCCCAAGGACAAGAACGGATGGGAGCGTAAGGACCAGTTCATGTTTGGCCGCAACCTGCTCGTGGCTCCGGTTCTTGAAGCACAGTACACTCCTGAAAAGATGATGAAAATTGACGAATATTCAGGCTGGAACAAGGCGGAGAATGCCGGCTCGTCCAAAGATGCAGTGGCATCGGTTGACTTTATGTCTCCCTCTTCTACTGAAGTATATCTGCCCGCCGGTACGTCATGGTACGATTTCTGGACCAATGAACGCCTTCGCGGCGGTCAGACCGTAAGCAAGGCCACCACTATAAAGACCATACCGCTTTATGTCCGCGCCGGAAGCATAATGCCGTTCGGACCTGACGTGCAGTATGCCTCTGAAAAGCCTTGGGACAATCTTGAAATCCGTGTATATCCCGGAGCCGACGGCGAGTTTGTGCTATATGAGGACGAAGGCGACAACTACAATTACGAGAAGGGCGTATACTCTACCATCGAGTTCAAGTGGAACGACGGCAAGAAGGAGCTGACTATTGCCGACCGCAAGGGTGAATACCCCGGTATGCTTAAGAACCGTAAATTCACCGTAGTGAATGTGGCTAATCCTTCAGCCGCTCCCGTAGTGGTTGACTACACCGGCCAAAGCAAGACCGTGAAACTATAATTACTGATAAATCATTAATCAATTTGGAGTCCGGGCAATCTGTGCCCGGACTCTTTTTGTTTGTGGCCTGATGTGTGTTTCTGTCTTGCCGATAGCTGCAATCGAATAATATAATTGATGGCGGGCATCAAATTGGAGGACGATTTGTTCTTTTGCATGAAATTTTAAAAATTCAGAATTATGAACGTACCATTGATTACTTGGAGCTGCATTGTTGCAATCATCGTGCTTGTTTTCGCCTGTAGGATTTATGGCTCAATCAGGCGTACCCGCCACGTAGCCGCGCATACTAAACTCTTCAGCGTAGGACAGGAATGGGAGGAAATTTACATACCAGGCGACAGGATGATAAAGGGAGACTACGACTATGACGAATTCGACGATTTGTAGGCCGACCGTCAAGGAAGTCAGCGACTTCCTGTCGGAGTATGCCGTGCAGCTGTTCGGTAGCGGTGCCACGTGCATAAGAATGGAGAAGAACATGCACCGCATAGCCCGGTCGCAGGATATGGAGGCTTCGTTCAGCATATTGCCACGGCATATCCATCTGACCGTCACCGGGCATGACAATACTGTGACATCTGTGGTGGCTATCCGCGATTTGCCGATCAGTTTTGCCAAAATAGCCTTGTTGAGTAAGTTAAGCTGGCAGATGGCCGACAGACATCTTGATTTCTGCCATGCATCAAGGGCCCTGTCCAGGATAGTCCGTACACCGGGCGCCAATCCGTGGCTGTTGCTTGTGCTTGTGTCGCTGGCCAATGCATCGTTCTGCCGTCTGTTTGGCGGCGACATGGTGGCGATGGTGATAGTGTTCGTGGCCACGTTTGCCGGATTTCTTGTAAAGCAGATGCTTATGGAGAGACATGTCGATTTTCGGCTGACTGCAGTGGTCTGTTCTTTTGTGTCGGCTGTATTGGCTTCGTCAGATGCGTTGTTCTCGCTTGGCGCCACGCCTGAGATTGCAGTCGGGACGAGCGTGCTGTATCTGATTCCAGGCATACCATTCATCAATTCGTTCTGCGACATGATAGACCGTCACTACCTCTGTTCGTTTGGCAGAATGATGAACGCCGTGGTGCTGTCGTGTTGCCTGTCGGCCGGATTGTGTGCCGGAATGATGTTGATGAATCTCGGAATGTTTTAAATACTTAGGGTCATGTTATTGGATTTTTTTCAGGATGGATTATTCGCGGCGATTGCCGCTATCGGATTTTCAGCTATCAGCAATCCTCCTCGCAGAGCTTATCTGTATTGTGCGGTCGTGGCTGCGGTAGGACATTCGGTGCGCTTTCTTCTGATGGGGTTTGCCGGATGGCACATAGTGCCTGCTTCGACGTTGGCGGCGTTGCTCATAGGCATACTGGCCGTACTTGTCTCTCCGAAGTCAAGAATTCCGGCGGAGACTTATCTGTATCCGTCGTTGTTGCCCATGATTCCGGGAATTTATGCTTATAAGGCATTCGGTGCTTTGGTCATGTGCCTGTATCACGGTACGGAGAGTTCGTTTCTACACTATTTTTACCTCTTTGCCGACAATGGGCTGACATGCTTCTTCATATTGCTGGGCATGGTGGTCGGAGCCACGTTGCCGATGTTTCTTCTTCCTAAAATATCATTTCAGGCCACGCGTCAAAAGAATTAATCGTTATCTTTGCATTTATATCGCCTCTTAATTTGCTAATTTTGTGCCGAATGGAATTACGACAGCTTAAATATTTCGCAAAAGTTGCGGAGACGCTGAGCTTCTCCGAAGCCGCCAGGATGCTATGTGTGACACAAAGCACGCTCTCGCAACAGATAAAGCAGCTTGAACAGGAGTTTGACACTGCGTTGCTGTTGCGCACGAGCCGCAGTGTGGCTCTGACCGAAGCCGGGGAGGAACTGTTGCCGTATGCGTTGCGCACCATTCAGGATTCGGAACTGTGCGCCGAGCGTATAAACGATTTAAAAAATGTGTTGTGCGGTACGCTCAACATAGGTGTTACCTATTCGTTCGGCCCGATGCTGACCGAGACTTTGGTGTCGTTTATGAAACTTTATCCTAATGTTAAGCTAAACATATTTTATCGTCCTATGGCCGAACTGATGGAGATGCTGCGCAAACGCGAGGTCGACTTTGCTCTTGCTTTCAAGCCCAATGTGCCGGTCGAGGACGTCGTGTCGCATCCGCTGTTTCAGAATTATATCGCAGTCATTGTCGGCGATATGCATCCGCTGGCTAAAAATTCGAAGGTGACGCTTGACGAATTGTCGCGCTATGAGCTGGCATTGCCGGCCAAAGGCCTTCAGGCCAGAAACACGTTTGACAGGATTCTTGAACACTACCATCATGAACGGTTCAGCATACGTCTGGAGCTTAACGAAGTGAATATACTGCTGAGTCTTATCCGCCAGAACAGGCTTGCTACTGTGCTGGCCGAAGCCACTATCCACAATGAGCGGGGGGTGAAGGCTATACCTATGGATGTTCCGGGCAATGAGATGGAGGGGTGTGTACATACGCTTAATGACTCGTATATAAAGCGCTCGATGCGCGAGTTCATACGTATGCTCAGCGATTCCGTTGCCGTCAGGGAACGGGTAAATGCGTGGCTGTGATGGCGATGCGGGTCGGTGTGGTCAGGATTTTTCAGATAGCTCGAGCCACCGCATCTCCTTTTCGTCAAGGAGTGACTTGATTTCTTCGTAGCGCGACGACTTGGCCACGATGTCGTCAATCTGGTCGCCGCTGTTGAACAGCGCGTCGAGCGATGCTTTTTCGGCATTGAGCGTGTCGATGTCGGCAGTAAGTTCCTCAAACTCGCGCCGCTCCTTGAACGTCATCTTGTTGTTGTCGCGCTCGCGCTTGGGCCGCGGGCTTTCCTTGGGTTTGCTCTCTTTGGTCGGTTCCTGTTCCTTCTGACGTTCGTCGAGCCATGCGCGGTAGTCGGAGTAGTTGCCTGGAAAGTCACGGACTTCCCCGTCGCCTTCAAGCACGAATATGTGGTCGACGATGCTGTCGAGGAAGAAGCGGTCGTGGCTGATGACGATAAGGCATCCCTTGAACTGCGACAAGTATTCTTCAAGCAGTCCGAGAGTCACGATGTCAAGGTCGTTCGTCGGTTCGTCGAGAATCAGGAAGTTGGGTGAACGCATAAGCACGGCGGCCAGATGCAGTCTGGCTTTTTCACCGCCGCTCAGGGTGTGGATATATTTCTGCTGGTCGGCGGGCGTAAACAGGAATCTGGTCAGGAACTGCATGGGTGTATAGCGCACGCCGTCGTTGACCACGATGTCTTCCGCTATTTCGGTTATGGCGTCTATGACACGCTTGTTTTCGTCAAACGAGATTCCCTCCTGGCTGTAATATCCGAACCTTACGGTCTCGCCTACGTTCCATTCGCCGGAATCCTGTGGCACTATGCCTTGGAGCATCTTGATGAAGGTGGATTTGCCCACGCCGTTATGGCCTATTATGCCAAGACGCTCGTAGCGGGCGAATGTGTAGCTGAAGTCGTTAAGAATCACCTTGTCGCCGTAACGCTTGTTGATTCCTGTTGCTTCGAATATCTTTGAACCTATATATGACGACTTTACGTCAAGTTCGACATTGTCTTCGCGCAGATTGACCTGAGAGCGCTTTTTCAGATCGTAAAATGCATCGATTCGGTATTTGGCTTTCCCTGCACGTGCCTGTGGCTGACGGCGCATCCACTCCTGTTCCTTGCGGAGAGTGTTTTTTACCTTTGCCAGTTCTGCCGTCATGGCTTCGATACGCTCCTGCCTTCTACGCAGATAGTACTCATAATTGCCGTCGTAGGCAAACATCTGTTCACGGTCCAGCTCGATGATATGGTTTGTGACGCGGTCAAGGAAATAGCGGTCGTGGGTCACCATCAGCAAAGTGGAGCGTGAGCGGGTCAGGTAATTTTCAAGCCATTCGATGGTCTTTATATCGAGGTGGTTGGTCGGCTCGTCGAGGATTATCAGTTCCGGATTTCCGAGAATGACACGGGCCAGGGCCACGCGCTTTGCCTGACCTCCCGACATCGTGTCGATGCGGGCCGTCATGTCGTGTATGTCGAGCTGTGAAAGCATTTGCTTCACGCGGTCTTCATATTCCCAGGCCGATGTGCTGTCCATCAGGTGCACGGCTTCGTTGATGCGTTTTTCGTCGCCTGAAGCCAATGCTTCTTCATATATGGAGATGGCATGGCACATATCGCTGTCGCCGTCGAGGCATGCTTCCATGACGGTGGTGCCGGATGCGAACGAGGGGGTCTGTTCAAGATATCCCACACGGAGTCCGTTGTGGAAGATAATGTTGCCCGAATCCGGCGCTTCTTTTCCGGCGATTATGCTAAGGAGGGTTGATTTCCCGGTTCCGTTTTTGGCGATTATACCGACTTTGTCGCCTTCGTATATACCGAAAGTCACGTCGCGGAACAGCATCCTGTCGCCGTAACTTTTTGTCAGATTCTCAACTTGCAGGAAGCTTGCAGCCATCTGTGCCTACTGGATTTATCAGTTAAACTTTTTTCGGATGAACGTAAAGTTGCGTCCGAGATATTTTTCTCTTACCACCGGATTCTCAGCCAGTTCCTCAGATGTGCCTTGGAACAGGATTTTACCTTCAAACAGAAGGTAAGCGCGGTCGGTAATCGAGAGCGTCTCAGGAGCATTGTGGTCAGTAATCAGAATGCCGATGTTCTTCTCTTTCAGTTTGTAGACTATATACTGGATGTCTTCCACGGCTATGGGGTCGACACCGGCAAACGGTTCGTCGAGCATGATGAACTTCGGGTTGATGGCCAGACAGCGGGCTATCTCCGTGCGTCGGCGCTCGCCTCCGGACAGCTGGTCGCCGAGATTCTTGCGTACTTTTTGCAGACGGAATTCCGAGATGAGGCTTTCGAGCTTCTCTTTTTGGTATTCTTTCGGAGTGTTGGTCATCTCAAGCACGGCGCGAATATTGTTCTCCACGCTCAGTTTGCGGAACACGGAAGGCTCCTGTGCGAGGTATCCGATGCCGTTCTGTGCACGCTTGTATACCGGATACTTAGTGATGTTGAGGTCGTTGAGAAATATCTCGCCTTCGTTGGGAGTGATAAGCCCGACGGTCATGTAAAATGTGGTGGTCTTCCCGGCTCCGTTAGGACCCAGCAACCCGACGATTTCGCCTTGTGTGACGTTGATGGACACGTGGTTGGCTACAGTTCGTTTGCCGTATTTTTTGACGAGATTTTCTGTGCGAAGCACCATTTTGCCGTCATAAAGAGTCTTTCCGGCATCCGGATCGGCCACATTGGCTGTGTCGTTGTTGATGGGGGCCGACTTGCCAGTGTCGATGTCCTCTTCCACTGAGAGTTCGAATGAAGTGTCGGGGGCTTTCTCCTCCGGTGTATAGTCGAAATGTTCTGCCATTCTCGGGGATGGTTTAGAAGTTTGAAATAATGCCCGGACGGCGTATCCGGCTTTCTATATATTCTGTCAACAATTTTATAGCCACAAGGTTGTTGCCTCCCTGGGGCACTATCAGGTCAGCAAACTTTTTTGAAGGCTCGATATAGAGCATGTGCATGGGCTTAAGCACTGCTTCATAGCGGTCGATGACCATTTGCGGGGTGCGCCCGCGCTCGATGCAGTCACGCGAGATGACACGTATCAGGCGTTCGTCTGCGTCTGCGTCTACAAACACCTTGATGTCGAGCAGGTCGCGCAGACGTGGTTGGGTCAGGATGAGAATGCCCTCGACGATAACTACGTCGCGGGGTTCTACAGTGACGGTTTCGGCCTGCCGCGTGCAGGTGAGATAGCTGTAGGTCGGCATTTTGACGGTCTTGCCTTCTTTTAGCTCGATAAGCTGGCGCTCAAGCAGTTCCCACTCGATGGAGGCCGGTTCGTCGAAGTTGATTTTTGACCGTTCGCTCACGGGTATATGGCTTGAGTCGCGATAGTATGAGTCTTGAGGCAACACGGCAACTTCTCCAGAGGGAAGGCTCTGGATTATCTTGTTGACCACTGTGGTTTTGCCGGAACCGGTTCCTCCGGCGATGCCGATTACAAGCATTTTTGGCTATATTTTTAGTTGTTTGTGAGATACAAAGTAACGAAAAAATCCATTATAAGCCAAAGAAATTACTTAACTTTGCAACAATATCGATGTATTCCGACGTTATACGAGCATGATAATAGAATCCTCACTTACTACGTTTGGCCAATATTGCATATTCATGAGCCGTGTGTTCTCGGTTCCCCAGAAGTGGAAGGTGTTTGGCCGTAAATTTCTACAGGAGGTGGGCAAGCTTGGTCTTGACTCCATCCCGCTGACGATAGTGATATCAATTTTTATCGGTGCGGTTATTTGTATTCAGATGCAGTTGAACATGACATCGCCGATTATGCCTGCCTATTCGACGGGTCTGGCCACCCGCGACATTTTGCTTCTCGAATTCAGCTCGGCGGTGCTTTGTTTGATTCTGTCGGGCAAGGTCGGCTCCAACATAGCTTCGGAAATAGGTACTATGCGCGTTACAGAACAGATTGACGCTTTGGAAATAATGGGTATAAACTCTGCACAGTTCCTGGTGCTTCCCAAGATTCTCGCGTTCATGTTCTTTATCCCCGTGCTTGTCATATTCTCGATCGCCACAGGTCTGTTCGGAGGCTGGATTATAGCGGCGTTCACCGACATGATTCCTGTGTCGCGCTACATATACGGCATCCAGACTATGTTTGTCGAGTGGTACGTGTGGTATACCATAATCAAGGCTTTGGTATTCTCGGTGATAATAACTTCAGTGGCGTCGTACTACGGCTATTATGTAAAGGGCGGTGCGCTTGATGTGGGTAAGGCATCCACACAGGCGGTGGTGTCGAGCTCGATACTCATCCTGCTGTTCGATGTCGTACTAACTAAACTCCTTATGCAATGATTGAAGTTAAAGGTGTAGAAAAGTCTTTTGACGGCGTGCAGGTGCTGAAAGGCGTCTCCTGCATGTTTGAGACCGGAAAGACCAATCTGATAATAGGGCAGAGCGGTTCGGGCAAGACAGTGCTGATGAAGTCGCTTGTCGGACTTTTGCGTCCGGAGAAGGGTGAAATACTGTATGACGGACGCGACTTGCTGAAGATGGACCGCGACGAGACACAGAGCCTGCGTACTGAAATCGGTATGCTGTTCCAGGGCTCTGCACTGTTTGACTCGGAGACGGTGCTCGGCAATGTCGAGTTTCCTCTGATGATGTATACCCGTATGACCGATGCCGAACGCAAGGACAGGGCGCGTTTCTGTCTGGAGCGTGTGGGGCTGAAGGGTGCCGACGAGAAGTATCCGAGTGAAATATCCGGAGGTATGCAGAAGCGCGTGGCAATAGCCCGCGCAATAGCGTTGAATCCGAAATATCTGTTCTGCGACGAGCCTAACTCTGGACTTGACCCGAAAACGTCGATTCTTATCGACGAGCTTCTAAGCGACATCACCCACGAATACCAGATGACCACCGTCATCAACACTCATGACATGAATTCTGTGCTCGGCATAGGCGAGAACATCGTGTTTATACGTAAAGGCCGCCGCGAGTGGGTCGGCAACAAAGATTTGGTGTATACTGCTACTAATGAGGCTCTGACGCAGTTTATCTTTGCCACCGACTTGTTTCAGAAAGTCAAGGAGTACGTCATCCACAACGAACATCCTTATCCGTCTAAGGGCCAGTTCCCCAATATTAGTTAAACGCCAGGGCCGCTGGTCGCGGAGCTTTATACTGCCAAATACATGGTGGTCATCGCCTTTGTGATGATGCTTTTGCGCTCGGTCTAAGTCGTCTGATTGTCAAAAATCAAGTCATCCGGGGTGAAATTGCAATCGCCCCGGCCGTTGCTTGGCGTCTTTGTCCCCGGCTCTCAGTCACAATGCCACAGCATAGCTCCTTCGATGTGAGAACAAATCCTCTCAAGCATCGACCAAATATCGGGGAACCGGCTCTAAATAACTTCCATGTTGGAGTTGAGGCGTTGCCGTACGACCTCGTACATGATTACTCCAGCCGCTACCGACACGTTGAGCGAGCCGATTTTGCCGAACTGGGGTATTGACACGAAGGTGTCGCACAGCCGCAACGCTTCAGGCGAGATGCCTACATCTTCAGCTCCCATCACTATGGCCACCGGCACTGTGTAGTCGGCCTGGGTATAGTTGATGTCGGCCTTTTCCGAGGCTGCCACAATCATATAGCCATTATCTTTAAGGAACCGTATCGCTCCCGTGATGTTGTGTTCGCGGCACACGGGGAGGTGCAGAAGCGCTCCGGCCGATGTCTTGACGGCGTCGCCTCCCACGCTGACACTTCCGCGCTCAGGAATTACTATTGCATCGACTCCGGCACATTCGCATGTACGGGCTATGGCCCCGAAATTGCGCACGTCGGTTATGCCGTCGAGTAGTACCATGAACGGAAGCACTCCTTCTTCATACAGCTGCGGCACCAGATAGTCGAGCCTGTGGTAGGTGACGGCCGAAAGCATTGCAAGAACACCTTGGTGGTTCTTTCGTGTGATACGGTTGATGCGTTCCACCGGCACACGCTGCACCGGTATCGAATGGGCTTTCACAAGTCCCATCAGTTCGCTTAGCAGTTCGCCGTTGAGGTCTTTTTTTATGAAAATCTTATCAATCTCTTTTCCGGCTTCGATAGCTTCAATCACGGCTCTGATGCCGAAGATATAGTCGTTTGCTTCCATATGGAATGTGGTTTGTGCGATTTTAATTTATTTTGATTGGTGTTTGAGGAGCGAACGTGCGTTGGCTCTGGCGGCCTCGTCGACCTTCGACCCGCTTAACATTACGGCCAGTTCGTCGATGCGTTCGTTGTCGGTCAGTCGACGTATATATGTGTGGGTCGAATGCTCATCGTCCTCTTTGTAGACCTTATAGTGGGCCGCGCCTTTTGCGGCCACTTGCGGAAGGTGGGTTATGGCCATGACCTGTATGTTTGACGATATGTCGAGCATCATCTGTCCCATTCGGTTGGCCACGTCGCCCGATACTCCAGTGTCGACCTCGTCAAATATGATTGACGGCAACTGCATCTTGCTGGCAATTATGGACTTTATTGACAGCATAAGCCGGGATATTTCGCCTCCTGAAGCGGTGCCTCCTACGGGTAGCAAGGGTTGGTTCTTGTTGAAGGCGAACAGAAATTCGACATTGTCGATGCCTTGCGGGGTCATCGGAGTCTGGGTAATCTTTACTTTGGTCTGCAGATTCTTCATGCCAAGCGGCATGGCTGTCTCGCGAAGCAGTTGTTCGAACTGCGCTGCTGCTTCTGAGCGGCGTTTCGACAGTTCGAGGGCCGCGCCTTTGGCCACTGCTTTGGTTCGGCGCACCTCTTTCTCGAGTTCTTCAAGGGTGAACGAGCTGTTCTCAAGCGCATCGAGGCGTTCGCGGAACGATTCGCGTAGCTCAATCAGTTTCTCGACCGAATCGACATGATGCTTCTGTTGCAGCGAATAAATGTTGTTTAGACGGTCTTCGACGGCTTCCAGTTCGTCGGGGTCGGCCGAGAGGTCGTTGTCGTAGGCCGACAGAGTTTCGGCGATGTCCTGCAGCTCTATTCTTGCCGACTTGATGCGTTCGAGCACATTGTCGGAGTCGTCGAGTACCTGGCTGAGCGCCTCGCAATACTCTTCCGTCTCGCCAAGAAGCGACAGGACGTTGTTCTGTCCGTTGTACAGCGAGTCGAGTGCACCGTTGAGCGTGGCTTTGATTTCGGTCATGTTTGACAGAATGTCCCGGTCGTGTTCGAGTTGCTCCTGTTCGCCGGCCTGAAGCTTCATCGCGTCGAGCTGTTCGAGCTGGAATCGGGTGAAGTCCTCGTCGTCGCGGTTGGCGTTCATCTGCTTCACGGTGTCGTTGTAGCGTTTAAGAGCCGCACGATAGTGGGCGTATTTCTTGCCGTAATCTTTGAGCTGGTCGGCGTTGGATGCCAGAGTGTCGAGAATCTGCAACTGAAATTCCGACGAGGTCAGCAGCTGGTTCTGATGTTGGGAGTGTATGTCGACAAGCTGCATCGCCACGTGCGACAGCAGGTCAAGAGTCACCGGAGAGTCGTTGATAAACGCACGTGAACGCCCCGCCGGAGCTATTTCGCGTCGGAGAATGCAGGACGAATCGTCCCACTCAATGTCGTTAGACAGGCAGTATTCCTTCAGCTTCGGGTAGCCGCTTACTTCAAATGTCGCCTCGATGACTGATTTGCGTCCGGAGTCACGGACGGCTTTCAGATCGGCGCGTCCGCCGAGAATCAGCGACAGTGCGCCGAGCATTATCGATTTACCGGCTCCGGTCTCGCCGGTAATGATGTTGAATCCGTCGCAGAATTCAATGTCTACCGTGTCGATGAGGGCATAGTTTGATATGTGTAGTGTACGTAACATATATGCGGAATGTCATTTGTTAACACCTTTCTTTATCATTTCGAGGCGGGTGGTTTCGGTAGGATATATTGAGTACAGAAGTTCGTAGACGCGTTTCCTTTCATCTTGGGTCCCTTTGGTGTAGACATTGACCAGCTCGTCGAGCTTGGCGTCCTTGAACATGGACAACGTCACTGACATAGGTGCCACCTGGGCAATTTTGCCCAGGGTCTCAAGCGAGGCTGTGATGCCGGCACGCCCCTTGTCGGGACTTATCGACATTTCGTCGAGTCCGTTGCGGTGATACTGGTATATCATATCGCGGAATTGTATGGTCGCCGGTTCGGTATAGGCGTTGAGCACTGCGCTTCTGTTCTTATTGTCCTCGAAAGCTCTCCATCCGCTCTCGTTTGACGACTGGGCCATCTGCACCACGTTTTTGGCCTGATCGTAAAATACGTTGCCTCCGCGGTCTGAGAAACTGTCGAAGTCGATGCCGAGAATCAGGTAGACGTAGAAGTTGATTATGGCGGTCAGATTGCTCTCCATCGAGTTCTCAGAGAATATCAACGGCTGGCCTTCGCTGTACTCGAATTCGACTTTCGTGTCCTTGAAATTAAGCAATGTCGTGGTGTACGTGCTGTTGTAGACCGGACGCGACGACTGCACCTGGAGTTCGCCGGTCATCTTCTGGTCTTCGTAGGACTTTATGGTGAAGAACATCCGGCAATCTATTTTTTCGTTAGGGGCAATCTGTGCGTTGGTCCATTTGCGTGTGTTGATATACTCCGATATGGCGTTCTCCAAAGTGGAGAACACGGAGGTGTTGGTCCCTTGAACCTGTGAATAGTCGAGCTGTACCTGGCAGTTCAGCTCCTGAGTCCGGGCAAAAGGAACGCAGGCCGCGATTACGGCAAAAATTAAGATAAGGCGGTGTATGGTCATAAGCTTGCTATGGTGTCTATTATGTCGCCTGCAACGTCGTCCTTTGACTTCGTGTCGAACCGTAGTTCACGTCCGTCGGCCATGTAGATGGTCACTTTGTTGGTGTCGGTTCCGAATCCGGCGCCTTTGTCGCGGAGCGAGTTCAGGACTATCATGTCGAGATTCTTGGACTTCAGCTTGGCCTGTGCGTTGATTGATTCGTTGTCGGTTTCGAGCGCGAAGCCGACAAGAATCTGCCCGTCGCGCTTCGACAATCCGAGGGTGCGGGCTATGTCGGGGTTCTTCACCAGCTCGATTACGGGGGCATCTGAACCCTCGCGCTTGATTTTCTTGTCGACAGGATGAGCCGGGGCATAGTCGGCCACGGCGGCGCACATTATGGCTATGTCGCTTTCGGGGAAATGGCTTTCGCATTCGGCAAGCATCTCTTTGGCCGATTCAACGTGCCTCACATTTATGGACGGATGGTTTATCGTAAGGCTCACCGGTCCGCTTACCAGCGTTACTTCCGCACCCCTTCCGGCGGCTTCGCGGGCCAGGGCATATCCCATCTTGCCTGTGCTGTAATTGCCTATGAACCGGACGGGATCAATCTTTTCATAGGTCGGTCCGGCGGTTATTAGGACCTTTTTGCCTGCAAGATCCTCTTTGCGGTCAAAGAAGCCGTCAAGAACCTTGACGATGTTCTCCGGCTCTTCCATACGGCCTTTGCCTACAAGATGGCTGGCAAGTTCACCTTCGGCCGGCTCTATGATATGGTTTCCGTATGAGCGGAGCAGTTCGATGTTGCGCTTGGTCGAAGGGTGCGCCATCATGTCGAGGTCCATGGCCGGAGCCACGAACACCGGCGCTTTGGCCGAAAGGTATGTGGTGACGAGCATGTTGTCGGCTACCCCGTTGGCCATCTTGGCGATGGTGTTGGCCGTGGCCGGAGCTATCACCATGGCGTCGGCCCATAGTCCGAGGTCGACGTGGCTGTGCCATTCGCCTGTGTTGGCAGTGAAAAATTCGCTGACCACGGGCTTGCCGCTTAATGCCGACAAGGTTACGGGGGTAATGAATTCTTTGCCGGATGGTGTGATTACTACCTGGACCTCCGCCCCTGCTTTAATCAGCAGACGGAGCAACATCACAGATTTATATGCGGCTATGCCGCCTGAGATTCCGAGAATTATATGTTTGCCTTTGAGCATCGTATGCAGCGGTTACTTCAGACGGAGTTTTATATTGGTTATCACCTGCTTGGTGTTCGCCGGGAATTCGCCCTGCATCATCCAGGAGTAGTAGCCCAGGTCGCGTCGGAACACGTCTTCTACGAGCTGGCCTTTGTACTTTCCGAAGTTAAACACTTCCTTGTGGTCGGCGTTGTAGATGATTCGGCCCATTAGGTCTACATTCTTGTTCTGCGACGAGAATTCCGACAGATATTCTATGTCGTTCTTGAGCGTGGGGTAGTGGTCGAGCTGTGCTTTCAGCACCTCGTATGTGGCCCGGGTGTCGGCATTGGCCGAATGGGCTTCGGTAAGGTCTTTGCCGCAATAAAATTTGTATGCGGCAATCAGGGTGCGCTGTTCCATCTTGTGGAATATTGTCTGCACGTCGACAAATTTGTGTCGCGACAGGTCGATGCTGACACCGGCGCGGATAAACTCTTCCATCAGCATGGGTATGTCGAAGCGGTTGGAGTTGAATCCGGCAAGGTCGGCTCCCTGGAATTCGTTGGCAAGCTCCTGTGCCACCTGTCGGAATGTCGGTTTGTCCTTCACATCGTCGTCGGTGATATGGTGGATTGCAGTGGCCTCGGCCGGAATGGGCATGCCGGGATTCACTCTGAGAGTGCGCTCGGTCTCTGCTCCGGATGGCATCACTTTGATGTAGGATATCTCGACGATTCGGTCAGACAGTATGTTGGTGCCTGTGGTTTCGAGGTCGAAAAATATGATGGGTTTCTTGAGGGATAATTCCATTTGAGTCTGTTATCGTTAAAGTGCGATATTTAGAAGTCGGTTACCGTCATAGGCATGAGGAGCATGAGCAGTTCGCTGTCAGCATCGTTTTCGGAGGGCAGGAACACTCCCGGACGGCTCGGGTCGGACAGCTTTATGACGAGGTCGGTGGTCGATATGGTGTTTGATATTTCAATCAGATACGGTGCGCTGAATCCGATTACCATCTCGTTGCCGGTGAAGTCGCAGGCCACTTCTTCGCGCGCCGAGGTGCAGAAGTTGTTGTCGGTGGCTTTCATGACGAGCTTTTCGGGCTGAATCTTGAATTTTACGAGTCCGTGGCCTTGGTCGACGAACACGCCTACGCGGCGCACCGCGTTGAGAAACGACTGGCGGTCAATCGTGAGCACATACGGGTTGTTGGTAGGAATAACGCGGTTGTAGTCGGGGAACGAACCTTTGATGAAGCGGCAGTTGAACTTGTAGGCCGGGCTTTCAAAAGTAACGCTTTTGGGTTCTACCGTAATCTTGATTTGCTCCTCTTTTGCAAATACGTTCTTTACCACGGTGGCCGGCTTGACGGGGAGTATGAAAGAACCCTCCTGGCCGGGTGCCGAAAGCGCATTGCGGTATTTGACGAGCTTGCGGGTGTCTGTGGCCACGAAAGTGATGGCGTCCGGCTTTATGTCCCAGAGTATACCCATCATCTGCGGACGCAGGTCGTCGTTGCCGACGGCAAACAGTGTGTTGTCGATACCTTTGAGCACCTGCTCTGTCGGGCATGTGAAGGTGAACACGCCTTCGGGATTTTCGGTGGCTTCGTTCGAGGGGTATTCATTTCCGTTGATGGCGATGAAGCTGTAGTTACCGCTTGAATATGTGATTTCTACCGAGAGATTGTCGTCGTTGATGTCGAATGTCACACCCTGGTCTGGCATCTCCTTGAGCAGGTCCACTATGCGGCGGGCATCGACGCAGAAACGGCCTTCGCCCTCGGCATCAAATACTTCGACATGTGCCACAAGTGTGTTTTCGAGGTCCGATGCCGTGATTATGAGCTGATTGTCTTTCAGCTCAAACAGGAAATTGTTGAGGATTGTCAACGCATTCTTTGAATTAATCACTTTGCTGACAGCCGATACATAGCTGTATAGGGTCTTGCTTGAGACGTTAAACTTCATAGTGTATGATATTTTTGTTGTAATTTCTATGGTCGGTCTAATCCTCGGGGGATTTTAACTTACAAAAATACTAAATTTCGGCCATATTACATAATTTAATTGAGGGTAAAGCATAATGTGCTGATATATAGATTGGTATGGGGATGGTTAATCTCGGATGCTGTAAACGTGAACATAGTAGGCCTCAATTGCGTTAAAGAAATAACTATTGCGGCTCAGGTTGTTTTGCCGCCTTAATTAACATAAACAAAAAACGAGTAATTATGGAAAAATACGTATGCGAAGTCTGCGATTGGGTTTATGACCCCGCTGTTGGAGATCCTGAAAACGGTATAGAACCCGGAACGGCGTTTGCCGATTTACCCGATGATTGGGTATGCCCTATTTGCGGAGTCGGCAAAGACCAGTTTGCTCCTGTAGAGTAACGCGATTTCTCAAATATTCAGTAAACATAGCCCTGCATTACGTCGCGGGGCTATGTTTTTTGTAATAGATTGTCGTGTAGTTATATGGGTTTTACTTCGTTGATGTCGACCAGATGGTTGATTATAGCGAAGATTATTAATCCTGCCGATGAGTGTATGCCTAATTTTGAGCTTATGTTTCGTCGGTGCGTAGCCACTGTATGTATTGATATGCATAGTTCATCGGCAATCTCTTTGTTTGCCATTCCCTGCGCCACTCCCTTTATAATATCCTTTTCCCGTTCGCTTAATACATTCAATGGGTTCTCATCCTCGTCTACATCGGCTTGGTCGCCGATAGGATTCGTGAATAAAATAGACCGTAGATTGTTTTCAAGTTTCTCAACGGCAGGAATAAACAGCTTGTTTTCCACTTCGAAGTGCGACATCAGGTCACGTCCGCAGGTAATTATATCAAACAGGGTCGCGCTAAGACGGGAATTCTCTTTCTGTTTATAGTGATAGATGAATATGTCCTTGAGTTCGTTGAGTTTGGCGGCCATGTTGCTATGGTTGACTGAGAATTTGTTGATACTGAAATCTTCATCAATTACGTTTTTGAGGAGTCCTTCGACATATTTGAATATTATGTTGTCTTCATGTTCCATGTGGCGTTTTACTTCGGTCACGTAGTCGTCATAGAATTTTATGAGCAGCAACGACACTTCGTTGGATTCGGAATAGTTGATCGACTCAATCAGGTGATGTCTTATTTTGGGCAATGCCACGTCAAGAAATGATGTATGGGCGCGCTTGAGATAGTCCATTAAAGACTGAAGCGAGATTACAGAACAGTCAAATCTGTATCCGCTCAGAAGGTTACAGACACAGATGAAAGTCATGGTGTCCACGTTGTTGTTCTGGCATACCCGTCCTATCGGGCTGTCGCCAAATCCGAAAGCTATGTTGAACCTGCTTATTGCCGGCAACAGCAGGGCGTTGTCTTTGATCAGATCCCTCATCGTGTTTGAAGGCAGATAACCTTTGTGCTTGTCTATCATGTCGTTTTAAAGGGCTGTTTTTACCCATGCAAAGTTAGCGGTATGTGAAATAACCCCCAATACTATAAATTAGTGATTTTTTTGAGGTCACATGCTTTTGTTGTACTCTTAAACGGGTATGGCGGAGTAAAATATCATTCAATTATGGTATTGAATGCAGTCGGTGGGCTCTCTAATTTTGCAGTCGAAAAAATTATTATATAATGCTTCATCTGCGAACAACAATTTTAATCTTAATGATGTCGCTGGCCATTACGCTTTTTGCCGAAAGTAATCGGAACGGAGTGATTTTGGGTAGTCTCATGACGCCCGGCGGAGAGCCGGTTGATTATGCCTGTGTGTTTCTTAAGGGAACTTCATCTGCCGTCACTACTGATATAAGTGGCAGTTATGCTTTAAGTGCGCCCGAAGGGAATTATGTCATTGTGTGCTCGTCCGTTGGTTTCGTTTCGAAGGAGGTCCCGGTAGAGATAAAAGCCGGTCAACGATTAATGCTTGATGTCAGTCTCAGTCCGTCAAATGAATTGTCAGAGGTGGTCGTGACAGGCAACGCCCTTAGTCATGTCAGGAATTCGGCTTTTAATGCTACTGCTGTAAACACTCAGGAATTCGTGAACACCACCAAAACATTGAGTGAGGCCCTCGCAAAAGCTCCGGGTATGAAAATACGCGAAAGCGGCGGTGTCGGTTCCGATATGGCTGTTACAATGGACG
>CAJTSJ010000007.1 GCA_910578785.1 uncultured Muribaculum sp. | reverse complement strand
AAAAGACGTAAAGGCTATCGCCGCAAAAACGGCCATCGCCAGTGCTTCACCAAAGTCGTGATTAAAGAATTAGTTGCTTAACCCCATTAAAAGTCTTAAAAGAAATGGCACATAAGAAAGGTGTAGGTAGTTCTAAGAACGGCCGTGAGTCAGAAAGCAAACGACTCGGAGTTAAGATTTTTGGCGGACAGCACGCTAAGGCGGGCAACATCATCAAGCGTCAGCGCGGTACTGTACACCACCCCGGACTCAACGTGGGCATGGGTAAGGACCACACCATCTACGCTTTGGTTGACGGTGTCGTAGTGTTCAGCGAAGGTAAGGGTGGACGTCAGTTCATCAACATCGCTCCGGACGAAAAGGCATAACCGCCCCTGTCCTAAACGAATCATCAGTAAAGGCTGAACTTCTTCAGAAGTTCGGCCTTTACTTTTATGCCCGCAATACGTCTCCTATGCGCCGGCTCCTTATATGCGACAAAACACCTGTCCGACCCCGTAAGAGCCGGACAGGTGTTTTTATCAAATTCACAACCCTGTCAGGGAGGGATGCCTCCCGGCAGGATTATTCAAATATGTGGCGCAGACGGCTGAATATGCGCTTCTTTATAGAGTCGTCGGCCTTGACGTTAGGCTGGTCGCGCAGACTCTCGATGGCCGCCTTCTCCTTGTCGTTGAGGTTTTCCGGAATATAGACCATGATGTTGACCAGTTCGTCGCCGTTTCCGTAGCCTTCTGTCGATGGCAGACCCTTGCCGCGCAGACGCAGGACCTTGCCGGGCTGGGTGCCTGCCGGAATCTTTACCCGCGCCTTTCCGCTGATAGTCGGAATCTCCACGCTTCCGCCGAGGGCGGCCGTAGGGATGTCGAGCATAAGATTGTATATGACATCGTTGCCGTCGCGAATCAGATCCGGATCGGGAATCTCCTCCACCACTACAAGCAAATCGCCGTTGACACCTCCGTGGCGGGCCGCATTGCCTTTGCCTTTGAGCGACAGCGTCATGCCGTCGGTAACGCCGGCGGGTATGCTGAATTCAACCACCTCTTCCTGACGCACGATGCCCTCGCCGTTGCAGTACTGGCACTTCTGTGTGATGGTCTTGCCCTCGCCGTTACAGTCGGGACAGGTGGCAGAGGACTGCATCGGGCCGAGGAATGTCTGCTGTATATGCTCTATTACGCCCGTACCGTGGCATCGTTGGCAGGTCTGGAAGGCTGTGCCGTCCTTGGCTCCGGTACCGTTGCAATGCTGACACTTTACATAGCGTGGTATCTTAAGTTTCTTGGTGATGCCCTCTGCTATCTCCTTAAGCGTAAGCTTTACCTTTATACGGAGGTCGCTTCCCTTAGGCTGACGGCGACGACGCGGCGAACCGCCGGCCGCGGAACCGAACCCGCCGAAGCCGCCGAATGAACCTCCGCCAAAGATGTCGCCGAACTGCGAGAAGATGTCTTCCATCGACATGCCTCCGGCGTGGAATCCTCCACCGCCACCGCCGCCGAATCCAGACGGCCCCATCGAGTGGCCCCATTGGTCATATTTAGCACGTTTGTTGGGGTCGCTAAGGACATCATAAGCCTCGGCGGCCTCCTTAAACTTCTCTTCAGCTTCCTTGTCGCCCGGATTCTTGTCGGGGTGGTACTTCAACGCCATCTTTCGATAAGCCTTCTTAAGCTCATCGGCAGTGGCACTTTTCTGTACGCCCAGAATCTCGTAATAATCTCTCTTTTCCATTTTTACAGACTTCAAGCAGACCCTACTGCCCTACCACTACCTTGGCATGGCGGAGGACCTTATCGTTAATCATATATCCCTTCTGAATGGTATCAATCACCTTACCCTTCTTCGATTCATCGTCGACCGGGAATGCAGTGACAGCCTCATGAAGCTCGGTATCAAAATCTGAACCGGGCTCAGAGTTAATGGCCTTGACTCCGTTCTGCTCGAGATATTTGATAAATTTGTTATAAATAAGCTCCACACCTTCCTTGATGGACGATGCGTCGGAATTTTCATTAATAGCCTGAAGCGAGCGTTCAAAATCGTCAACAATGGGCAGAATGCCCTTAAGAGCATTTTCAGCGCCGTTTTTGATAATCTCACTCTTCTCCCTGACAGTACGCTTACGGAAGTTGTCGAATTCGGCCATCAGAAACAGATATTCCTTCTTCTCTTTCTCAAGCTGAGCCTTGGTGTCGTCGAGCTCCTTCTGCAGAGCGTCTGACTTGTCCATTGCTTCCTCGGCCATTTCCTTTGCGGCCTCGGTCTCCTCCTGCTGAAGATCGACATTGTCAACATCGTTAATCTCGACATCATTTCCGCTGAAGCTGTCATTGGCTCCGGCCGAAGCTTGTTTATTATGCTTTTTATCCATATTTCGTGAAAATTTGAATTTCATAATCCTATAGGTCTGAATGCAAAATCAATGCCTAAATCCAATTAGGCCGTTACATTTCTTACTTTCAATAACAAGTTTATCGAAATAACGTTCATATAATCATTTAATACCCCGCCAAACCACACCAAACCGACATTCCGGGAAACTCCCGGCGAATCATTGCTGACAGATTGTCAGCATCACAGCAATCAAAAATGCCATATACCGACGCACCCGAACCGCTCATGCTTGCATAGACCGCGCCAAGCTCATAAAGTCGGTCTTTCACCTCGCCGATAGCGGGATGAAGCGGAAATATCGAGCGCTCAAAATCGTTGACAGCACGTCCGCGCCAGCTTTCCACGGAATCTGACAATATGCCCTCAAGCGCCAAATCCGGAACAGCAGGGGTCACACCCGAATAGGCCTCTTTGGTCGAGACATACTCTTCAGGTTTGACTACGGCGATTGCACGGCCGACAAGCGCGATATCAAACGGAGTGAGTATATCGCCTATGCCAGATGCCATCATAGGTCTGTCATAAATGAAAAACGGACAGTCGGCTCCTATGGTCACAGCCAACCCGGCAAGCTCCTCATCAGCGAGGCCGAGCGAGAACATTCCGTTAAGCCCCTTAAGCAAAAACGCAGCATCGGAACTGCCGCCACCAAGACCGGCGCCGTCAGGAATAATCTTGTGCAGGAATATATCCACTGCCGGCACATCGGCCACCCCGGCCATAGCACGGTAAGCCTTCATGACAAGATTCTTCTCCGGCGGGCAGTCGACAGCCCTGCCCGAGACGGCAAGCGTAGTCTCACCGGACTTCGACGGCACTATCTCCAGCACGTCGCACCAACCAATCGGGTAAAACAATGTTGACAGATCGTGGTAGCCGTCATCGCGCCTACGCGTCACATTAAGGCCGATATTAATCTTGGCATTCGGAAACAATATCATCGCTTGACAGGATTTAAATTAATTAACAGGTCATTTAAAAGCACTAATCAGTGTGCAAATTTAACAAATAAGCCACATAAAAAAAAGAAAGGCGCATCGTTGTTTGACGCGCCTTTCAAAATATCGGTATAAACTAATGATTATACACCCTGGAGTTTGAATGTGATGGGGAGAGTATACCATACGTTCACAGTCTGACCGTTCATCTTGCCCGGGATAAAGTCGGGAAGCGACTTAACCACGCGCACAGCTTCCTTGTCAAGGTCGGGGTCCTTACCGCGAACCACCTTAACCTCACCAATCTTACCGGTCTTGGTAACGACGAACTGTACTACCACACGACCCTGAATGTTATTTTCCATTGCCACGGGCGGATACTTGAGGTTCTTACTGATATACTTCATCAATTCAGCTTCACCACCGGGGAACTGAGGCATCTGCTCAACGGCAGTGAACACCTTGTTCTCCTCAACTTCAGTCTTTTCTTCAACCACGATTTCGTCCTTGTGCTCACGAACGACGTTACGGTCGTCAGTACCTTGGTCGAAGTCGCTCTGACCGAATGCTGTAGTGGTCTCAGCAAGTTCATCCTGAGTCTTGATTTCGTCCTCAGCCTTTACCTTGTCGTCCTCAACGATGGCAAGCTCGGTCACCTTAACGGTGTTGAGCACTTCTTCGGGGAGTACTTCAGGTTCCGGCTCCTCATAACGTTCAAGTTCTTCTTCGGGTTCTTCTTCCGGCTCGTCGGTGGCGTTGTCGAGGTTAACCATAGCCTGTTCGGTAAGGTCCTCGGGACGCTCCTCTGCCTTAGGAAGCACTGTGTTGATCAACAGGGGAATGAGGAATACAAGTGCCAGGAAAATCACAACGACAATCATGGCCTTGTTATGACGAGAATCAGAGTTCTTACGTAATTCGTAGGCGCCGAATTCCTGGTTCTTGCCTTCGAAGACAAGGTCGCGCCACTCTTTTGATGAAAGATCTACATCTTTTGCCATTTTACTTTTTCCGTTTTAATAGTTAAACATATAGATCATCATTATTTACGCGGATTCTTAGCGAGATAATCAAAGATAAGCGCAGAGTCGGTAGCATTGATGTTATCGATCTGGTAGCGGGAAATCTGGTTGATCTGCATTTCGTCAAGCGCGCCGATCAAGCTTTCCCATGAAGCATTGGGGCCTGCCTTGATAATGACAACCGGACGGTCCTGGATAAGAGAGTCGTTACGAATCTCCTTGGCACGTGCCTGATATTCATCATCGGAAATTTTCTTATCTTTCCAGTCCTGCTTCAATACATTGATTTTCTCAAGAACTGTCTTATTCTTGTCGTGAAGGATCTTGCGGATACCCTGCACTTCACCATTCTGGTTACCGATGAACTTCTCAACCTTAAGGTTTGAGTTGTCAATCAGACCGTCCTTATCTTCATCGGCCACTTCGGGCTTACCAAGATAATAGTAGATGATGTGGGCGGGCTTGCCGGTCTCGGCATCGTATTTAACTTTGCCTTCTTCGTCGCGTTCAGTGTCAAGGATAAGAGTGACTGCCTGCGATTCTTTTGCTTTGTTCTGCTGTTCCTGCTCTACCTTCTCATTTGAAGGAAGCGCGATGTTCAGCGTCTGCGACTTAATCATCGTGGTACAAAGCATGAAGAACGTAATCAGAAGCATGTTCATATCCACCATCGGAGTAAAGTCCACGTGGATCTGCATCTTTTTCTGGGCGCCTTTTTTCTTTTTACCGCCCTTGTCGGATTGTTCTATCTGTGCCATAATGATTAATCGTTTTCAGTTTTCAGCGCAGTCATCAAGCTAAACTTATTCATCTTAAGAGTCTGGAGGTTGTCGAGGATATTGTGTACGGTTTCGTACGGGGTATCCTTGTCGGCCTTGACTGCAATACCTTCACCGGACTTTATAGCCTGTTCGATGTGGGGATTAGATGAATTGTAGATAGCGCGCATCCAGATTTGGAATTCATTAGGTTTATTCAAGTCCTTATTGTCGTCGATGGGAATACCTGCAAGAGGATTATTCGGGTCGGACAACAATTCATCCTGCTGGAACTGCTCTTTATCGAGGTATGCGGGAAGATCCGCAAGACGATAGCCGAACATGTTCATTTTGGAGAACTTGTTAATCTGCGACTGTGTGAGCTGTATTTTGTTACTATGAGTCTTGTTATACTCAGCCACCGCGGTCTGGAGGATTTCGGCTCTTACCTTTTCGCTTGAATAGGTAGAGTCGGCGTCACCTGACACAGAAAGGAATACTTTTCCTTCCGGAGAGATGAGTACGGTGGTCAGATTGGTCACAGGCACCTTCAGCTCCGACACTGATGACGGAGTGAGCACTGTAACCGGTTCCTTCTGCAAGAAGGTAGAGGTCAACATGAAGAAAGTAAGCAAAAGAACAGTCACGTCACTCATCGCGGTCATGTCGATGAGCGTACTCTTTCTTTTTGGTTTTACTTTTCCCATTGTTTCGTCGTTAATTTAAATAATTATTGTTGAGAACAATGGAATTAGTGAGTAGCAGTGAATGTCTGCACGATAGAGAAACCGATTTCGTCGATAGCGTAAGTGAGGTTATCGATTTTGTTGGTGTAGAAGTTGTAAGAAATTACAGCGAAAGCACCGGTTGCGATACCGAAGGCAGTGTTGATAAGTGCCTCAGAAATACCGGTAGAAAGTTCGGTTGAGTCAGGAGCACCAGAAGCAGCAAGAGCCTGGAACGACTTGATCATACCCATTACAGTACCGAGAAGTCCGACGAGTGTACCGAGTGTGGTAAGAGTAGCAACGATCGGGAGGTTCTGCTGAAGAGCGGGCATTTCGAGAGCGGTAGCTTCTTCAACGGCCTTCTGGAGGTTGGCAATCTTCTGTTCCTTGGTGAGGATGGTGTTCTTGTCCATTTCTTCGTAGTTAACGAGAGCGGCAGAAACAACAGCGGCAACAGAACCTTTCTGCTTCTTGCAGAGAGCCTGAGCACCGGCGATGTCGTTCTTCTTCAAGCATTCCTTAACAGAAGCGACGAACTTAGAGATGTTGCCTTTACCCTTAGCGCTTGAAAGAGCGATCCAGCGTTCAACAGAAAGAACGATAACTGTCAAGAACAAAGTCTGAAGAATAGGCACGATGAAACCACCTTTGTAGATAGTACCGATGATGTTCTGCGGATGACCTGCTTCGTCGAAGTTAGAGTCTGCACCGAACCAGAAGATAAAGAGGCAAACTGCAACGAAGAAACATGCAACGATTACCAAGAATGCATTCTTGATACCGCGAACTTTAGATCCGCCTTCGTGAACGTTTAGTTTTTGAGCCGGCTTAGCGGCTGCGGTAGGCTTTTGAGCTTCCATAATGTTTTTTAAAAGATTAATTAATAATTACTATTTTTTAAGATTAAATTTGGATAATCAATTTTGGTCGTACTCCGGCATGGTATCGATTATCTTCATTAAGTGCTTAGTCAGGCTTGCTTAGCATGGCACCGTGGAAGTCAATCATGGTTCACTCCGGTATAGATCAATGTCGCTCTTCCATCTCAAAAAGCAGGGTATGCCTTTTAGGATATGCAAATTTATTATTATATTTTTTACCGACCAAATTTTGTTTAGTGAAATTTCTGAAATTTCATTACGTAAGATGCTTTTCCGCCGTCCGTTGCGTAATTAATATGTTTTACAGCATAATTTAAGAAAATTATTTTTGCATTTCCTTTATACTTCATCCGATGTCCCGGCCTAACCGGTCGTTATCACCACACCACATATAACAAAGCAAGTTTTTTGTCAAAAACTACAAATAAAGTTAAGTTATTACAAAATAAATAAATAACTTTGCACATAAAATTCAAGTCACATATACATATCATGGCGAAACTAATATCTCTTAGGAAAGGATTGGATATAAACATCAGCGGGTCTGCACCAGTCAACCCGCCCATGAATGTCAGTCCGGCCTTATGCGCGGTAGTTCCCGACGATTACAAAGGCATAGTGCCAAAAATCGACGTAAAGGAAGGAGACGAAGTGCTGGTCGGCACTCCATTGTTCCACGACAAGCAGTTTTACGACATCAAAGTAGTGTCACCAGTGGCAGGAACGGTCAAGGCTGTGGTCCGTGGCGAACGCCGTAAGCTTGAGCGTATCGTGATAGAACCCTCGGCCGAAGCAGACAAGTGCGTAACTCTCGACACAAAAGCAGGCACCGACCCGACGATGGTGCAGCGTCTGCTTCTCGACTCCGGACTGTGGGCCATGATGCGCCAGCGTCCTTACGGAATCGTACCACGACCGGGAGTCGTCGCACGCGACATCTTCATCACGGCATTCGACTCCGCCCCGCTCGCTCCCGAGTTCGAGGCTTTCATTGCCGACAAGGTCCAGATGCTCGACGATGCCATAAAGTTCCTGAAGCCCCTAACATCCGGCAATATATATATAGGTATAAGACCCGGAAGCAAGCTGGAGGCGCTCAAGAACGCTGAAGTCGTTGCTTTTGAAGGACCGCACCCGGCAGGAAACGCCGGAGTACAGATAGCAAACATCAAACCCGTGAACAAAGGCGAACAGGTGTGGACGCTCGACCTCCCCACCCTGTTGCGTATCGGAACGCTTCTGTCTACAGGCAAGCTCAACTACGACACCATCGTAGCCGTGACCGGATGCAAGGTATCAGCGCCGAAGTACATCAACACGAAGGCGGGAGCCGACATGGCTTCAATACTGGCCGGCAATCTCGCCGGCAACAATGGAGAACACATCCGCATAATCTCCGGCAACGTGCTTACCGGAATTCCTGTCAGCGCCGAAGGATTTTTAAGATATCCCTACTATCAGGTGACAGTGATTCCCGAAGGCGACGACTACTCCGAATTCATGGGATGGGCTTCATTGTCGACAGACAAGATGAGCGTCAACCATTCGTTCCCCGGACACTTCCTCAAACGTGCATTCTGTCCTGACGCCAGACTTCATGGCGGACGACGCGCCATGATCATGTCAGGAGTATACGAGAAAGTGCTTCCGATGGACATCATGCCAGAATACCTCATAAAGGCATGCATCGCCAGAAACCTCGACCGCATGGAACAGCTCGGCATATATGAAATAGTCCCAGAGGACATCGCGCTTTGCGAATATGTCGATCCTTCAAAGCTCGAACTCCAGAAGATACTTCAGGACGGCATAGACTACGTATACAATGAACTTAGCTGATAATCCACAATTATAAAACAAACAACAGTGAAATCACTTAGAAAATATCTTGACCGAATCAAACCGAACTTCGAACCGGGAGGAAAGCTTCAGTCTTTTCATTCGGTGTTCGACGGTTTTGAAACGTTCTTGTTCACTCCAAACACGACCTCAAGGTCTGGTGTGAACATTCACGACAGCCTTGATTCGAAGCGAATGATGATTATCGTAGTGCTGGCACTCATACCCTGTCTGCTCTTCGGAATGTACAATACCGGCTACCAGCACTGGCTGTCGATCGGCGCCACCGAATTCCCCTTCTGGGAACTCATGCTCTACGGATTCTGCAAAGTATTCTGGCGAATAGTCGTAGCCTACGCGGTCGGACTCGGAATCGAGTTCTGCGTGGCCCAGTGGCGCAAGGAGGAGATTCAGGAAGGATTTCTCGTTTCGGGTATCCTTATTCCTCTCATTTGCCCTATCGAAACTCCGCTTTGGATGATTGCCGTAGCAACGGCATTCTCTGTAATCTTCGTTAAGGAAGTGTTCGGAGGCACAGGTTACAACATCTTCAACGTAGCCCTCGTGACACGCGCAGTACTATTCTTCGCATATCCCTCTCAGATGAGCGGCGACAATGTATTCGTTTCACTCAAAAGCACTCTCGGACTCGGCGACGGAACCACAGTCGACGGATTTTCCGGTGCCACACCACTCGGACAGGTTGCCACTAATGTCGGCGACACACTTCACCTGACCAACGTCGTAGGCGAGCCTCTGACTTACTGGGACATGTTCCTGGGACTGATACCCGGCTCCTTCGGCGAGACTTCGACCCTGTGCATACTGATCGGAGGCGCGATATTGCTTCTGACAGGCATAGCAAGCTGGCGCATAATCCTGTCGGTATTTGCCGGAGGCTTCATCATGGGAGTCATAGCACACAGCTTCGCCACCCCCACCTACCCCGCCACCATGCTTACAGCACTCGAACAGATCACACTCGGCGGATTCGCATTTGCCGCCATATTCATGGCCACCGACCCTGTGACCGCCGCACGTACCAATACCGGAAAATATATCTACGGATTCCTCGTCGGAGTGATTGCGATACTCATCCGCACCTACAACAACGGCTACCCCGAAGGCGCCATGCTTGCCGTGTTGCTGATGAACGCATTCGCACCGCTGATCGACTACTGTGTGGTTCAATCCAATATGCGACGCCGCATGCGCCGTCTTAACGCTAAAGCCTGATTTGACCTATGAATAAGCAAAGTAATGTATATACCATCATATATATAGTAGTACTTGTGGTGGTAGTGGGCGCGGCATTAGCGTTCACAGCTCTCAGCCTCAAGCCATTGCAGACTGAGAACGCCAATGCGGATAAAATGAAACAGATATTGGCCTCCGTACACGTAGTGCCCGAAAAGGGAGCCGTAATCCAGGACTTCGAACGGTACATCACCGACATGTATATGGTAAATGCCGACGGTAACCGTATAGAGGGCAACGCATTCGACATCAACACCGCCGTAGAGTTCAAAAAGCCTCTCGACGAACGCGAGATGCCGGTGTATGAATGCACACTCGGTCCGAACGACGTTAAGTACATCCTCCCTATGTACGGAGCTGGACTCTGGGGTCCGATATGGGGTTATGTTGCTGTCAACAGCGACGGTTCGACCATCTACGGAGCATATTTCGCGCACCAGGGTGAAACACCCGGACTTGGCGCTGAAATCGAAAAGCCCGCATTCAGCAACCAGTTCAACGACAAACACCTCATCAAGGACGGAAAATTTCTGCCTGTAGCTGTGCTTAAGGCAGGCCAGACTCCTATGAACGGCGAAGACTATGTAGACGCCATCTCCGGCGGAACAATCACGTCAAAAGGTGTTGCCTCGATGATTGACGACTGCCTGAGCGGCTACACCAAATTTCTTGAAAGTCTTACCTCTAAAGCTCAGTAAGAATCATGGCAACTAACAATAAAAATCTAAGCGCTCTAATCAATCCGCTTTCCAAGGACAATCCGGTCATCGTCCAGATACTCGGTATCTGTTCGTGCCTTGCCGTAACGGCCAAGCTTGAACCGGCTTGCGTGATGGGCATATCGGTTATAGCCGTACTGGCATTCTCCAATGTAATCATATCTTTTCTCCGCAACACCATCCCCACCAACATCCGAATCATCGTTCAGCTCGTGGTGGTGGCCGGACTCGTAGTCATCGTCAATCAGCTATTGATGGCCTATCAGTATGACGTCAGCAAACAGCTGTCGGTGTTCATCGGACTTATCGTCACCAACTGTATTCTTATGGGACGCCTTGAAGCATTCGCCATGGGCAACAAGCCCTGGCCTTCGTTCCTCGACGGTATCGGAAACGGCGTAGGCTATGCCATCATCCTCATCATCGTGGCTTTCTTCCGCGAACTCCTCGGAAGCGGCACCCTGTGGGGCATGCAGGTGATTCCCGAAGCACTGTACGAACATGGCTATTCCAACAACGGACTCATGATTCTTCCTCCGATGGCTTTGATCGTAGTGGCATGCATCATCTGGATACACCGCACCTATAACAAGGATCTGCAGGAACAATAACCCCGAACATGTCCAACACAAAGAAAAAGTGAAAGTATAATGGAAAATTTAAATATCTTCATCAGGTCGATATTTGTCGACAACATGATATTCGCCTACTTTCTTGGCATGTGCTCGTTCCTCGCCGTATCGAAGAACGTCAAGACAGCCTTGGGACTTGGCGCGGCAGTGACATTCATGCTCGTGATATCACTCCCCATCAACTACCTTCTTGAGAATTACGTATTGCGTGCGGGAGCCCTGCAGTGGCTCGGCCCGGAATATGCCGAGGTCGACCTCAGCTTCCTTTCCCTCATAATGTTCATCGCCGTAATCGCGTCGCTGACACAGCTGGTGGAAATGGCAGTAGAGAAGTTCAGCCCTACCCTGTATGCCTCGCTCGGTATCTTCCTTCCGCTTATCGCCGTGAACTGCGCCATCCTCGGCGGTTCACTGTTCATGCAGCAGCGCGACTTCCCCAACGTCTGGACAGCATGCTGCGCCGGAGCAGGATGGGGTATCGGATGGTTGCTGGCCATCGTTGCCATCGCCGCCATACGCGAACGCCTGCAAGAGTACAGCAACATCCCCAAGCCACTGCGCGGAGTTGGCATCACATTTATAATCACCGGCCTTATGGGAATCGCTTTTATGAGCTTCCTCGGCATAAAACTATAATGCAGCCATGAATATTATGTCTATGATAATGCTTGCATCGACCGGACAGCTCACCGTAATGTCCGGGGTAATAATATTTTTGCTCATCACCCTGATACTGGTGACAGTGCTTCTCGTAGCAAAGAAGTTTCTGGTACATACAGGCCAGGTCAAGATAACCATCAACGACGACAAGGACGTATTCGCACAGTCGGGCAAATCGCTTCTGTCGACAATGGCCGACCAGAACATCTTCCTGTCGTCGGCATGCGGAGGCAAGGGAAGTTGCGGACAGTGCAAGGTCCAGGTGTTCGAAGGCGGAGGCGAAATACTTCCTACCGAAACCGTACACTTCACCCGCAAACAGATGAAGGACCATTGGCGCCTCGGATGCCAGGTCAAGGTGAAGGAAGACATGAAAATCGGAGTTCCGGCATCCGTGCTTGACGTCAAAGAATGGGAATGCGAAGTGGTGTCCAACAAGAACGTGGCCACATTCATCAAGGAATTCATCGTGGCGTTGCCTCCTGGCGCACACATGAACTTTATCCCGGGTTCATACGCTCAGATAAAGATTCCGAAATACGAGATGGACTATAACGTCGACATCGACAAGTCGCTCATCGGCGATGAATATCTGCCAGCATGGGAAAAGTTCGGACTGTTCTCGCTCAAATGCAAGAACACGGCAGAGACCGTGCGCGCCTACTCTATGGCCAACTACCCGGCCGAAGGCGACCGCTTCATGCTTACAGTGCGCATAGCGACTCCGCCGTTCAAACCAAAACCCGAAGTCGGATTCCAGGACGTGATGCCCGGTATCGCATCGTCATACATATTCACGCTCAAGCCCGGCGACAAGGTTATAATGAGCGGTCCTTACGGCGACTTCCACCCCATCTTCGACTCAAAGGCCGAAATGATGTGGGTAGGCGGCGGCGCAGGTATGGCTCCGTTGCGTGCACAGATCATGCACATGACCCGTACGCTGAACACTACCGACCGTGTGATGAACTACTTCTACGGTGCGCGTGCGCTTAACGAAGTGTTCTACCTTGACGACTTCCTGCAACTTGAGAAGGATTTCCCGAACTTCAAGTTCCACTTGGCCCTCGACCGTCCCGACCCTGCGGCTGACGCGGCCGGAGTCAAGTATACTCCGGGATTCGTCCACCAGGTAATCTATGAGACATACCTGAAAGACCATCCAGCGCCGGAAGACATCGAATACTACATGTGTGGTCCCGGCCCGATGAGCAAGGCAGTGGAGAAGATGCTCTGGGATCTTGGCGTACCCTCGGAAAACCTTATGTACGACAACTTCGGAGGATAAACGGTCATCAATCACACCTATACAAATATGAGAGACAGAAGTCGGCAGTGACTTTTGTCTCTCATTTTATATCCACTAAATTATAAATTGAGTTAACTTACGAACTACGTGGCTGCAGAATTTGTTTTTCAGACTGTATAATGTTTAAAACGAATAATCATGGATGCTAACAAGAAATTCCAGGAAGCCAAGTCTGAGGCTCAGGCAAGTCTCGACGCGGCAAGAGTGAGCGCCGATGCCGCAAAGGATGCGGCAAAGTCGGAATATTCAGCGGCCAAAGATGCCGCCCAGCAGAAAATCAACGAAGCCAAGTGTACGGCAAAGGACAAGATTGCAGACGCTAAAGCTACTGCAAAAGAGTCAATCGCAAACGCCAAAGCTGCTGCTCAGGACAAAATGGCCGATGCAAAAGACACCCTTGCCGACGCAAAGGACAATCTCGCAGACAAACTTGGCGATATAAAAGACAATCTGTCGGACAAGCTAGATGACGCAAAAGACAAAGGTGCCGACCTGCTTGACAAAGTAAAAGGAATGGCCGCCAACGCTCTCGACAATGGAGCCGACATGGCCCATAATCTCGCCGACAAGCTTAAAGGCTGACATTATCAATTAATTATAAATGAAATGGCCGCAACCGGAAACTTCCGGCTACGGCCATTATAATATAACTACAGACGCTTAGACCGGTCTCCGCCGGCTATTACAGTCTGTCTATATAATTCTTGTCAGAACAGATCCTTGATTACAGTATCGCCGTCGCCCCAGTGGTGATCCTTCGGGAAAGGCTGACCTCCCCAGGCCTTCTTGTTTGTCCAAGGCTGGGCGGCGTCGGTCCAGAACGGATGAGCCGATGGCAAACCAAGAGGCAGGAATGCCAGCGAAGTCATGTAAAGACTGCCATTGTTGGTATACCAGTCGGCGATGTTAGGCTGACGTCCGGCGAAGCCGATAGTAAGGAATCCTCCCTCATTGAAGTTGTCCTTGCCGTCAAACATATTGTGCATCACCGTAGTCAGCGCATCGCGCACCTGTCCGTTGGTAAGTCCCTCGGGCAGTTTGCCGTACCAAGCCATCAGCGCAAGAGGCTGCATGGTGGCCATGCGGTAAGGAATCGAGCGTCCGAACACGGGGAAAGTACCTTCAGGCGAGATCAGGCGTTCGAGTACGATGCTGTACTTCTGAGTACGGCGGAGAGCTCGGTCGTAGTATTTGTTGTAATGGATTCGTGTGTAAGCCTTGGCATCCTTCATGGCCTGAAGAGTCTCCAGATACATGGGATGGAACACATAACTGCTGTAGTAGTCAAATGCGAAGCTCGGTCCGTCGGCATACCATCCGTCGCCGGTATACCACTCCTCTACCTTGCGTATGGCCGAGTTGATACGGTATTCATCATATTCGGCACCGGCCTTTGCCAGGAAGCTCTCGATAGTCGACGAGAACAGCACCCAGTTGGTATAAGGGGGATCGACACGGCGGAGCTGTGAGAATTCCTCGAAATAGCGTTTCTTAGTAGTGTCGTCCAACGGCACCCAAAGAGCGTCATATCCGCGAAGGAAGCTTTCAGCCACATAAGCGGCATCAACGAGTGCCTGTCCGTGACCGCGCCACAGCAGATAGTCGGGGCTTTCGGGATTAACGGCATTGGCGTAGCTTTTTAATGCCCAGTCACGCACTTCCTTGCGCTTTGCACCCTCTTCAGTGTCGTCATCGGGAAGCGACAGCCAGGGAGCTATACCGGCCATCAGTCGGCCGAAAGTCTCCATGTAGGTCACACCCTTGTTACGTCCGTCCCAGTTAGGACTTACTTCTACAAGCATGTTCTTCTGCAGATTGCCCTCGGCCATGTTGCTCAGCACCGGCTTTGCCATTTTGTAAAGCAGGTCCACCCAGTAAGCACGGTCTGTGTTCTGTCCCTTTTCCAGGTAGCGGACATATTCACATGCGGCGAGCAGATAAGCGCCTACGCCGAAGTTTGATGTCGACTTGGAGTCAACAACCTGTCCGGGAATGGCCTTTTCGCCGATAGGCTGTACATAGCCCACTCGGCCGTCTTTCTGCAGAGCCACGTCACGCAGATAGTTCCATCCGGAAAGCGCGCTGTCAAGATATTTCTGGTCGGTCAGATAGCCGTTGTTGATTCCCCACAGAAGTCCGTATGTAAAGAAGGCGGTACCGCTTGTCTCATAGCCGGGAGCATGTTCCTCGTCCATCATCGAGCGCGACCAGTAGCCACCGGGACGCTGAGTCTTCACAACGCCATCCGCCAGACGACGATATTTGTCTTCAAAGAAAGCGCGGTGCTGATAGTCGGAAGGAAGGTCCTTGAGCACTTTTGCAAGGCCGGCAAGCACCCATCCGTCGCCACGGGCCCAGAAGTCCTTGACGCCATTTGCGCTTTTGTGCTTCGGATATACATATTTGGCGTCGCGGTAGTAAAGACCTTCTTCAGGGTCATACATGATGCTGTCGCTGTATGTGATGTACTCATACAGTTTGTCAAGATATTTTTTGTTGTGGGTGATATGGTAGAGTTTTGTCATCACCGGCATCACCATATAGAGGCCGTCGGCCCACCACCAGTAGTCGTTCTGCGGAGTCGACATCTCATATTCCATCACCTCTCGGGCACGTCGTATGCGCTTGTCGTCCGGAAGCAGGCGGTACAGGTCGGCATAAGTCTGGAAGCAAATCTGCCAATCGCCGAAGAGCACGTGCTCGTCGGTCTCGCCGTAATTGTATTTCCAGGCATTGCGGTTGTTGCTTTTGGCACCCTTCCACTCGTTGTGCTCGGCCCAACGCTCCGAATAATCACGGTAAGCGTCGTTACCGGTAAGGAAATAAGCCTCCATATTGCCGGTGTGGTAAGCGGCATTGTCCCAGAAGGGATTGACCTCGGCAGGCGTATTAGTCTGCCAGTAAGTGTTCACTTTGTCGATGATGGCACGCACCTCTTTGGCCTCCTGGGCAGGAGCCTTAGCCTTAGGAGCGGCATCGGACGACACAGCGCAGCACAGCGCGGCTACCGCCAGTGTGCAACGCGAAAAAGCAGTCAGATTCATAGCTGATTGGTATTATTATAATTATTAAATGATGTTTCCACGGAAGTCAGCAAACTGTTTATGGAACTTCGATAAATGGTACACTGCAAAGATAATCAATATCTTCGTAACCGCAATAGTCACAGCTCCCATTTTTAGCAAAGGCTACAAAAAGCGTAGAGGACGCACCACTTTACAGGCACGTCCTCCACCATAAAAATTTCGATGTATTTCTTCCGCTTTATCTGGCGTTGAGTCTGATTGAGGCGGACTTAAGTCCTGGAGATGTGGCCTTGACGGTTATCGCTCCAGGCTTGTGAGAACTTTTCACTACTGCTCCGGCACGTCCCTTCCATGTATTGCGGTCAGTACGGAAGTAGCCTTCAGTATCGTTTAAGTTGGCGCTGCCTGTGGCTTCGATCGTACCACGTCCGTTAGCAGAGAAGCTTACCCGGTTGGATGCATTGGGAACTACCCTGCCCTGACGGTCGACAACCTCCAGAGTTATGTATGCCAGGTCCTGATTGTCGGCTTTAAGCGCTGACTTGTCGGCAGTAAGACGCAATGCATACGGCTCACCTGCAGTGGACAACGAAACGGCCTCCTCCGATTCGGAGCCGTCGGGGAGCAATCCTTTGACTGTCAGTTCGCCCGGAGCATACGGCACAGTGAACACGGCACGGAATCCTTCGGCACGCGTAGTAGGCTTGTCGCCCACGGCCTTACCGTCCTGATACAGACGCACCTTATCGTAATGCGAAATCACCTCGACCTCAACAGGTTTTCCTTCATGTCCGGGCCAATTCCAGCTTTCCCATGTAGGATAAGCGTTCCACTGCGTTTCCTTGATTTCTCCAAAATATCCGTTAGGCTCGCGCACCGCCATATATAACTTCTTTTCAGGATTATATAGCATGTCACGGTAGTGCGATACGGGTTTACGCACGCCTATCAAATCAATGTCACCGCAGTATGCGCCATGGTTAGGCCACTGCGGACGATGATAGTGTTCTCCTTCAACATCACCGGTATAGTAGAATCGACCGATACCGGACTCTCCGAGATAGTCGATTGCAGTCCATACAAAGTCTCCGATTATATAGCTGTTGTCGGCCACCTTAGTCCAGTTGGAGAACGCGTCGCGCGGATAAGATTCAGTCTGCCACATCACGCGGTCAGGCACGCGCTGATGGTCGCTCTCCGACTTGAATATCATATAATTATAGCCTACGATATCGTGCTGTGCGGCCAGAGGATCATAGATTTCCCAATCGCTGTCCCATGCGCAGAGAGCCGATGTCACCGGACGGGTCGGATCAAGCTTACGGCACTTGTCGGCAAGCTTCTTGGCAGTTGTAACTACTTCAATTTTCTTACGTTCGATGACCTCGTTACCTGTACTCCAGCAGATGATTGAGGGATGGTTGCGGTCACGCAGAACCATCGATTCTATATCGGCTTCCCACCACTCGTCGATAAAATTGGAATAGTCGTGAGGGGTCTTCGAATCACGCCAGCCGTCGAAAGCTTCGTCGATGACAAGAAGTCCCTGACGGTCGCACTCGTCATAGAATGCCGGCGACTGCGGATTGTGGCTGGTGCGTACGGCATTAAACCCGCCATCCTTCAATAGCTTCACTTTACGGGCTTCGGCCGCATCGTAGCTACGAGCTCCAAGAAGGCCGTTGTCGTGATGCACGCAACCGCCGTTAAGCCACAGCGGTTTGCCGTTGAGTTTAAATCCGCCGTCGGCCGAATACTCTATCGAGCGTACACCAAACGTCTCCGACACGCGGTCTACCACCTTGCCGTCGGCAATAACTTCAATGTCCATATCATAGAGCGATGGCGAGTCGGGCGACCATAATTCCATACGTACCGGCTTGAACTTGAGTTCCATATCGGCCGACTTTCCTGCCTGGACAAGGGCCTTTGATTCCGATTCAGCCACCACCTGTCCGGATGCGTTTTTCACCGAGGCCTTTACCACAACGTTCTCATCCTTGGCGGAATGGTTGCCGGTCTTAAGCTTCAGATTAACTGTCGATGCCGACTCCGCAACCTCCGGAGTCGTGATGTAAACGCTCCAAGGCTCTACAGCCACATCCGACGTATTGAGAAGCCATACATGGCGGTAGATTCCTGAACCGCTGTACCAACGGCTGTTTCTCTGCGCCGAGTTGTCCACGACAATTTCCAGTTGATTGTCGCCTTCCTTCAGGTATGGCGTGATGTCATAAATCACTGATGAATATCCGTAAGGACGCATGCCTACGACTTTGCCGTTGACCGACACTTCAGCTTTCATATATGCTCCTTCAAGATAGAGAGCAGTGCGTCCGTTGTCGGAAGGATTTACACGCAATGTCTTGCGGTACACACCCTTTCCTGCAGGAAGATAACCTCCGTCGTTGCCGGGCTTGGCATTTTCGTCAAAATCACACAGTATACTCCAATCATGAGGCAAATCGACTACCGACCAATCCGAGGATACTGAATCGCCATTGTCATTCACTAACATTTTAAACTGCCAGCCATCGTCTATCAGCTGTTTACGAGTACTGGCATCGCGTTCGCTGACAACGGGATTCTTCTTCTCGACGGAAGCCATTGTCAGATTCGGGATACAGACGAATGCCAGAATACATAATGCACTTATAAGTTTTTTCATAAATAAAATGGTTGGTTAACTGTATACAAAGATAGCATTTTAACGTTAGCCACAACTTAAATTTAAGATAAATTTAGAATATACCGTCTATCGTTTAATATAAAATAACTATCTTTGCAACAGAAAACAACCAACGATACGTCCCTCGATGAAAGAGATCAGATTCACTAAGATGCATGGGATCAGTAACGACTACATCTACATTAATTGTATGAGCGGTGTTCCTGATAATCTTAGTGCCCTCTCTACCGAAATGAGCGACCGACACACAGGCGTGGGAGGCGACGGCATAATTCTCATTTATCATTCAGAAACAGCGGACTTCAAGATGCGCATATTCAATGCCGATGGATCGGAAGCGAAGATGTGCGGCAACGGTTGCCGTTGCGTAGGCAAATATGTGTATGACAAAGGTCTTACCGACAAGGAGGACATCACACTCGAGACCTTGTCAGGCATAAAACGCCTTCACTTAAACATCACGGACGGAAGCGTCGACACCGTGCGGGTAGACATGGGAGAACCGATACTCCATCCGGCACTTGTTCCGGTATGCCACGACGGGACGTCAATGCTCGAAACCGCCATACCGACATCGACCGGAGATGTCCGTCTGACAGCCATATCGATGGGCAATCCGCATGGCGTGATATTTACCGACGATCCCGATGCAGTCAATCTGCCTGTAGTCGGACGTGAACTTGAGACTCACCCAATCTGGCCCGACAGAGCCAACATAGAATTTGCGCAAGTCATATCGCCTGAAGAAATCAAAATGCGTGTATGGGAACGTGGAAGCGGCGAGACAATGGCATGCGGCACCGGAGCCTGCGCCTCGGCGGTGGCCGCCATGCTTACAGGAAGGTGCGGCCGGAAAGTGACAGTACACCTGAAGGGCGGTGACCTCGAAATCGAATGGAACCCGACCGACAACCACGTATACATGACCGGCGGGGCTACAACCGTGTTTGACGGAGTATACTTATGCAAATCAAACGAGTAGATTAAACGACCAGACCTATGATTAGAATCAACGACAATTTCACTCGACTGCCAATAAGCTACCTGTTCTCGGAAGTCGCACAGCGTATAGACCGATTCAAAGAGGCCAACCCTTCGGCCGACATAATACGCATGGGCATCGGCGATGTCACATTGCCGATATGCGGCGCGGCCGTTAATGCCATGCACAAAGCCGTCGGCGAACAGGCCGACGCAAATACTTTTCACGGTTATGGTCCTGAACAAGGCTATGACTTCCTGCGTCGGAAGATAGCCGACGTGGACTATCGCCGGCGCGGCATCGATGTGGCTGTCGACGAGATATTCATAAGCGACGGGGCCAAGAGCGACACGGGAAATATCGGCGACATACTCGGCACGGACTCCAGAATAGCCGTGACAGACCCCGTATACCCGGTTTACGTCGACACCAATGTCATGGCCGGACGTGCCGGGACCTTAGAGGCCGACGGACATTGGAGCGAAATTGAATATCTCGAGTGTACCGCCGAGAACGACTTTATCCCGTCGCTCCCGGCAAAATCGCCCGATGTTATATACCTGTGCTATCCGAACAACCCGACCGGCACAGCACTGACATACAGCCAGCTGGCCAAATGGGTGGAATATGCCAGAGCCAACAACGTACTCATATTGTTTGATTCTGCATACGAAGCCTATATCCGACAGCCGGACATCCCCCACAGCATCTACGAGATTCCGGGAGCCAAAGATGTGGCCATCGAGTTCCGCAGTTTCTCAAAGACGGCAGGATTCACCGGACTGCGGTGTGGCTACACAGTAGTCCCCCGCTCGCTTGAGGGACTGTCGGCCGACGGAACAAAAATTAAATTGAATGCATTGTGGCGACGTAGGCAGTGCACTAAATTCAACGGCGCATCATATGTAGTCCAGCGCGGAGCCGAAGCGCTGTATTCCGAAGAAGGACAACTCCAGGTAAAGGAAATGATTGACTATTATATGCGCAACGCCACACTGCTCCGCGACGGTCTGCACGACATAGGACTGGAGACTTTCGGAGGCATAAACGCGCCATATATCTGGCTAAAGACTCCCGGGAGTATGTCGTCGTGGGACTTTTTCGACAAACTTCTTGAAGAATGCCTTGTGGCAGGCACCCCCGGATCGGGATTCGGGCCGGCAGGCGAAGGATACTTCAGGCTTACCGCATTCGGGCATTTCGACCAGACCAAAGAGGCCGTCAAACGCATCAAGAGACTAAAATTGAACTGATTCACAAATCCTATAATTCATTAAAATTATGTCAAAGTTGAGATTTAAAGTTGTAGAAGAGGCATTTGACCGTAAGGCCATTCATGTTGACATCCCTAAAGAACGTCCTGAACAATACTTCGGAATGTATGTGTTCAACCGTCAGAAGATGTTCGAATATCTTCCCAAAAACACCTACGATGCACTTGTTGACGCCATCGACAACAAACGTCCGCTTCCGCGTGAGGTAGCCGACAGCGTGGCTGCCGGAATGAAGCAATGGGCCATCGACAATGGCGCACGCCATTATACACACTGGTTCCACCCCCTTACCGACGGAACTGCCGAAAAACACGATGCATTCATAGAATGGGACGGTAAAGGAGGCGTGGTTGAAGAATTTGACGGAAAACTGCTCGTACAGCAGGAACCCGACGCGTCAAGCTTCCCGAACGGCGGCATACGCAATACATTCGAGGCACGAGGCTATTCGGCGTGGGACATATCGTCACCGGCATTTATACTTGACCAGACTCTTTGTATTCCGACAATTTTCATATCATACACAGGCGAGTCGCTCGACTACAAGACCCCATTGCTACGCGCGCTGAACAGCGTCGACAAGGCCGCAACCGCCGTAGCACAATATTTCGACCCCAAAGTCAAGCACGTACACTCATATCTAGGCTGGGAACAGGAATACTTCCTCGTCGACGAAGCCCTGTATTCTGCCCGCCCGGACCTCGCAATGACAGGACGCACCCTGATGGGACACGAAAGTGCAAAGAACCAACAGCTTGAAGACCACTATTTCGGAGCGATACCCTCGCGTGTGGAGGCATTCATGCTTGACCTCGAGATAGAGTGCCACAAACTCGGAATTCCGGCCAAGACACGCCACAACGAAGTTGCGCCGAACCAGTTTGAACTGGCTCCTATTTTCGAAGAGACCAATCTGGCCAACGACCACAACCTTCTGCTCATGTCGCTGATGGCCGAAGTGGCCCGTCGCCATAATTTCCGCGTACTGCTGCATGAAAAGCCGTTCTCCGGCATCAACGGATCAGGCAAGCACAACAACTGGAGCCTCGGAACCGACACCGGTGTCCTGCTGTTCGCACCCGGCAAAACTCCGCAGGACAACCTGCAGTTCATCACATTCATAGCCAACGTCATGGCCGCCGTCTACCGCCACAACGGACTGCTTAAGGCTTCCATTTCATCGGCCACTAACGGCCACCGCCTCGGTGCCAACGAAGCTCCCCCGGCCATTATCTCCATGTTCATGGGCACTCAGCTGTCGGAGATTCTCGACACCCTTGAGCGCAACGACAGCGACGACGTCATCAAGCTCAAAGGCAAGACCGGACTGAAGCTAAACGTAGACCAGATTCCGGAACTGCTCATCGACAACACTGACCGCAACCGTACATCGCCGTTCGCCTTCACCGGCAATCGATTTGAATTCCGCGCCGTAGGCTCTTCGGCCAACTGCGCATCGGCCATGATAGCCCTCAACGCGGCCGTAGCCGACCAGCTCATCGACTTCAAGCGCAAAGTCGACGCACGTGTGTCGTCGGGCGACACATTGAACCATGCCCTGATAGCCGAAATAAAGGAACTCATCAAATACTCAAAGGATATCCACTTCGACGGCAACGGCTACAGCGACGAATGGAAAGCCGAAGCCGAAAAGAGAGGTCTCGACTGCGAGACAAGCGTCCCGAAGATATTCGACGCATACCTGAGCCAATCATCCATAGAGATGTTCAAGAACACCGGCGTATTCTCCGAAGTTGAGCTCAAGGCCCGCAACGAAGTCAAGTGGGAGATGTATACCAAGAAGATTCAGATCGAAGCCCGCATACTCGGCGACTTGGCCGTAAACCATATCATCCCTGTGGCCATCCGCTACCAGTCGGTGCTGACCGACAACGTATTCAAGCTGAAGACGCTGTTCCCGAACGAAAAAGGCGACAACCTGGCACAGCTCGACCTCGAAACCATCGAGCGCATGTCGAAGCACATGGCCACTATCATGTCGGAAGTAAAGAAGATGGTCAATGCCCGCAAGGAAGCCAACGTGATTGAATGCGAACGCGAGAAAGCCATCGCCTACCACGACAACGTAGTCCCCTGCATGGACGTGATACGTTACCATATCGACAAGCTTGAGCTGATGGTCGACGACGAGATGTGGCCCTTGCCTAAGTATCGCGAACTACTGTTTATTCGCTGATAAAGCATAACCAACAATAAATGCCATAACGATTACCGACAGGCGGTCAGAAGTTTCCGTAGATGGTGTAAGCCGTTTACACCATTCATAGTAGTAGCGCGGATTCCTGACAGCATGTCGGTAATCTTTTTTTCCAATTCAAGGGGCCAAAAAGCCGGGAATCAAACATTTACAACCCTACAAGGGAGCAATCCTGACAAACGGCAGACTTTACGCCACACATTTTTTCACAAAATGACGACAAAAATATTGTGTGCCTCCAAAAATGTTTGTAATTTTGTCGTGTCAAAGCAATAGAGATTGCCTGCAGCCTGACTCCATGCGAAAGATTCAGGCAAATGACACCAAAGGAAAGATGCCAGAGTGGACGATTGGGACGGTCTCGAAAACCGTTGTACCCTTACGGGTACCCAGGGTTCGAATCCCTGTCTTTCCGCAACCTAATCGGACGAAAATCAGTCCGAAAGCGACAAACCGCAGACTATCAAATAGTTCTGCGGTTTTTTCGTGTCTAATCCTTTCGATTCTTTGCCGGAGCAAAGCGCCGTAGGCGATGACAGGACCGAAATCAGACCAAGAAAAGACCTCATCAGACAGAGTTTTGGCACTAAAATGGCACTAAGAATCTCAAACATGATTTTAGTGCCAAAATAGTGCCAAAAACGCTTGCAAAACATTGGTGTTCATTTAGTTACAAAGACGCAACTCGGACATAACTCGGTAAATTAGCGACTTTTTAACCCCTATTTCCGGCATTTGACCGCTTTTAGTGCCAAATTAGTGCCAAAAACGTCTGCAATAGTCTATTGTTCAGCGCAATACAAAGACGCAACTCAGACTTAATGCGGAAAACAGGCGACTTTTTAAGATTCAAAAGCATGAATATTAACCCTTTGGCGGAAAAATAGCCCTGCTCCGCACGTTTATAAATCCGAGCAAGCAATGCTTCCAATGCTGATATGACTGCATAATAACTGGAGCAAAGTTTGCCACAAGCGGCGAGCTGAAGGTTCCGAGCCGGTGAAAACGGGCATCAACATAATTGATATACCTAAATGAATGAAAATGATATGCGCAATCTGCATGAATCCTGCGAATAATAGCTAATTTTGTGTTATGGAAATAGTAAAATGCAACGAAGCTGATTATGAAATTCTCGCCGGAATATGGGAACGTTCAGTAATGGCTACTCACAGTTTTCTGAGAGTTGAAGATTTCAATGAGATAAAGACGGTGCTTATTCCAGAGTATTTTCCTAATGTAAATCTTTACACTATTACTGACAATGGCGTGTATGCCGGATTCATCGGCCTGAGTCCGGATTCAATAGAAATACTCTTTATAGACAGTGACCGTCGCGGACAGGGCTTTGGATCTGCTCTCGTTGAATTTGCGAAACGGAGAGGAGCGACAAAGGTCGATGTTAACGAACAGAACCTTTCGGCTTTGAATTTCTACAAAGCAAAAGGATTCCATATAATATCAAGAGATGAAACTGACGATGCCGGTCGGCCGTATCCAATACTGCATCTTTCCCTATAAAATGGCACTGACCAGTCCCGGAAGGGCGAGTCTGTGAGGAGCCGACAACGCAGGAAGTCGGATTATTACTGTCTCGACCCGTGGACTGCAGTAACAAGCGGAAAGTGGCCGGACGTCGAAAAAATCCATCTCAAACAATAGCAAAAAATAACACCGCCCAGCCTATTGCCGCTTTCTTGCGAATATAACCTAAAGGGTATAATCTAAGTGTGATTAAAACATTTTATACCCTTTATGGTGTAGTTTGAGATAAATTCATTATCTTTGCACCCAAAAGGGTATATTCACATGACTCAATTAGCAAAATATGTAAAGGAGATGCGCAAGCAGTTCGGGCTTACTCAGGTTGACCTATCTCAAAAATCCGGAGTGGGATTGCGTTTCGTACGTGAACTCGAACAGGGGAAGGAAACTCTCCGTCTTGACAAGGTAAATCAAGTGCTGGCGCTCTTTGGGGCAGCTATGCAGCCCCAAAGAATTGAGAATTGAAATTTGAAAATTTAGAATTATGCGACCAGTTAATTTTCCATTCTCCATTTTAGATTTTTACTATGAAAAGGGCAAATGTTTATGTGGGCAATAACCTTGCCGGGGTCCTAACAGTGGACGACTTGGGCTATGAGTTCAGATATGATTCCGATTATCTAAAATCGGAAGGGGCCAAAGCTGTAAGCCTGACACTGCCTTTGTCAACAAAGCCATACCATGACAAGGTATTGTTTCCGTTCTTTGACGGTCTAATACCCGAAGGATGGTTGCTCGACATTGCAGAACAAAGTTGGAAAATATCTGCCCGTGATAGATTTTCGTTGCTCCTTGCCTGCTGCAAGGATTGCATCGGCAACATCTCAGTTGTACCAACTGAGAATTGAGAATTGAAAGTTGAAAATTTAGAATTATGCGGGAGAATATAATTGTTGACAAAAGCGAGGATTTTGCAGTTCGTATTGTAAAATTATATAAATTGTTGCAGATGGAACGCAAAGAGTTCATAATGTCCAAGCAACTAATTCGGTGTGGCACAAGCATTGGGGCGAATATTGCAGAGGCTCAAGAGGCACAGAGTGACACTGATTTCATTGCAAAACTTTATATTTCTCTGAAAGAATGTAGTGAAACCCGATATTGGCTCAAGCTTCTTTGCCGAACCGAATATCTTTCTAAAAACGAGTATAGCTCCATTCAGAATGACGCTTCCGAGCTTAATGCGCTTCTCGTGAGTATAATCAAATCAAAAAAGCAAAACATCGGGAAAGCAAAGAATTGAAAATTGAAAGGTTAGACTTTAAAATCACGTCACGACCCAATTTTCAAATTTTCCATTTTAAATTCTATATTACATGAAATGTTTAGGTTGCTACAAGCTCCTTGCGAATGGCGAGGTGGATTACCATAAGGCTTGCGCCCGCAAGATATTTGAATCGACAACGGTGCCGATGCTTCTGTACACCAGAGCCAATATAAAGGAACTGGCACGTGAGATTGTGACAGCAAGTACCACCGTTACCGGGGTGCAGGCGAAATTGTCTCTCGATATTGCGAGAGGTCACGCCAGGGAGCCGCAACGCTTCACGATTGTCGGATTGTGGGGACGGTTCATACTCAAACCGCAGACTGATAGCTTTGCCAATCTTCCCGAAAATGAAGACCTGACCATGCACTTGGCTGAGGCCGTCGGAATAAAGACTGTGCCTCATTCGCTGATACGTTTCGCCGACGGCGAACTCTGCTACATTACCCGCCGTGTTGACCGCACCAAGAAAGGAGAGAAGATTGCCATGGAGGATATGTGCCAGTTGTCGGAACGCCTTACGGAGGACAAATATAAAGGCTCGTATGAGCGTATAGCCAAACTGATAAAACAATACTCGGCGGCTCCGCTTTTAGATGTCGTCAATTTCTGGGAAGTGGTACTGTTCTCATGGCTGACCGGCAACGCCGATATGCACCTGAAGAACTTCTCTCTGTTCCGTCCTGCCGACAACTATATGTTGGCTCCGGCGTATGATTTGCTATCGACCTCAATCGTGATGCCGGACGATGACGAAGAGTTGGCCCTGACTCTGAACGGCAAGAAAAAGCGGATAAAGCGAAGCGACTTCGAGACGGCAATGCGCGACAGCGGCATGGATGAAAAGGCGATTTCAAATCTCTTCAACAAATTCTCCAAGGCCATTCCGAAATGGTACGGTTTAATCGAAGAATCGTTCCTTCCCGACGATATAAAACAGGCATATCGGGCACAAATTGAGTCAATGGCAGCACGACTTTGAGGGGTCGGAATCCGTGATTCTGCAACGATTCGCTGTTGCAGTGCCTCAAAATTACCGTTGCAAAACTATTGCACCTGGAAGCAACCCCGGAGTGTAACTAAATGATATTTACAGGGTTAGATATATATTCCAAGGGCACCTGTCCTTCCGCAACCTAATCGGACGAAAATCAGTCCGAAAGCGACATAACGATACGAGTCGCTTTGTGAAACAAAGAAACCGCAGACTATCAAATAGTTCTGCGGTTTTTTCGTGTCTAATCCTTTCGATTCTTTGCCGGAGCAAAGCGCCGTAGGCGATGACAGGGCCGAAATCAGACCAAGAAAAGACCTCATCAGACAGAGTTTTGGCACTAAAATCGAAAAAACGCAACTCCTCATTCTGGACGACCTCTTCCTGGTTCCAATATACGCCAAGGAGCGCGCGCACCTCACGGAAATTATCGAAGACAGGCACGGATGCAAGTCTATCATCGTCACATCACAGCTACCCCGAGCTGGACTGGTACGACGCTATCGGTGACACTACAGTGGCAGACGCTATACTCGACTGTCCACACAGCACTCTGCATAACACTTACAGGCGAAAGTGTCCGCAAACCACAAGCCTTCAAAGGCAGATAATCCAAAATAACATTGACCATGTCGGCCAAACTTCTCAGGGGCAAAATTAAATTATTTTCAGGGGTCAAGTCAACTTTGGCCGCGGGGGGCATCCGAGCCTGGGTTTCCATAAATGGCATAATAAGGCTATGACGAAAAAAAGAATATTGGCATATCAAAACTGAGGGATATATATAATCGAGTGTCAATAAACAAACCAGAAGCAGATTTAACGATTTCTGCTGACAATCGGGCAATTATGCGCAATAAAACCACATCAAACCGTGCCATTTGTGCCGAAATTTTATTATATTTGCGAATCAACGTAAACACAGTATCGCCATGGAGTTTTTCGATTATTTCACCCGGCTATTTGGAATGGACCCGACACAATTACCGGTATATCTGAGGGTCATGACTTTTATTGTCCCGGTTGCAATTGTGATATATGTTATATGCCTCATTGTACGCACTATCAGGAAATCAGTTAAGGCAATTCGCCATGTCAGACTTGGCGTACGCACAAAGGAGGATACATCTTTGTCAGCAGATTCAGTTCGCGCCATAGCTGTCGGTGCGTTGTATGCCTACCAACAGGGTGGATACACCGATGTGATGTATCCGGATATTGAAGAATCACGGCTGAACACATTGCTGACAGAATGGTGGGGAATAGATAGCCGAGAAGACGCCATTGAAACTTTGAATTATCTATGCAACGCTCCGTCACAACAGATACTTCCATTTGTTTATGCGGCGTATAAAACGTCAGACAAGGACGAGGTGGCAAAGATGATTAGGGATTATGCAAGTCAATATAAGGATGCAGAGGACGCGTTCCGAAGTATTGCTGATAAAGTCAGAACCCAGTCAGACAATCTTAAAGGACAGATTAAAGAACTGGTGAATGATGGGATAATATCATCTGATGAAGATATAAGGGAACTTGGTGTTATTGCATGGGATGCTGGAAGGCTTAATTTAGTAGCAAGAGCATCGCTTCAGAAAGGATATATCTCAGATGAAGAATGTCTTGAATGCGTTAACCATGCCTATGCTATGGCTCAGTCGGCAGGATTCAATTCGTGGAAAGACTTTGCCAACAGCTATATGTTGGGACGTACTCTATGGAACGGGGACTGCAATATGAGCGGACTTGCTCAGGATTTGCTTACAAAGTCCGAATCGCCTTGGGTCAGATATGCGTGGAAAAACCAGTCAAAGTAAAATTTCACACCACCGGATATGAGCGAAAAGAATAAAGAACTCGGCAATTTTGTATCATTCGTTCTTCTGTCAGAGCCAACCTGGGATTCCCGCCAGTTTGTAAAAGACCTGAAGGATGAATGGAATCTCGACTTTTCGACAGAAGAGGATGCAGATTCAACAGACACATTAGTAGAAAAGTTTGGCGACGGATTTCTCGCGGTGTCATTCATACCTGCCCCTATTCCTAACGGAGAGGCCGAAGACTATGCCTGCGCAAATTATATGTGGCCAGAAGCGGAATCTGTGACGAAATCCCATAAGGCACAGATACTTGTTGCAGTAACAGGCTCTGATAACAATTTGATTGAAAAGGCTAAGGTTACAACAAAAATCATAGATGCCTGCCTGAAGCAAAAAAACGCCGTTGCAGTCTACGCAGACGGAGCGGTGTATGAGCCACAATTCTACCACATGGTTGCGCAGAGCCTCCGTGATGATGAATTGCCGATTCTTGATTGGGTATGGTTCGGCATTTACCGTAACGGCGATCTTCCCGGAATTTATACCTACGGTCTGCGAAAATTCGGCAAAGAGGAAATCGAGGTTTATGCCAATGCACCACTTGGAGATATCAGGGATTTTGTATTGGATATGGTAGCCTATATACTTGAGTACAATGTTACATTAAATGACGGAGAAACAATAGGTTTCTCTGAAGACCAGAAACTGCCTATCACCCTCGGCAAGGGTATCGCTCTTAGCGGAGAGTCATTGAAAATTGCTTATCCCGAAGAATAACACCACAATAATATAGATTAAGAATATGAATGAAGATATAAAGAAACAGATAGAGGAATGGCACGAGTCAGGCAATCATCAGGAAATCATTGATGTATTGGAGCGGATTCCCGTAGCAGAGCGTGACTATGACACCATCGGCATTCTGGCAAGAGCCTACAACAATATTGACGGCGGATGTGCCAAAGCAGCAGAGCTGCTTGAATCCATAAGGGAGGAAGGCGAAGAGGATGCCCTCTGGAATTTCAGGATGGGCTATTCGCTATACTATCTTGACAACAACGCAGAAGCTCTCAGATACTTCAACAAAGCCTATGAGCTTAATCCTGAAGATGAAGATACGCTGTACTTTATCCGCCAATGTAATATCTATGTACCGCTTGCCGGACGCGTCGAAAGATTCTGGAATTGGTTTGTGGACAATGAGGCGAAGCTGTCGGAAATGATCCATCCGAAGACGCAGGAAGATGCCGATGAGTTCATGGAATTTATTCACGAAGGTACCGCCCTGATATCGGAGAACATGAATTATAATTTAGGAGGTGACTACGAGTTCACTTTTTCGGTAGAGGGTTGGCCGGATCTTTTCATCCTTTATCCCTATATCATCTCGCATATGCCCGAGAGTCTGAAAGCGAAATGGAAATTCAACCCCTTCAACCGGGGTACTGACGCAGCCTTCGGTTTCAGAATGTATGGCACCGACATAGATACAGCCAAGATAATGGTGCGGGCTTCTTATATCGAGAAAACCGGAAGTTTCCAGATTTCTTACCACGAAAAGGGTCTCAATGCACTGCCTGTGAATGAAAGCAACGGTGCAATGTGGGTTATACTGGAGAACACTCTCGGCGAGGGAGTTTCGTTCAAGTATATCGACAGCATCGAGCCGGCAGCCAAGCCGAAGGACGGCATGATTCCGTTGCCAGAACTACGTAAACACATCAAGGAGACTTTAGAGGCGCATGACCGCAAGTTCTTTGACAATCCCAAAGATATTTACAGCACCTACAAGTTGAATCCGCAGGAAAGCGACCAACTGCGCTACGACGTAATAATCGGCTCTACCTATATTGATTCCATTGTCGCCGACTACTATAATGATTCAACAGATATTTCCGACCATGTAAACAGTTTTGGAGCGCAGGTCGTGTTTATCGCTTTCCCGAATCCTGATGACACTGATGGCAACGATATCCTGAATCTTCGCCATGACATCGAAGACATAATATCCGACAAGATACTTGAACCGATGAATCTCGGTCAAGTCATAGGCGGTGCTACCGGAACACATAACAGCTATATCGACTTGATAGTATATGATCTCATTACTTTTATCCATGTAGTAAAACCATTATTGGCGCAATACCCGAAACTCTCGTTTTATCTGTCGGACTTCAGACAACACGCCGGACTGACCCGACTGACAGAAGCCGACTCTTCTTCGGTCGACACAGAGTAATGAAAAGTGACAAAGCAATATAGTTCTTCAGATTAACCAAGTCTTATACACCATACGCCATGAAGATACTATTCGAACAGAAGAAGCCCGGCAGAAAGACGGCAGGCATCAAGCCGGTAGCCATCGAACTGGATTGCTGCCCCTCAACAGTCGGAGAGCTAATAGCCTCCACGGTGAGAAGTCTGGTGTCGGCATTCAACGGTCGTGCCGCCTCGGCTACTACAGATATGGACGCTGACAATGAGACAGCCGCCCTACTGTCGGAAGAAGAAATATCCAATCTTGCCGAAACAGGCCGCGTGGCTTTCGGCATTGTCTACAACGGGCGCGAAGAAGACCCAGCTAAGGCTGTAACAAACGCTCTGCAAAGTTATGACGACGGCCTATTCCGTATCTTCATCAACGGCATCGACGCCGGTGAAGCCTCCAATCCTGTGCGGCTCAGTGATTCAGACCTTGTGACAGTGGTGAGGCTTACGCTTCTGTCAGGAAGAATGTGGTGAATTTTATAACACCTAACAACATGAAAGTATCCCGTAGTAAAAGATTCAACGAAATCTGCTCGCCATATATCAGCGAAATCTCCGAAAAATGCAAAACGGATTCATCACTGCCTGACGAGATAAGAAAACTGGCACAAAAATTCGTGGCAAGCGTTCATATCGACGCATCAAATCAAGACATCATTGAGGCGTTCGAAAAGTATGCCGACAGCCACGACATCATAAATATCGACTCCATGGCAGATGGTGAATTCGGTCAGCTGATCGACTTTCTGCTCGGTGAGGAAACGGGCGATATTGTAAAACGCTATATCCGGATTATGCCGCGACAGGCATACACAGAAGGATGGAATCGCCGTTCACAGCGTACACGGATGGTAAAACCGCACATTTCCAACCTTTATAATCTTCTCTCCATTACGTTTCTGTACCATGCCTCAAAACGGACACCGGGCGAAATATTGAGCGGCGGACGCACCCCCGAAGAGGTTAAGGAATTCGAAGATGCTTCATTCTATTACCAGGATCTGTGGCTTGCCTCAATGATTATGTCGGGCGACATGGAATGTATCGCTTGGCTCTCCGAGGCAATGACCTCAGAGATTAACTTTAAGAAGATGAACTATGGGCATTTCCGCGCTATAGCAAAGAGCGGGAATCCCGTGCTTCTGGAACTTGAGGGGAAACTGCTTATGGCAGCACGGCTTCAGGAGGGACTCCGTCAGGCTATCGTGGAGACGATGGACTGCGGTCTTCCGGAGAGTTTCTTATACATCCTCAACGTGATTCGCGACAATAACCTCCAGCGTTTCGCGTCGGTGAAGCGGGCTGTCGCCGTAACGACCGGATTAGGCGAACAGGATGCCCCCGACCGGATTACCGATAAATTCATAAATCTTATACACCGCTACATCACCTCTCCCGAAGAAGCCCGAAAGGCTATGGAAAGCGACAACGCGATGGAAGTGTTTCTCGGGCTATGGGCAACAGGGTTCTTCGAAGTTCAGGATACAGTTCCGCTTATCGAAAAACTCATAGCCGAGGCTTCAGCCTATAAAGTGGAGGCAGCCATGCTCTATCTGGAGTGTACTCAACTCTACTCTATCAACAGTCGGCTGGCATCACTCGCCATCCACACCCGTCACGGCGACCATGCCGTCTTGGCCGGAGCAATTGAATACTATCTTCCCGAAGAGTCCTACAAGCGCAGCGGATTCATGCACGCATGGAACATGCGCTACGCCGAGGAAATCAAGGTGCCGCCGCTCTCCGAATATTTCAACAGCAAAGAGGAAGCCGAAGCAGATTTCGAGCTGATGGCAGGAATTTTCAATGACATGAAACCCAAGGAGGTGTTCGACCCCTATGTGTTTCCGTGGATTCAGGTCACTCTGACACGTGACGAGATAGCCACGCGAATATGCCGGCTGGCGATGCTTATCGGCACTCCGGAGCTGACCGACCGTGCCATTGACTTCATGGATGCGATGGACCCATTAAACCGCGCCGCTTATCTCAACGGCATGATGATGAAACCCACGACACGCAAGCAGGTAAGGTTCCTGGTGGATTCGATGAGCGACCGTTCCGAAACGGTTCGCGACATAGCAATCGAAATTGTAAAAATAATCAACCACAAGGGACTTCTCACCGAGGAAGACTATGCGACAATGCGCGATAATCTGCGCCTCAAAGCCGCCGGCATGCGTATAGCCACCATCCGCATACTCGCCGACCTTCCAGAGAAAGAGGCTGAACATAACGCCCGCCTGCTACTAAACGACAAGTCCGCCGACCGCCGACTTGCCGCGTTGGACATGATACGGATATGGCAGGACAAGGGTAAACGCACAGCATTGGCTGAGTCGCTTCTACCCGATGTGAAGGGAATAGCACGGCCAACTTCAAAGGAACAAATACTTATCGATGCCATATGCAAGGCTGAAGACGAATCGGAGTCGGTCAAAAGCCCGGCGAATGGCTACGGACTCTATGACCCCGACGGCGAGATTGGTTTCGACATCGAGGCGATGGACACCAACCCCGATATCAGAGGTATCCTCCGGTTTGCCGATAAAAAGAGATATGCCGAGGTGCTGGGGAAAATCATGGAGATGATCAGGCAGAATGCCGACCTCGAATTCAAGAACGAGTATGGCGAGACACAACTGTTCGGCAACAGGGTTTACGTCTCGAACTACTACAACAAAACTGGGCTCAAATCTCTTGCATTTCCCGAGAAATGGGAAGAGCTTTACCTCCGCGAGATTGCCGATGCGACCGATATGCTCCGGTTGAAAACAGCGCGCAACATTACCGATTCCAAACACATAGCTCACATCCCGGTTCTCAGCAAGTATTTCGGCGATGAAATCACCGAGAATCTGTTTAAAGTCAATGACAGTGACAATCCGATGTATAATTCCGCAGTTCGCTCTATCGACACGCTTTACGAAGAATACGGCATGGACGACGAGAGGAACTTGCGCAACCTGATTGCCATAGTCTCGCACATCGCCGCCACTCTCGACCCCAAGGATTCCGTGAAGAGATATAAGCGCTACAGTTGGGGCAATGAAGAGAACATCCCCGTATATTCCGTTAATCCCTTCGCAGAAATCATAAATCGGCTCCGTGATAGCGACAAGATGCCCGACGACCTCTTCCGTCAATCTTTCGCGGCACGCTATACCCTGTGGAAGAAAGCCGGATATGAATCTGAAACCTCTATACCCGTCAGAGCCACCGAATATCTCAGAGCCTGGCATCTCGGCTTGATATCCGAGAGCGATATTAGGCGCGAACTTCTTGCGCGAGGAAAAGCCTCGGCCGACATGATGGAGATTCTATCCCAGATGATTCCGGGAGCGAAATTGCGCGCTTTATGGCGTTGGAGAAAAGAGGATGAACATCCCGAACTGACTGCCGAAGAAGTGCAGCTGATTGCCCCGGCGATTGATGCGGTGCTCGACATCGAGCTGCAGCGCGGCGACACTCCTACTCCGGTGTCGGAAATCGCTGAGGACATCCGCTGCATCCGCGGCGTGGATTATCTGATGCGTATACTCACAGGACTCGGTAAGGAAAAGCCAGCGGTGATAGGATACAATGCCGGCAACGGCAAACGTACCATGTTCAGCCGCTTACTTGGAGTCTGCATGCCCGGCGAAGAGGATAACGCCAAGCATCTGCGTCAGGCAGCTGCCAAGGCAGGTATCAGTGACGAGCAGCTTGTCGTGGCCGCCATGTACTCCCACCGATGGCTTGAAATGGTGGAGGAAGCAATCGGATGGAAAGGGCTTACAAGCGCCGCATATTATTTTATGGCACATACCGGCGAGAATCTCGACGAGTCCGCGAAGTCGCATATATCACGATATACCGGAGTATCGCCCGACGACTTTGCCGACGGTGCGTTCGATCCGGTGTGGTTCCGTGAGGTTTACAAGACACTCGGCAAAAAGCGTTTTGAGGTTGTCTATGGTGCAGCGAGATATATCGCCGAAGGCAACAGGCATACACGCGCCCGCAAGCTGTCGGACGCAGCCCTGGGTATCCTCAAGGCAAAGGATGTGCAGAAGGAAATCGAAGAAAAGCGCAACAAAGACCTTGTAGTGGCATACGGACTGATACCTCTCTCTCGAAACAGACTCAAGGACTTGCGTCAGCGATATGCCCTACTCTCAAAATTCGCAAAGGAGAGTAAGCAGTTCGGAGCCCAACGTCAGGCAAGCGAGGGGCGCGCCGTGAAACTCGCGCTCGACAATCTGGCGCGTACCGCCGGATTCGGCGACTCAGTGCGACTGACATGGTGCATGGAAGCAGATCTGGTGAAAGAAGTGGCTGAATTCCTCGCTCCTGCTGAAATCGACGAAGTAAAATTCTGGATAGAACTGGAATCAGGCGTACCGGAACTCGTGGTCGAGAGCAAGGGAAAACGCCTGCAGAGCATTCCCTCGCGTTTCAAGAAAGACAAGTATGTGGAGAAAATACGCGAAGTCTACAAACAACTCAAAGACCAGCATACACGAGGTCGCGCACTGCTGGAAACGGCAATGACCGACGGGGCTGAGTTTACTGCCGAGGAAATCGGACAGCTACGCGAGAATCCGGTGATATGGAGCCTCCTGTCGCGCCTTTTGCTCAAGAACTCCGACGGATTCGGTTTCCCGGGCGACGACGGCAAATCGCTGGTATCGGCCGACGGCGAGATTCTACCGATTGCCGAGAATGACATTCTGACCATCGCGCACCCCTACGACCTTATGAATGCCGGAGTTTGGAGCCGTTACCAGTCAGCTCTTTTTGAGCGACAATTGCGTCAGCCTTTCAAACAGGTGTTCCGTGAACTTTATATCCCCGTAGAAGAGGAAAAAGAGCAGTATAAATCTTTGCGTTATGCAGGCAACCAGATTCTGCCGGCACGTACAGTCGGCGTGCTAAAAAAACGTCAGTGGACTGTGGATTACGAAAACGGTCTCCAGAAAGTATGCTTCAACGGCAACGTCACTGCAGTGATGTATGCTATGGCCGACTGGTTTTCTCCAGCCGACATAGAACCGCCCACACTTGAGTATGTGGCGTTTTATGACCGCCGTACCTTCGAAAATAAAAGCATCGGAGAGATCGAAGCCAAGGTGTTCTCCGAGATAATGCGCGATGTTGACCTTGCCGTCAGCGTGGCACATGCCGGAGGAGTAGACCCCGAGACAAGCCACTCCACCATCGAGATGCGCCGGGCAATCGTAGAGCATTCGCTGCCGATGTTCGGCATAGAGAATGTGGAGCTGACCGGCAACTTCGCCAAAATAAAAGGTACCCACGCCTGCTACAACATCCATCTCGGCAGCGGTGTGATACATAAGGAGGGCGGAGCGCACATTGCTGTGTTGCCGGTACATTCTCAAGGCAGAGGGCGTATATTCATGCCATTCCTCGACGAAGACCCAAAGACAGCGGAGATAATATCCAAGATACTTCTCTTTGCCGACGACACGAAGATAAAGGATCCCTTTATCCTCAACCAGATATGACGATGCATCGGACAATCGTGAGCTACGGCAGTCTTAAATCACTCTGCTTATCTTCTGTGCAGATTTTTGGCGACAGTCGAATGGCTGGATTAAGGTAATCACAATAGGAAAAGAATATGGACGACAGTAAAAAACTATCTGACCTGGAAAGCATCGTCAGGTCTTGTCTTATGACGGATGAAGACATAAGTTTTTGCAACAAATTGTTGCTGATGCTTACAATGTCGAGCGGCAATCCGGAGTGGGTTGAGAATCTATGTATTGAAATCATCAAGTCGCAACGTGATATCGAGTTGCGCGGACTTGCTATAACCTGCATCGGCCATTTAGCCAGAATACATGGAAAGATAAACCATGAGAACGTTGTAACTGCATTGACTTCTGTTATGGATAATGCAGAACTATCAGGCAGAGCAGAAGACGCCATGAGTGACATAGAAATGTTTGTAAAAAAGTAATTGCATTGATTCGACTGTGAGCGCGAAGAAGCGGACATATAAGTTCAACTGGCTCGACCACCTGTATTATATAGGAAAAGGCTGTGATAAATTGCCGTATGACTGGACGTTGCTTACGCCCTTCCATGTGGTGATATTCTCGATACTTATGTGGCCGTTGATGTTTTGTGTCATATTCCGGGCTAAAAGCGATGAGCAGAAAATTATTTGTATGACCTTTTGGATTGCCGCTATTCTGTTTTATCAGTGGCCACTGGAAAAATACCGTTTCACACCGGAACGGGAGCAGGAATATTTCCGCCGCTATCCACAAAGGAGGCAGCTTAGTCTGAAAGTGATACCTTGGCTTCCTATCACAATATTGCTGGGCAACATTGCGATATTATGGTTTCTGATATATTTGTTGAGATAAGGCGACGGCTAAAATTAAACACTCTAAGCAATGGCATTTCAGCGTAAATACAAATTCAACTGGCTCGACCACCTGTATTATTTGGGTAAATATACGGCAGGGGGTGTGGGAGTGTGGTCTAATTTGATGCTTGCATTGTCTGTGCTCCCCCTTACGTTGTTGCTGTTTTGCCTTATTCATATTTTAGCTGATCAAAAGTATAATGCGGCTATAATGCAGGTGTCAATTTATTCCACCTGCGCTCTTGCGGTTATATTCTGTTCAAATTGGCTGTTGAAAAAACTCCGTTTCACACCGCAACGTGAACGAGCCTATTTTCGCCGCTATCCGGAGCGAAAAGACGTGAATTACAAATATTCATTACTATACCGTGTCAACATGGGACTTTGGCTGATAACATCCTTATGTGGCGGGTATTTATTATGTGTCATTTTGAGATAAGCATACAGCTCAAAATATTATACATTCAAAGCAATGGCATTTCAGCATAAATACAAGTTCAACTGGCTGGATTACCTGTATTATACAGGCAAAGGCGGTCCGGCACAATGGGGTCTGTGGTTTTACATCGAGGGCTTTTTCGTCTTAACGCCACTTGTATTACTGTCGCTTTGCATGATTGTAATGGTCGGAGAGCAAACAGTCAACACGGTTCTACTCAGAACAGCCATTTTAGCCACCTGTGTGCTTGCTGCTGTCTTGTATTCAAAATGGTTATTGAAAAAACACCGTTTCACACCGGAACGGGAGCAGGCATATTTCCGCCGCTATCCCCGGCGAAAATATTACTCCTATCCATTTTACATTGTGATAATGGCATTTCTGGCAAGCGGGACATCAGGGGGATTCTTAATCTTTTACATACTGAAATGGATATACAGCTCCGCCACATAGCGATAATGACGATGATGATTCTTGCCACCTCCGCAGGTTCAGCGCACGGGCATGAGGTTTTGGAACAGTCCATGTTTTTCCGGACAGAAGGCAGAATAGTGGCTGAAGACGCCGCTATGAGGCAGACCGCCGAATGGCGCGATCATATAGTGCATGAGTTCCTAAAATATGCCGCAACACCGGGAGATATAAGCTCGATAGACTACTGCGACAGCTACCGCTCTGTGATGATGGATGATTCCACCCGCATAAGCGTTGACTGCGTCACATTCCCCTCCGGCGGCGAGGCTCTTGCAAAGTGGCTGAACGATATTCCGGACAGTACCTATGTTGAAATAGATATTCCGGCTGAAGCTCCCGAAAAGTGCATCGCGTTCCGTAAGGAAACAACTCTCGTAATAGTGTGGTGCAACCTTTTCACCGACGCCGACGAGGTGTTCAACAGTCTGAGTGAATAGAGCGGTGCGACTTCATCACGAGGTCACACCGCTCTGTCTATATATTACGACTTGGCTAATCTCGTTATTTGGATGAACCGGAGAATGAACCGGAGAATGTTGGATATATCATGAAAAATCAGTAGTTTTGCCGAATGAAGAAGATTACACGACTAAAGATATGCGACTGGAGCCTGCTCATTCTTGCTGTAGCAATACTGGTGTCTGGCATTCAACTTGAGACAACCCACAGCACCGGACTAACATCGGTGTGGATTCATATCGCAGTCGGGATTCTGTTCATGGGTATGGCCGCATATCATATATTCCTGCATTTCGGCTACAGCAACTGGTTCACAAAAATCAACAAGCAGAAAAGTCCGGTGACACGCATCCTCTGGTGGATTTCTCTGATTACCCTGATTACCGGGATTATTGCCTTGGCACACTGGTTGACTACATTTACCCATGCTCCCATAGGCGGAGCACATGGGAAGTCCGGATTTCTGATGATTCTCCTTTCGTCGGGACACATCATAAATAGAATCAAGTTTTTCAAGCGCAGACAAGTTCCCCGGATCAGCGCAATGAAGAAAGCACACCAGCCTTGAACCGTCACAGGTTCTGATGCCTGTAAAGCGGAAAATTGCACGCCGGCAACATTTATAGGCTATCGTCAACTATTTAGCGTCGTCAACAGGATTATTGTTGCTGCTCAGCCTTTTTCTTTTCAAGAAATTCGTTGATTCCGCAAAGGTGTTCCCTGACACGTCCGCCTCCAAATTCATAGACCTTTGTTACGAGTCCGTCGAGGAAGTCACGGTCGTGGCTGACGAGTATGAGTGTGCCGTCAAAGTCCCTGAGAGCCTGTTTGAGTATATCCTTGGTTTTGAGGTCGAGATGGTTGGTGGGCTCGTCAAGAATGAGCAGGTTTATCGGCTCGAGCAGAAGCTTTATCATGCACAGACGCACGCGTTCGCCACCGGAAAGCACCTTGACTTTCTTCTGGTTCTCCTCGCCTCCGAACATGAATGCCCCGAGCAAGTCGCGTATCTTCAGGCGGGCGTCACCCACTGCAATGTCGTCAATGGTCTGAAACACGGTAAGCTCGCCGTCGAGCAACGACGCGCTGTTTTGGGCGAAATATCCAATCTGCACATTGTGGCCTAACGTCAATGTGCCGTCGTGGTCAATCTCGCGCATGATGGCCTTGACCATAGTCGACTTTCCTTCGCCGTTTCGTCCGGCAAAGGCCACTTTGTCGCCGCGCTCGATAGTAAACGTCGCATCCTTGAACACAGGCTTGCCGTCGTAGCTTTTACCCACGCTTTCGGCTATCACGGGATAGTTGCCGCTTCGCGGACATGGCGGAAACTTAAGCCTGAGCGCCGAGGTGTCTTCTTCGTCGACCTCGACTATCTCAAGTTTCTCAAGCCACTTCACCTTACTCTGCACCTGATAGGTCTTGGAGTACGTGCCCTTGAAGCGTTCAATGAATTCTTTGGCCTCGGCAATCTGTTTCTGCTGGTCGTCATACTGCTTCTGCTGTTGCTGACGGCGCTCTTTGCGCAGTTCGAGATAGTGGCTGTAGCGAGCCTTGTAGTCATAGATGCGTCCGAGGGTCACTTCGATAGTACGCGTGGTTATGTTGTCAATGAACCTCCGGTCGTGACTGATGACCACAACGGCCATGGGGCTGTTGATGATGAAGTCTTCGAGCCACCCTATCGACTCTATGTCAAGGTGGTTGGTGGGCTCGTCGAGGAGCAGAACGTCGGGATTCTTCAGAAGCAACTTTGCCAGCTCTATGCGCATGCGCCATCCTCCGGAAAATTCCGATGTGGGGCGGTCGAAGTCCGTGCGCTCGAACCCGAGTCCGAGAAGAGCCTTCTCCACGTCCTCCTCGAAATGCGTCATGTCGATGGCATAGAATTTTTCGCTGACGGCCGACACCTTCTCAATCAGCTCCATATAAGAATCGCTGTCATAGTCGGTACGGGTGGCAAGTTCATTGTTCATGGCTTCGATTTCGGCCTCCATCTCTTTCAGATGTGCAAATGCCCGCGATGCTTCTTCAAATACGGTAAGGCCGTCTTCGGTCATCATATGTTGCGGAAGGTAACAGACCGTACAGTCTTTCGGCACCGATACCGCCCCCCTCGTCGGCTGACGCACACCGGCAAGTATTTTCAGCAAAGTGCTTTTCCCGGCGCCGTTTTTTCCCATCAGCGCTATGCGGTCCTTGGGATTAATGACAAAAGAAACATCTTTAAAGAGGGTCGTTCCTCCGAATTCGACCGTAAGTCCGTCGACAGATACCATAATAGATTGTACGTAAATTTATTAATTCCTAAGGCAAAATTAGTCATTTCTGCCGGTTTATGCAAGATTCCGGACTGGCGCGGGCCTTTATGCTTTTCATAATATTAAGTTTAGTTAGTATTATATGCGACTATAGTATGAGTATATTTTTGTAATTTTGAGCCGTGAACCGCGTTACCGACTAACAAACTACTAACCATAGATATATAAGAATTATGAAAAGAATCAAACCAATTGTTGCAATGGCCCTCGGAATAGCTTTGGCATCATGTTCAGGCAACAAAACGTCAGGCGAAACAGCAAACGAGGTCGAAAACAACGAAGCAACGGCCACTGTCAGCATTGACGGCAAATGGTATCTGGACGCTGTCGTGGTCAACGACTCAGTGTCGATAAAACCGGCCGAAGCCGTTACAGGAGCGCAACAATATGTGACGTTTGACAACGGCTCATACTTTATCCGGACAAATTGCAACACTTTCTCCGGATCATATACTCAAAACGGCGATTCGCTAACTATCGATGACGGACTGGCAACAGAAATGGCATGCGACAACATGGCCACAGAAGACGCCTTGCGACAGATACTGCCCGCAATCGCCACAGTGTCTGCCGAAAACGACAGCATAGTCCGCCTCAACACCTCAGCCACTGCCGGCGGATATATCCTGCTCCGCAAAGCCTCTGAACAATAATCACAAATTAAAATAGCCTTTTAGGCTCTCCTATCAGATATACCCCCGAAAGCTCCGACAGAGCCTTCGGGGGTATATCTGTATTATAATAATTGAATCATTTTTGTTGGAACCGCTCTTAGACATATTAACACTGATTCTATTCATCAACATATTATTTGCAAATTCATCAATCCATATATCTAAATAATTAAGAATAGATTTATACCTGAATCAATGGATTTCTATTTATGCCCGACAAGACACATATCCACCACCAACTTCTTGCCTTCGGAATGACAAAGCGTCTCTCAATGCCAACTATAGTAATAGCGAGTTTTGCGTTCACACTTCTAAACTATCATTTCTGCCGATACATCGACATAACAATTCTGTTTGCTTTTGACCTCATCATATGGATTGTAACGAATATGATACTTTCTCGCTCCATCAGGAGTCCCGAAAGACAAGAAGGCATTATACTCAAACTTTCAGACGAGTTCGGCAAACAGGCGTTCGAATGTGGCGTCAAGGTCGTCGGTCAGTCCGGCGTGCGGACGCGATGTCTGAATGACCGAACTTTTGACTGCCGTCAGCCAGCGGAAGCGCTCTTCGGCCTCAAGCAGGCCCATAGGACCGCATCCGCGACCTCGCTCACCTATCAGCTTGAATTCCGATAGCTGGCGGATAAGTTCATCTTCCGACAATGGCGAATCGTAGACTTCGAGCTTGCGCCTGTCGACATTCAATTCGGCACGAAGCCAACGCAGGCAACGACCCGCCCTCACGGAGCGGAGCTATATACCGGGAGACGGACTGTCGGCGCAACTCCATTACTTCTTCTTTTTATAATCATCCTTATCGTTGCCCTTGTACTCCCGGTAGGGATGGTAAAGGTCAAGATGATAGAAATTGTGCTGCACACGCTTCTCCTCGGGAGGAATCTGCATGTAGTCGCCATACATAGTCTTGAGATACGGATCATACTTAACCATACCCTGAACTATGTGTCCTTCAAATTCATAGGGACCGAAATTATCACTGATTTCTTTCGGCAACGCCTTGTTATATCCTGCCGTGTAGCTCGAGGCGTACTTCGCCTTGTCATAGTCGTTTTTAGTAAGAATCTTGCGTATACGCTTCTGCAAGCCCTGCATTGTATACATCTTCCTGACCAGCAACGGAATCCAAGAGCTCGGTCCACGTCCGTGCCTGTATGGGTCGCGATGCACCAGATAAAGACATTTGCGGTAAAACGAGTATCGGGTACACTGCCACCAGCGCACCAGTTTGTTGTCGGCAAAAGCATCGTAAGGAAACACGTCGATGTAGCATCCCCCGAGATAATAAAGATGCGGACGCTCGATAAGCGTGGTCGAAGCATCCTGAATCTTTCCGAACGGAAGCGGATAGTCGGGGTCGTTTTCGGCACATACGAACTCAAACGGTTTAGGCAACCATTCGGACGCATGCGCTATAAACTTATCGTAGTCCGGACGAGGCATAGCCACGTCAAGGTCATCGTCCCAAGGAATAAAACCCTTGTGGCGAACTGCCCCAATCATAGACCCATAACATATACAATAACGCAGTCCGTGCTCGGCACACATCTTGTCAAAGGCCAGCAATATGTCCAGAATCCGCATCTGGAGAGCTCTGATATCGTAATTAGCCATTACTCTAATTTATTTAGTTCCTGATCATAAAGGTGCCTCGGCCATAAAAGGCGAAGCGCACCTATTACAAGCCGCCATGCGCAACTCGCCTACAAAATTACTTAAATTCCAAGAATGTTTACTATCTTTGTAGCGAAAAGGCTAATGCCCGTGGCTTTTTCCTTAACCAGGCACGAGGTATCGTGCCCGTATCATTATCACTGAATAATAAGTATGAACGGCTACACTATATTTCGATTGACGTGTCTCACAGCATTATGGCTTATATTGTGCTACTTTATGATAGCCGGACGCGGTGTGACGGGATGGACTATCCTGACGATAATCATATCGGGAGGAGTCGTGTTCATACCATTATATAAAAAATATTTTCGCAACGGAAATGGAAAAGTCTGACGACCGTAAATATCCCCTACTGTCAAAGATCAATTCCCCGGCCGACCTTCGTCGGCTGGATGTCAAGCAATTGTCAGGGGTATGCAGTGAGATTCGTGATTTCCTCATCAACTCGCTGTCGTCCAATCCCGGCCACTTCGCCTCGAGCATGGGCGCCGTAGAGCTTACCGTGGCGCTTCATTACGTATTCAACACGCCTTACGACCGCATCGTGTGGGATGTCGGCCATCAAGCCTACGGACACAAGCTTCTGACCGGACGACGCGATGCGTTTCCCACCAACCGTAAAAAAGGAGGGCTGAGCGGATTTCCCAATCCGGCAGAAAGCGAATACGACACTTTCACAGCCGGACATGCATCTAACTCGATATCGGCGGCACTTGGCATGGCAGTTGCATCGACCCTTAAGGGCGAATCACCCAAACGCAACGTAGTGGCCGTCATCGGCGACGCTTCTATCAGCGGAGGGCTCGCATTCGAAGGTCTGAACAATGCCACCAACACGCCAAACAATCTGCTGATAATACTGAACGACAACGACATGTCAATCGACCACAATGTCGGGGCGCTCAATTCATACCTCACCCACATCAACACCACTAAAGCCTACAACAACTTCAGATTCAAGCTGTACAGGCTTCTGAAAAAGATGCACCTTGTCACCGACAAGCAGAAAAACTTCATCCTTAGGTTCAACAACAGCCTTAAGTCGCTTATCGGTCATCAGCAGAACATATTCGAAGGACTGAACCTGCGCTATTTCGGACCGTTTGACGGCCACGACATAGAAAAGGTGGTAAGAGTGCTGTCAGACATAAAGGACATCGAAGGTCCAAAACTTCTCCATCTACGCACCATCAAGGGCAAAGGCTACAGACCGGCCGAATCCGATCCGGCTTCCTGGCACGCCCCAGGCAAATTCGATCCTTCGACAGGAGAAAAGATAGCAGAGCCGATGCAAGACAGCATGGCAAAGTATCAGGACGTATTCGGCCATACGCTGCTTGAACTTGCACGTCAGAACGACAAAATCATCGGAATCACAGCCGCCATGCCATCCGGAACGTCCATGAGCATCATGCAGGAACAGATGCCCGACAGGGTGTTTGACGTCGGCATTTCCGAAGGCCACGCGGTGACATTTGCCGGAGGTCTCGCCAAGGACGGCATGAAACCGTTCTGCGCCATCTACTCGTCGTTCCTGCAACGTGCGTTCGACCACATCATCCACGACGTGGCCATACAGCACCTCCCTGTCACATTCTGCATAGACCGCGCCGGCATAGTCGGCGAAGACGGAGTGACGCATCACGGAGTATTCGACCTATGCTATCTGCGGCCGATTCCGGGCATTGTCATATCGGCTCCGGCCGACGAAGAGACCCTGCGCGACCTCATGTATACGTCGCAGGCTACCGACTTCGGACCGTTTGTCATACGCTACCCCAGAGGCAAAGGACTGAATCCGGACTGGCGCACTCCGATGAAAGCGATCAAGGTCGGAAAAGGACGCATGCTCCGCGACGGCAACGACATAGCCATCCTGTCGCTCGGCACCATGGCCAACAAGACGGCTTCGGCACTTGACAGGCTCGACAAAGAGCATCCGGGCATCAGTGCGGCACACTACGACATGATATTCCTGAAACCGCTTGACGAGTCCATACTTAAAGAGGTCGGCGAGAAAGGATGTCCGATAATAACCGTTGAAGACGGCATGCGTGACGGCGGATTCGGTTCGGCAGTCGAAGATTGGATGAACGACCATGGTTACCATAACCGGGTTATCCGAATCGGCGTGCCTGATGAGTTTGTAGAACACGGTAAAGTTCCAGAGCTGATGGCTCAATGCCACATGGATGCCGACGCTATCCATGACGCCGTGTTAGATTTATATCAAAGCAACCTAAAGTCATGAAAATAGTAATAGCCGGAGCAGGAGAAGTAGGTTCGCACCTCGCAAAATTGTTGTCGCGCGAGGAGCAGGACATCATGCTTTTGGATGACAACCGCGAACGGCTCGCCAACATAGACGCGAACTATAACCTGATGACGCTGAGGGGTAACCCCATATCGTTTAAATCGCTCAAAGAGGCGGGAGTAGACCGTTGCGACCTTTTTATCGCCGTCACGCCCGACGAGACGAGCAATGTGGTGGCCTGCGCAATGGCCAAGAGCATCGGCGCCAAAAAGACAGTGGCCCGCATAGACAATTACGAATTTCAGGATTTCAACAACCGGCCGTTTTTCACCAATCTGGGCGTAAATGCAGTGATATATCCGGAATATCTGGCCGCACAGGAGATTATCACCGCGCTCCGGCGTTCATGGGTGCGCCATTGGTTTGAGCTTCACGACGGACAGCTTATAATCGTCGGCGTAAAAATCCGCGACACGGCAAAGATAATCGACATGCAGCTGAAGGAATTCGCCATGACGGAACACAACTTCCACGTGGCGGCCATCAAGCGCAAGCACGAGACCATCATCCCGCGAGGCGACGACCGGATATTGCTGAACGACATCCTTTATTTCGCCACCACCCGCAACCACGTCGACGATCTGCTCGACATATGCGGCAAGACACACCACCGCATACGGCGTGTGATGGTGATGGGAGGAAGCAGAATCGCCATCCGGCTGGCGGCACTCGCAGGCAATGAATTCAAATTCAAAATAATCGAGAACGACAAAGCCAAATGCCGTCTGCTTCCGGAAAAATGTCCGAACTGCGACATTGTACAGGGAGACGCCCGCGACATCGAGGTGCTGCGCGACGAAAGCATCGACGACTACGACGCTTTCATAGCCCTGACCGACAGCTCGGAGACCAACATACTCACCTGCCTTACAGCCAAGGAGCTCGGCATAAAAAAGACCATCGCCGAAGTCGAAGACCTCCAGTTCATATCGGAGGCAGAAGGACTCAACATCGGAACCATCATAAACAAGAAGCTTCTTGCTTCAAGTAAGATATTCCAGATACTCCTTGACTCCGACGTCAGCACCACGAAGTGTCTCGCCATGGCGGACGCCGAAGTCGCGGAGATAGAGGTCAAGCCAAAGAGCAAAATCACCCGCGGACCGGTCAAAAGCCTGTCGCTTCCTCACGGCATGACCATTGCCGGACTTGTGAGAAACGGCACAGGAATGCTGGTGTCCGGAAACACGGTCATCGAACCCGGCGACAACGTGGTAGTGTTCTGTCTGTCAGGAGCGCTGCACAAGATTGAACGTTTGTTTTATTGACCGCAATATTAACTTAGATGGTTATATTCAGCAACACACGGCGAATCAATTATCCCATGCTCCTGCGGGTGCTTGGATGGTTGTTGATGGTCGAAGGCGCGTTCATGCTTATCCCATTGCTGACATGCCTGCTCTATGACGAGACTGACGCATGGGCATTTGCTACGGCCGTGGCCCTGACTGTAGGATGCGGGGCCTTGATGACATTCTGCATCAGGCCGGCATCGCTGTCCATGGCCAAACGCGAAGGATTTCTGCTGACCGCGCTGGTATGGGTGGTATTCTCTTTCTTCGGAATGATTCCCTTCATGCTATGCGCCACGCCGATAGGCCTGACGGACGCTTTTTATGAAACCATGTCGGGATTTACCACCACCGGATCGACTGTATATCCGTCGGTCGAAAGTCTGTCGCACGGCATAAACATGTGGCGATGCCTGACCCAATGGCTCGGAGGCATGGGAATCATACTTTTCACACTTGCCATACTGCCGATGCTCAACTACTCAGGGGGCATGCAGATGTTTAACGCCGAAGTGACCGGCATAACGCATGAAAAGCTCCGTCCCCGCATAAGCCAGACAGCCAAGGGTCTATGGGGAATATATATAATCCTGACACTCATACTGTTCGGGCTACTGTACATAGGACCGATGGATGCATTTGACAGCATCTGCCATGCGCTTTCGACCATGTCGACAGGAGGTTTCTCAACCCACGACGACAGCATCGGATACTGGGACTCCAACTACATCAAAATCATCGTAACGCTGTTTATGTTTCTTGGCGGAGTCAACTTCAGCCTGATTTACAAAAGCATGAACGGCAATGTCAAAGCCCTTTGGCAGAACGACACATTCGTGGCCTACATAAGGATTATCGCCGTATCATTCATCGCCTTTGTCATTGCAATCGTGGTAGGCGGCAAAGCATATTCCTGGACCGATGTGACCATAGACCCCCTGTTCCAGATCATCACCACCATGTCGTCGACCGGACTTACGGCAAACAATTTCGAAAACTGGGGACCGTTCGTACTCGCCATGGTGTTTCTGCTGATGTTTTTCGGAGCCTGTGCCGGATCGACAAGCGGCGGTGCGAAAATCGACCGTCTTCTGTACCTTCTGAAAAACACCAACAATGAACTGTACCGCTCGGTACATCCCAACGCCATACGTTCCGTCAGGATAAACGGATCCATCATGTCGCCTGAAACGGTCGACAAAGTTATAGCCTTCCTGTGTATATACGTCATGATCATAGCTTTCGGGGGCATTGTACTGACGGCGGCAGGCATCCCCATTGTCGATGCGTTCTTCAGTTCGTTCTCCTGCGTGTCAAATATCGGACTTGGAGCCGGTGTGACAGGCGTGGGAGGCATCGGCTACGATGTCATCCCCGATTTCGGCAAGTGGGTACTGTCATTCCTGATGCTAATCGGCCGTCTGGAACTGTTCACCGTGCTCATACTCTTCACCCCGGCTTTCTGGTCAAAATAGCGGTTGATTAAGCATTCGGCTTAAAATTCCACCATATCAAGATGTTAAATCAATCAATCACAAAAGACCGCAAAATATGTAAAAATAATATGACTCCGCCCGCTTTGAAATGTAGCGGAAAGTCACTATCTTTGTAGTGTGATTACCCTGACAGGACATATTGAATACCTCATACTCCGCCACGACTGCGTAGTAATACCCGGAATCGGTGCGCTCATAGCCCACCGGACTCCTGCGTATATCGACGAGGAACTTGGATGCATCTTCCCCCCAAGACGCCACCTGTCGTTCAATCCGGAAATAGTGTACAACGACGGACTTCTCGCAAGTTCCGTGGCCCGGAAAGAAAACATCACATATGACGAAGCTTCGGCCATAGTCAGCGAACAGATTCGCGAAATACAGAGCATCATCCAGGCCCAGAGCGAATTTGCATTAGGACGGTTGGGCATACTTACCGCAAACGGCGAAGACAAGCCGACATACTTGTTCGAGCCGTTCGAGGCCACCAATGTCTCGCCAAGACTGACCGGGCTTGCTCCCGTCGGCATGAAAGCTCTTTCGGAGCTTACCGCCGAATCTACCGAAGCCGAAGAATCGAAAAAGAAGGAATTGTACTACGTTCCTGTCAGCCGCAACATTATCCAGATTGCCGCATCCATTATCGTGTTCCTCATGCTCGGATTCGCGTTGTCAACCCCTATGGTCGACGAAAGCTCCAACCGGGCTTCAATGGCGATAACCATCACAAAAAGCCCGGACGACGTATACACTCCGATTTTTGACGAAAATCCATACATCAGCCTGAATATCGCCTACCCCGACCAGGAAGAGGCCTGTTCCTCTATATCCGGACGGACGGCCGACAGGGCATATTCCGACAGCTACAAGCGAATGAATGCCGACGACAGGTATTTTCTGGTTGTAGCGTCATTGCCCTCCAAAGCGCTGGCCGACGACTACATACGCCGTCATTCCGAATCCGACAGCCTCGGCGTGCTCGAAGTCGACGGCAGGTTCAGAGTATACGCGTCTTCCGGCGCCACCTATTCGGAAGCGAACTCCTACAATAAGTCCGGGCGTTATCCCGATGCCTGGGTGTGCAAACGATAAAACCATAAGTCTATGGAAAATTTTCATGACCTGATAGTCAACCGTCGAAGCATCCGAAAATACACCGACGAAGAAATTCCTGCGGATAAAGTAAAGACCATCATTGAAGCCGCGCTTATGGCGCCGACATCTAAAAGCTCCCGTCCGTGGCAGTTCGTGCTGGTAGAGGATTCGGCGAAGCTTGAAGCTCTCAGCAAGTGCAAGGAAGGCGGAGCCGGACCGATAGCCCACTGCGCGCTCGCAGTAGTGGTGGCAGTTGACGTCGAGGCAAGCGACCCATGGATAGAGGATGCCGCAATCGCCGCCACATACATACAGCTTCAGGCCCAGGACCTCGGCTTAGGTTCGTGCTGGATTCAGATTCGCGGACGCTACACGTCGACTGACATCGAATCGGAGACCTATGTCCAGAATGTGCTCGAGATGCCCGACACCATCCTTCCCGTATGCATAATCACTCTCGGCTACCCCGACGAGACCAAGAAGCCCCAGAACACCGAAAAACTGCTCTGGGAGAAAGTACATATCGGAAGCTGGCAGGAGCGCTGATGAGACGGCCCCGAATAGTGATTCTCGGAGCCGGGAACGTGGCGACGCATATCGCCTCGGCACTTGCCGGGAAAGCCGACATAATCCAGATTTACAATCACAGACTTGAAAACGCCCAAACTCTGGCCTTGAAGGTCGGAGCCAAAGCCGTTGACTCGCTGTCGGAGATTGACAGCGACGCCGACCTGTACATCATATCGGTCAAGGACGATGCCATAGCTCAACTTACAGGCAGGCTGAAGAATTTCGACAAAGGCATCTGGGTACACACGTCCGGATCCACTCCGTCCGAAGCACTTTCGGGCGTAGGGGAAGCACACGGAGTGCTGTATCCCTTGCAGACATTCTCTAAAGAGACCGAAGTGGACATGTCTGAAGTGCCCTTCTTCATTGAAGCCTCGTCTGAAGAAGCCCTTGACCTAATCGAAGATACAGCACGGCTCGTCTCGGCAAAAATACATCATGCCGACTCAGAACGGCGCAAGCGCCTGCACATAGCGGCAGTGTTTGCCTGCAACTTCACCAACTATATGTGGACCCGGGCCGACAGCCTGCTCCACAAGGACGGACTCGACATCAGGGTGTTCCGTTCGCTCATAATGGCCACAATCGACAAGGCCATGGAGATTTCGCCGGAAAAGGGTCAGACAGGTCCCGCACGAAGAGGCGACAAAGCTGTCATGGCTCAGCACGAAGCCATGCTCGGCGGCGAAAATGCCGAACTGTACCGCGTGCTGTCCGACTCAATATTCAACCACTACCACAACAACGACAACACATGAGCAAAATAGACTACGATTTGAAAAAAATCAAGGCTGTGGCGTTTGACATCGACGGTGTTCTTTCGCCGTCGTGCATACCGCTCGGCCATGACGGCACACCACAGCGCATGGTCAACATAAAGGATGGATACGCACTGCAGCTCGCCGTCAAGCGCGGTCTGAAACTCGCCATTATCACCGGCGCCGACACTCCGTCGATAAAGGTCCGCTACGAAGCTCTCGGCATCAAAGACGTATATCTGAAAGCCGGACGGAAGATTGAGATACTCAACGGATGGATGGCCGACAACGGCCTGACGGCCGAGGAGACGGCGTTTGTAGGCGACGACATTCCCGACTATCAACCCATGACCTCGGTAGGGCTGTCGGTAGCTCCAAAAGACGCGGCATCCGACATAAAAGCCATAGCACGCTACATATCGCCCGTCAACGGAGGCCACGGAGTGGCGCGCGACCTGCTCGAAGAGATTCTCAAAGCCCAAGGACTGTGGATGAACGACGCGAAAGCCTTCGGCTGGTAACATCCCGCTAAAAACCGAAAACTCCCCCACTCACATGACCAATCCTCTTGATATAAAATACGACATACTGCTCGCAAGCCACTCGCCGCGGCGCAGAGAGCTTCTCGAGATGCTCAACCTGAAGTTCGGCATAGCCGACGGAATCGAAGTCGACGAGACCTATCCGGAACTCCTTGCCCCGGAAGAGGTGCCCTCATACCTTTCACTAAAAAAGGGCGAGGCGTACGCGCCTCTGATGGCGGAAGGGCAACTGATTATTACCGCCGACACCATCGTGATACTCGACGGAGAAATACTGGGGAAACCTGAATCATCGGAACATGCCAGGTCGATGCTCCACAAGCTTTCGGGGCGCACGCACAAAGTGGTCACCGGAGTCACCCTGTCGACACTGCATAAGACAAGCACATTTTCCGTGTCGACCGCAGTGGAGTTTGCCCCTCTGTCCGATGAAGTGATTGACTACTATGTCGACACGTTCAAACCGCTCGACAAGGCGGGCGCATACGGAATCCAGGAATGGATCGGCGCCGTGGGCATACGCGGAATCCACGGAAGCTACTACAACGTTATGGGACTTCCCGTGCACCGGCTCTACAACGAGCTTCTAAAGTTCTGACACCTCGACCACAAATTCAAATTTTCCGTCACGCCTCGGAGGAGTAAGGCACATCCGGCCGCTTACCAGACGGCCGTCCCTTACCGACATCCCGGCAGGCGACGACGACTGAGATTGCCTCATACCTACGAAATAACGTCCTCTGCTGCCATCCGACAGATACCTGTCGCGCCACAATGCGGCGACAACGCCCATAGTCATGCGGAGGTTGACCTCCACGCACGGCACTATCATGCCGTCAGCGCCTATCATCATGTCGACCCCGAAATATCCCTCGTAGTACGGAGCTATCATGTCGCGGAAAATTTCCGTCAGTGCGTTCCTGATTGCATCCAGACGCTCCTTGTCGGCCCCGTCTGCAATCAGCATGGACTCAAGTTCTTGGTCAGGGGCAAGGATATTGCCGGCATACGAAGCACCGTGTCCGTTAAAAAAAAGCGAATAGGCCACCCACACCACCCGACGGCCGTCGGAATGGAATTCCATGGCAAAATCACGGCGCTTGTCCACGGCAGGTTCGCACATCACACTGCCCTGCCGGCAAATCATATTCCTGACACGCGCCTCGGCCATATCGGTCCATTTATCTACGTACACCACACCGCGGCCGCTGCTTGACCAGGGCGACTTGACAAAAATACGTCCGCCCCACTCTCCGAATTTGCGCATGACCTCTTTAACAGAATCCGCCTCGTGCGGAACTTCAGGAACTGCAAACGGCAACATTACGCGCAGACGCGTCATTACCTCAGCAGTCAGCCGGCGATGGCTCAACAGTCTGTGACGCTCCATCCTCTCCCGGTCCGGAACCTCGGCGCCTATTTCCCGAAGCTGACGGCACGCATCGTACGACCATCCCCACGGCACGCCTTTCAATCCCGAAGGCACACAGCCTTCCACCGTTACGTCAAGACCGAACCTCCGCGCCGCCTCACCATACCATTCTGGAGTCGCCGACGCCTGGGGGTCAAACACAAAGTCGCCGGCAGAGGCATACCACATCGGAAGCGACGCGCCGTCGCCGTGAAGCGACCTCACAAGCGGCGAGAGCGTAAAGCAGTTTTTCCAATAGCCCAAGGCCACATCATTTTCCGGATTAAACAAATGAACATTTGCCATGACTCTGCAAAATTAATTCAATTCGCCCACAACGACAACCCCGACAAAAAAAAATGGCGGGAGTCTGCCGCAATCGGCAGGCCCCCGCGCCTATTTAGAATTGGTTATGAGCTACGATTTACATCATCGGGCTATAAACCTTGATGTTGTCAAGGAACCAACGACGTGCGCCTGAATGCGGCCACTGATCATCAGAATTTCGAATAGTGATTCTTGTATTCTCATCAAAAGTAGCACCAGTAAGCTCGATATCTGCATCAATCCATTTCAAAGGATCTTCTTTGCCGATTCCATGAGGAGCGACATCAAATACCATCTCATCATCACCGTTCTTAACAACAACAATAAGAGTAGTAGGATCTTTTGTGCCGGAACCCTGAAACATGGGGCTCCACTGGAATGCAATATGCACATTAGCACCAGCGGCGATATCCTTAATTGAAGGCAATGTCAAACCGGACTGGTAACCTGTCAAACCAAACTTAAGATAGTTAGTCTGCAAATAAGTCTGTGCACCCGGTTTACGCTCTGCCTTAGATGCATCGCGAACAATCGGAATCACATATCCCTTATTTATGAGGGCATCATAAGCACTTATGCCATCAATCTTCGGGGTAGCCAGCTGAAGGGCGTTGTCATCGGCATTCTTTTCGACAGTCTGACCGGCAGGAGCGCCATTACCAATAGCCGACCACGGAGCAAGCCATTCGAAGTCTTCAGTAAAGTAGATGTTCTGAGCCTCACCAAGGTCTTCGACAGCATTATAGGTCAATTTCAATACAGGAGATGCAACACCTGCATAATAGCCATTTACCTTCACAAAGTGACCGTTAAGGGCAGCCAATTCTTCCGGAGCACTCTCGACTGACACAGAAAGTTTAGCACCAGAAACTGAAACGGTATTGTTGCTGAACAAGCCTTCAACAGATATGAAATCTCGTTTGTCGGACGAGTATACATCTATTCTGTCTGTAATATCAGCCGCCTCAGGCAGTGCAACCTCATTATCCGAAGACACCACCGCCACTTCATCAGCTTCCACATAGGCAAGCGAGCTACTATCCATAAGCTTCTGACAAAGCATATTTACCTTGTCTCCCTTATTGACTGCCGCATCACTCTGTACCAGAATATATGATTTGAAATCATTGTCTGAGATTACAAAGCCGTTGTTACTCTTTGCCACGACAATGGCGTTAGAAACAGCTATATAAGCCTCATTTTCCAAATCGTAAAGTTGTCCTACCGTAACAGTCTTGCAATCACGATATTTATCTCCATTCTGGTTCACCAATACAATAGCACGGCTTGCAAGAGTATTGCCTCTAAAAATAAGTTCGGCCTTGCGAGGATTGTCAAGTGTGCCCTCACGAAGGTTATCCACTACAGAAACCGTAACATCAGTGGTACCGGCAGAACCAGTGGTAGGAGAAATAGTTATCCATTCCGGAACATCCGCTACCCAATTGGCATCAGAATAAACGGTAATTATCTGAGAAGTGGCTCCGGTTCCTTCGAATGTCAAATTAGAAGCACTGGCAAGAACAGCTTTTGACATTGAATCGCCGTCATCGTCCTTACAGCTTGACATAAAGCAAGCCGACAACATGACGAGCGTGGCCATCATATAATGTTTAATATTCATTTACTTATAATTAATACGTTATAAACTCTATGATTAGAAATTCAATCCATCATTCCAACCGGGATTCTGAGTCAAGTTTTTGTTCAAAGAACGTTCTGCCGGAGGAATCGGATATAAATAATCACGTCCTTCATTAAACGGAGTACGAACAACATCTCTGTGAGCATTCAGATAGCCCTTGTTTCCTCCAGTCAGTTTGATGTCTTTATTGATTTCGAACACCGACACACCGGCAGGAGCATCAGGCCTGGCTGTACCTTCTGCATACAAAATTACATCAGCGACACCATCACCAGACAAATCATATTCTCCGGGGCCGGGGAAATACATACCGGTAATCGGCTGATTAATACATGGACCTGCCTTCCAGCGCATCAAATCGTTCCATCTGAAACCTTCTATAGCAAGTTCTACAGCACGTTCGCGACGAACTTCGAGTATGACACCCTTATTGTCACCGGACACGTTGGCAAAACCGGTTTCTTCGGATGCCATATACGCGTCAGGATTAGAGTTGGCATAACTCATAAACAAATGAGGCATACCCACACGGTCACGAAGTTCATTGATTGAGATATCAAGATCCTGCTGTGTCAATGTTCCGTTTTCAGCTTTTGCCTCGGCATAGTTCAACAAAACTTCCGCGTATCTGAAAACAGGGAGATCGCATGCCGACATGTCAGGACGTCCTACCTGATTACTATAATCAGACGGATTCTGAACAAATTTAGCAATCTGATAACCGGTAACCGATGATGAAAGGTCGGGGGCTGAAACCTCAGTCTGACCGATTCTCTTATATCCGGGAGTACGTATAGTCTGGGCAAGGCGCGGATCACGATTCATGGTTTCCTCGGTAAAGAACATTTCCTGCCAACCCACCTTATCAGTAAAACGGGTACCATCCTTCATCAAGTATGTATTGACCATCTTGCGTGTAAGACCCGGAGAACCTTGAGTCGGCATAGTGGCGTGAGCAGTAGCATTATGTCGTATATCCATTGCATAGTCATACTTAATAGCAAGAATATATTCATCCATGTTAGCATTTTCAGCTGCAAAAAGATTAATATAATCACTGTTCGGGTTTCCTGTTGTATACAGCTTATACTGGCCACTTTCAATCAACGTCTTAGCGGCGGCCGCTGCTTGATCAAGATAGTATTTGTAGTCATGGCCTTCGATGTTAAGTCCATGATACTTACGATATGTACCTTCAAACAGGCAGAAACGTGACTTAAGAGCCATCGCCGCATACTTAGTAACACGGTAAGGAACACTCTTTTCCGCATTTTTCTCAGGAAGATTAGCTATCGCAAAGTCAATATCTTCAATCATGTGCGTCATAATCAATTCTCTTGAATCGCGAGCATTATACAATGCCGCATCAGAAGAACCTAATTCCACATCGTACCAAGGCACGTCACCGAAACGAACGACTTTGTCAAAGTAAAAATATGCACGGAAAAAACGGGTGACAGCTTTATACTTAGTGACAGCGGCTTCATCTGGACATTTGTCTGCACGCGCCAGCAAAGTATTCATTCTGCGGAGATCCGTCCACGACCATCCGCCACCGCCTTTTTTAGGCATGACACGGTCAGAACCGCCTCTCATCTCCGTTGACAAGTCTCTTCTTACATAGACATCGCTCTGCTTTTTATAAATCTCGTCTTTCAAAAGATTATTGTAAAACGGATTTGTAAACATCTGCAAGTCTGTTTCAGTATTAAAATAATCAGATTCAGAGACTCTGTCCTTAGGATCAAGATTCAGCGAATCATCACACGCTGAAAATCCCAACATAGCCACTAAAGCCAATGAAAATATATATTTCTTCATTATTGTACTTAGTTAAATTTTAGAAAGAAAGATCCAATCCGAACATAAATGTCTTCTGCCAAGGGTAGAACGCATTATTATGTGCGCCGGTACTTCTGTTGATAGCACCTTCCGGATCGACATATTTGCTATGTTTCTTAATTGGAGACCAATAGCAAAGGTTTTCACCCGAGAAGTATACGCGAACGACATCGATACCAACTTTCTTAGTCCATTTTGCCGGAACAGTATAACCGATGGTCAAGTTTTTGAAACGGAGGTAGCGGATATTCTGCAAATAACGGTCATTAACATGATTCAACGGACCAGAATATGCAGAATAAGCCAATGGACGGGGGAAGTAAGCGCCCTTATTGTCTTCTGCCCATACATTATCCATGAAATTCTTAGGAATAAATGACAGGTACGAAGCCGCATACGGACCCCAGAACGCCATTGATTCTTCATGAGGATACCAATAGTGGTTACCTGTACCCTGGAAGAATACAGAAGCATCAAACCCGAAATAACGCAAACTTGCGGTAATACCATAAGAAAGTCTCGGCAATGAGTTTCCAAGAATACGTCTGTCACCGGGATCATTTGCAGAATCGGCACCCTTTCCAAGCACTCCGTCTCCGTCAAGGTCAAGATACTTGATATCTCCTGCATGCCATCCGGTTCCATAGGTATTAATCATACCGAGGTCAACCTTCTTAACATGCTCCTGAGCCTCTTCTTCTGTCATAAACAGGCCGTCTGTAACATAACCCCAGATTTCGCCAATCTGCATACCTTCATAATATTTCTTAGCAAATATTTTCTCCTTATTGTCGAAACGTGTGATTTCGCTACGGTAGTCACTGAGGTTAAAACCTATGCTGTAATCAAGTGTTTGACCGAAGAGCTGGAAATTGTCGCGCCAGCTGATGGCGAGTTCATAGCCCTTGGTACGAAGGTCGGCAGTATTCATTTCCGGTTCGTCGTCACCATAAACAGAAGGTAATTCAATACCTTCGGTCAACATGTTTTCAGTGTCGCGGATGTAAACATCGCCGGTAAAGTTGAGTCGTCCGTTCAGCATCGAGTAGTCGATACCAAGGTTCCATTGTTTAGAAGTCTCCCAGGTAAGGTCAGATGCCACAGGAGCACCAAGTGACGAATACTGAGCCATCGAACTTCCTTCGCCAAACGAGAACGCCTTGAATTTATTTACAGAGACAAGTCTTAAATATGCATAATATGAAGATACATTCTGGTTACCGAGACTACCGTAAGAGAAACGGAGCTTCAGGTTGTCGACAATGTCGCGGGCAGGAGAGAAGAATGATTCTTCAGAAATACGCCATCCTACAGATGCCGAAGGGAAGAAACCCCAACGATGACCGCTGGCAAAACGAGAAGTACCGTCATAGCGTCCGCTAACTTCAAAGAGATATCGTCCTTTATAGTCATAATTGATACGACCGAAGATACCTGAAAGCGCATATTCATTCTGACCGCCGCTTACTCCAGTGATAGTGTTACCTTCCTTATCAGGACCTACAAGATTAAAGTCATCAAGATTATCGGAGCTTAGGTTCTGTCCGAAAGCACCGACATTCTTAATATTCAATGTTTCGTAGTTGTAACCAACTGTAGCGGTAATATTATGGGCATCCTTAAACGTATCGGTATATGTACCGTAAACGTTCACGGCATAATAGTTACGGGTATTAACAGATTCCTTAAGCTGATTCAATCCGGCACCGCTATCATAATATGCAATTTCCGAATCAGGGTACATCCTATAGGGAATCGGATTACTACGGTTTGTAGAACGGGTCTGGAACAGACGATAAGTAAAGTCGGCTGTAACGCTCAACTGCTTGAACGGAGTGATTACCAAACGTGAGGTGTTTGAGAAGTCATTGGATCTGCGAGTGTTGCGGTGAGAACCGGCCGCTGCGAGAATGTGGCGGCCGTTCGCTACATTATAATCATGGTAAGGATTCTTATAAATGTAGGATCCGTCGGGATTCTGCATCGGGAAACATGCCAATGCATGACGTGCAGAATAAGCAAAAGTATCATCTATACTACCATTACCCTGGAACGTGTATGTTGAACCAAAGAACGAAGTATTGTTCGAGAATGTGGCGTACTTATTGATGCGGAAGTCAATTTTAGAACGAAGATTGTAACGTTTATACTTATCGGTATTAATCTTCATCACACCATCCTGGAAGTCAAGACCTCCGGAAACGAAGTACTTTATATCTTTTACACCGCCGCTGATTGAAACGTTATGTTGCTGAACAGCGTGTTTATCCTGATAAAGCATGTGATACCAGTCGTAGTTACCATAGTAAACCCACTGGCGACGACCGTTGCGGACATCCTCAACCACCCAAGGACGGTCGGGATGTTCAGTCTTGTCATTGACACGGGCAAGCAACTGTTGCATATCATAATCGGTATATCGCATATAATCAGTACCATAACGTGCACGCCAGAATGTATTTACAATATTAACTGACCAATAACCGGTTGTTTCAAAGTCAGTGCTTGTAGTCGGTTCCTCCCAACCAATACGTCCGCTATAGCGCACAGTAGCCTTGCCGTCTTTTTCAGCACCGGACTTGGTAGTTACAAGAATCACACCGAATGCGGCGCGGGCACCGTAAACGGCAGCTGCCGATGCATCCTTGATTACAGAAATCGACTCAACGTCATTAGGATTGACATTTGCCAAATCGCCCTCTGCTCCATCGACCAAGACAAGCGGAGAAGTAGCGTTAATAGAAGTTTGTCCACGGACATTAATTGCCGGAGAAGATCCCGGAACACCTGATGATGTCGTAATGTTAAGACCGGCAACAGAACCCTGGAGCATGTTGGTCACCGAGTGCGAAACACGATTTTCGAGGTCTTTCGAACCTACGCTGGCCACAGCACCGGTAAGGTTGACTTTCTTCTGCGTACCGTAACCGATAACGACCGTCTCCTCAAGCATGACTGCATCTTCGTGCATCACGACCTGAATGTCGTTTTCGCCCGGAGCAACTTTCACTCTCTGTGCTTTGAATCCCACATAAGTGAAACTCAACTCTACAGCATCGGACGGAACCTGGAGAGAGAACTTACCGTCAATGTCGGTCATGCCACCGTTCTGTGTGCCGACCTGCATTACAGTAACACCCGCCAAAGGCTCATCCATGGTGTCGACAACCGTGCCGGACACCGTTCTGTTCTGAGCGGCAAGAGACAGGCCTCCCACAATCGCCAGCAACAGACTTAGAATTAAGGACTTAGTTACTTTCATAAATTTGCATCTGGTTTTAAATTAAATTATTGGTTAACTCTAAATAATCATTTGTAGGCGTCGATGGAGAATGCCTTCGGACGCTGCATATTTTCAGTCCACACACGGCCGAACTCATCCTTGACCGTAATGGTCAGGTCGGTATCGGCATCGGGAGCCTGCACCTTAAAGAAGTGGGTAAACTTCTCGGTGATGAAACTCGGTGTGCTGCTGAGGTTGGATTTGTTGAAACGCTTTACCGAAAGAGCCGCGATGTGAAGCGGGTCGTATGCCCATACGGCGGTCGGAGTCAGCGACTGTCCGCCCTCGGTGGTGACGGTTATGGTCCAGTTAGGATTGTAGTTCCACACGTTGATGAGCACCTCATTGTTGCTGTTGGCAGGATAAGCCTTGGTGTAAGGCTCAAATTTAGATGCGAATTTCGACGGCATGTCGGGAACATCTGCCATGGAGAAACTTACATTGTTGAGGTCGTATGAACGGAACTGGTAATCTTCGGGATGACCGGTGGCCTTGAACATCCACTTCATGTCTGTGCCGTTGATGTCCCACACGGCGTAACCGCCGGGCGCTCCGTCGGTACCGATGTGTACCCCGGGGGTGAGATAGCCCGACCACCACCAGGAGGCGCATACAGCACCCGAATTGTGCTCGAAGATGTCGCGTCCTTCCATCACACTCTCCTGCGGAACAACATTATAGAGCTGATGGGTGTGTCCGGTCACGATATTGACATTATATCCGTCGATAAGCGACAGGAACTGGCTGGTATTGGATGCATCGTGGTCTACCTTAAATCCGCCGGCCTCGACAGGCTTAAACACCTGCGCATGCATGGTGATGATAAGCGGTGTCGACTTAGGCACATAGGAAAGGTCCTTGGCAAGCCATGCGAGCTGGTCGGTAGAGATGCTTTTCTTATAGTTGCGTGAAGTAGTTCCGTCATAAGCGCTGCAGTCGATGTCGTCGAGCACCACATAGTGGACCTTACCAATATTGAAGGAATAGTAGGTAGGCGACAAGATGGCGCGGTAACGAGCCTCGGCAGAGAAGTCGGATGTACTTTTATAGTCATTATCATGATTTCCCATAGTGTGGAAAATCTGAAGATTCTTCACCTGCGAATTAACGGTCTTTATATAATCGGCTATCTCATAATTGTTGTCATACCAATATATGTCCCAGGTCATGTCGCCGAGGGTGATGGCATACATCTTTTCGCCGTAGTGGCTCTGGGTGTAGCTGTTAAGGTCGGCTGTAAACTGCTGGAACTGCGATGCGTCGCCGGTGCGGTTCGCAAGGTGCATGTCGCCAAGGAAGAACACCTTGTAATTGTCCTGGCCTTCAACCTTGTTGAGCTTGAAGTCGGCGCGCTCCTGAGCCTTTCTGTCAGAAGACACAAGCTTGTACATGACCGGAATCACACCTTCCGATACGGCTTCGTAGCCCGACGGGATGGACATGAACACATAGCCGTACTTCTTGGCTGAATTAAGACGGTAGACACCATCGGCACCGGTCACAGTCACCTCCACGCCATCGGACACGACAACACCCGACACGGGCTGGTCGCCGGCCGACACGACACCATAGATGTTGGAATCAAGCGGGTCGACAACGTTAGCGATGATGTTGACCGACATCTGGCCGTAGTGCTTCTTGCGCTGATCGCGGCGGAGATATACATTGTATGTGCCGTCGACCACCTCATTGACAAAACGCACAGTGAACTGGGAAGCGGAAACATTGACCACGGGACACAAGTACGAGACGCCCGCCCCTGACTCCATGACCATATTGTCAGTGGTCCTGGGGGCAACACCGTTAGTGACGTTGAATGTATACTCCCCGCCCTTGGTTATGTCTATCTTGGAAGGAAGGGTGAACTGCACGTCGAACTCGTCGACGGGCGGTTCATCGTCTCCAGACGATGAACCGCATGATGCCATAAAAGGCAACATGACGGTCATCATAATCCAAAACAAATAGTTGGATATATTTCTCATAATCAATTCTTAAGGTTAAAAATATGATTGGTTTACGCGCTATTGCGAAAAGTCTGGACAAAAGCTTACGCCCTTACTTCGCGATAAGCTTCTGCGCCTGTTCGGGGTGGTTGGTGGTGAGGTAGTCTACGCCTTGTTCAAGGAAATATTTCATGTCTTCTTCCTTGTCGACAGTCCATACATTCACCTCAAGACCGAGGTCGTGGGCCTGCTTGATCCATTCGGGATGCTTGCGAAGAGCCTTCATCGAATAGTCGACTCCGGCAAGGCCGAGTTTTGCAATCTTCTTGGGAGGAAGGTCACCGTCGAGGTAGTAAATCTTTACTCCGACCGGGCAAAGTTTCTTAAATTCGATGCATGCATTAATCGAGAAGCAGATGATGTCGGTACGGCCGAGCAGACCATACTTTTTAAGCATGTCGACAATCATGGCGCACGCCTTATCCTCACGAGTGGGATCGGTCAGCGACTTGAGCTCCAGAATCAGACGGGTGTCGGGCATCTTGCGCGCCTCAATCAGATATTCCTCAAGTGTAGGGACCTTCTCGCCGTTGTCAAGACGAATCTTCGCAACCTCTTCCGATGTGGCATTCTCGAAGTTAACCCCTTTGAACACCTGGTCGTGGTTGACAACCAGCTTGTCGTCGGATGTCATCCAGACATCAAATTCCGAACCGAACACCTTGATAGAGTCGGCCTTTACAAGTGACCGTATCGAGTTCTGCGCCGAACCGTCGGTCTTCCAATACCCGCGATGGGCAATAACTTTAGCCTGTGAGAACCCGGCCATGGCCACGCAAAGACACAGAGCTGAAAATAATAGTCGTCTCATTGTATTATAAGTTGTTTAATATATTTTAAATCTGCAGTTTATATCAACAGATACATTTTAGGGCAATCGTTGTTAAACCTATTTAAGTTAAAATATTCCGATAAATAACATTTTCATCAATTCAATATAACAAAGATATACATGTGTTTAATCTTATACAAATTAATTTAGTTAAATATCGAAGCGCTGATGCCTAAAATGTCCCTTACCCCCAAGATGCCGTGCCGTCTAACCGGGCACGGCATCTGAAAGGATGTTTGCTACGGACTGGCAGTCGATTATTTCATTAGACGTCTGTGTCGGCGGGATTGCCGGAATTGTCGGCAATGTTCTTCTCGGCTTCCAATACATTGTGGGCCTCACCAGCATAGAATTCCTGAGCGCGGGCATAACCGTCGCGCGGAGCCATCCACATGGTCAGGAAGGTAATGGCACCGAGCACTCCGACTCCGATAATGAGATAGAACACCACGTTCCATCCGTAGTGGTCGGCGATGATGCCGACTCCGATAGCCGAAAGGAACGAACCTACATAACCGAATATACCAGCAAGACCGTTGGCGGTGGCGGCCGCCTCCTTAGTGGCCTGGTTGGCCGAACCGATGCCGATCAGAGCCTGCGGACCGTAAATGAAGAATCCGGCAAAAGCAAGAACAATCAGCGACACAACGGATGGCATGCCGGGGAAGAAGATGAATATAGCCATGAACAGCGATGCCAGAGCCATACAGAGAAGGCACATACGATGGGACTTGCCTTTGAAAATATGGTCAGTGGCCCATCCGGCGAAGATAGTGCCTACGATGGCGAATATCTCGAACACTGCAACCGACCATGCGGCGTCTTCAATCGACATGCCGCGCGACTCGGTAAGGAACTTCGGACCCCAGTCGAGGATACCCATGCGCATCACATATACGAACACATTGGCAATACACAAAGTCCAGATCCAGCGGTTGGTCCACACCATGGCGCGGAGGAAGCGAGAGCGACTGCCCTTATTCTCCTTAGCATCAGCGGTCTTTCCGGTATTGGTGTCGGGCAGTTCGGGCAGACCGACCGAACGCGGATCGTCGCGAAGTCCGAAATACAGCCAAAGAGAACCGCATACGGCTATCGCGGCGGGAATCCAGAAGCACCAGCGCCATGCATCCCAATGCTGGGCATACTGAAGTATCTGCTTCATGCCGTCGGCGCTGTTCTTGTCGACCCCGAGGTTCTTGGCCACAGTGTCAATGATTTCAGGATTGTTGCTCAGGTCGGTACCGAGCGACCCCATTATGTAACCGCAGGCCACCACGGCGGCGGCGGCTCCGATGGAGTGCGACGTATTCCATATCGACATCTTTGTAGCCAGCTCCGACGGATGTATCCAGCTTGGCAACAGACGGGCGCACGGCGGATAGCCTACCCCCTGGAAAGCCTGGTTCAGCACAATCGTTATGGCCATGACCAGAACGAGCATGTTGATCAGGTCGGGACCCTGCTCAACGCCTGTGATCCACGACGAAATGTTCACTCCGAAGCCGAAAGCAAAGTTGGAAAGCGCACACAGCAACAGACCGATGGCCATCACAGTGCGGGCGCTGAAGCGGTCGACAATAAATCCGTTGGCGAAACGTGATGCCCCGTAAATCAGAGAGCCGATACCGATGACGATACCGAAGCTGGTGTTGGATATGCCATACTGCGCGGTAAGCCCGGGCATGGCAAGCGAAAAGTTCTTTCGTACAAAATAATAGATAGCGTAACCTATCATCGAGACCAAAATGGTGCGCATCTGCCAAGACTTGAACCTCTTGACTACCGCCGGATCCCAATTAGCGTATATGTCTACCTTAGCCATTACAAGATATTTATTATGAATATAGATTTAATTCGTTTTTTCCAGTCTTGATTTTGCCTCGGCATCACCCGATAAACAGAGCCCGGATGCTACCGAGGCAAAATATACCTTTAACTTTAGTAAATATTTTATTTGTCTATTTAATATGAGTCACTAAATATTTACATGGTTGGCCTTCTTAGTGGCTTCTATGTCGAGTGCCTGCGCTATGACTGATATTGGATTCTCTACCGGTACTCCGGTCGACATCTCAATCTGCCATTTGCAGGTTTCGCAGTCGGTGGCTACGGAGTCGACCCTTTCTGAAAGAATCTGCTGGAACAGCGCTGAGCCTATCTCCTGCGAATACTTATAGTTCTCCTTCTTAAATCCGTACGTGCCGGCGATGCCGCAACATACCGAGTCAAGCGGAACGAAGTCGAGTCCGGGAATCATCTTCAACAACGATGTCGAGTAGACGCTCCATCCAAGTTTCTCCATGTGGCAGGGAGTATGGTATGCTATCCGTTTATGGAAATCCTTGCGGAAAACGAGCTTTACGCTTCCTTCGTCGACCAGTTTAAACAAGAACCGGGTGGCAAGCATGATGTCGTCGCGCACGTCGGCGTTGTCGATATGAAGCAAGTGAGGATATTCGTCGCGCATGGTGAACGTACATGTGGAGCTTGTTCCGAGTACTACCCTACTCTGTTCTACCGATTTGCGGATTGAAGCGAGATTGATGTTTGCATCGCGCGTAGCCTCCTTCACAAGCCTGTTGGATATCTTGGCCACACCGCAACAACGCTCCTTCTCAAGCAGATGCACACCATAGCCTACTGCATTCATCACAGCCACAAGGTCCTTGCCGAGTTGCGGATAGTTATACTGCACGTAGCATCCGTGGAAATAAGACACATGGTTGGGGAAGCTGTCCTGAACGGATGCGGCCTCCTTCTTATACCACGATGTAAACTTCTGCGAAGAGTAAGAGGGGAACTGACGGTGTTCGTCAATCTTCATCACCGAATCAAGCACCATCTTGACCGGCTTGAGCTTCAATGTGGCGTTGACTATCGGTGCGAAGGCCGACGACATTGTACCGACAAAGTCAGTATTGGCCAGCATCGTATCGCGGAGGCTCGGCTTAGACTTGGTATATTTGATTCGGGCCGACTGTATGATATCGCCGATTTTGACATTCGACGGACACGCCACCTCGCAACGCTTGCAGTTCAAGCAGTATTTAAGCGCTTCGTCATAGAAATAAGGCTTCTTCAAACGATAACGTTCGCCGTCAGGTCCGGCCTGCTTGGGACCGGGATAGTTAGGATTGAAGGGTGTGACAGGACAATAGACCGTACATATCGTACACTTGATGCAATCCTCGAAATTATTGGCGCTTATATTTTGTTCCTGATAATTCATTTTTTGCCTCCTTTCCCATTTAAAATATCATCGGCCACCTTAATGGAGGTCAAAAGCGAAACGCCGCCTCCCGACTCCTCCTTCATGGAGTTGCATCCGGACAGCACGGCTCCCACGGCCATGAAATTGCTTATTCTCTTACCGTCGCGGTAAACATGGAAATCATTGTCGTTGACCACGCCGAACTCCATATAGTTCTGGTCTTTGTAGATGTCCATATCGCACCACTCCGGACGATTGGCCGAAGCTACTACGTCAAGCCCGAAAATCGGTTCGTAGATGGATGTCGGATTAGCCTCAAGTCCGTGGCTGAAGAAACTTCCTGTAGCCAGGATAAAGCTGTCGGCCTCAAGGGGCATGTCTCCGAGGTTCTGAGTGTTTACGCTTACCAGGCGGTCATTTTCAAACCGGCCCATGGTCACCTTGTCGCCGATGAGATATGTGCCTCCAAGCTTCATAAAATACTTTCTGAGGCTCATCTGGGCTCTCATTCCTCCAACCGACATTGGCATCGTCGACACCAGATGCACGGGGCGCACGACCTTGCTCTTGAGCAGACGGATAGGATTTTCATCATAAAGGCCGAGTATTGCAGGCAACAATACCGTGTCGGCATTGGTGTCCTTTATATAAGAATTTATCTGCGACGCCATTTCAAGAATCACTTCGTCCTTAAGGACTCTAGCAATATTGGTGGCGCGCATTTCCGTGGCGCTTTTCCTGAGAGTCTCGAGTCCGGGCAGTATGAAGGTGCGCGATGAGCACTCTATTCCGTACTTGCTCAGTCCAAGCTCGATAAACTGCGGGTAGAAGTCGATGAATCCGGCAAGGTTAACTATCAGCACCTTTCCCCACTCGATATTTTTCGGATCGTCGACAGTGGCATATCCTTCAAACGACAGCCATGCCGGCTTGAACATGCCTATAGGTGTCAGACGGTAATGGTTGCGCTCAGCCGAACCGTGAAGAGTGATTCCGGCCTCTGCAAACAGCGGAGCCACCTCGCCTACATATTTGCGGACATTATCGATGCCGAGTTTGCTATATGGATGTTCAGGTTTCAATCGTTCTATAGCCTCAAGGGGCTTCTTGATGTCATGGCCATGTTCGTGGCCCAGCAACGCTATGGAACCGGAATTAAAATGCAGTGCACTTTGTCCGGTCGACACTATCGCGACCTTCTGTCCGGCCTTTCTGAGTCTGATTCCGGCCACGAGACCGCTCATGCCTCCACCGATTATTATAGTATCGTACTTCATAATTCTGTTTCTTATTTAGCATCGATTAAATCTTCCGGACGAGCCAACTGGTCTATTCCGCAAACACCCTCATATAGCCACGACATGAACTGCCCCTCGACAAGCGTCTCTCCCCACGACACGGGGTACATGCCCTTCCAGCGTTCGTTGATGAACGACGACAAATCGCGCAGGGTACGCTCGGCGCATTTATTGTAGTTGACCATGATTCCCGCGGCGCGGCATGCACAAAGCTCACCTTGACACGTGCCCATGCCCATACGGGTTCTGCGGCGGAGGTTGATAAGGTTGCCCACATGCAGATGTTCGATGGCATATTTGATTTCTCCGACCGACACCTGCTCGCACTCGCACACGAGTGCTTCGTCGTCCTCGGTCTTATATTCTATCTGTTCGCTCAGTGAACCGTGGCGGCCTTCCGCGGCCTTCTGCTCGGTACTAAGCTCTATTATATGCGACTTCTTATGTTCTTTCGTGCCGAACGTCTTATCCATTTCCGATCCGGGAAGCGGAGTCTCGGCGGTCTGGCATTTCGCGGTACGGCCCAGCTTCTTGCAAGCAAGATCAGTGGCCCATTCGGCCATCAGACGGTAAGTCATGAGCTTGCCGCCGGTGATTGTGATAAATCCTTCGAGACCGTCGCGTGTAGCATGGTCGAGGCAAACTATGCCACGGCTGATAGTACGGCCCGACGGGTCATTGTCGGAAGCCACAAGCGGACGTACGCCGGCATAAGCCCTCAATATTCGGGTATAGGCCAATGACGGAGCTATCTTTATGCCCTCTCGGAGCAATATGTCAACCTCTTCGGGGGTGACCTCCATATTGTCAATCTGGTCATAAGGCAGACGCGTGGATGTCGTACCGATGAGCGATATGGTGTCGCCAGGCACGAGAATGTCGGCATCGGCAGGCTTACGGCATCTGTTGATGACGACATCGTTGACTCGGTGTCCGAATATCAGCAATGCTCCCTTGGCAGGAAACATATTGATCTTTACTCCGGCAAGCTCGGCGATATGATGTCCCCAAATACCTCCGGCATTAATCATCAGATCGGCATATTCGACCGACTCCTCTCCGGAACGCGTGTCGCGCAGACGCACGCCTACAAGCCTGTTCTGGTCGCGTTCGAATCCTGTCACCTCATGATATGTGAGCACATCCGCACCGTCACGGCGGGCAGAGACTACATTGGCCACAGTAAGACGGAACGGGTCGATGGCTCCGTCAGGAACGCGTACCGCTCCGATGATATCCTTGTTGACGGCAGGCTCTATCAGAAGCGCCTCCTTGGGGTCAAGCACCTCGGCGCTTATGCCGGCCTTCAAACAGGCATCGACAAAATTTTTCTGGTAGTCAAGATCGTCTTCCGGCAAAGTGACAAACAGACCGCCGGTATCCTCCACACAATGACGCGCTATGCGTCGCAGAATCATATTCTCCTTGATGCATTCAGTGGCCGATTCCTGGTCGGTAACGGCATATCGCGCACCGCTATGCAACAGACCATGGTTGCGTCCCGTGGCTCCGGCCGTAAAGTCGAACCGCTCCACAAGCAACGTCTTTAGTCCTCTCATAGCACAGTCACGAGCAGTACCGGCACCGGTGGCACCGCCTCCTATCACTATGACATCATAGTGTTTTTTGCCGAATTTATTGTCCATGGTTGAGTATGGTAAGTATTTATTTTGGGATTAATATATAACAATATATTGTAAATACATTTATTCAGCGATTGGTTCACATGCCAATGCACTAAATTTAAAACGCGTTCCATCAAGTTTCGCAACAAAAGTATACATTTTTTAAATTACAACAAAACTTTTGGGGATATTTTTAATATACAAAGTCTATTATTTCCGAATAAAAGGGATTTCTACACTTTTTTAAGTTAAAATTACCTATTATTTTAGCATTGGCGACTAAATATGCTTCCACCCATATTTCATATCAAAACAAATCAATTTCATATCGCAAGAATTTTGATTGTTTTTCCACATTCCACTATACCGGACCAACATACACGCCGCCCGTCATGGTAAAAAAAATACGGTGGCGAAATGAATCCCGCCACCGCAAAATCACATTATTATCATTTCACTCGTTCATACACGTAAAGTTCATGGACTTCGCCGGTATAGCCCTCATCGGCTATCGGCCCCTGCGACATCCCAAGCACTATTCGGGTTCCCCTGTTGTTCAGGACCACAAGATCATCCGAAACAGGATCAATAGACAGCCCCTCTATTTCGCCTTCGCGCAGAAAGTCGTTCATCTCACGGAAATGGCGCACCCTGGCACCCGAAGCACCGGCGGCTACCTTACCCGACCTCATTACCGGAAGTCCGTCATCGCCGAGCTTCACGCTGAACGGCGTATCCTTTACCACTTCAACGCCATCAACCAGGCCTGTGAAAGGCACGTCGGAGATGTCGGCCACATACAGATTGTCCGGAATCCTGTAGTCGGCCTCTCCGTCATCAGCCGAAAAAATCATCTTACCGTCGGCTATGAATATTCCCTGACACCAATAAGGGGTAGGAGCGCATTGCAATTTCGTATAATAATTGCCCGTGGCGAGGTCATAGCCATATACATACCGGCTGTCTACCCAATCCGACATCCAGACCATGTTTCTGTCGCGGTCGACCGCGAGCCCCGACACTTCGACCTGTCCGGATTCAGGCGACCAGGGCAAATCGCGCTTCCACTCAAGCGTATTGGCATCATAGATGGACACGGCTATGTTATAGCCACGTCCGTACTCGAACTTCTCTATCCCGCAATATATCTCACCGTTCCACACATCGATGTCGCCAAAGTGATTGGCAATCTCAGGATGCTGAAACGGAGCGTCGTTTTTCGCAATCAGCCGGCCCTCCTTGTCATATTTGTAGAGAGCTTTCGTGTCCGACACATAATAATACATGCTGTCGATGGCTATACCCTGCCTTCCGGCTACAGGTATGACCTTCTTAAGGCGGTATTCGTCGCCAAGGCTTTGGGCCGATGCCCAAAGAGCGCCGCACACCACCGCGAGCAATGGCAATATACGTCTCATGGGATTTATTTGGCCCGCTTGCGCGCTTCAATCAGAAGTTCTCCGAATTCGGCCACGGAAGGAACTGTGACAGGAGGCTGAGGATCAGAATTAACAGCCGTGTCAAGAGTGGTCTCGCCAGAAAGCACAAGCACCCCGAGAGCGCCGGCATTGTTGGCCATGGCCACATCAGTATAGATACGGTCGCCGCACATGGCTATCTCATCGGCGTTCAGTCCGTAACGACGGCGGATACCAGTGAGCATATCGGGATTAGGCTTACCGATCACGATGTCCGGTCGACGTCCGGTGGCGTGAAATATACATTCGCACAGCGAACCGCAGTCGACAAGTATTGTGGGCTGGTCTGTCGGACAAACCCTGTCAGGATTAGTCGCTATATAAGGCAATCCTTGGGAAGCAAGCCATGAAGCATGGCACAGCTTTTCATATACGAGCGTAGTGTCAAACGCCACCACCAGTGCGTCGGGCATATCTGAAGCGTCAGGAGCGGTAAGCTCGAAACCCGACTCTTCAAACTCCTTCAGCATGCTCGGGGTGCCTACGGCATATACCCGTTTCACCTCCGGCATAGTGGCCTTAAGATATTCTATTGTAGCTACGGCTGTGGTATACATACGCTCTTCGTCGGCTTCCACGCCCAGCCCTTCAAGTTTCTTCAGATAGTCGGCAATGCTCTTAGTCGGGTTATTGGTAAGAAACGAGTAGCCTATGCCGTTTTCCTCAAGGCTACGGAGAAAATCCTTAGTAAACGGGAAGAGTTTTGAACCAAGATAAATGGTTCCGTCCATGTCGAGAGCCACATGTTTGATCTTAGCACAGGCCTCCATCAGTTTTTCGTCGCTCATCGGCGACATATACTTTTCCAAAGTTGCCATAATTGTATCGGAATATTACGTTTCAGTTTCGCAACAAAAGTATACAATTTTCGATTAACATCAAAACTTTCAGATGTTAAATCCAGTCCGCCATCCAAATATATGACAAAAAGGAATATTTTTATCGGTCGAAATTAGTTATATTTGCACCATCTATGGAAATTACCGACGTAAGACTCACCATGTACAACTCCGACAATTCGACAGAATTGTCCCTGCCGTATGCCGACGGAGGCGTGCGTGCCGGATTCCCAAGTCCCGGACAGGAATATGTCAACGAGAGCATTGACCTCAACAAAGCTCTCATACCACACCCTGCCGCCACATTCTTTGCGAAGGTGGAAGGCCTGTCAATGATCGACGAAGGCATTGACGAAGGCGACATAATAATTGTCGACAGATCAGTCGAACCCGAGGACGGCGACCTCGCCGTGTGCTGCATCGACGGAGACTTTACGCTCAAGCGCATAAAAATCAGCAAGGGCAAACTGTTTCTCATGCCGTCAAACAAAGAGTTCCGGCCAATAGAAATCACTTCTGAAAACGAATTCGATGTGTGGGGCATCGTAATACATACAATAAAGACCAACCGCCGTCTACGCCGCCGACTATGATTGGCCACATCGACTGCAATTCATTTTTCGTGTCGTGCGAAAGGGTGTTCCGTCCCGATCTCGAAAACAAGCCTGTCGTAGTGCTTACCAACAACGACGGATGCATCTCCTCGCTATCGCCCGAAGCTAAGAAGTTAGGGTTAAAACGCGGACAGCCGTTCTTCAGATTCAAGGAAATCATCGAAGCCAACGATGTAGTATGTTTTTCATGCAACCACCGTCTTTACGGCGACATGTCGTCGCGGGTGATGACGACACTGCGGTCAATCGCCGACGAAGTTGAGGTCTACTCCATAGACGACGCATTCATAATGCTCGACGGGTACGCCGATTCAGAGCTTCAGGATTTCGGACGGTTCGTAGTGCGCAAGATACGTCGCGACGTAGGCATACCGACTTCCATGGGCATCGCGCCGACCAAGACACTCGGAAAACTTGCAAGCCACTTTGCCAAACGCTATCCGGCCTACAATGGCGTGGCCGTCATCGACACGATAGAAAAGGCACGCAAAGCGACAAACCTCGTACAAGTCGAGGATGTCTGGGGCATAGGACGGCGTACCGCCGAAAAACTGCACAGAATCGGCATACACACGGCCCTGATGCTGGCCGACACTCCTGAAGAAAGAATCAAAGAGATGTTTAACGTGACGCTCCAGCGGACATGGCGCGAACTTAACGGACAGCCATGCATACCTTATGAGGCATCACACGGCGAACAGAAGTCAATGACATCGTCGAGGTCGTTCGCAACAGACCTTTCGGACTTTGCCAGCCTTTCGGAAGCGGTAAGCGAATTTGCCACAACCATAGCGCGCAAACTACGGCGCTCCGACATGTATGCACTTGAAATATCGGTATATCTGGCCACCAACCGTTTCCACACCGATGAGCCACAGATATTCGACAGCGCACAGGTGTCATTTCCGGAAGGGACCAATGACACCATAACGATAGCCGAAGCCGCATTGGACGCATTGAAAAGGATATTCCGCAAAGGATACCGGTTCAAGAAAGGCGGCCTCACAGTCACACGCATGATCCATCGCGAAGGACTGCAGATGGGGCTTTTCACCGACCCTCGACAGAGAGACAAACGTCAACGGCTCATGCACACCATCGACTCGGTAAACGCATCATACCATTCGCGTGACATAATCCGGATCGCATCGACAGGCAACGGCATATCGGCGCTCGTCAGACACGACCTCGGATCGCCGCTCTACACCACCAGCCTGTCCGACATCATCACAGTGCATGCGAAATAAAAAAATGCGGGACCGTCGCCACATCCAAGGCGACGGTCCCGCATATGTAAATTTCAAATGATGTTCTAATCCCTACTTACTTACATCAGAACAAGGGATAAGTCGACGTAGAATAAACGTATTTACGCTCGAAATCAGCCTGGTTCATGCACATCATCAGAATTCCCTGAATCAGCCATACGATGCTCGGTATACCGCAGAGCAACCAAGTCACCAATATAGTTATCACACCGGCAGTGGTCTTACCGAGATAGAAATACTGCACTCCTAAACTTCCCAAAAATATAGCAAGCAGGCCTGCCACACCACGACTCTTTCCAGAAGGACCCGGAGTAAAGATATCCCCGTTGTTCATCGGGGGCTGGGGAGGATAACCGTTGTTGTTGGAGGCACCTCCATTGTAATAATTACCGTTGTTCATTGTATTGTTTAATGTTGCTTTAATGATTGATTACGCAAACTTACAATTAATTTTCAAAAGCCACAAACTAATTCTATAAAATCAGTCCTTTAGCGACAACATTAATCAGTCATTGATTGAGTTCGATTTTATTTTAGTTTCTCATCATAAAAATATATCTTTGTGAACATAAATTTTAAACCCTTAATTATTATCAACATGTTTCAGTATCAAGTACCCTTCGGCGAAGCTGTAAAGCGCGCGTTAAACAAGTATTGCTGTTTCTCAGGCCGTGCATCACGCTCGGAATATTGGTGGTGGATTCTATTCTCATTTATAGTGAACACCGCCCTTAACTACATCTTTCTGTTTATATCATCTGCCGAAACGGCTGTGATGGTATGCGGAATTGTCGGTCTGGCACTTTTACTTCCGTCGCTCGGACTTTGCGTCCGCCGTCTGCACGACATAGGCAAGTCAGGATGGTGGTGGCTTCTGGCTCTTATACCCATTGTAGGCGCCATTATCCTCATCGTATGGTTCTGCAAGGACAGCCAGCCTACCGAAAACCAGTACGGCCCCATCCCCAACCTCGTTGAACGTCGATAGGACAATACCCGACTACACCACACCGGCCGGTAATCACACACGTGAATATCGGCCGATTCTTTTTAGAACGCCAGATGGAAAGCCACCCTTACACCCCAGTCGGGCGCTCCCGGAGTGCCGCGATATGACAGTCGCGTAACGTAGTCCACGCGCAGAACGCTGAAAATGTTGTCTATGCCGACACTGATCTCCATATACGGAGTGTTGGACATACGCGTGGCTCTGACATCGTCAGGGAACATGAACAACGATTTATTGCATGACGGATCGTTCCTGTCGCTAAGATGCCCCCAAAGTCCCTTGAAGTTGACAACTTCGCGTAGCTTCAACCTGTTAAGCAATGGAATACGGTTAAATATCAGTCCGTTAAGCCAGTATGTAAAATCGACCGAAGCATACGAATCGTTGATGAACTCAAGAGGATTCATAAGCGAGTAGCTTTCAGGCTGTATAGTATAGGACAGATTGGCGTTGGGCAAAAGCAGATTCATATAAGGAACCGAGCTCCAGACATGACCGCCTTTAACGATCGCGTCGATATAGCCGAAAGCCGAAAGCCACCACCTTTGCTGATAGCGCAATTCAGTGCGGTTGATGGTGAATTTGCTGCCGAACATATCGCCCGGAGCAAACGTATGCGTCAGTTCGAACACGGGAGCGTCAAGATTGATGGGCAGTCGATACGTCTTGCCCTGATAGAACTTTTCGCCTGGAGCAAACCTCAGTTTGAGTTCAAGCGAAGTCTCGTTGTAGTGACCGAATCGCCTTCCGTGGCCGTCGACAAATGGAATCCACTTCGTAGCCTCCTGACGTTCGTACATCACGCCCGCCTCAATTGAGAAGTTGTTTCTGAGTTCAAGTATATAGTCCAGACGCTGAAAACGCTGATACGTGACCCTTACATCCTTCATTCGCTTCAAAGACAGGAATATATTGTCGGCATTGGTGTTGGAATAACGCTGTCCAAGCTGGTCTATGTCATATAGCGATGTGAACCGCAATGAATGCACCGGGAATTCTCTCGAATGGTACTTCTTGTCGCAGAATGAATATTCAAGCTCCCCGCGATATTTAACCTTCTCATCCTTGGTGCCGTATGCCACATAGCCGCGCATGAACCAGCGTTTTGACAGATTGGCCGTGGTCATGCCTCCGGCACGCAGGCGCACACCCTCCACCGTATTGAACGATATGCTTGTATTGATAGGACCGTAGTCAAACTTACTCGGATTGCCGGTATGGACATATCCGCTGACCAAGAGGCGAAGCCCCTTCTCCGCCCAGTAATATATAGGCTGTCTGCGAAGTTTAGCCATCATTTCGCCTACTCCCTTTTCGCCCTTGTCCATAGGCACGATGCGCCGTGAGCCCCAGAATTCATCAGTCTGCACATAAGCGTCATCGGCCACAACCTGATATTCGGCAAAGTCAAAGACATCATTGCCCTCAGCAGGCTCGTCAAAGTTGAAATTTTCATAAGCGGTATTTCGACGCACATACAGTTTAGGCGCACCCGGCAGAATAGACAGTTCAAAAATCATGTCGTCCTTTGTCTTAAGGCGAGAACCGTCGGGAGCCTTCTCAAACGTCTGCGACACAGTCATGCCGTCGATAAAGTTCACATTTATGGTATGCGGCAGATGTAGGTCCACCTTCTTGATAAACATCGCGCTGTCGTTCTTCGGCACATAAAGTTTGCCGATGAATCCCCATGTCTGCGGAGTATGCGGCACAAAACTCAGCACCACGCATGTGTCCTGCTCCACCACAAGCGTGTCAGTGAGATAGAATTTATAGAAATCCGACGCAATGCGCGAAAGCGGACTGACAAATCGGTTTTGCAAAAGAGTGACGTCATTATTGTAAATGTCAATCTCCCGGAACACGTCTTCCAGAGCCTGACGAACACCTTCCTGATTGCTCGCCACATCGTCGATGCCCTCCTGACGCATCCCTCTGACATGTTCATGCTCAGACTTCGGATCGCGCCTATAGTTCACCGTTGAGCTTTTTTCTCTGACCGAAATGTTAAGAATCGGCTTACCCGAAATCTCCGACACATCGACATAATCCTTGAGGAAATCAAACTTTTTATCCATCCAAGAGCCTTCCGACGGACTAAAATCGTTGATAGCCATCGTCATGCGCTCATACTTGTCGAAATTGTAGTAATCATTGCGACGAGGATCGGTCATGTCTCTTGCGGCGCGTATACGCTCCAGAAACGCCACGGCAGGATTATTCTTCTTACTGTATTTCTCCTTCCTGGGCCGTACCACAACCTCGTTAAGACGCACACCAGTAGGGACAATCTCGACAGTAATATTCGACAAATCAGCACCTTTTAACGATATCATTTTAGTCCCGTAGCCCATAACCGACACCCGCAGACTGTCGGCTATTCCGCTCGAACGGATAAAGAAATGGCCTTTTTCGTCTGTCAGCGTACCATTGCCGGTATTGTTCACAAGCAACGCCGCATACGGCACCGGTTGACGCGTGACAGAATCCACAACGACGCCCTTAATACCTGTATTTTGGGCTGATGCGACAAGGTTTATCATCAACAATGCCAAAGGCAACAATAGCTTATGCCGGAATATAAGATTATATAGGTCTCCTAATTTCAATAAGATGCAATTTTTGGAGTGCAAAATTACAAAACCTGCACCAAAAAATTAATCAAAACATCGTAATAATATCTAAATAATCAGTCCTGTTAATTGGTGCCGTATTGGGTTATGCATTGTATATCAGCACTGAAGTATAGGCCACATACACCGCGAGAAGCAGTATGCCTTCGACACGGGTGATGGTGCGTGTCCTTATCTGCCACCCGAAGAACCAGAAGAGCACGCTTGCCAGGACCAGCGTAAGAAGGTCGAAGTTGCCGATGCCTCCAAGCTCCAACGGGCGTATCACGGCCGACACCCCGAGCACCATAAAGACATTGAACACACAACTGCCGACCACATTGCCGACGGCAAGCTCCGTATTCTTTTTCAACGCCGCCACCATCGACGTGGCAAGTTCCGGCAACGATGTACCGGCGGCTACTATAGTCAGACCTATGACCGACTCGCTTACATTCAGACCTCGGGCCACACCCGACGCTCCGTCGACAAACCACTCCCCGCCAAAAATCAATCCGGCAAGCCCCGCCGCAATCAGCAAGGCAGACTTCCACAACGGTATCTTTTTAGCGTCAGCATCAGCTCCATCGACTGCCTCTGCACCGTTGACGGCATTTCTGGCAATCGAGAATGTATAGCGCATGAATATCATGAAAAAGAGCAACAGGAGCAATCCTTCGGAACGGCTTATCACATTTTCCGGCAATCCGTCGAGCATCATTGAGTTAGCACAGACAAACAGGGCAAGCGACGACAGGATGACCAACGGTATATCATTAGTCATATTACCCTTATCAACCTTTATTGGAGCCAAAACCGCCACGCAGCCGATAATCACGAGCACATTGAATATGTTGCTTCCAACGACATTGCCGACGGCCAGCCCGGCGCTTCCGTGAATGGCCGACACTACACTTATGACCAGCTCCGGAGCCGATGTTCCGAAAGCTACGACGGTCAACCCTATCACAAGGTCTGAAACGCCCCACCGCTTGGCCACGGCCGATGCTCCGTCAGTCAGCCAGTTGGCTCCGAACAGAATCAACGCCAGTCCGATTAAAAGCAACAATATGTCCAACCACATAGCTACTGTCCGTGATTAAGCATTATAGAGGTAGCGCTTGATTGAACGCTTGGGCGTCTTTTCAAACTCCTGCGCAATCAGCTGTATCTTGTCGACTTTCTCATAAGGGGCTACAAGTTTATTAAGATCCTGACGCACTTTCTCCATCTCTTCAGGCAGCTTGGCGCTTGATATTCCGTAGCGGTCCATGGTCTCATAGTCGGGATATACGAGAGCCACCAGATGGTTGTTGCGCTCTATCACCAGACTTTCGGCCACCAGCGGCATGTTGTTCAGCTTGGCCTCGATTTCTTCCGGGTAAATGTTCTGTCCGTTGGACGACAGAATCATCGTCTTGTAGCGGCCTTTGATGAATATTGTCCCATCGGCCGACCGCGTGCCCATGTCGCCCGTGTGAAGCCATCCGTCCTCGTCAAGCACCGCCGATGTAGCGTCGGGATTCTTGTAGTAACCCTTCATGACATTGACGCCTTTGACACAGATTTCGCCCGGCACCGTCTCCGGTGAGTCGCTGAGAATCTTGCTCTCCATAAGTCCCGGCAATGTCCGGCCTGACGAAGTGACCAAAAACTGGCGCCACGGCGTATAGCTGATAAGCGGACCGCATTCGGTCATTCCATATCCCACCGTAAACGGGAACTTGATTCTATGCAGGAATTCTTCCACCTCATGGTTGAGCGGCGCGCCGCCGACAATTACCTCCTCGAATTCCCCGCCGAAAGCCTCGACAAGCTTTTTACGTATCATGACGTAAAGCGCCTTGTCAAGTCCAGGAATGGCAAGCACCCACCGCATCGGCGACTTGGTAATCATCGGAAGTATCTGCTTGCGATATATCTTTTCGAGTATCAACGGAACACAAATCACAAGATTCGGACGCACCTCAGAGAGAGCCTTCATCAGCAACACGGGGGTCGGAAGCTTTCCGAAGACAATGATGTGGGTGCCAACGGCCAACGGCACCAGCATGTCAAACGCACATCCGTAGGCATGGGCCAACGGCAGGAACGAAAGACATCGCGAGCCCTGAAAATGCAGGCGAGACTGACTGCCGAACATGACGTTTCCCCACAGGTTCTTATATGTAAGCATGACTCCTTTGGAAAATCCGGTAGTGCCCGAGGTATAGTTGATGACCGCTATATCGTCGGCGTCCATTTCACGATATACCACATCCTTAGGGCCGAATCCGCCTTTATAACGCGACTTAAATGTACGCTTAAGCTTCCTCAACTGCTTCTCCATACATTTGTTGTTAAGCGGATGCTCGGCAAGAAGCTTCGATTCCGACAGCGAGATTACACCCCGCAGATGCGGCATCTTTTCAAATTCAAGATTTTCCCAGATGTTTTTGTCCACAAACAGCAACACCGACTCCGAGTGGTTTATGATATGCTGTGCGTCGGTAGGATTAAAATCCTGGAGAATAGGCACTATAGTGGCTCCGTAAGTAATCGTGGATATGAACACCATGATCCATCCCGGAGCATTTTTACCTATCAGAGCTATTTTGTCGCCGGGCTTTATGCCTATCATTTCATACATTAAATGCATTTTGGCAATCTCTTCCGCCAACCCGCCGTAGGTCACGACCTTTTTATCACCATACTCCGACAGAGCCGGGAGGGTCCAGTTGTCACAAAAACTTTGTGCATAAAGGGCATTCAATAAGTCTGGATTGTTCATCGATATTATTTTCTGCAAAAATAGACATTTTTATATTTAATTTAGTACAAATTTACTCAATAAATAGTTCTAGAATCGCCCCGTCAATTAATTATGTATAAATATTCCTATTATCACGCATGTCAAACATAGAGCCGGTTCCCCAATATGCATTCTGTTAATTAATGCTATAATGTCGAAAAACTAAAGCCCCGACTATTTTTCAACCCGAAAAATAATATTAATTTTGTAGTACTGATACCAAAAATCAGCAACATTACAAATATAAAACGCTACATCAATTTATCACAAAATTCAATCATGGGACTTTTCGATAAAATTTTCAAACAAGTACCGGAAGACAACAAACTCTCAAAGCAGGAGGCATTTGCCGGTATCGCATTAGCAATGGCAGGAGCTGACGGAAGTATTTCACAATCAGAATGGGACGGCATTGTAACCTATATCCGTCGCCTTCGCCTGTATGACAATTTTTCAGGCCCGGCTTTCGACAAAATGTTCGACAAGCTTTTCCGCATTCTGAAGAACCAGGGAGCAAGCGCCCTCGTGGCCGCTTCTGTGACCGGACTGCCCGAAGACATGAAGCTGACGGCTTTCGCATGCGCGGTAGACATCGCCCTTGCCGACGGAGTGCTTGAGGATGAGGAAAAAGACATCATCAACCAGCTCGCCGAAACTCTTGAAATCCCGGAGCAGACAGCCATATCTATAATTGAGGTGCTCATAATCAAGAACAAGGCATAATCCCGGGCTTTCCTCAATTTACTCAGACTTCACACATCCGGCTGCTACCGACAGGTGCAACCGGATTTTTTCATATCCGGCATTTAGCAATAAATAGTCACTGAATTTGTCTGCCGATAACTCAAAAAGCAGTAAATTTGCACTATGATTGATGCATCGTCATTTGATAACGCCAAAGCCTTGTTCCATACATTTGGATGCAAGCTTAATTTCGCCGAGACCTCGACTATAGCCAAGACGTTAGCGGCCAAAGGCATACGCCGTGTGTCAACAGGCGAGACGCCCGACATTATCGTAGTCAACACATGCAGCGTGACCGAAGTGGCCGACAAGAAGTGCCGCCAGGCCCTGCACCGTTTCGCTTCAAAATATCCGGAAGCCGTAATAGTGGTCACAGGATGCTACGCACAGCTGAAATCGCACGAGATAGCCGAAATTCCGGGAGTGGACATCGTGGTCGGCACCGACCAGAAGCTTGCCATCTCGGAATATATCGACAAGTGGTATGCCGACAGACAGAAATGCCGCGAAGTGACTCCGGCCAAGGACATCCGGGCATTTCATCCGTCATGCTCCGGCGAAGACCGAACCAGATATTTCCTTAAGATCCAGGATGGTTGCGACTATTGGTGCTCATACTGCACCATACCTATGGCACGCGGACGAAGCCGTTCGGGAAGCATAGATGAGATTGTCGGACAAGCACGGAAGGTGGCCGAAGACGGAGGACGTGAGATAGTGCTGACCGGGGTAAATATAGGAGACTTCGGCAAGGGTCGCGACGACACATTCTTTGACCTCATAAAGGAACTCGACAAAGTCGACGGCATCGAACGCTACCGCATATCATCGATCGAACCTAACCTGCTGACCGACGACATCATCGACTGGGTAGCATCGTCCCGCCGGTTCATGCCGCACTTCCACATACCGTTGCAGGCTGGATCTGACGAGGTCCTGAGCCTCATGCGCAGACACTACGACACGGCCTTGTTCCGCCACCGCATAGAGCGCATACGCGAAGTAATGCCTGATGCGTTCATAGGCGTAGACCTTATCGTGGGGGCACGCGGCGAAACGGAAGAACTGTTCCGTAAATCATACGACTTCGTAGACTCTATCGATATATCCCGGCTGCACGTATTCCCTTATTCCGAACGCCCGGGAACAAAAGCGCTCGGAATTGACGGAATAGTTTCACAGGCTGACAAGCATAAGCGCACGTGCAGAATGCTGTCGCTGTCGGAGAACAAACTTAACGCGTTCATGGCGCGTTTTATCGGTACGACGCGCAAAGTTCTTCCCGAAGAGCCGAAGGTCGGCAAACCGATGTTCGGATTTACCGACAACTATCTGCGCGTTCAGATGAGTCCCGACCCATCGCTTTATAACACCATTGTCCCCGTCAGACTGGACTCGGCAGTGCCTGACGAAGAATTGATAAACGGCACAATACTGTCATGAAACGCAATCTGAAATATCTGCCTGTCAAATGGATTCTTGACGGACTTGCACGGCTCCCCTTCGGACTGCTGTACTGCATCAGTGATTTCATATTCCTGTTGCTGTTCTACGTGGTCAGATATCGCCGAAAGGTAGCCTTGAAGAATATATCCGATTCATTCCCTGAAAAAGACGAAAAGGAACAAAAGAAAATCCTCCGCCAATTCTACCGCAACTTCGCCGACTACTTTGTCGAGACCATCAAGCTCGGGCACATCAGTGACGAGGAGATGAAACGCCGCATGGAGTTCGTGGGTGTCGAAGAGATTGACAAGGCGTTTGACCGGGGACGCTCGGTAGCCATATACTTTTCCCACTGCGGCAACTGGGAGTGGGCGCCGTCGATCTCTCTGTGGTCGCGCCACAAACCTTCGGACAAGCTCGTATTCTCCCAGGTCTACCGCCCGCTTAAGAATGAATGGTTCGACCAATACTTTCTTAAGCTTCGAAGCCGTTTCGGCTCAGTGTCGTTCGACAAGAAGATGGTGTTCCGTGACCTCCTCAAGCTCAAACGCGACAACATACTCTCCATCACCGGATTTATGTCCGACCAAAAGCCCTCGCACGGCGACGTAGGCCACATAATGATGTTCCTCAACCACCCTACCGCCATCATAACCGGCACCGAGACCCTCGCGAGGCGTCTTGACATGGCCGTGTTCTACTGGGATGTCGACAAACCCTCGCGCGGCCACTATCGACTGACAGTAAAGCCAATTGCCGACCATCCGGGCGAGATGCCTATGTACTCTATCACCGACCGCTACGGACGTATGCTCGAAGAGACCATCAGACGGAATCCCGCGATATGGCTATGGACCCACAAGCGGTGGAAACATCCGGTGGAGATGCCGGAAGATAATGCCGGACAGCCATGAACAGACCGATAGCAGTAGTCATTCTCAACTGGAACGGAAGCACCATCCTGCCCGAGTTTCTGCCCAAGGTCATTGCCAACACCGATTCGGAGCTGGCCGATGTAATCGTGGCCGACAACGGAAGTATCGACGGTTCCGTGGAAATGCTTAAATCAAGATTTCCGGAGACGGAGCTGATATTGCTCCATAAAAATCATGGGTTCGCCGAGGGATACAACCTGGCCATAGACGACCTGCCCCACAAATACACAATTCTGCTCAACAGCGACGTGGCTCCGGCTCCCGGCTGGATAGAACCGCTTTTCCGATATATGGAGGCACATCCTGAGACTGGCGCATGCCAGCCTAAGATTCTGTCATACAAAGAGCCCGACATGCTGGAATATGCAGGAGCCTGCGGAGGCTATCTCGACAAAAACGGCTACCCGTATTGCCGAGGGCGCATATTTGCCGTAACCGAACATGACAACGGGCAATATGACTCCACGGCTTCAATATTCTGGGCATCGGGGGCGGCGCTGATGATACGCACCGACCTCTACCGTAAGGCCGGGGGACTTGACCCTCTGTTTTTCGCCCACATGGAGGAGATTGACCTGTGCTGGAGGGTAAAACTGTCCGGATACGACATCGCGGCAGTACCCGAAAGCTCCGTGTTTCACCTCGGGGGCGGAACGTTACCGGCTTCAAATCCGAAAAAGACATATCTCAACTTCAGAAACAATCTGGTCCTGCTCTACAAAAACCTGCCTGACGGCGTGCGGACTCGACGACTGTTCATCCGCAGGCTTTACGACACTCTGGCCTGGGGCATGTTCATGCTCAAACTTGACCTCAAAAACGCCAATGCCGTGCTCAAAGCCCACCGCGACTTCCGGTCAATGAAAAAAAACTATACCATGTTTCCGGACAAAAATCTCCTGCCCGACCAACCCAATATCATAATACAATACTATCTTCTCGGCCGGCACAAATTCAGCCAACTAAAGCGATAAGAACGCTCAGCATTTGGCTACATACGATTACAAACACAAACTTTTATGTTTTAAAACATAAAAGTTTGCTTGTTTTATACCTTTCATATCCCTATATTTGCAAAAATCAACCTTAAGCTCCTGCCTGTATATGAAATCACTCAAATTCATAGCCGACAATGTACACACCGCAAATCATCGGTTTGTTGTCTCCCTGATAATTCTTGTTGTGATACTGTTGTTCATGATCGTTTTATCATCTTGCAAGGATGAACCTGAGCCTGTTGTCGAGCCGGATATTCCAACCGAGCCGGATGTGGAGCACCAGAATTGGCCGAGTTGGTTTGATCTGGACGATGAACTGCGATGGCCTACAACTTGGCGATTCGGCGATAGCGACGAACTGTTCGGGCCCGGAGAATATGAGTTTACGATTAATCCCGAAGGTGGTGAATATGTCTTCCTTTTTCCTTCAAACCATAAGACGACTGATTATGTAGTATCCGACAATATGTTCGTTGGGCACAAGGATAAAATCCTGACAAACAAAATCTTATATGGATATAGCATTTCCGGAGCAAACAATGAATCAGGAATAGTAGGAGTTAGAATTACAGTCAGTTCCAATCCTACAGCCGAACACAGGTCGATATCAGTATGCACTTCTCCGGGGTTACAGTCTAAAAACGGATACATCAAACATACAATACAGCAACTCCCTGGAACTGAATATATTAAATCACAAACAGGCATAGCACAATGGAAATCATACAAAAACACATTCAAGGTTAAGAAACCAAGGCACAACGCTATATCGAATCATATGGAGACCCTATGCAAACCGTCAGGCGAGCAATTCAAACTAAAATGTCTTAACTACAACGGCCTATTTATCAGGTCGCTGGCTATTGACGGCAATGACATAGAAATCATAGACGGCAAGCAGGTAAACTCGCCATATATCAGCATCTCCGCAAGCGACGATATACTTGACATAGACATCCAAAAGAACGACTCAGATTCGGAGCGAACATTTTTGGTCGACGTTGATTCCGAGGGGCTGCTCTCCCGGTTCTCCATAACGCAATCGCCGGAAAGCCAACCGTCAACCATGTTCGCCGAAGTCAGAACCCCGGCGTGGAAATTAAGAAACGACGGCGACGAGTGGTCAGGAGAAAAAGCATTTAAAGTAGATGCATCCGGACAGAATTTCTACATATCCAGCACCAATTATACGGAATGGGGCATCAAGGAAATGCTGATAGACAGGGAAAAGCAGGATATACGGGTCAATCCGATAGGCAACGCCGTATATTTTGAACGACAGGACGATTCAAGCATGCTTTTGAAAGTATTGAAAAACCATTCCGGCTTCGAACGCGTAATCGAGCTGGTCATGGTATGCGAGAACGAGTTCCTTGAATACGAGGAATACTGCACTCTGACGTTTGTACAAGCGCCTATGGGCGGTGTATGGTAATAGCAATATATAAAAATCGGTTAGCCCCAAGCTGGGTTAACCGATTTTGGTATTTTAACGTATAGTTTCGACTTATACTTCGTAGAAGTGGCGGAAAGCGCGGATAATGTAGTCGTGGTCAACAGCCGACGCCGTCTCGCGCACAGAATGCATGGCCCACAGAGCGGCACCCATGTCTACTCCGCGAAGGTCAATCTGCGAAGTAAGGATGTTGCCGAGCGTCGACCCTCCGGCCACATCGGAATGATTTACAAAATACTGGCACGGCACACCCGCTCCGTCGCATACGCTCTTGAACACAGCCGCCGAATCGGCATCGGTCATATACTTGCAGTTGGCGTTTATCTTTATCACGGGACCTCCACCTACGACCGGATGGTTGGTAGGATCCTGCTTCTCCGGATAGTTGGGATGCAATGCATGGGCATTGTCGGCCGAAACCATAAACGAATTGGCTATGCCACGCAGATAATCCTCCTCCGAACCGCCAAGCGCACCTACAATACGACGCAGGGCGTTCATAAGCACAGGCGACGCCGCACCTTGCTTAGTGCCGGAGCCGGTCTCCTCGTTGTCGAAAATGGCCATCACACGTGTGCGTCGATCGCCATCTTCGGCTGTAAGCAGAGCCGACACCGCGGCATGCACCATCGACAGGTCGTCCAGACGACCCGAAGTAATGAACTCTTCATTCACTCCTACAAGCGAGGCCTTGGTGGTGTCATACAGCGAGAGGTCGAAATCGAGAATGTCGGACGGTGACACCTCAAGCTTATCAGCTACCAGACGCAACACAAAACCATCCTTTTCTGCCATATCCTTTATTATGCCGAGCACCGGAAGCATGTCCTTTTGTTTTGACAGAGGGTTGCCTTCATTGACGGCACGGTTGAAATGTATGGCCAAGTGCGGTATGGTAAGCAACGGACGGTCGAACCTGACAAGCCGGGTAGTCGGATTCAGCGGGTCGTCGCTCTTAAGCAATACACGTCCGGCTATCGAAAGCGGACGGTCAAACCACGTATACAGAATCGGACCTCCGTAGACTTCGGTGTTCAGCTTCATCACGCCTCCGTCCGACATCATCTCAGGCCGGGGCTTGATTCTGAATCCGGGCGAATCGCTATGGGCTGATATGATTTTGAAACCCTCGGAGCAGTCGCCCATTCCGGGAATAAAGGCGAACAATGCCGAGTCGTTCTTAACCATATAGTATTTGCCGCCACGCTTGAGATTCCACTTTTCGCGTGCGTCAAGCATAGTGTATCCGGCCGCGTCAAGCATTTCGCGGAGTGTGCGCACCGCAAAGAAGTTGCATACGCTTTCGTCCATGAACTGCATCAATCCTTCCACCGAAGGTCCGTATTTTGCCATCTTATCTGATTTTTAAAAGTTATAGAGCCATTTCAGCCTCGGCTACGCCAAGCTTCACACGCAGATGCGACAGCATGTCCCGAGTCATCTTGTCAAGGTCGTATTCAGGCTTCCAGTCCCACTCTTCGCGGGCGCAAGTGTCGTCAAGCGAGTTGGGCCACGAATCGGCTATGGCCTGACGCAGAGGATCGGGCACATACTCCATCTTGAAGTCGGGAACGTATTCCTTGATTTTATTGTATATGATTTCCGGGTCGAAACTCATAGAAGCGATATTGAACGAGTTTCTATGAACCAGGCGCGACGGATCTGCCTCCATGATTTCTACAGCGGCGCGCAGTGCGTCGGGCATATACATCATGTCCATGAATGTGCCTGCATGGAGCGGACATTTGAAAGTCTCGCCCTTTATGGCTGAATAATAAATGTCGACGGCATAGTCGGTAGTTCCGCCTCCGGGAGGGGCCACATAGGATATCAGCCCGGGAAAACGCACAGAGCGTGTGTCGACGCCGAAACGACGCGCATAGTAGTCGGACAGCATCTCGCCGGTCACCTTCGTCACACCGTAGATGGTCTGCGGACGCTGTATGGTGTCCTGCGGAGTCATGTCGTGGGGAGTCTCCGGACCGAACGAGCCGATCGAGCTCGGAGTAAACACGGCGCAGTTCTTCTCGCGCGCCACCTCGAGCGTATTATAAAGGCCTCCGACGCCTATCTTCCAGGCCAGCTGAGGACGTGACTCGGCTACCGCGCTCAATAGCGCGGCAAGGTTGTAAATCGTATCTACTTTGTATTTTTCGACAGCATCCGCTATCTGATTTGGATTTGTTATGTCCACTTCGGCCGATGGACCGCTTTCAGCCAACACCCCTTTTGGCTCTGCGCCTTTGATATATCCGGCCACGATATCGCCGTTCGGATACATGCCTCGCAATTTCATGGTCAGCTCAGTACCGATCTGGCCTGTAGCGCCAATTATCAGAACATTTTTCATTGCAAAGAAATTTAATATTTTCTGAATTTTTATTCCGCAAAATTAAGCGATTTAATCTGATTTTTCCTTAATTTTGGGGAAAATTTTTTAGTTAAAACTCACTTCACCATGTACACCAATTTTAAATCACATTTGGAGAAAGAGTTACAGGACATCAAAGATGCCGGACTGTACAAAAACGAACGAATCATAACATCTCCTCAGAAGGCTGGAATCACCGTTGACGGTGCCCAGGGAGAGGTATTGAACTTCTGCGCGAACAACTATCTGGGACTCTCCGACAACTCCCGCCTGATCGAGGCATCGAAGAAAGCCATGGACACCCACGGCTACGGAATGTCGTCTGTGCGCTTCATCTGCGGCACTCAGGACATGCACAAAGAACTCGAAAAAGCCATCAGCGACTATTTCAAGACCGAAGACACCATACTCTACGCGGCATGTTTCGACGCCAACGGCGGACTGTTCGAACCGCTTCTGACCGAAGAAGACGCAATCATAAGCGACGCCCTCAACCATGCTTCAATCATCGACGGAGTGCGCCTGTGCAAGGCAAAGCGCTACCGCTATGCCAACGCCGACATGGCCGAACTCGAACGTTGCCTTCAGGAAGCACAGGCCCAGCGGTTCAGAATCATCGCCACCGACGGCGTATTTTCGATGGACGGCAACGTCGCGCCGATGGACAAGATTGTCGAACTCGCCGAGAAGTACGATGCACTCGTGATGGTCGACGAAAGCCACTCGGCCGGCGTTGTCGGACCGACCGGTCACGGTGTTGCAGAAAAATATAATCTTTACGGAAAAATCGACATCTTCACCGGAACACTCGGCAAGGCATTCGGAGGCGCCATGGGAGGCTTCACAACCGGACGCAAAGAAATCATCGACATGCTCCGCCAGCGTTCACGCCCATATCTGTTCTCCAACTCCGTGGCACCCGGAATCGTAGGCGCGAGTCTGGAGATGTTCAAGATGCTCGCCGAAAGCTCGGAACTCCACGCCAAACTGATGGAAAATGTCGAATATTTCCGTTCACAAATGCTCGAAGCCGGATTCGACATCAAGCCCACCCAGTCCGCTATCTGCGCCGTGATGCTGTACGACGCGAAACTGTCGCAGGACTTCGCCGCCGAAATGCAGAAAGAAGGCATCTACGTCACCGGCTTCTACTACCCCGTAGTGCCCAAGGGACAGGCCCGCATCCGCGTACAGCTCTCTGCCGGACACGACCGCCAGCAACTCGACCGCGCAATCCAGGCCTTCATCAAAGTCGGCAAAAAGCTCAACGTAATAAAATAATCAGCTCCCCGGATTTATAGTATTCCAGCGCATGCGTCCCGTCATCAGGGGTGCATGCGTTTTTTTACCTGACTAATTGCCGATAAACATTATTTAACCCGTCGGCACAATCAACATGCCCATGCATGTCGCTATCTTTGCAAAAACAGTTATGAGACATGGGACTATTCAGATTTTTAGGGCATTGGGCCCTTTTTGCAAGTATTTTCAATCTGTTTTCAGCCAAGAACGACCATCGGCACAACCGATACGCGGATCATTACCGATATCATGACCGCGACGACGATTATGAAGACCGCATCGACGAGCTTGAAAACCGTCTTGACTGGCATGAATCCGACATCGACGATATCGATGACCGCTATGATTATGACGAATATTATAGGGACGACTACCATGACGACTACCGCGACGACGGATGGTAATTGCCATTTTGGCACGTTACACCCATAAAATCCGGAATAAAAAGACTCACGGATTGGGAATTGTTAAATTTAATTCGTAACTTTGCACCGCTTTTTAGCATCCCCGTGTGATGGGAAATTAGGAAGCATTCTTAATTTTGAGTAACACAAACAACAAAACAAACAAAATGAAGACTTACAAATTGTCAGCCGAACCCCGTACCAACCTCGGCAAGAAAGCAGCCAAGACTCTGCGTTCAGAAAATCTTATTCCCGTAGTTCTCAACGGCGGTGAAATCGTTTCACTCCCCTACACTACAGCTCTTAAGCCCGGCGAAAAGCTCATCGAGATTGGCAACGGCAAGGGTCTGATCACCACCGACCTCGTTGTAAAGAACGACGACGTGCGCAAGCTTCTCTACACTCCCGACGTATTCGCTATCGAACTTGACGTAAACGGCGAAAAGCGCAACGCAGTGCTCCGCGAAGTACAGTTCCACCCCGTAAAGGACACCGTGCTCCACATCGACCTTCTCGAAGTTAACGACAAGAAGCCTGTGGTTGTAGAAGTTCCCGTCAAGCTTGAAGGCCATGCCGAAGGTGTGAAAGCCGGTGGTAAGCTCACCCTTTCCATGAAGAAAATCAAGGTTAAGGCTATCTACACAAATATTCCCGAACGCGTAGTGATCAACATCGACCACCTCGGCCTCGGCAAGACTCTCCAGATCGGCGAACTCAGCTTCGAAGGTCTTGAACTGATGAACGCCAAGAACGCAGTCGTATGTGCCGTTCAGCTCACACGTGCCGCACGTGGTGCCGCCGCCAACGCCGGTAAGTAATCGAACTTAACACCACATCTTGAATGAAGTATCTTATTGTAGGACTCGGGAACATCGGTGACGAATACCGCGGAACCCGCCACAATATAGGATTTAGAATATTGGATGCCTTTGCCGAGGCATCCAATATTACTTTTAAAACGGAGCGTTACGGCGACGTGGCACACATGCGCCTCAAAAACAAGATGCTGACGTTGCTGAAGCCATCCACCTATATGAATCTGAGCGGCAACGCCGTCAGATACTGGAAAGAGAAAGAAGGCATAGACACGGACCATATACTTGTGCTCGTCGACGACCTCGCGCTGCCGTTCGGAGCCATCAGAATAAAGTCAAGCGGAAGCGATGCCGGACACAACGGCCTTAAAAATATAGCACAGATGCTTGGAACACAAGCCTATCCGCGCCTACGGTTCGGAATAGGCAATGACTTCCCCAAAGGGTGCCAGATTGACTATGTGCTCGGCCACTTCACTCTCGACCAGCGCCAGCAGATGCCGGCCCGCCTGGAAGTGGCATGCGATGCCATAAAAGCATTCTGCCTTTCAGGAATACAATTCGCAATGTGCAACTTCAACAACAAATAAATTGAAAACGGAAGTACGTATAGACAAATGGCTTTGGGCAGTGCGCATATTCAAGACACGCACCATCGCCACCGAGGCATGCAAGAAGGGACGCGTCGTCATGGGCGACAATCCGGTCAAGCCGTCGCGTATGATAAAGGTCGACGACATCATCAAGGTACGCAAACCGCCTGTGACATACTCATTCAGAGTAAAAGCCCTGACCGAAAACAGACTTGGAGCGAAACTCGTTCCGGACTATATGGAAAACATCACTCCCAAATCGGAGCTCGATTTGCTCGAAGTGGTCAAAATCAGCGGATTTATCGACCGCCGAAAGGGTCTCGGACGCCCCACAAAACGCGAAGGGCGCGAACTTTCACGGTTTAAAGAGGAATCGATGGACGACGGATGGGACTTCGACTTTGATTTTGACGATGACGACGACAGCTTCGACTACGAAGACTGACAACACATCGGCTCTCCTCTCTCCGACAAAATATACTATATAGACTTAAGCATCGACAGAAATTCCTGACGCAAAGCCACATCTTCGGCAAAACGTCCGGCATAATCCATAGTAGTAGTCGACGAATCCTGCTTCTCGACACCGCGCATCTTCATGCACAGATGCTCGGCATTGCAGACCACCATCACGCCATGGGCCTTCAAAGTCCCGTATACCTCACGGCAAATCTCCGCCGTAAAACGCTCCTGCACCTGAAGCCTGCGGGCAAACACATTGACCACACGCGCCAGCTTTGACAGGCCTATCATGTTGCCGTTAGGCAGATAGCCTATCGACACTTTCCCGAAAAACGGCAATATATGATGCTCGCAAAACGAGTAGAACTCGATATCCTTGACTATTATCATCTGCGAACCGGCATACTCGAATATAGCCGACTTCATGATTTCATCGGGATTCTGACGATAGCCCTGAGTGGCATAATACAGAGCCTTGGCGGCCCTTAAGGGCGTTTTGACCAGACCCTCACGGTCAGGATTCTCGCCGATCAGCTCAATGATTTTCTTATAATGTTCGGCAATCTGCGCTATTACTTCTTCCTTATCATCCATTGCCAGATGCTGTTTTTGTTTTATTCACCCACTGTTATACGGTCACGCACCACTCTTATCTCCCTGCTATAGGCCGGGAAAGCCTCTTTCAGCATGTGGGCGGCATTGTTGGCCTCCTCCTGCGTACGGAAATTACCAACACGCAGCCGCCAATATGGCGAGCTGAACACTACATATGTGGCATATTCAGGAAACTTCGCACTCACGTTGCGTGCCCTGCTTCGGGCCTCGGCTTTGGCCGTACGGGCGTTATTGTCGGAAAACACCTGAATTCGATAGCCTCCCATCTTCCCTGAAGGAGAAGTGACCACAGGCTTCTCTTCGACCTTTTCCTCAACGGTTTTAGCGCGGCCTACGCGCTCCTGAAGCACGTCAGGCATGTTGACTGTAACATTACCGGTTTTCTCGATATGTTCAACGATCGACTCATCACTGGAATACGAACCCACGCCGCTTGCATTGACGGTCAATACCGACAACACGAGCAACAATACTGATATGCAGGTGCTTATTTTCATTTAACGTCTCTTTAACAGCTATATAGACCGCAAAGATAGCAAATTTTTCTTAGAGATAAGCCACAATGCCACTTTAATTTCAGAATGTAGAGTCAACAAGCAAGTGCAAAATTAGCGAAAGTCACTACTGTCCACTAAAAATGGACGTGGTTAAAATTAAATAAATTCGGTTCA
>CAJTSJ010000006.1 GCA_910578785.1 uncultured Muribaculum sp. | reverse complement strand
ATCCAGGCCATGATGCAGATTATCCGCAACGGCGGCCTCGGCAACGGCGGTACAAACTTCGACGCCAAGACCCGTCGCAACTCTACCGACCTTGAAGATATCTTCATCGCACACATCGCCGGCATGGACGCTATGGCACGAGCTCTTGAAAGTGCTGCCGCTCTTCTTGAAGAGTCTCCCTACAAGAAGATGCTCGCTGACCGCTATGCTTCGTTCGATGCAGGTGAGGGCAAGAAGTTTGAAGAGGGCAAGTTGAGCCTTGAGCAGGTAGTTGAATACGCCAAGACCCAGCCCGAACCCAAGCAGACTTCCGGAAAGCAGGAGCTTTACGAAGCTATCGTGGCCATGTATGCCTAACAGACACTTCTTTTAATCAGCAATAATTTCAGACTCGGTCTGAATCAGGCTTAGATAGAGAGAGTCCGACCGGCATCGCGTGAAGTGGCCGGGCGGACTCTTTTCTTTTACAGAATACACATATCTAAGATTTCACTTTTAATTAGTGTATTAACCAATCATTATAATGAATAAAACAACCTTGATAAACATGGCGGTAGCGGCCTGTGCGGCTTTGATGCCCTCGGCCTTACATGCTATCGATCATCCGGGAATAACGTTCCCGGAACTATCGTCCGACAGATTCACACTGGTCGAGAACGGTGTTCCGTTGAACATCTGCGTTAGTCCCGAAGACAACAGTGCGGTCAAGATTGCTGCCGACAACCTTGCCGGAGACTTCGGCCTGGTGACCGGAACTGACGCACGTATATTGGATGCTCCTGAAGGAAAGACGGTTGTGATAGCCGGAAGCCTCGGATCTCCTATAATTGACGGATTGATTAAGAAGGGACTGATTGATGCTTCGGAATTGAAGGGTAAGCGGGAGAAGTATATAATGACCACGCTTGCCAATCCATATCCGGGAGTAAACGAAGCGCTTGTTATAGCGGGAAGCGACAGACGAGGTGCCGTATACGGTATTTATGAATTGTCGGAACAGATAGGCGTGTCGCCTTGGTATGACTGGGCCGACGTTCCTGTAGAGAAGCGGACCGACCTGTCCATCAAGCGCGGTACGTACACTGCCGGAGAGCCGGCCGTGGCTTACCGAGGAATATTCCTTAACGATGAGGCTCCATGCCTTACGGGATGGGTAAAGAACACATACGGAACTGAATACGGCGACCACCGCTTCTATGAACGGGTATTTGAACTGATACTTCGTCTTCGAGGCAACTACATGTGGCCTGCCATGTGGGGATGGGCATTTTATGCCGACGACCCCGAAAACGGCCCGACAGCTGACAGCATGGGCGTGATTATGGGTACCTCCCACCATGAACCGATGGCCCGCAACCACCAGGAGTGGGCACGTCACAGAAAAGAGTACGGAGTATGGGATTATGCCACTAACCAAGCTGTCATAGACAAATTCTTCAGAGAGGGAATTGAACGTTCGAAGGATACCGAGGATGTCATTACAATCGGAATGCGTGGCGACGGTGACGCTCCTATGGGTGGAAACGAAGGCAAAGACCATGAATACGTGCCTCAATATGAACGTAATATACGTCTGCTTCAAAAGATATTCAAGAATCAGCGTAAAATCATAAAGGATGTCACCGGAAAGGATGCCGGCAAGCGTCAGCAGGTATGGGCTATCTACAAGGAGGTTCAGGACCTGTATGACCGTGGATTGCGTGCTCCGGACGATGTGATATATCTGCTGTGTGACGACAACTGGGGCAACGTCCGCCGTCTGCCTAATGCCGAGGAGCGCAAGCATCCGGGAGGATGGGGAATATATTACCATGTAGACTATGTCGGCGCACCCCGCAACAGCAAGCTCATCAATTGTACCCCGATACAGAATATGTGGGAGCAGCTTAAACTTACCTATGACTATGGGGTGGACAAGCTTTGGATTCTCAACGTTGGCGATTTGAAGCCGATGGAGTATCCGATTACTCTGTTCCTAGACATGGCGTGGAATCCTGACAAGTACAATGCCGCGACCATCAACGACCACACGGTGGCTTTCTGCTCCCGGCAGTTCGGTGAAGAACAGGGTCCCGAAGCCGCGCGCATTCTTAATCTGCTGTGTAAGTACAATGGCCGTATAACTCCTGAAATGCTTGACAGCAAGACATATTCACTCGAAAACGGCGAGTGGCGCAAAGTGTGCGACGAATATGCACGTCTTGAGGCTGAAGCCCTGCGTCAGTATCTCACGCTGAAGCCCGAACAGCGCGATGCCTATCAGCAGATAATCCTGTTCCCGCTCCAGCTTATGGGCAATCTTTACGATATGTATTATGCCCAGGCCATGAACGACAAGCTTTATAAGGCAGGCGATCCTGAGGCAAACATGTGGGCCGATAAAGTCGAGTCTTGCTTTAAGAGGGATGCCGAACTGATGAAGTATTATAACAAGACAATGTCGAACGGCAAATGGGACGGTATGATGACCCAGAAGCATATAGGCTATACTTCATGGAACGACAATTTCCCCAGCGACACTATGCCTAAAGTTAACCGCGTAGAATCTGACACCAAGGGAGGATATGTGTTCGCTCCCGGGGCAAACGATGGTTGTGTTGTCATTGAAGCCGAGCATTTCTATCGTGCCGTAGAGCCGGAAAGCGACGGACGCTGGACCGTGCTTCCTTATGTCGGACGTACCTTGAGCGGTGTATCTGTAATGCCGTATACCGACTCCGTTGCCGGAGCCAAGCTTGAATATGCCGTCAAGCTTCCTGCCGGAGTCAAGACAGTCAAGGCTACAGTGGCATTGAAGTCGACATTGGCTTTTGCCAACCGTGACGGACACCGGTTCACTATCGGATTTGATGGAGTTCAACCTAAGGTGGTTAACTTCAATGGCAATCTGAACGAGAATCCGGAAAATGTCTACAGTATATATTATCCGACCGTGGCCCGCAGAGTGGTGGACAGGACTGTCGAACTGACTGTGCCTGAGCACAAGGACGACGCAGTGCTTATTCTTTCGTTGTCGCCCCTTGATCCGGGTGCGGTTTTCGAGAAGATTGTGCTTGATTACGGTGGTTATACTCCGTCTTATCTGTATGGCGAAGAGTCGCCCAAGAGTGTTAAACGATAGATTGGTAAAATACTTCTGATATATGAATATTAAAAGATTTGGCTTGCTGTTCGCGGGCTTATTGTTGGCTGTCTCGGCATTTGCCGCGGAGAAATGGACAGGCACCTGGGCTACGGCTCCTGAATATACGGGCAAAGGCGATATGCCTCAGACCATGACTCTTACCGGAAATTCACTTCGACAAGTGATACACGTGTCGCTTGGCGGTGAAGAACTTCGCCTTAAATTGACGAATGAATTCAGCGACGAACCTGTTGAGATTCGCTCGGTGTACATTGCCGATGCCGGCGAGGGCGAAAAGATTAATCCTAAGACTGTAAAGTATCTTAAGTTTGAAGGGAAGGAAAGCGTCACCATCGCTCCCCGCGAGGCTGTCTACAGCGATGCCGTCAAATATGACCTTAAACCGTTGCAGCTGCTGTCGATAACCATCAACTATGGCGAACAGACTCCTGAACACGCTACTTCGCACCGAGGTTCGCGCACCACTTCCTATATCATGGAAGGAATGTCTAAACCGAAGAAGAACTTTGTGGCCGGTGAGAAGCTTGAACACTGGTATAATATCAGTGCGCTTGAAGTCATGGCCGACGGAGATGAATGTATAGCCGTAATCGGCAATTCGATTACCGATGGACGCGGCACCACCAACAATCTTCAGAACCGCTGGACCGATGTATGTGCCGAGGCTTTGGACGGCAAAGTCGGTGTACTCAATCTCGGCATAGGAGGTAACTGTGTGCTTCACGGAGGTCTTAGCGAACCTGCCGTCAAGCGGTTTGACCGAGACATCATGGGCCAGAACGGACTGACCGGCATAGTGATATACGAGGGCATCAACGACATCGGCGGAAGCCGTAATGTGGAAAAGACTACCGCAGACCTTATCGAGGCCTACACATCGTTTATCGACAAGGCACGTGCGAAGGGTCTGAAGGTCTACGGCGCTACGATATCGCAGCTCGGAAATACCAACTACTGGTCATATTTCCATGAAGCGGCGCGTCAGGCCGTCAATGAATGGATACGCACATGCGGCAAGTTTGACGGAGTGATTGATTTCGATGCCGTGCTTGCCGATCCTGCCAATCCTTTGAGAATGAATCCCGACTATCAGTTTGACTGGCTTCATCCGAATCCTGCTGGCTATAAGGCCATGGGAGAGGCGGCTTCCAAGGTGATGTATCCTGAAATTGTAAATAAAACCCAACCTTAACAAAATAGTTTTTATTGATTATGAATTACCAAGAAAAAGGCAGTAAGGTGTATTTGTTCTCCATAGTCCTTGTTGCCGTAATGGGAGGCCTGTTGTTCGGATATGACACGGCCGTAATCTCAGGAGCGGAGAAGGGTCTGCAGGCATTTTTCTTAAACGCCACAGATTTTGTATACACGGATGTCATTCATGGCATCACATCGTCGAGTGCGCTTTTGGGATGTATTGTCGGAAGTGCTTTGTCCGGAATCTGTGCGCAGCGTCTTGGCCGTAAGAGGTCGTTGGTTGTTGCCGGCGTATTCTTCTTTGTGTCGGCTTTAGGTAGTTATTATCCTGAATTTCTTCTGTTTGAATACGGCAAGCCTACCTATGAACTGATGCTGATGTTCAATGTTTACCGCATCATAGGAGGTATCGGCGTTGGACTTGCTTCGGCCATCTGCCCGATGTATATCGCCGAGGTAGCTCCGTCGGAGATTCGCGGTACACTTGTGTCATGGAACCAGTTTGCCATCATATTCGGTCAGCTGGTGGTTTATTTTGTCAATTTCCTGATTCTCGGCGAACACACCAACCCAATCATCGAGAAGACTGCTGAAAATCTATATATAGTGCTTCCGCACTCCGACCAGTGGACCATCTTCACAGGATGGCGCTACATGTTCGGCTCGGAAGGCATCGTGGCCGGACTGTTCACGATATTGGTATGTTTCGTGCCTGAGTCGCCGCGTTATCTGGCTCTGACAGGCCGCGACGACAAGGCTCTGTCCGTGCTGTCGCGAATCAACGGCGTGGCCAAGGCCCGTATGATTCTTGCCGAAATCAAGGCTACCGTGCAGGTGAAGAGCGAGCGTCTGTTCTCGTTCGGTGTCATGGTGATATTCGTGGGCATCATGTTGTCTGTGTTCCAGCAGGCAGTAGGCATCAACGCCGTGCTATATTACGCCCCGCGTATCTTCGACTCGATGGGCATGGGCAATCCGATGGTCCAGACGGTCATCATGGGTATTGTCAACATAGCATTTACACTTGTTGCCGTGTTTATGGTTGAGCGCTGGGGTAGAAAGCCGTTGCTCATCAGCGGTTCGCTCGGCATGGCTCTCGGTGCGATAGGAGTGGCGTTGTCAAATGTGGTTGACGTTCCGCCGGTGGTTCCGGTGGTGAGCATCATGGTTTATTCTGCATCGTTTATGTTCTCATGGGGCCCGATATGCTGGGTGCTTATCGCTGAAATATTCCCGAACACCATCCGTGGCGCCGCCATGGCCATTGCGGTAGCGTTCCAATGGATATTCAACTTTATCGTGTCAAGTACGTTTGTGCCGATGTACAATATGCATCTTGGCGAGATGGGCGACAAGTTCGGACACATGTTTGTCTATGCCTTGTACGGAATCATCTGCGTCATCGCCGCTATATTCGTCTACAAGCTCGTGCCCGAGACCAAGGGTAAGACGCTGGAGCAGATGTCTGCTTTGTGGCGCAAGCGCGACAAGGCAGAGGATTAGTGACCGGTAGTTTACTCTTCAAATATCGGCGCGCCGTGGTCTTCGAGATCATGGCGCGTCTCGTTATAGGGGTATTGAAGAGTGGGGTTGATGTATTCCTCGGACAGGAATGTCGCGTAAAATGGTTCGATTTCGACAATGTATGGTATTGCGCCTTTTGAGCGGGGCTTGATGCGCGTGTCGACAAAATAGTAGGCATATTGCCGGTCCCACGATGTCATAAAAAGCTGACGTGTCTCGCTTGGCGGTATATGACACTTTATGTTTATGGTGCGGGAATGCAGCATCAGTCCGTCGTCGGAGCGGTAGGTGAACGACACTGATATGGAGGAAAGAATCTGTGAGTAATTGTTGTGGACGAAGAATGTTTCGCGCAATGAGCGCAACGGCTTGTCGTAGCCGCTTATGCTAAGGCTGTCAATCGTCATGGAATCGTAGTTATGGATGCCATCGGGCAGATTCTGCTTTTTATCGGAGCGCAGAGTGAGTTTGCCTCCACGTGTGGTGCGGGTGTCGGCTGTGGCGATATTAAAACATAGCCCGGCGACAAGGGATATTGTAATAATTGTGTTTTTAAGAGTCATGGTTTGAGGAAGATTATAGAAGGAGGGGAGGGTGTTTTTATAGGTAGCGAGGCTCGATTGGACCCGACAGAGGCTCGGGATATAGCCTGGTGCATCCGTCAAGGTCTTTCGGCTTGTCGGCGCTTCTGACTCGGAAGCTGATGCGTGACAGATATGGAATCATGCGCCAGACGTTGGTGTAGAACGAAGCGGAATGCACTCGGAATGACAGGTGTCCGTCATCGGTCAGCGTGAATGTGAAATCTTTGGGCCTTATGAGGTGGCTTCCGCCGTCGGTCGACGTGTATACATGCGCGGCGTAGACTCCCTGCTTCGAGGTGGCTGCAACGTAGCCCATGATTGTTCCGGGATGGATGGATCTGACGGGGGATTTCAGTATGATCATACGGTAACGAACAGCTCCGTCAGCGAGAATGCCGTCGGGAGTATAGCGTTCGATGGAAATAACGGCTCCGTTTGACGGAAACTGCCAGATGCCTTCAATAATGTGGAGAGGCAGTTCCGACAGGCGCTGTCGGACTTCGTTCTGGTCCATGTAGCCTTCAAGACGCGGCGACATCGCCGGCAACCGGTCAACGAGGTTCTTGGCCTGCGTGGCGGGCATGACCGCCATACAGCACAGTAGTACGGTTATAAATCGGAGAGAGAGCATGTCGGGAGAGATTGAGGAGTTGGTGGATTATTGGTGGTTAGATTGTTTTAAACTGATATTGAAGACCGAAGCTTAAAATCTCTTTTAACTGCCATTTGTGCCATTTGGTGCCTTCGACCTTGCTTCGGCTCGAGTCGAAGCGGGGATGGATGTAGAGCTGTGTGGACAGATAGCGGTTGAACGAGAAGTTGAACGTATTTTCCCAGTCGGCCTGCAGATAGTCATAGTCGGTGAAGACGAAGAACCGGGATGTGTAGGTGATGTTCCACATAATCTCCCACTTCATGCGTACTTCGGCATTGCTACCGACTTCGCTTACTGTGCGGTGGCCTTCTTTTATTCCGAATGAAGTCACGCTTATTTTTCGGTTTGTCGACATCTTCATGTTGTACGATATCGGGGCTATCGAGGCGTCGAGAACGAATTTCTTCTTAGGGCTTGTATAGTTGTACGTCATACCGACACCGACGTTCAGCTCTCCGGGCGACAGGAATGCGGCCTTCATGTCTCGCGAATTGCCTTTGTAGTTGTTGAAAAGCTGGGTCTTGAACATGGTGGTCAATGAATAGTACCAATGTTTGAACGCGTGCACACCGGCGGTCGCGTTAAACTGGAACTGGTCTTCGCTGATGAGGTATGAATGCACTGTGTCGTTGGGCGCACTGGCCATCGCCAGCTTGTATTGCGTGGTAGCTTCGAACATCACGTCGGGGTGGAATTTTGGATTGAGCTTGACGTTCCATCTGAGATTGCCGATGCCGTTGACATTGTTTATGCCACCCTGGTACCAGTTGGGGCTTATGTATGCCTGGGAGAATTGCAGGGACGCATTTACGGTATGGAGCCAATGCTTGCGTTCGATTGCGGGCAACGGTGCTCCGGCTGTGACATTCTGTTTGTCCGAAACTATCTCTGTGACTGTTATTACGGCTTTCGAAGGGTCCACTGAAGCTGTGTATTTCTTCGGTGGTTTGGGCATAGAATTTATGTTGTACTTGACGGCCGGTATGTTGTCAAGCATGTAGCGCGTCTTCAATTCTTTATACGACCTCGCCCCGTTGTCGAGCACACGGAGCCAGTCGAGGGCTTTAATCTCACCTTCGAGATACGGTTCCATATTGTCGATGGCTATCGAGTCGATGTGCGGCAATTCGTCGTAGGTGGCAGGCAGGAACGCCACTACGGGTAAGGAGCTTGGAGGCAGAAACGCGTATGTGGTACCCACGTCGAGGGTGTCGGCAATCAGGTCGGAAAACGGATTGAACTCATCTTCGTCTTCATCGGGGTCGATGTAATAGATGTCCTCTTCGTCTTCGGGATCATAGTCGTCGATGGGCTCCTCGGAGTTGTCCAGTTCCTTGTTGGACTCCTGTTCCGATTCAGTGTCCGTGGTCTCCGGATCGCCGAGGTAGACTCTTAACGGCTCCTGTTCCGATGCCATAGCTACAAAAGGCAGGAATGACATTAGGACTGAAAGAAAAATAGTTGTTATGGGTCGAAAAAAGCTGAAAACCTTCACTCTCATAATCTATATTTACACTTAACCTGATGAATAATCCACTACAAATTTAATTAAATATGACGGAAAATCGAAATTATTTGCGCAATAATATTCACCTCATGAAAAAATCCTGTCTGGTACGGTACATTGTATGGAGCTGACGAGTACAATATCCATTGAGAGATAGTCCATTTGTCAGGATAGTTCAAGAATAGACTTTATGGTTTGTGTATATTGACTTTCAGAGCAGTTGTCGATTAAAAACCGGTACATTGTATCCGCTTTTTTATGTGCGACATCGGGATTGGACAGAATATGACGTATCTCCCGCTCCCATTTATTTACATCGTTTTCCAAGGTGATTCCGGAGTTGTCATTGACGTATTCTCGTGTTGTTACAGTATCGGTCGTGACGATGGTTTTGCCTAATGCCGTAGCCTGGTACAATACAATCAGTCCGGCAGGGGCTTCAGTGGTCAGCGGAAGGCATACAACGGCACTACGGGACATTTCCTGTAAAAATTCGTTTTCAGTAAGCGAATGTTTGGCGATGACATTTTTCGGAAGTCGGGATTGTGCTTCAAGATATAAATGTCTTGGCATTACTAATCGGAATGTTACATCCTGCATCATATCGGCCAACTTCAATATGAAATCCCAATCCCGGCTATTGTTGCCTCCGCAGAACACACCCTCACCCGCATAGCTTTTCTCCCATTTGCGGTATTCGTCGGGAAATAAATCTCTGAGTACCGTATAGGGCTTGTCAATTCCAAGTGACCGATTTACAGAAACTCCGTATCCCTTTGATGTAACAGTCGCTTTGAAATGCTGCGATTTCAGCGCATGGCGATAAAGAAATTTTGCCATACGGTTAAATACGGTGGTCTTATCTTTGAGAAGCAGATTTATTGCTATTATGTTGCGGTCCCTGAATGTGAGCGTGCACAGCCAATAACACAGTACTGCCTGTATGTCAAGCCAACATACTATAGTATCATCCTTGCGGCTCTTCTTGATAACCGAGCACGCGCCTTTTATCCACGACATGTATTTGTTATGATGTGTCGGAGATAAATGGACTTCCGTGTCGTTTAGTTTCGGAAAATGGTTGTTGTTATTGTCAAGAAGTATGTGGATCATCTATGATTTAAGTTGGCGGTAATACTTTATGAAAATCTCTTTGGGGGATTGAGAATTGAAAAGCGACGCAATGACATTGCGGTGGCCGGCTATCATCGGCCTATAAAGTTTTGAACCGGGATTCTTCATCTGCCGATAATAATTGAACAGTATTGTCATGACAGATATACCTGATGCGAATAACGCCAGTCCGAAATAGCCTGAGCGGCTGTTGTTGGAGAAGAACTCCAACGTCCCTTTTATGCCCGAGGGTATGGTGGCGCTCTGTATCATGGAGGGCGACAGTCCGCTCATGCCCCCGAAATGTATCAATGACGCGTCCGCATCGACTATGCATTTGTAGCCGGCGCGATTAAGACGTGTGGACAGGGCGATATCTTCGGGTGTGAAAAAGTATCGTTCGTCAAACCATCCGTATTGACGGAAAAGGTCGGTTCTTATCAGGAATGCCGCTCCAATGATATTGTAAGATTGAAATATGCCGTTCTGATTGACATACTTCGTCCGGCTTCTTTCGTTCCACAGATGCAGGCGGTGAAGGATAAATGTACGCCAGTTCATTGGCGGGCGTCCGCAGACTTGCACAGAGCCGTCGGGATTTAAAAGAACGGGGCTTATGATGGCTATGTCGTCGGGCAGAGAGTCAATATCCCTTACAAGCCGGTCTATGGCGGGCATAGTAAGCTCGGTGTCGTCGTTGAGCACGAAGCAATAACGTCCGCGAGCCTGTCGAAGAGCCAGATTGTTATTTTCGGAGAACCCTTTTATTTCATTGTTTACTATAATCGTTATCCATGGATATTCCTTCCGCAGGCGTTCAAGATTTGAAACTGAGAACAGGTAGGCTACGACAAGCACCTCATAGGAAACTGATGTATGTTTGCGGATTGAATCGAGACAGCGCGAAATGTTGTCCCAATTGTTCATACATACTATGACAATGCTTACGTCAATCATTTTGGAAGACATTTTTAACCGCGTCAAGGTAGCCGGAGCCATTTTTTAAATCCGGTTCCAGATGGCATCCCTCGGCCCATTCGTTCCAGGCGTTTATGAATACGAAGTTTTCATCTGCTGAATATGGCTTAAAGCTGTCTTTGACATGGCGGAGCCATTTTTCAAACAGTTGCGGTGTGGAGCCTCTGAATGCGGTAAAGCTTCTGCCTTTACGCCGCGGGGAATTATCCCAGGAAGGGAATACGCATGGATACTTATTGTAGCCGCAATCATTGATGTTTCTGGACAGCTGTCTTTTGACAAGCTCTTTGTAGGAATATATGTAGCTGAAAAGTTCGCGTCCGAATATCTTGCGCGATGCACGCTGGATGTAGTTGCCTACTTTCAGGTGCTCTTTGGTTATAAACGGTTGAAATTCGACTGCGGCATCAATGCCGTCTGCCATAAATTCATTGCCGAAGTGAAGGGAGTCTTCAAATCGGCAGATGTACAGCGAAAAGCCGTTTTCAGAGGCAAGCCGTCTCCATGTTGCTATTGTCCGTTCGATGTCAGGAAACAGGTGTGTCCGATATATGCAGAACACCGGCGCGCCATTGACACGTATATATCGGGGATCGTTGAAATATGGCAAAAGGTGGTAGAAGTGCCGTATGTCGTCTTCTTCGCTATATTCCTGGGAGATTAAGACCTTGTTGAAGCCTCCTTCCCAATTGCGGTGCCAGTTTTCATTGGCCCAGCAGAGCATGAACGGGAAGGCTTCATAGCTGTTGTTCAACATTTCTTTTACCGGCTTTTCCATAATCTGTCGGCCACTAAACCAATAGTGGTAGTAGCAGAATCCATCGATGCCATGCATTTTTGCAAGCTCGATTTGAGCCATGCGCGATTCTGCAAGCCGCAAATCGTAGAATCCGAGATCGGCGGGGATATGCGGCTGATAGTGGCCCCGGAAACGTGGAGTAGCAGTCGCTACGTTCCTCCATTCCGTGAATCCTTTTCCCCACCATTCGTCGTTTTCTGCAAATGGGTAGAATTGAGGTAAATGAATTGCGATTACTCTATTCTTTTTCTGATTGCTCATTGTGGATGGTGTTTGCTATGAATACCTTTTGCTCTCCGCTATTTAAATAGAAGTATAGTATGATGGCCAAAATGATAGATATGTTGCCTATTTGCGAATAAAGACTGAAGTAGAACAGTCCGGGCAGATAAAGATTGCCCAGAAACGATATAAGCATTAAGGTGCCTGTCTTTACTGCGTCGGATTCGGTGCGCGGGAGTATTCCGGAAACGACTTTGGCGTATATACCTCCTAAAATCAGAGTGAACACAGCTCCGAAATCACGGAATATGTTTCCTGCAAATGTATAAAATATATAGCCCGGAGTACCCGTCGAACGCTCAACGAGGGCTCTAAGTTCCGACAGATCCGATATATAGCTTAGCCCTATAAGTCTTCTGAATAGCCCGAAAGACGACGCTCCATAGGTCAGCCCGATTATCTGTGGATACAATATACCTGAAAAATTAACAAATGACTCTCCGGCATACTTGAACAGAAACAATGATGCAGGGGTCTCCTCGTCTTCGAACCGCATGAAGTTTGCGTACAACACATAGATGCCGACTAACGAACCCATTATAATAAGTCCTTTCATGAAGCTTTTATATGCTTTTCGGCTGATGAGGTCTTTGAATATGAAAAATGTGAAGCCGAGAAGCAATATCATGTTGACTACTTCCGATCGGCCTGCTACTACAAATGAGCTGTAGACAGGAGTGGCGACAGCTATGCCGAAGAAGATAGAGCTTAATACTTTTCGGTACTTCAGGACAAACAGCGCAAACATCGATACCGGAATGGCAAATACATTGAATGCCGACAGATAGCCCGTGATAAGCCGCCCGACAATGTTTAGCTGCACAGTGTCGTTCTCGTAATTCTCATTTCGTATGTCGACGAAATCGTCCATAAGATTCTTTACCTGAATTCCGTGATTTAAGAAGTTGTAAAACAGGCAAATGACGGAAATGAAAAAAACGATGTAGTAAATGACTTTGAACCGTTCGGGGTCAATTGAATATCTGTTGATGCGTTTAGGAAGCATTAACAGCGGTATGAAGAAAATCAGCAAAATGGCAAACAGGTATAATACGCCCGGAAGCTCGACTTTAGCCGGTTCTGAAAGGAAATCGAAGAATATGCTGCTGTAATATGATATGGAGCAGAAGGAGGCTAAAGTATATATTCCTATCACGTATGTGGCGGCATTAAGAACGCCTTTTTTCTTGATAGTATAAGCAAGCAGGCCTACAAACAGCCCCGCTAAAATCCACAAATATATTACTCCTTCTGTCATAGGTGCTACATTATTATTTTTTTTAAGTCTGCAATTCTCTCGTAGGCTATCGTTTTGGCTTTTTGACGTGCTTTTTCCATGACCTTTACGTCAATGATGCCTACACGTGAGATGCATTGTTCAATTAAGCTGTCTATAGCTGTATCTGAAGCGAATGATTTGCCGTCGATCGGTATGTAACAGTCGGTTAAACCTAATATGTCTGCCAGTCCGGCAATCTTGTGCTCATAGGACAAAGCTACGAACGGAGTCGACTGGTTTATTGCAAATACTACGGAGTGATAGCGCGATCCGATCAGGAATTTAGCTCCTCGGATTATAGTCTGCTGTATATCCGATCCCAGGGTCTCAGGCATGGCTATAACGTCGGAATCGTTCATGTGGTCGGCTATCTCTTTGAAAAACAGGTAGTCCTTGCGTTCCCGGGTAATTTCGTTATAGGTCTGCGGAAGCATGACGAATCTTGTCCCGGGATAGGCTTTCTTTAGTCTTGAAAGCAGTCCGGTATAGAACTGAAGCATGCTTTCATGGCTGACTTTTTTGAAAGCATAGTGCCAGTGCAGCACATTTGGCACTATTACGGCATAGTTGTCGCCAATAGTGTTTTTAATGTCTGGCGGCAACAATGCATCAGGGTCGGAGAGGAATGCACTGTCGACAGTCAGTGAATGACTAATTCCGAGACGGCTTAAAGTGTCGGATGACACTTTATCCCTGACTGACAGGTATGTGAATTTCTTTAACAGTTCTTTGCTGAGCTTCAGGAACAGGCGTTGGCTTTCCGTGTCGGTCGGAAACGGACCGACCGATCGTCCGTAATATATTGTTGGTTTCTTTAGCCATTGTGCGATTTTTATCTGCGCCATGTGTTCCCAGCCCTGAAATCCGCCAAGATTGACGCCGCCGGGCGAGCAAATTACGAAATCCGACTGTTTAATCAGCTTGATTAACTGTCGTGTTGTAGGATGTAGCCGCCAGAATACAGGATTTTTAATGCCTTTTATCAGGGCGAAGTGCGCTCCTTTGTATGCCTGAATATTTACATAGCTGTTTTGGGGTGATTCGACGATGAACTCACGTATGTTCTCATTCTTTTCATCCCAAAAAACAATATCGATTTGTGCTTCAGGATAATTGTGGTTTAACCAATTTATAATCCCGCGATGTGCCGATTCGTCGCCACGGTTGTTAAGCGGCTGGTCGAGATACAATATGTTGATGCGTCTATTCATGGAGAGTATTGGTTTTGGTGAATGGTATACGTTGTGATGCGGCTACGGATGTCCGCTCCGGTATAATGCCGAGTCCTATAATAACAATAGGGACCTCGTTGTCGGGAATGCCGAATTTGTGAAGCTGTTCCAATTTATCTTGGGAAAATCCGCAAGACAATGGAATAGTGCCTACACCTAAAAAGTGCAGTGAATTGATCAGGTTCATTGCATATAGCCCGCCGTCGACATAGGCCTGAAATATTTCGTGGGCAAAAAATGCATTGAGGTCGGCGGTAACGACGATTATGTTTTTTATTTTGTCGGCGAAACCTCTGCACCCTTCCTGCCATGTCAGAATATCGGAAGCTTCGGCTCCTTGATAGACGTGTGTGCGCCATGCTTGGCGGTTGCAGGCCGACGGGGTCATGGATGATATGCGTAGAGCCTCTTCGACAATGCTGTATGGGACTTCTTCGTCTGAGAAGGAACGGTATGAGTGCCTGCTCTTCATCAGGTGCTCAAAATCCTTTTTAGCTTCTTCCCGGATTGTATTCCGATTGACATCTATAGTACCGCATGCGTCATCTCCAGTAGCTGAAACTTTGTTTGCAAGCATTGAAGCCTGTCGGCCTATTTCATCCAATGCTACGCCGTTGGATGAATGCAATGAAATGTATTTGAAGAGGATGTCAACCGCGTGTGAGGCTATGTCAGTGTCATGCCCTGGAATCTCAAGATAGGCTTTGATGATGGCGATGAGACCCATGGCTCTGTCTTTGCCGAACGGGAAGTGAGGATTGGGCATTGACATGCCTTTTTCCAAAACGTGGCTTTCGCGCATGATTAAAGCTTTAAGCTTTCCTGGTGAGGACATAGTGTCGCCGGAACCGTTGTGCCTGCGGATTATGCGGAAATACTTATAAAGCTCTTTGACAAGTGCCATGTCGAGTTTTAGCTTTGCACGAATATTTTTAAGTGTTTTTCCCATGCTGATACATTGATTTTAGTTTTAACATATCAGAGGGTCCGTATATAAGAGCCTCAATCTGAATTTTAAAATACTTGCGGTAGGATGGAATCATGGCGTTTGAAATCAATCCGGCAAATGCGACGGTGATTACAGTGACGACGGCTGAGCCGACTGCTCCATATGTAGGAATGAGCAATAGGTTGAGTATTATGCAGACGATGCATCCTAATGCGTTCCGCACTGCAGTCCATTTCTGCATGCGGTCGATTATGATCAACTGGCCGGAGGCAGTGGCCAAAGCGGTGCCTACGGCTTTCCAGGCCATAATCTGTAGAATAGGAACGGATGCGAGGTAGGCCTGGCCGAATGTAAGCTTAATCAGTATGAATGCCGATAACGACATTATGAGAGCCAATATGATAGAACTCCAGACGATGGCGCTTACAAAAATTCTTGAATTGGAATTATAGTCAGCGACTGATTTTTCCGATTTGGCCTTTACCAGAATCGGGGTGAGTGTCTGGCAGATTACGATTGGGACGAACACTACAAGGTCGGCGAAGCGTCCGGCCGTGGCAAAGTAGCCTACTGATTCATTGTCAATCATGTTCCCGATCATTACCTGGTCTATTCTTTGATAGATTACTATGGCTGACGACGACAGCATAAGCGGAAATGCTTCAATAAGCAGATAGCGGGTCAATTTTTTGTCGGCGGAGTATGAACACATCTCCGCTTTGTGTGAACGGAGGCTGAGGTAGTAGCCTATAGACACAATGAATATGTCGAGTGCTGATGCTATAACGAACCACATCAGCGATGCTCCGAGGTATAACAGAATGATTTTTATTGCCGCGCAGATTATGGTTCTGGCAATTTCAGACTGGACTATGTGCTTGTTGAGCAGTTGCGAGGTGAAATAGTTGCGGACGGAGTTGAGGCAGGTCGGAAATATGCTCAGACCGTAGATTAAAATGAATCCGACGGCTTTGGGGTTTTCCGGACGAAACATGAAAGTCGTGGCGACAATCAGGACGTATGCCGTAGCCGCGAGCAGAAGCCGGAGTCGGATACCTGTCCACATTGTGACCTGGCATGTCTGCCCTGGTTTTGACATTTCCCTGACTTCTATGTCGTCAAGGCCGAAATTTGATATTATGGTGAATATCGCAACATAGCTGATCACATAATTGAGAAGTCCATATTGTGCCGGTCCAAGATATCGGGCAACTAATATTCCCACAAACAGTACGCTGAGGAGCGATACTATTTTGCCGAGAAATGCCCATGCTATATTGGAAAGAACGCGTCGCGAAGTTCCTTTTACTGGCATGAATGACATCTGACAGTGTATGTTGCAGATTTCGGTTATAGAAATCGATTAATCAGATTGTTTAAAATCGGCTTTATATAAAGCCAAGCGGGTATTACAAAGATTCCGATAAAAGCAAATACCGCTATGATGTATAGCTTTCCGGGTGTGGCCGGTTTTATCAAAGCGAATGCTCTGTCGACTATGACACCTTTGGGCAATGCGTTGGCGATGGTAATTGACGCTTGTTCGCGTTCTTTAAGCATGAACAGATAGAGCGTCTCGATTATCTGCTGATTACGCTTGAGTTCAATATATTCACGTTCCTGCGAGGGCACTTCTCCTAACCGCTTGTTTGATTTGGAGGCTTCCGACTTAGCGTCGTTCACCATTATACGCGCTGATGCAATCTGACGGTCGATGGATGACAATACTGTCTTTCGCATGGCCTCGATTTGCTCGTTGATAGTACGCATCATTGTGCTGTTCGGCTTTGCGGAGGATTCGACTTTCATGCGTTCGAGAATCAACTTGTTATATTCGCCGACAAGGTTGGCTACGGCTTCAGCATCGGTAGGAACCGGAATCATCGCATACTGGTATTGCGGATCGGACATCATCTGTCTGGTCATTTCCAGAATCTGAAGCGTGGTTTCGCTTTCGACTAATCGGGTTTCGATTTCAGCCTTCTTTGCCATGAAGTATTCTGCGTCGACTTCAATAGCTGTAAGGTTGTTGTTGCGCTTATACGTTTCAATGTCGCTTTCTGAGGTTGAAAGTTCTTTTGCAAGCTTTATGATTCTTTGGTCAAGAAAGTCGGCTATGCGTTGCGCTTTTTTGCGGTTCTTGTTGATTACCTGCTGGTTATATTCATCGACAAGCATATTGACTACCGACTTGCCGTAGTCGATGTTGTCGGCTCTGAAGGTTACGGAGACTATGTCGGCCTTTCTGCTTGGTATGAAGCATTTGATTTCTTTCTGAAGATTCTCAGCCGCATGGTCATATCCGATATACGAAATGTTCATTCTAAGGTCCTTCCCCGGTTTGTAGTATTGCGTTTTGTCGATGACGAATTCTCCGTAGTCGGTGTCAAGTGCTATCGGGAACTTCTGATTCTCAACATCGGCTATTACGTCGCCGTATACGTCTTTGGCTTTTACCCACGCCAGGCCTTCTTTATTTACACCTACTTTGAATGTCAGGACGTTACGAAGGGTATCGGCTATTTCCGGTGATGCAACCAGCATCAGTGGCGACTTGGAATACACACGTATCCGTTTCAGTATATTTTTTCTGACGACATAGCTGATGTTGGTCTGCAGGGCTATGGATATGCTTCTGAACTGTGAATGCGACGTCATCAATGCCATTTCCTGGTCGGCAGATGTGCTGTTGCCCAGCAATATGTCGGACATATTTATCGATTGCATCAGGTTTGCGTCCTTGTCGTCGTCGGTAATCAGAACGTTTGCCTCAATGTCAAATTCAGTCGGTTTTATATATGAGTAGATGAATCCGAGTATCGCAAATGCCAATACTGATATAAGGATTTTGCGCCACTGGCTTATGCAGAGACGTAGAAATTTAGGCTTGCCGTTGTCATTGACGATTCTGGTCTGTTCAGAGGACTGCATACTGTCCATATATGATTTATTTTACGGTTAATGCGATTACGAGTGAGGCGATAACGGAGCTTGCGCTGATGATGGCGGAAGCCATCGACAGCTTGAAGGCGTTGTTCTGATTGTACTTGGAGTTGTCCTTGCGGATTTTGTTAGGCTCCACGTAGATGGCGTCGTTCTGCTGCAGATAGTAGTAGGGCGACGACAGCAGTGCCGCGTCGTTAAGGTTGAGGTGGTGGAACTCCTTCTTTCCGTCAACTTCACGGATGAGAAGCACATTGTTGCGCTCGGCATACTCGGTGAGGTCGCCGGCCGCTCCGAGTGCGTCGAGGATGGAGAAGCGTTCACGGTTGACCCCGATGGTCCCCGGATTGCGTACTTCGCCGAGCACGTTGATGCGGAAGTTGATGAGCGACACTTTTACCACAGGGTCTTCGACATCCACGCTGATTTTCTTTGCCAGAAGGTTCTGAAGCTCTGCTGTTGTCATCCCTGCGACGTGTATTGTTCCGAGTCGGGGAAAGTCGATGTCGCCGGTCTTGTCGACGAGGTATGTCTGCTGTTTTGGCTGGGTTACTTCGAGCAGCGAACCGTTTTTTGCCGGATTGGACAGCGGAAGGTTGTATTCGGCCGTCGCTTCCGGGATAAGAGAGGTGACGGTGATTAGAAGCTCGTCGTCAGGCACGATTTTTATCTGATAGCTTGAAGGAGCGGGAATCTCGCCGTCCTGCTGGGTCTTGATGTTCTCGAAGTAGGTCAGTGGCGACCGTGATGTCGAGCATGAAAACATCGCAAGAGAAAATACGATAGCAAGTAGGTGGTTTAGTTTCATAACTCTTAATGTCCGATTTGTGATAATGATGCAAATCAATTTTATAACGTATCTTCACATTGCTTTATTATGTAAAGACTGTCGATAAATTGAATATGCCGGCAGAGGCTGTTGACAGTGCTAAATAGTCTCCCACGTGAAGCGGGGTTCCGGGGAGTCGTGATTGTGTAGGCGGTAGTTCAGATTGCGCAACGGGCGCATCATTAGCGTTGCCGGCACCGATATGCTGAACTTTGGCGCATGAAGTGCTTCCGCGGCTTTTCTCCAAATCAGCACGGTAGGAATCCACAGTCCGGCTCCGACGACGGCGTTGATGGCCCATATTATGGGGTTAAGCGGGGAGAGGCATATCGACACAAGGGTTGTGATGAGCCATGTCCACTGCATTGCCGATATGAATGAATACATGCGGAGTCTGTTCTGTTTGCCAAATTTCGAGGTAAAGCTGTAGCGCGACTTTTTATGGCGAAAGCGTTTTTTGGGGTCTTCGGTGACGGTGGACACCTGTGAGTCGGACGCTATCTCCACTTTGGTGTTGGTCGGTGTGGCCACGTCGGATATGAACACGTCGTCGTCGCCGTAAGCCAGCTGAAGCGAGCCGCTGAAACCCTTGTTGTCGAAGAACAACGACCTGCGGTACGACAGGTTGTCGCCGTCGCCGCGGTATGTGCGGCCGTTGATGGCCGCGCTTAGATAGTGTACTCCTTCAATCAAGTGGTCGTGCATGCGCATGTCGTGGCCGGGTTCTGTGTCGCATTCCGGATCGGGGTATGCATATCCGATGACTACCTGAGTGCCGGGTTCCATAAAGTGCCGGGTCATGAGCTTTAGCCAGTTGTCGGAAGGTATGCGGCTTTCCGACGTGATCAGGTGCATTATATCGTGCTTGGCGGCTTTGATGCCGAGCATAAGCGCGAGCTTTTTGCGAGAGAGGTTGCTTGTGTCGCGTGGCGTGAACGTGTGGTAGAGTCCGGTATGCTCCTTTTCAAGAGCTGTGAGGAGCTCGTCGGTGGCCAAGTCTGCGCCGTCGTTCACGACTATTATTTCATATACTCCCGGATAATCCTGGTTGATGAGCGTAGGGAGCAGTTCCGACAGGCCTTCGGCGTCGTTGTAGGTGTAGACGACAATCGATACGTCGGGCCAGGCGTCGTTTGAATCGGGCTCTTCGCTATTCTGCCTTTTTACCAGATTTGTGACCCGGCTCACGTAACGGAATGTGAGAAACAGAGCCGTGAGGGCGCACAGCGACGCTACGGCCGCGAGGAGATATGACGATGCTGTTAGTGAATTGACGAAATATAGCACTCGGGTATGGTTTTAACAATTTGTTACAAAGTTACGAAATTTCATGAAAAATCCGGTTAAAATTGCGTATGTTCACACCCACTAAACGATTGCGCCTGATGTAGGGTTCATAAGTCTGTTCATAAAAATGCACGGTCCCGGCAAATTGACAGGACCGTGCTCGGAATATTTAAGGAGCAGTGGTTAATTCTTGTATTTTACTGCCGCTTTTTCGATATCGAGGCACTTCTTGTATGTCTCGATATACTTGTTGAATCCTTCCACTTCTTCTGCGGTCGGGGCAATCTCGACACCGGTATTTCCGGCGAACACCTGCACGTCGAGGAAGTCGGCGAGCGAACGTTCGTCAACATTGTTCACGAGGTAGGATGCCAGCAGAGCCACACCCCATGCACCACCTTCGCCGGCGGTCTCCATGACGGAAATCGGCGAGTTGATGGCGGCGGCGAGTACACGCTGTCCTACACCCTTGGTCTTGAACAGACCTCCGTGGCCGGTGATTCGGTCCACCTTAATCTTTTCGTCGTTGAAGAGGATGTCGTTGCCGATCTTCAATACGGCCACCGATGCATAGAGGTGTGCGCGCATGAAGTTGGCGAGATTGAATTTGTCGTTTACCGAACGCACGAACAGGGGACGTCCCTCGTCGAGTCCGGTTACGGGTTCTCCGGAGAAGTAGTTGTACGAGATGAGTCCACCGCAGTCGGTCTCGCCCTTCAGCGCGTTGTTGTAGAGCTTGCCGTAGATTTCGTTCATGTCTACAGGCAGACCGAGAAGTTCGGTATATTCACGGAACAGACCTACCCAGGCATTGAGGTCGGAAGTACAGTTGTTGCAGTGTACCATGGCCACAAGGCTTCCGTCGGGGGTAGTCACCATGTCGATGACTTCGTAAGGCTTGCTGAGGTCTTTCTCGATTACAATCATTGAGAATGACGACGTTCCGGCCGACACGTTGCCTGTGCGCTGCTTGACGGCGTTGGTGGCGGTCATGCCGGTTCCGGCATCTCCTTCCGGCGGACACAGGGGTATTCCGCCCTTAAGATGTCCGGATATGTCGAGGCGGTTGGCTCCGTCTTCAGTCAGTATGCCTGCCTTTTCGCCTGCAACGAGCACTTTGGGAAGAATGTCGGTAAGCTTCCAGGGATATCCCTTGGGCGCCACGAGATTGTCAAACTTCTCAACCATTGCGGCCGAGTAGTTCTTGGTCTCGGGGTCGATGGGGAGCATACCCGATGCGTCGCCGATACCGAGCACCTTCTCTCCCGTGAGCTGCCAGTGGATATATCCGGCAAGCGTCGTCAGGAAGTCGATGTCCTTTACGTGCGGCTCTTCGTTGAGTATGGCCTGATAGAGGTGCGAGATGCTCCAGCGCAAGGGAATGTTGTAGACGAAGAGTTCGGAAAGCTCAGCGGCGGCGCGTCCGGTGTTGGTGTTGCGCCATGTGCGGAACGGAACAAGGATTTCCTGTTCTTTGTCAAACGCCATGTAGCCGTGCATCATGGCGCTGATGCCTATTGCCGCGAGGTTTTCAATCTCGACTCCATACTGTGCCAGAACGTTTGCGCGCAAGTCGCGGTAGCAGTCCTGGAGTCCGAACCAGATGGCTTCGGTGCTGTATGTCCACAGTCCGTCGACAAGCTGGTTTTCCCATTCGTGGCTGCCCTGTGCTATCGGATTGTTGTTCTCGTCGATGAGGACGGCTTTGATGCGGGTAGAGCCAAACTCGATACCGAGTATGGCTTTACCTGCTTCTATAGTGCTTTTAGGATCTGAATTCATAGATACGGCGTATTACTTGTTGAGCATGTAATATACGTCGTTGTAGCGAAGCTCCTTCTTGAAGCTCTGCATGGTGGTGTCTTTGTCGATACGAACCATTTCGATGCCGGCCATCTCTGCGTAGTCTTCCCAGTATTCGGGAGTGATGTCGTAAGAGAAGCAGCTGTGGTGTGTACCGCCTGCCATGATCCATGCGCCTGCGCCGATTTCGAAGTTGGGCATCGGAATCCAGAGGGCAGATGCCACGGGGAGTTTGGGAAGCGGCTTAGACTTGATGCACTCTACGTCGTTTACGATCAGGCGGAAACGGTTGCCCATGTCGACAACGGTAGCTGTAACGCCATTTCCGGGCTTTGATGTGAACACCAGACGTGCAGTCTGGGCCTTGCGGATACCGATTCCGAGGAAGTGCACTTCCAGACGGGGCTTCTGTTCGGCGATGAGCGGGCACACTTCGAGCATGTGGGCCTGAAGGATAGAGCTTTCTGCGCCGTTGAAGTTAAGGGTGTAGTCTTCGAGGAATGAGCAGCCGCCGTTAAGTCCCTGGTTCATGACCCAGAGAGTGCGGTAGAGAGCCGCCGACTTCCAGTCGCCTTCTGCTCCGAAACCGTAGCCTTCAGCCATGAGGCGCTGAGAAGCGAGTCCGGGAATCTGATCGAAACCAACGAAGTTGGGGTCGTTGATGTCGTCGGTGCCGAGGTCGTCGAAGTTGGTGGTGAAACCCTTTGCTCCCTTGTCCTCGAGGCAGGCACGGATGGCGAGCTCAGCCTTGGCTGCGTTCCATACCGACTTGTATTCGTCGGTTCCTTCCTGAGCGATTTTGGGGTCGTAGTCGTAAGAGGCGAGATATGTGTTGAAGAGTTCCTTTACGTCTTCGTCCTTAACTTTCTTGAAGTATTCCATAAGTGCGCTTACGGGGCAGTAGTCAACGTGGTAGCCAAGCTGCATTTCCGCCGCTACCTTGTCGCCGTCGGTAACGGCAACGTTGTTCATCTGGTCGCCGAAACGAACGATGAGCATATCCTGGCTGTCGGCCCAAGCCGCGGCTACACGCGACCATACGGCAATCTTCTTCTGGGTAGCTTCGTCCTTCCAGTAGCCTACAACGACTTTGCGGCGTACGTTAAGGCGTGCGCAGATATGTCCGAATTCGCGGTCGCCGTGTGCGCTCTGGTTCAGGTTCATGAAGTCCATGTCCATAGTGTCCCAGGGAATTTCGGCGTTGTACTGGGTGTGGAAGTGAAGAAGGGGCTTCTTAAGCTGCTGCAGACCGTGGATCCACATCTTTGCAGGAGAGAAAGTATGCATCCAGGTGATGATGCCGACACACTTTTCATCGTTGTTGGCGGCCTTCATCACTGCCTCTACTTCCTTGGAAGAGTTGGCTGTGCCTTTGTACACAACCTTTATAGGGAGATTTCCGGAGTTGTTAAGTCCTTCAACCATTTCTTTTGAGTGAGCGTCTACTGCTACTACTGCGTCACCACCATATAGCAACTGTGCGCCAGTCACCCACCATAATTCTAAATTTTCAAAAGCTTTCATTGCATTAAGTTTTTGTTGGATTGTCGTCTATTCCGTAGGGTTATAATATGTTTTTAATTGATGGAATAGCCGGGCAATCGTTAGGTAAGTAAATATTAAGATTGATTATTTTTTCTTCTGTCCGTAATAGGCGTTCGGGCCATGCTTGCGGTTGAAGTGCTTCTCGATGAGAAGTGGATTCATGGTCAGGGACGGATTGACCGAGTATGCCACAAATGCCATTTTGGCTACCTGCTCCATTACGACAGCGTTGTGAACGGAATCATGCGGGTCTTTGCCCCAGGCAAACGGACCGTGGTTTTTCACCAGTACGCCGGGAGTGTGCATGGGATTCATGCCTTCGAAGCGCTTGATGATTACGTTGCCGGTCTCGAGTTCATACTGGCCTTTCACTTCCTCTTCTGTCATGTCGGCAGTGCAGGGTATGGCCTGATGGAAGTAGTCGGCATGGGTGGTTCCGATGTTTGGCAGGTCGATTCCGGCCTGTGCCCATGCTGTTGCATAGGTAGAGTGGGTGTGTACCACTCCGCCTACTTCGGGAAATGCCTTGTATATGGCAAGGTGGGTAGGAGTGTCCGACGATGGACGGAGGTCGCCTTCGACTACATTGCCGTCGAGGTCCACTACCACCATGTCCGATACTTTCATTGTGTCGTAGTCCACGCCGCTCGGTTTGATTACTACCAGACCGGTTTCGCGGTCGATTCCTGACACGTTGCCCCATGTGAATATTACGAGACCGTGTTTTACCAAATCAAGGTTGGCGTGAAACACTTTTTCTTTTAATTCTTCGAGCATTGGTTGTTGAGTTGGATGAGTTAGATTTTAAATTTAGGATCGCGTTTGTAGACTCCGTCGTTGAATTTGTAGAGGGCGGCGCCGCGTCTCGATCCTGTTTTGTCGATTTGATCGGTCTTTTCGATGCAGTCCATCTCTGATATGCGCTTTCTGAAGTTGCGCTTGTCGACAGGCTCGCCGAGAATGGTCTCGTGGAGGCTCTGCAGCTGGGTCAGAGTGAACAGCTTCGGCAACAGGTTGAACCCTATGGGCTCATGCGACACTTTCTGACGCATGAGCTCACGGGCTTTGGCTATCATCTGGGGATGGTCGAAGCTCAACGGAGGCATGTCGTTGATGCTGATCCATTGCGCATTGTGTTCCATCACCTTTAACCGGTCATATTCGTCGAAATTTATCAGCGCATAATATGCCACGGACACTACGCGTTCGCCGGGGTCTCGGTCGACTTCGCCGAAGGCTCCCACTTGCTCCATGTAGACATCGTCCAATCCTGTAAGCTCGACAAGCACGCGCTTTGCGGCGTCGTCGACGCTTTCGCCATCTTTGACGAATCCTCCCATGAGCGACCATTTGCCTTTCTCCGGCTCAAACTGGCGTTTGGCGAGCAGTATGCTCAGTTCGCCTTTGTTAAGTCCGAAAATAATGCAGTCTACACCTATGAAGAAGCGCGGATTGTTTTTATAGAATTCAGTCATGACACATTAATTATATACGCTGTCAAGTATTTGGGCTTTTTACCAGAAGTACCAGTAGAATGCGGCGGTGATACAGAGGATGATGATTGAGTGGATGACATCCCACTTGTTCCAGCTGGCGCGGGTTTCGGCGCGCTGCTCGGGAGTTGAAGTGCCAAACACAAGACCGCGGATCTTGTTGGGGTCCGGAGCTTTGGTGCAGTATGACACGATTACGCCGACTGCAAGACAGAATACGAGCATCCATCCGCAGAAGAAGAGCCAGTTTTCATCAAAGAATATACGCTGGAACAGGCTTGCGTCAGCTACCGAACCGGGTTCAATACCCATGCTTGAGTAGTATATCTTGGCACCGAGACGGGTAAGACCGATGATAAGGCCTGACAGAAGTGCCCACATACCGCCGAGCGCAGTGGCGCGTTTCCAGAGAATACCGATAAGGAAGGCGGCGGCGATACCCGGAGCGAGCACTGACTGCACATCCTGAAGGTAGAGGTAAAGGACGTCGCCAACAGAGCGCATAACCGGAATCCAGAGGATACCGAGAATCACGATTACTACAGTGGCGGCCTGACCGATGCGAACGAGTTTCTTAGGTTCGGTGTTCGGAGCGAATCGCTTATAGAAGTCGATGGTGAAGAGTGCGGCTGAAGAGTTGAACAGTGATGCCAGTGACGACATGAGGGCGGCGAGGATACCGCAGACAATCAGACCTTTCACACCGGCAGGAAGCAGTTTGGCAACCAGGGTGGGGAACGCCGCGTCGCTGTTGGGAGTGACTCCGTCGGGAAGCATCGGCAGGAATGAGCCGAGCTTCTGGTGAAGAGCGAATGCAATCATACCGGGGATGAGGAACAGGAATACGGGGAGAAGCTTCAGATAAGCGCCGAAGATGGTACCGCGGCGGGCTTCTTTCTCGTTCTTACCTGAAAGTACGCGCTGAACGATGAACTGGTCGGTACACCAATACCAGAAACCGATTACGGCCGAACCAATCAAAGCTCCGAGCCATGGATACTGTGCGTCGTTGTTGTTGCGTATGAGGTTGGTCATTGTGTCGCCGTAGTTGTTTACTTCAACAGCCGAACAGATTTTCATCATTTCGTCCCAGCCTCCGAGTTCCTTAAGACCGAGAACGAGGATGATTACAGAGCCGAGAAGAAGAATCGGTGTCTGGAGCACGGAAGTGTAAAGCACAGATTTCATACCGCCCACGATGGTGTAGATGGCGGTGAGGATGACAAGACCGATGGCTGCGATCCAGAAGAAGTCGATGCCCCAGAGTGTTTCGATGCCGAACACCTGCTGGAATACGAGACCGCCGGCATAAACTGTAACTGCAACCTTGGTAAGTACGTAGCTGATAAGAGATATCACTGACAGAATTGTGCGGGAAGCCGGATTGTAGCGGCGTTCCAGGAATTCAGGCATTGTGATAACCATAGAACGGGAGTAGAAGGGAACGAATACCCAGCCGAGTATAAGGATCATCCATCCTTGTATTTCCCAGTGGGCCATGGCCATACCGCTCGATGCTCCTGAACCGGCCAGACCGATGAGGTGCTCTGAACCGATGTTAGAGGCGAAGATTGATGCACCGATGGCAATCCATGTAGCATCCTTACCGCCGAGGAAGTAGTCTTCCGCGTTGTTCTGCTTCTGGCGCATCACCCAGACGATGATGCCGATCAGCGCGACGAAAAATAGGGCTATGACGGCCCAATCCAAAAATGCCATAATTTAGTTTTTTGATTTAAGATGTTAAGAATTACTATATTTAGTTTAGAGTTTACTTTTCAACACCGAACTTGAATACGCAATGGCTGTTGTAGGTCTGTCCGGGTTCAAGCACTACAGAGGGCCATTCGGGCTTGTTGGGGCTGTCGGGATAGTGCTGTGTCTCAAGGCAGATGGCGGCGCGCTGGTTGTAGACTTTGCCTTTTTTGCCGGTCACTGTACCGTCAAGGAAGTTGCCTGAATAAACCTGGATGCCGGGTTCGTCGGTGAGCACTTCAAGCGAGATTCCGGTTTCGGGCGAAACGAGCTTGGCGGCTACCTGAGTGTCGTCGCCGGCAGTGTTGAGTACCCAGTTGTGGTCGTAACCGTTGCCGTACTTGAGCTGGATGAACTCGAAGTTGGTGATATCCTGGCCAACGCTCTTGGGAGTGGTGAAGTCCATGGGAGTTCCGGCTACGGCGGCGATTTCACCGGTGGTCATGTATGTGCTGTCGACGGGAGTATAGCTGTCGGCGTATACATAAAGGATGTTGTCGGTGATGGGCTTAGAGGGGTCTCCGTTGAGGTTGAAGTAAGAGTGGTTAGTCATGTTGATGACAGTCTTCTTGTCCGTAGTAGCGCTGTAGGCGATGTCGAGGGCGTTGTCCGGAGTGAGGGTGTACTTCACTGTAGCAGTAAGGTTGCCGGGGAAGTTGCTGTCGCCGTCGGGTGAGAGCAGTGTCAGAGTCACGGAGCTGTCGTTTGCTTCAGTCACGTCGTATACTTTATACTGCCAACCTCTGGGACCACCGTGCAGACAGTGTCCGAAGTTGTTTCTGGGAAGCTGGATCGTGTCGCCGTCGAGTACAATTTTGCCCTTGTTGATGCGGTTGGCGTAGCGGCCGATTGCGGCGCCGAAGTCGCTTGCATGGTTCTGGGGAAGATAGTCGGAGATGCTGTCGAATCCGAGAACGACATCATGGAATTTGCCGTCGCGGTCCGGGGCCATTATGGAAACGATGCGGCCGCCGAAGTTGGTGATGCATACTTCCATGCCGTTGGCATTCTTGAGGGTGTAGAGGCCTGTGGTCTTGCCGTCGAATTCAGTTACGAAGTCTGCGGGGTTAAGACCTGAATCAGTTAACTGGGGTTCGGCATTCTTCTGATTGCCGCATGCACTTAGGGTAAGTGTCATGCCCGAAATGAGGGCGAGTGACTTCCAGTAGTTCATGATAATTCTGGTTAGTTTTGTTTAATTATGGGTATTAAGTTTGTTCGTTGAGTGTAAAAGTAACACTTAATTTTCAATTCACAATCAACAAATTATATGTTATATAACATAAAGTGTATTTTTTACACTTATTTTTTACCTCCAAGGCTCCGTTTTCGGGTGTTAAATAGCGGTGTGATATGCATTTAGCATATCTGAGAGCGTATTTACGGAACGGTGTGTTAAATAATATTAAAATGGGGGGGGTAAATTTTTAAATTAAATTTGCATCATGTTTTAAGTATTCGGCTATGCCCAGTGAACGGGCATGATTTTTAAATGACAAACAATGTATTATCAAACAATTTTTAGGAATTAAATGAAGAGCGCATGCCTGACTGCCGATGGCCCGGAATGCGCATCCGAAACAACTTGAAGCATTAATAAGGTCCCAACCGTGACGGCCGGGACCTTTATTGTGTCGGTTCGACTATGGTTTTGCTGACCGGTGTTCAAGTTAGAGCGCCGCTGTCTGTACGGGTTCGTAAAGGCGTACATAGTCAACTTCGTACTTCATCGGGAAGCAGCTCCAGTCGGGGTCTCCGCCGTTGTCTCCGCCGATGGCGAGGTTGAGCAGTATGTACTGGGGTTTGGTGAACGGATTGGTTCCGTTGCCGATTTTGCCGTTGATGGTCTGCGACAGCGGAATGACGTTGATAAGCTCGTCGTCGAGATAGAGCTTCATTGCCTCTTCATCCCAGTCCATGCGCCATTCGTGGAACTTCTCGGCCCAGAACGGGTCGCGGTCCAGGAAGTGCTTGTAGGGAATCTTCTGGCTGTTCCATTTTGCGTCGTAGGGTTTGTCGGTGCCCCATGCCGCGTTGGCCAGAATGTGCGGCTCGCCGTTCACTCGGTAATATTCCATCATGTCGATTTCGCCGTTTGACGGCCACTGCATCTCTTCGCCGAGAAGCCAGATAGCCGGCCAAGCTCCGCCGCCTACCGGGATGCGGGCGCGTACACACAGGCGTCCGTAGTGCATGTCTTTCTTGCCGCGTGTATTGATGCTTGCCGATGTGCATTCAATCCGTTCGCGGCTCTCTCTCCAGCCTTTGTCGCCTGCTTTGTAGGTGGGGTTGGGTTTGTCGCACTGACGCGCTTCGATTATGAGAAGGCCGTCTTTGACGTATGCGTTGTCCGACTGGTACCACTGCAGTTCGTGGTTGCGTGCATATCCTGTCTCGTAGTTCCAGATTTTGGAATCCGGTTTTCCGTCCTTGTCGAATTCATCGCTCCACACGAGCTTGTATTCCTTTTCGGGTTGCGCTGTGTCGGGCTTCTGTTCACGTCCCATTATGAACGGAGTGCCGTCTTCGCGGAATTCAATCGGGAGCCAGATGTGGCGTGAGTTGCCGAGGTCTTTCGGATTCCAGATGTCGGCCATGAACATGAATCCTCCGTCGTAGGGCATGATAAATGTGCTCTGTCCGAAGAATGTGATGTCGGCGTTCGGTCCTACGCACGGATTGGGGAGCTGTTCCCACTCTCCGAGAATGTCTGTGGCTTTCATCATTCGGGCCTTGTTGGGCGCCCAGCCGGTGCATCCGGACGTAATCATCCAGTATGTACCGTCCTTCTTGAAGATTGCCGGTGCTTCGTTGTGTCCGGCCGGGAACAGGCGGATGTAGCGTCCGGTGTGGTTGAGATATGTCGAGTCGAGTTCGGCGATGTTGAGCGTCAGGTTGTCCTCCGACGAATAGATATGGTATGCGGTGCCGTCATCGTCGACAAACAGGGTCATGTCGCGTGACATCTGTCCGCCTTTGAGGTCGCGCTTGGCAAACATGCCTTTGCGGATGGCGTCGTACCACTCGGGAGTCCACCAGTCGTGTTTGAAGTTGTCCCATGACATTGCCTTCTCCTCTTCGGTCATATTCATCGGGTATATGCCTGGATTGACGCGTCCTGACTTGACAAGCTTGAACGGCCCTGTAGGAGAGTCGGATATGGCGGTCCCTGCCTGTGCGGCGCCGTAGCCCTGTCCTTTGAGCTCGTTGTGGAACCACATTACGAATTTTCCTGTCGAAGGATTGTAGATGACTTTCGGACGTTCGATGATACATCCTTCTTCGATAGGGCTGCCTGGCTCGTTGACCACGGCGAGCACGATTCCCTCGTTCTTCCAGTTGTGAAGGTCGGTTGACGAATAGCAGGCTACTCCGCGCTGTCCTTTACCGGGACGTCCTTCGCCTCGGTGTTCGCCATACCAATAGTAGGTGCCTTGATGTTCAAGGATTCCTCCGCCGTGGGCGTTGATGTGGTTGCCGTCGGTGTCGGGAAACACCTCGCCGTTGACTACCGGAGGTGTTGGCGTGCCCCCCATGCACCATGGGGCTATCAGCGCGCACAAGATTGAAATAAACGTTTTACGCATGATTGGTTAAGTTTATGGATAAAAATTAATCATTGTCTGCTGACGGTTCGTTGTTGGTTTTGGAATATTCTGAAGGCGATACTCCGAATTCGGCTTTAAAGCATTGTCTGAAATATGCCACGGAACTGAATCCGGTCATGTAGGATATCTCCGACACAGTATGGTTGCCCCGCTGTAGAGCCTGGGCCGCTTTGCGGAGTTTCACCTTGCGGATGAATTCGTTGACTGACATGCCGGTGACGGCTTTTACCTTGCGGTAAAGGGTCGAGTGGCTCATGGCCATCTCGCCTGCGATGAAGGCTATGTCCATCTTGTCCATCTCGGCGTTCTGGTCGATGATTTCAGTTATCTTGTTGATGAACTTTGTGTCGAGCGGATTGGGCGCGGAATGTTCGATGTCCGGAGCCGAGTCGGCCGGTTTCTGAGTGTCGCGTAGGTCGGTGGCCGACAAAATGGACCTTGCCATGCGTCTGCGGCGGTCGAGCAGATTGTGCAGTCGGCTACGCAACAATTTGGCGCTGAATGGTTTGGTCAGGTACGAGTCGGCTCCGGCGCTGTAGCCTTCCTCCTTGTCGGTGATGGAGTCGCGGGCTGTCAGAAGCACTATCGGCACGTGGCTTGTGGAGATTTCTTCGCGTATGGCACGGCATAGGGCTATGCCGTCCATTATCGGCATCATTACGTCGCTTACCACAATGTCTGGAATCTTTTCGAGGGTGATGTTCAGTCCCTCGCGGCCGTTGGCGGCCGTGAGCACCGTGAATTCGTCGCTCAGTGATTCGGCAACATACTGCTGGATGTCCTTGTCGTCCTCGACTATGAGAAGGATGGGCTTGTCGTCAGAGCACGTGCCCTTGTCGGATTCCGCACCGGTCTCCTTCTCGCTCTCTTTCTGCGACGACGGCTTCCCTCCGTGCAGGGCGTCGGGATAAGTGTTGTCGGTCAGGAGGCGTAGCGTGAAGGTAGTTCCCTTGTCGACTTCGCTCTCCACGGCAAGTGTGGCGTTGTGCAGTTCGGCGAGGCTTTTGACGAGAGCCAGCCCGATTCCGGAGCCTGATGCCTGATAGGGGCTTTTGGCCTGGTAGTAGCGTTCGAATATATGCGACAGCTCTTCGTGGGATATGCCATGTCCGGTGTCGATGACAGACAGGTCTGTATATTTTACTCCGTTTTCTTCGGTCGACTTCATCCGGAGCGTTATACTGCCTTCGGACGTGTATTTGTTGGCGTTGCTCAGGAGGTTGTCGAGTATTGTGGTTATCATGTCGGCGTCGAAGTATATGACTGTGTTGTCAGAATCGATGTCTATTATATACTTGACCTTTGCATTTCGGTTGAGCTCCTTGTAGCGGAGTCCGATTTCCCTTACCAGATTCGACAGATTGGCTTTCTCGACCGACAGCTTCCTGTTTTGTGTCTCGGTCTTGCGGAACTCGAGTATGCCGTTGATCAGGTTCAGCAGGCGCATCGAACTGTCGTGGATGACTTGGATTTTGGCCGTATGCTTGCTTGACAGGTGTTTGTCAGACAGCAGGTCTTCCAGCGGACCGAGAATCAGCGTGAGCGGAGTGCGGAGCTCATGTGTGATGTTGGTGTAGAATCTCAGTCGCTCCTCGTTCAAAAGCTGTTTGTTCTTGCTGTTCTGGCGCTCGATTTCGAGGGTTTGCTTGAGTTTCAGCCTTCTTTTGTAGTTGTGGGTAATCAGTACTATCAGCAGTGCCAGTATGATGATATATATGGCTTTTGCCCACCATGTAAGCCATATCGGAGGCTCGATGGAGAGGGATAGCGAAGTGGTGGCGTCAGTCCACTCTGTGCCGAACATGCGCGACCTTACACGGAACACGTATTTGCCCGGAGCCAGATTCCGGAACACCACTCTGCGGTCGTCGCCTACGTTGTGCCAGGCATCGTCGATTCCCTCCATATAATAGGAATACTCGACTTCGCCGTTGAATGAATAGTCGACGGTGCTTATAGTGACCGCGAACGAATTGCGGTTGTGGGGCAGGGTGATTTTGTCGTTCTTAATGCGCAGTTCCTGTTCGCCGTCGATTACCGACCCGTCGCTTTCAAGCACGTAGAAGTGCGAGATTATGGGCGCGGGTGGCTGGCGTAGGTTGTCAAAGAGGCGGGGATTGAACTCAAACAGCCCGTTGAGCGATCCGAAGTAGAGGGTTCCGTCCGGCCCAATGGCCGATGAGTGGTCAAGAAATGAATTGAGCCTTAAGTCTCCGTAGCGGGTATATGCGGCTATCGGCTTCATTTCGGCGTTGAGTCTGACTATACTCTTGTCGGTGCTGACCCAGATGTTGCCGAGCGTATCCTCCTCAATCGCGCGTGACTGGGGCGTATAGCTGCCGTCGCTGAGGTTGATGGTTTTATATGCCTCTGGTGTGGAGATGTCCTCAAACACTACCACACCGTTGCGCGTGGCGGCCCAAATGCGTCCTTTGGAGTCGGCCATCATGCTGTTGACGGCGTTTGAGGGGAATCCCTTGTCGACGTCGAGCTGGCATATCAGCGAGTCGGACGCATCAAACACCGACACTCCTTTGCCGAAAGTGCCTACCCACAATTTGCCTTCCCCGTCGCGGACCAGGCCTTGGATGGTGCGGTCTTCGAGCTGGGATGTTATTATGGTCTCCTCGTTGACATTTATGCCGTCGGGCGAGGAATAGAGTCCGTCAATGGTACATATATATATATATCCGTTGATTTCTTTGATTAGTCTGACGTCTCTTGGAACGTTGTCCAGAGTGGTGAATTTTCCGGTCGACGGAGTGTATATCATCGCTCCGGCCTCGTCTGTTCCGATCCAGAGCCTGTGTTTATCGTCGAGAAGCAACGTGTTTATGTATGAATGCGGATGCAGTTCGGCGTTGATAAGGGGAATTATTTTGATAGTTCCGTCAGGTGAATGGCGTGCTATCTCGTTCTCGCCCCCGATCCAGAGCGTACCGTCGTTTCCGGGGCATACGCTCCAGACTGTCTGTCGGTGGTGTCCGCCATATACGGCTTGCTTGTAGGGTACTTGGCTGAACAGGCTTGGCGACGAGCTGATGAAGTCGAGTCCGGTGCGGTAGCTTCCCAGCCAGACATTGCCGTACGAGTCCTGCAGTATCGACCGGATGGATGCTCCGTTGATGCTATGGTCGTTCTCGGACGATATTATGTTCTGGAATTTAAAATCTTCCGGTTTTACAAAAGCGTGCGACTGCATGCCCAGTATGCTGACTCCTCCCTGGCTTGATGCAAACCAGATGTCGCCGTTGTCCATCTGCTTGATGTCCATTATCATGCCGGGAAGCAGCGACGACGGGTCGCTGTTGCGGTGCATGATTCTTGTGAACGTGTCGGTAGAGGGGTTGTATGATGCGGCTCCGTTGTTTGTGCCTATCCATACTATGCCGTTGCGGTCGATGCAGATGGCGAAAACTTCGTCGCCGGGCAGGGAATTTGGGTTGTCAGGCTCGTGGTTGAAATTACGGCATTTTTTTGTGGCGATATCGATTATGCTCATTCCGTCGGAGACGTGGCCTACGTAAAGATGTCCGTTGAAGTCTTCGACTGCCACCCATGAGGGGTGAGGAAGCTGTTCGTCAGTGACGCTGCCGATGGTGAACCGTTCGAGCGTTTCGTCAGGTCGGAGACTGTAGTGTTGTACTCCGAGATGGTAGTGTGTAAGCCAGATGCCCCCGTCGTTTGCCGGCGCCACGTAAGGTATGTCGTTGGTGGCAAGTCCGTCCCATGTCCCTACATGGCATATGCTGTCGGTGGCGTAGTCATAATAGCAAAGTCCGTCGCGTTGTGTCGACACCCAGGTGACGTTGGCCCGGGGGTCGTAATAGACGGTGTTGAGTTCGTTGCTTGACAGTCCGGAGTTTTCTTTGGTATAGATTTGGAACGAGTTTCCGTCAAATCTGTTCAGGCCTCCTTCGGTGGCTATCCAGATTGAACCGAGCGAGTCCTGTGTCATGCTTTTGACGTAGTCGTTAGACAGTCCGTCGTTGGAGTTAAGGTGCAATGTACGCCCCGGCGGTCTTATGGCACGTGCGTCGATGACCATGGCTGTCATGGCCATGAGTAGCGACATTACAATATTTAGACCGTGTTTCATTTGGACGTTATAATTTGTCTATTGCAAATGTACATAGAAATATTTTAAAAATCTAATGTCGTATGCTTCAACTATGGTGTATAAATTCGTCACAGGCATATATAAATTCGTCAAAAGTGGATAAATCGCCTGAATGACGAGTTTAAATACGCACTATGATTAGATATTGCACCACAATCATTGTCGACAGTCGTTAACTTTGTGGCACGAAAGTCAGAATGACAATAAGTCATCGATAATTGTTTTTCTGGTAAAGGTTGATATTAGGAATGAGGGGTAGGTCCCTTAGGTAAATTTCTTAGTAAAAAGATTGTTTAAGGTTGATTAATTGATTAGACTAATAAGTTAGAAAGGTGATATAAAAACAATCGAGTAACAGAGCAACAGTGGTACGCAGGCAGGTGACTGTATGTGTGCCACTGACTCTTTAAGACACTCGTTAAGCTTAATCACAGCAATCCGTAAAAATATCCTGAACACACTAAATTGTATCGATTAGACCGGTGATGTATTAATTATCAAGGGTGACGACACCGCAAAGTGTCGTCACCCCTTAGTTTTTTAGATAAATATCTATTTTAAGCTTATGATTACTCTTCTGTAGGAAGTTAGGCTTGGTTCGCCGTTGTCGGATACTTCAAGAATTATATGTATGGTATTGCCTTGGGATTCGCGTGGCACGGTTACTGTACATGCCGAAGAGTCTGCTCCCGACAGATTGATTCCTTCTTTGTAGGAGCTTGGTTCTTTGTAAAATGTCCATTTGTATTTCAGCGTGTCCTTGTCCGGGTCGTTGGATTTGCCGGCATCTAATAATATAGGTTTGCCTGCTTTTGCTTCTATTGATATAGGCCGTAGGCCTTTTTGTCCGTTGATGATGGCCGTAGGATGATGGTTTGCTTTGTTAAAGTCGGATTCTGTTGCCCAGATTATTCTTGCGGCAAAGTCGTTTTTTATGTGTTCTTTCCACAGATTGATAGCTTCTACTCCCTCGTTGGCACTTGCTAACATGTAATAATCATCATAAACCGATTCGTCTTTGCCGTTTTTGACGATAAAGTCCATTCCTCGGATATTTTTGGCTTTGTCAAGCGAGAAGCGGCCTCCCCAACCGCCGAAGTCTGGATGTTCCGGTACATTAAGCCCATTGGCCAGTAGGTAAAGAAACGACGGGGAGTCGCCTTCAGTGGCCCAGATTCTGTCGGGGTATAGTTTACCGATGTTGCCTTTGTTTTGAATGTTTTCTTTGGTCCATTTGTCGCCGGGCGCCCATCCGTATACATGGGTGTTTCTGATGTATGTAATGCCGGGGAAATTCTTGGCTATCCATGCTCCGGCGTCGTCTTGCCCTAATATGTCGTATATGCGTAGTTTGGAGATGAATTTATTGAATTCGGTCTCGGTTCTCGTATTCCGGACTTTCCATATTGCCTGTGCTAAGGTGTTTATACCTCCCCAAGCCGCTATCCATACGGGGCGCGGGTCTCCGTCATCGATTACAGCTTTTATGATTAGTTCCGAACCGGGAGAATCTTTACCTTCTCCTACGCCGGACATGTGAGGATTCTCCTGACCTCTGGCTATTATAGAGTTCAGGTATTCTGCTGGAGGATATCCGCAGGAGTGTCTGTTAAGATTAGGAAGCACTTTCCCGTAACCGGCTACGGCATCTCTTATTTTACCGGTGTTGTCAGGATGACTCACCCATGCCGGAGCACTTATAAGCCCTTCTATGTCAACGCGGTCTGAACACATTAGCAAATGTATCAGGGATTGCATGTCGTCCGGATCGGCTCCTCCGATGTCGGTGGTGACGATGAGTCTTGCTTTGTCGTGATAGTCAGCGGAATACCCTCTGATAAATAACATAGAGGATATTATAATCAAATAGTATTTTAACATGCGTATGTGTAATATGGATTATTCAACAGTAATTATGATTCGTCGGTATCCTTTGAGATTAAACTGACTATTATCTGTCGCTTCGCAAATTATATGTATTTGGCTGTTTTGTGAATTATGTGGAATTTTTACTTTGGCTTTGTTATGGGCAAATTCTTCTATTTTGATGTTCTTGTTGTTGTATCCTGCTTCTGGAATTACTAACCATCGGATATTGATATTGTCACCGTCGGGGTCAAAAGAACCGGATGCGTCAAGATTTACTTGACTATTGCTTTTTACAGATAATCTTATGGGGCTAAGGCCTTTGTCTCCGTTAATTGACACTATTGGATTTCTACTGCCGTCGCCTTTAGATGCCCATTCCATGCGTGAGGCAAAATTATTGAATGCTGCCGGGTAAAATAATTCTTCATATTTTCTGGATATAAGTTTTACGTCGTCTGCTTTGTTTGTATAACACATGGTCTGTCCGTCGTCCGACATCATATAATTGAAATAGCCTCCCCAGCTTACCTGAGTCGGGTCGTCGGGATCGTTCAGGCCAATAGGCATCACATATAGGAAGGACGGGGTATCGCCTTCGACACCATATTTGAATCGAGGGTATACTTTACCAAGATTGCCTTTGCCCTGTATTTGTATTTCGTATTCTTTCCAATGAGAGACCCCTATTTCGTTTTGTGACAGCCAGGCACTTTCATCCCAAATGAATTTTAGCTTGTCGCCAAATGTTTTGCGCATCCATTTGTGTGAGCTGATATCGTACTTGCCTCTTCGGCCCCAGTCGACGTCCTGGTCGGTGATGGTATATATTCTGATTTTATCAAGGGCCTTGTTTAGACGGATTGTGTCGCCAGACTCTTTAAGTTTCCACAGTGCTTGAGCAACAGTGTTGCCTCCTCCCCATGCCAGCACCCACAACGGGCGTGAATCGGATTCTTCGATAAGACTGATAATGGCTTCGCTTCCGGGAGAATCATTGTCTATTCCGAGGTGTTCTGCTCCGAGTTTGAGACTGCCCATATAAGAGCGTATTCTTAGGTATTCTGCGCTTGGCCAATATCCGATTGCCTGCTTAGTAGATTCTTCTTTAATTGATTCGAATCCTGTCTGTTCCGACCTGTTGCATAGATTCGGGAGGTCTTTTTCATACGCATCGATAACCTGGCTTAAGTATTGTGTCCAGCTCTCGTTGTATTCACCTCCGCTGCTGTTCCATCCGGATGTGGTTATTATGGCTTCAATTTCAAATAAGTCGGCGTGAGCTAACAATCTGACCATGGACTCCATGTCGTCAGGCTCGGTAGTGCCGGGAGCTATGTCTGTAAGGACAATTATGCGTGGCTTTAGCTCTTGTGCAGATATGTTTGCCGTCAGTGTTGTCATCAATAGTGATGCGGCTAATAATCCGGTGAGACGTATTTTCATAAAATAAATTTTAAGGTTAAAAATCTTTTTTGCAAATTTGAGCAAGTTTATGCAATAAAACAAACGTATTTTTATGGAAAACTTGTTGAATTCCGATATTTTGGTGTCTTATGAGAACCGCCGACAGGTTTTCAAACCTTATGGACTGACCTGTGAGCGATGGAAGCCTTGTGCTATGAGCAAGTTTGACAGGCATAATGAGATTGAACTTAATTTTGTTCCTAAAGGCTCATTGTCATATTTCATGCAAGACCGTCATATAGTTGTGCCATGTGGGCGGTTGTCGTTATTCTGGGGGCTAACACCACATAAGGTGATAGGTGCCGAGGATGCTGATTTTTACTATGTATCTACAATTCCACTGTCAATGTTCCTTGAGTGGAGGTTGCCGGATATGTTTGTGCAAGACTTGCTGGCAGGGAAAGTCCTGTTGGAGCCGGACGATTTGTTGTCGGATTATGATTCAGTGTTGTTTGGTAATTGGATTAGTGATATGTCGGAACATAGAGTCGACATAATGTCCGTTGAGATGAAAGGCCGTCTTTTGCGTCTGGCCGACAGATACTCGTCATTCATGTACGATGAACGTAGGATGCCGGGCATGGATTACGGCAAGATTGAGGCGATGGCCATGTTCATTGCATGCAATTTTGAACGGCAGATAAGAGTCGTTGATATAGCGGAGGCGGCAGGGCTTAATCCTGATTATGCAAATGCGGTGTTCAAAAAGACCTTTGGTCGTTCGTTGATGGAATCGGTTATATTGGAGCGCGTGACTAGTGCTCAGCGTAAGCTTGTGACTACTGATGATGCAGTGCTTCAGATAGCCAATGACAGCGGTTTTAACTCAATAAGCAGCTTTAACGTAGCATTCAGAAAAATTAATGGGTGCACGCCCCGCGAGTACCGCCGTCAGAATATGGCGAAAGTAAAGTGATGCCCCCCACCCATATCCGGCTAATAAATGCCGGTATGGGGGACATATTAAAAATGAAGCGGAGGGTGACTCATTAGAATCCTAATACGACTCCGGTTGAAAGGGTTGAGAATTGTGGGCCGTGTCCGCCGCGGATGACTTTCATCGGCGAGTAGCGGACATACCATCCAAGGCCGCACACGGTGACCGCTCCGTAGATGTCGACTGTGACGGGGCGGGTATAGATGCCGTTCTGGCTGGATTCAATCTCGCGCCCTTCGTAGACGAACTTGGTCTTGATGCTGCTGTGGGTGGCGAAGTTGACAATGCCGCCGGCGGTTATGTCGAGGCCTTTCCATATTTTGCGGGTGTAGAGCACAGGTACGGAGAGAGTGGTTACTTTCAGCCGCGACCACTTGCCTTGAGAACCTTCCGGGTATTCCGTCAGACTGATGCCTCCGTTGGACTTGGCGAACTGGTATGGCCCGGTAAGGCGGTAGTTGCGCCAGTTGAATCCGATACCGGTTATGAACGAATTGCCGTTGCGGCTGATTCTTAGCCCGAGCATGTACACCCACGACAATTCCCACGATTTGCCTGTCGTAATGTCCATAGGCTCAGGTTGTCCCATTGCGAAGTTTTTGCCGATCGACAAGCCTCCGCTCACCATTTCGAATGAAGTCTTGTTGGGTTTATTCCAGCGGCTCAACACCAGTCCGCTGCCTGAATCGATCGAAGGGCCTTTGATTGACGAGATGTTGACATTGTCCGGATCGGGGTGGTTGTATGAATATGTGGTCACGGAGTCTTCGCCTTCGATTACCATTAGCCTGATGCCGTCCGGCGTCTCCGACAGGACAATGTTGGAGGGGTTGTCGATGTTTATTACAGTGTCGGTTGGTTCGACCGGCACAGCCGGCTCCTGAGCATAGGTTGTCAGAACCGAGAGTAGTATAAGAGGCAGCAATATACGTTTCATATCTGGATGTTGATGGTTTAGTTAAAATGCGATTAAAAGTCCGAGTGAGAGTGTCTTGAATTTAGGCCCGGCTCCGTCTTTGAACACCGGCATGGGCGAATAGCGTGCGTAGAACGCTATTCCGTCAAGATGTCCCACCGATGCCATGAAGTCGAACGTCACCGGACGTTGGCGAAGGTGCTTGTATGTCTCCTCTACCTTGTGTCCTGGCGTCAGACCGAATTCGTTTTCGCCAAGCACTTTGTATTTGGTTGAGCCTGTGACGTAGGTGTTGAAGTTGACTGAAGCACCCACGCTGACGGCCCAATGCTTTGTGAACGGCTGTGTTATCATCAACGGAATGTCGAAATGGAGTATGCCGATGCTCGACAGCTGGTCGGTGGTGTTTTCGGGCGACGGGTTAATGGTCATATTGCCGTCAGTGTCACGAAACAGCGTTTTGTCGGTGTCTTTGTGTGTCGACAGGTGCTTGTAGCCGTATCCGGCTCCGATTGAAAATCTCGGGCCTTTGCGCCAAGGTGAATATTCTACGCCGACGAAGTCGAGAAATCCGACTTCAAACGACCTCCAATAGGCCATGTTGACCGGCCCCTCGGTGTCGATTGTCCCTCCTATATATATGCGTTTGCAGAATTTGAACGACCATTTGCCGTCGGACGAGGGTGCTTTAAGCATATTCAGGTTCCAGAAGCCTGATTCTGTGCTGTCGTTTTTCAACGACGATGTCGATGTGTAGACATAGTCGTTGTCGTGTTTGTCGCCATAACCGGCGATGGTTATCTTCAGCCCTTCATCCGTTTTGGTGACTGTTATATTCCGGGCTTTTTCTGCCACTACAAGGGTGTCGGATACTTCGGTATTGTCCTGCCCGAAGGCCATGCCGGGGGCTGTAATTAACAGAGCCAATACGGCAGACTTGATTGTCAGCTTCATAGTCATATTACTTTTTTAGCATTTTCTTTACTTGTTCGCGGGTCGCAACGCCCGACATATATATCAGAATCACTCCGTCGCGGCCGATTGCATACTGGTTGAGGTAGAATATATATCGGTTGATGTTGGTGCCGAATTTGTTCTTGACCGGGGGTAAGGTGTAGAAGGCGTAATATAGACGTCCGCCCCGGTATGACACCTCCTTGTCGACGGCTGTCGCGCCGTCTTTCGTGACCAGCGGTTCGAGAAGCGACACTTTCGTTGAGTCGCTGGACAATGAGAGGCTGTGGTAGTAGCTTAAGTCATAGACGTAAAGCGGGTCGCCGGTGATTATGGTCTCGACTGCGTTTTTGTCATCGCGGAATTGCCCGTCAAACAGCCTGGCGATGTTAAGTCCGTTCTGGGCCGTGGCCGATGACCATGCGCTTAACGCAATGAGGATGAGCATTAAAAATCTATGTCTCATGATTTGATTGTTATTATCTAATTAAGTTCGTGGAAAGCGTCGCGGATGGCAGAAAAGTCGCTGTCGATTCGGTCGGCTACGGTGTTTGACCCGTTCTGCATCGTCAGAAGGTCGAATTTCATCATCTGCATTATGGCTTCCTTATTGTCAATGCGCTGTCCGTTGACATATGCCACGCAGACGTTTGACTCGTCTTCGCCGGGCTGGTTGACGAAAGTATATGCACCTATAATCAGGGCTACGGTGGCGGCGGCCGAAGCTATGGCGCGCATCCAGGCGTTGCGGTGCCGTGTCCGTGGTCTCTTTTCCGTCATCCGGGAAGCTGCGGCATATCCCATTACTGCTTTGGCGTCTCTGATGGCAGGAGTGTCATAGCGTGTGGCCGCGATGACCTTCCTGAGCGACATCTCGTCGTCCTCGTTGAGTGAACAGTCGAAGTAGCATTCGATAAGTTCTTCAAGCTCCTCTACGGACAGTTTTTTGTATGGATTATGTCGTTTAGTCATGATTTATGCTTTGATATATGGTTCTAACTATTTTTCTGGCTCTGCTCAATGTCATCCTGACGTTCTCTTCCGACATGTCGAGCCGGCGTGCTATCTCCTGAAATGACATTTCCTGCATGTCGCGCATCATTATTATGTCGCGTTGGCGCTCCGACAGCTGCATCTCGATTATTGTGGAGACTCTTTTGAACAGCTCTTCGCGTTCCGGTTCGCCCTGTTCGTCGGCGATGGCGGTGCGGTCTTCGATTTGTTCGACGGGATGGGCCAACCGGTGGCGCAGCATGTCGATTGAGGCGTTTTTCACAGCCGTCACCGACAGCTTTTCGGCTTCTTGCCGTGATTTGACGTCGCTGTGGCGTTTCCAGAGTTTGTAGAACGCTTCCTGCAATGCGTCCTGTGCATCATCGTCATTGCCCAAGATGCTCGTTGCGATGACGCGCAGGCGAGTTTTGAGCAGGCTGAATGTGGATGTCAAGTTGTTCTGTTCCATGCAGGATTTTTAGCGTTTGTTCACTTAATAAACGGACATAGCCTCGAATTGTAACACAAATTAAATAAAAAAATATCATTGTGGCAATTGCGGACGTGATATTTTGTTGAGAATCAGTAAAGTATTGACGGATAAAAAAAAGATGGTTTTTTTGTTTAAAGTGACTGTAATGTAGATGCGGATTGGATTATTTGACGTAATTTTGCACCGATTATGAGATTCACTATTTCAAAAAACGGGAAGGGATACCTGCTCGGGGCTATTGCCGCAAGCACTTATGGACTGAATCCCTTGTTTACGCTTCCGCTTTATGCCGAAGGCATGAACGCTGATTCTGTACTTGGCTACAGATACGGCATAGCCACAGTGTTGCTCGCGGTGATAATGTGGTTTACCCGCCGTACATTCCGCATGACCAGGCCGCAGGTGCCGTTGATGATATTGTTTGCGCTGCTGTTTGCCGTATCGTCGCTGTTGCTGTTTGAGAGTTTCCGCTATATGGATGCCGGAGTGGCATCTACAATACTGTTCATATATCCGGTAATAGTGGCTGTCATCAATGCGCTGTTCTATCATGAACGCATTTCGGTGGTGACCATGACGTCAATTATTCTGGCAGGTGTCGGAATAATTTGCCTTTACGGAGGCGACGGTGAGTCGACGCTTAACCCTACGGGTACGATGCTCGTGCTTATAGCCGCGTTTGCCTATGCGGTATATATGGTGGCCATCAACCGTACGGCAGTGCGTAACATCCCGTCTGTCACAATGACGTTTTACTCTGTGGCGATAGGCCAGTTCGTTTTCTGGACAAGAATATTGATTAGTGGCGACTTGTCGCCTATCGAGGGCACGCTTTCGTGGGTGTGCATTCTGTCGATAGCCATATTCCCGACAGTGGTGTCGCTGATAGCCATGGCCATAGCCATACATAATGTCGGTTCGACAGTGACCGCCATTCTCGGTGCGCTTGAACCTGTGACAGCGCTTCTGATCGGAGTGCTGGTGTTCGGCGAACGACTTGGATTTTCGGGCGTGGTCGGTGTGCTGATGGTGTTGACCGCCGTTATGTTGCTTGTGGTGGCCAAGCCGTTGCTAAGGGTCATGAGGCAGCTCTGGATATCGGTGCATCACCGCATATTGATTTAAACTGAATTATTGAAAGGTTATTCCGCGATACGTTGGAATTTATTATCTTTGTGGTAATATGAATTACAGAATATTTCCTCCTGAGGATGCCATGCCGCAGGGCAACATTATTTTGCCGTCCTCAAAAAGTATAAGTAACCGCGCCCTCATGCTTGATGCGCTTGCCGGAGGTGGCGGTATATTATCGCGCATAGCGGACTGTGATGACACTTTGGCCATGCGCGGAGCCCTCGAATCGACATCGGACATTATAAATATCGGTGCCGCCGGCACTGCCATGCGCTTCCTTACGGCGTATTTTGCTTCGAAGGAGGGACGCGAGGTTGTGCTTGACGGTTCGGAGCGGATGCGTCGTCGTCCGATAGGGGTGTTGGTCGACGCTTTGCGCGAATGTGGTGCCGACATTGAGTATGTCGGCGAAGAGGGGTATCCTCCGCTTAAAATCAACGGGCGGCGTCTGGCCGGAGGTCGTCTGTCATTGAAGGCGTCGGTGAGTTCGCAGTATGTGTCGGCCCTGTTGATGGTGGCTCCCTTGATGGTGTCGGGGCTTGAGATTGTGTTGGAGGGCGATGTAGTGTCATGGCCATATATAAAGATGACTTTGGGCCTTATGGCTCAATGGGGTGTGGAGTGTGATGTCGAAAGATGTAGCATAAAAGTGCCCTCAGGACGCTACAAAACCACGGACTTCTCTGTCGAATCCGACTGGTCGGCCGCGTCATATTGGTTTGAGACCGAAGCGTTGTCTTCAAGCGAGATTTCGTTGACGGGGTTGGCGCAGGACAGCCTGCAGGGCGACAGCCGTCTGGTGGAGCTATATAAGAATTTTGGAGTGGAAGCCGAATGGGGCGATGACGGGGAGCTGATGCTGAATCCGACTCCCGATCTGAATCCGAGAGTGAATCTTGACCTTGGCGAACAGCCTGATCTGGCGCAGACCATAGTAGTGACTTGCTGTATGTTGGGCTTGCCGTTCCATATATCTGGCTTGTCGACGTTGCGCATCAAGGAGACCGACAGACTTGCGGCGCTTCAGAACGAGATGCGCAAGGTGTCGTTCGACATAGATATAGCCGGCGACTCGGCGTTGGAGTGGGACGGTCGTTCGCGCTGGCCTATACCGGGCGATGAGCCTGTGATAATCGACACATACGACGACCACCGCATGGCCATGGCTTTTGCGCCGGTCGGTCTGTACATACCCGGCATAATCATCCGCAATGCCGAGGTGGTGACGAAAAGCTATCCCGGATTCTGGAACGATATGAGGAGTCTCGGATTTGAACTCGAGGAGGTGGAACTCTAAAATCAAGATACGGAATGATATACTGGTGCATACTTGCAGGAGTGCTGTCGATCTTTTTGGGTTTTTGGGCAGAAAAGAGGTCTAATAGAAGACGTTGACTGTTATGGAGGTGATATTGATAATCTCATCGGTGCTGGTGTTGGTCGGATGCGCATTGTGGTTTCACGACCGGCTGACCCGTTCGCGTGTGTCTGACGATGGCGGAGTCGAAGCCAAAGATGCCGGCGGCGAGGCAAAGGAGAGTAAAGAAGAGGAGTGTTGCGGCATGCACATCACGTGCGAGCATGACAGCCTGCTTGCTGCCGTTAGTCCCGACATCGTGTACTATGACGATGAAGAACTTGACAGATTCATAGGACGCGGACCTGAAGACTACAGCGACGCGGAGATTGAAGAATTCCGCGATGTATTGCTGACGTTGCTGCCTGAGGATATCGCAGGGTGGGGCCGGAGCATACAGTTGCGCGGACTTCAGCTCCCGGCTCCGATTAAGGAAGAGTTGCTTATGATTGTGGCTGAAGCCCGTCGGGAAACTTCGGCACCGCATGCCGACTGAAAACCGATTACTGCTGATTGTATATGACGGAGTTCTTTCAATATACATTTTTCCGCAATGCTCTATGGGCCATGTTGCTTATCAGCCTTGCGGGAGGAATCATAGGTACATACATTATCACCCGCCGGCTGGTGTCGATAACAGGCGGTATCACTCATGCCTGTTTTGGCGGGCTTGGACTCGGCTATTATCTGGGAATGAATCCAATACTTATGGCCGGAGTGTTTGCCGTGGCATCCTCGGTAGGTGTGGAGTGGATGTCGTCGAGGCTGAAGATGCGCGAGGATTCGGCTATTGCCGTCATCTGGTCGCTGGGCATGGCGCTTGGTGTCTTGTTCGTGTTTCTTACTCCCGGCTATGTGCCGGAATTGAACGCATTCCTGTTCGGAAACATTCTGACCATCGGAACCGGTGATTTATGGGTTTTCGGGGTGTACTCGCTTGTCGTTGTGCTGTTTTTTGCATGTTTTTCGCGGAAGATAGTGGCCTGCGCATTCGACGCGGACTTTGCGCGCGTGTCCGGCTTGCCGGTGCGCTTTATAAACTATACGATGACGATACTTGTGGCCGTATGCATAGTGCTGACGATAAGGCTTGTGGGCATAATGTTGCTTATATCGATGCTGACGGTGCCCGTGCTTGTAGCCGAAACATGGAACCATAGGTTCATGGGCATAATGCTCATATCCACGGTCATATCCATGGCGACAAGCGTAGCCGGAATCTTTCTGGCGGCCGCCGTCGATGTTCCGTGTTCGGCCATAATCGTACTTATACAGATATCCGGCTATCTGGTGTCGCGTGTGATAAAGGACTTCGTCGTTCGCCGTCGGATGCAATAATCCCGCACGCGTGCGCGTTATTAAGTGTAAGATGCCATTCCGCCGTAAACTGAATCATGCCGTATTGTTGGTGTTCTTTATGCTGACTGTGCTTTTGCCCGGTTGCAGCCTGAAGAAGAACACTGCGTCGACACGTAACTATACTGCATTCATTACACGCTATAATATATATTTCAACGGCGACGAGCACTATAAGGAGACCATGAAGTCGATGGAGCGCAATTACGAGGACGATTATTCGCAATTGCTCTATCTGCATCCGGCCGATGCACGTAAGAATCCGCAGTCGCCACAGCCCAGCGGCGATTTTACACGCTCCATAGAGAAGGCTCAGAAAGCCATCCAGCTCCGGTCGATAAAGAAAAAGCCCGCTAAAAAGGCCGGAAAGGCAAGCGATCCGGCATATAAGGCATGGATGAAACGCGAGGAATACAATCCGTTTCTGCACAATGCCTGGATGATGATGGGGCGAAGCCAGTACAACAACGGCGACTTTCTCGGCGCGGCATCGACATTCTACTACATATCACGGCATTTCGGATGGCTTCCGGGAACGGTTACAGAGGCCAAATTATGGCAGGCACGTTCATACTGTGCCTTGGGCTGGGGCTACGAAGCGCTTGGCATTCTTGAGAAAATACCGCTGGATGCGCTAATCGACAACCACCTCAAACAACTTTACAATCTGACGTTTGCCACCTATTATGTGCAGTCGACGGAACCGGAGAAGGCCATACCTTATGTGGCTGAAGCCATAAAGCTTACCAAGGGTGTGCAGAAGTCGCGCCTGTACTTCCTGCTCGGACAGCTTTATGAAAGGTCGGGCAAAAAGACTGAAGCTTATGATGCGTTCAGCCATGCCGGAGGATCGGGGACCTCGTACAGGACTCAGCTCAATGCCCGTATCAAGCAGAGCGAGGTATATACGGGCGACAACATCGCTCCGGAGGTTAAGGCATTGAAGCGGATGACCCGCTATGACCGAAACAAAGACTATCTTGACCAGATATATTATGCCATCGGCAATCTGTATCTCAGCCGGCGCGACACGACCAACGCTATTGAGAACTATGTGCTGGCGGCTGAGAAGTCGACCCGCAACGGCATTGACAAGGCTATCAGCCAGCTGACCCTCGGAGGTCTGTATTTCGACCGAAGGCAATATGACCTTGCACAGCCGTGCTATGCGGAAGCTGTTCCTGTTTTACCGGATAATTATCCGGGCTACGACAGCATCTGCCGCAGGAGCGACGTGCTTGACGAACTGGCTCTGTATACGCAGAACGTCAATCTTAACGACTCCCTTCTGCGCCTTGCCGACATGCCGGAGTCCGAACGGCTTGCCGTGATAGAAAAAATCATCGAGAAACTTAAAAAGGAGGAGGCGGAAGAGGCCGAACGCGCCAAGCGTGAGGAATATCTGGCCAACCAGCAGGCGCTGGGCAATCAGCAGAACAACGGCAACGCCGCTTCTGCACCGACATCGTTCAACATAAATACCGACGACTCGTGGTACTTCTACAATGCCGCCACGCGCAATGCCGGAAAGACCGAATTCCAGAAACGCTGGGGTTCCAGGAAACTCGAGGATGACTGGCGCCGCAGGAACAAGGCTTCGTTCAGTTTCAGCGAGTTCGGCGGGGACGAAGAGTACACCGACACTGATGAAGAACAAGCGCAGGAGCCTTCATCGGACGAAGAGCAGACTCCTGAAGATAAAGAGGCCGCCCAGCGTGAGTCGGATCCGCACTATCCGGAATATTATTTAAAACAGATACCATCGACTCCGCAGGAGCGGACTAATGCCAACGATATAATTCAGGAAGGGATGTTCAATATCGGTCTGATATTAAAGGATAAGCTTGAGGCATACCCTGAAGCCGCTTCGGAATGGGAAAGGCTGTTGCATCGCTATCCGGACAACATCTACCGGCTTGACGTGTACTATAACATGTACCTGATGTATATGCGTCAGGGCAAAAAGTCGGATGCCGAACGCTACAGGGCGTTTGTGTTAAGCGATTTCCCCGACTCAAAATACGGGCTGGCCATGCGCGACCCCAATTATCTGGACCGTCTTCGCCACATGGACGAGGAGCAGGAGACAATGTATCAGAATGCCTACGATGCATATCTGAACAATGACAATGAGACGGTGCACAAGGCTTACCGCGACATGATGGACAAATATCCGCTGAGCAAGATTATGCCTAAATTCATGTTTATCGATGCACTGGCCTACGTGACCGAGAACAATGCCGACAAGTTCAAGGCCGGCCTGACCGAACTTCTTGAGCGCTATCCTGACACAGACATAACACCTCTTGCCTCGGCTTATCTGAAAGGTCTCGCGCAGGGACGCAAACTCCATGCCGGAACCTCGAATCTTCGCGGAATGATCTGGGATCTCCGACTTGGCGGGGATTCGTTGGCGGTGACATCCGATTCTGTCGCCTTTGACCTTAATCCGGCAGAACCTCAGTTGCTTGCGTTGGTTTATCCCACTGACGAAGTGTCGGCCAATCAGCTTTTGTTTGATGTGGCTCGTCATAATTTCAGCTCGTTTGTGGTGAAGGATTTCGAGCTTGAACAGATGAATTTTGGCCGTTTGGGTTTGTTACTTGTCAAGGGATTTGCTAACTTTGAAGAACTTGTTCATTACCGTAAGGTGCTTGAGGCTGACGAACAGCTTAATTTGCCTCCGCAGGTGCGTCCGGTGATGATAAGTGTTAAGAACTTTGACACGTTGCTTCATCAAGGCAGAACCTTTGAGGACTATTTCAGATACGTCGACGAGCAGGCGGCCGAATCGCCTGTAACTGCCGCTCCCGGAAATATCGACGGCGACGATATGGAGGCTTATGGAAACGCCATAATTGGCGATATGCCGCAGGATTCGGATGCGGAATCCGCTGAATATGAGCGCGATTCGGAAGCAGATATAATGCCTGACGTACCTGATGCTTTCGAGGAATCGGTTGAGCCTGATGAACCGGGCTTGCCTGACACCGCGACCGACGAGTCTGTTACGGACATTCCGACTGTCAAATTGCCTGCCGATTTAGTTTTGCCGCCGGTGAATAACGACTCTATACCTAAGACCGGTCCGATTACCGTGCCGGCAAAGACTCCTGAAAAGAAGCATAATACTGTAAAGCCCGATTCCGCTAAACCGGATAAGAAACCGACCAAACCGGAGACACCTGTAAGGGTGCCGGTTGTCCTCCCGGAGTATCCGGAAGGTTCGGAGGGCGACGACGATCTGCTTGATGATTGAACAGTGTCCTTATAAACGATAGAATATGGCGCAACACCGCATACTTTGGGCCGACGATGAGATAGACCTCCTTAAGCCCCATATAATGTTTCTAAAGAGCAAAGGTTACGATGTGACTACTGTCAACAGTGGCCGCGATGCCCTTGAGCTGGTGGAATCGGAGCATTTCGACCTGATTATACTTGACGAAAATATGCCGGGGCTTACCGGCCTTGAGACTTTGTCGAGAATCAAGCAGGCTGTGCCGCTTGTGCCTGTCATCATGATCACGAAAAGCGAGGAGGAAAACATCATGAATCAGGCTATCGGGAGCAAAATCTCTGACTACCTGATTAAACCTGTCAATCCGAGCCAGATTCTGCTGTCGATTAAGAAGAATCTGCATTCCGACGAGCTTGTCAGCCAGCAGGCCACTATCGACTACCTACAGGAATTCTCAAATATATCCAACCTTATAAGCGATTGCCGGACTATCGAGGACTGGTATGACCTTTACGGCAAACTTGTGTTCTGGGAGCTTGAGCTGTCGTCGACCGACACCCGAATGGACGAACTGCTTGCCATGCAGAAAAACGAGGCCAACACGGCGTTCAATAAATTTGTCCGCAAAAATTATGAGTCTTGGATTGATGGTCTCGAGCATAACGGCCCACGTCCGGTTATGAGTCCTGACATCTTTAAGAAAAAGATTTTCCCTCTTCTTGACGGCGGGGAAAAGGTGTTTCTGATAGTAATTGACAATTTCCGTCTGGACCAGTGGCGGACGGTCAAGCCGATGCTTTCCGACATGTTTACGTTTGAGGAAGAGCTTTATACTTCGATATTGCCTACGGCTACCCAGTATGCGCGAAATTCCATATTCTCCGGGCTGATGCCGTTATCGATAGCAAAGATGTTTCCCAGTCTGTGGGTAGACGAGGATGAGGATGAAGGTAAGAATCTCAACGAGTCGCCGTTGATAGCCACGCAGTTTGAGCGTTATCGCCGTAAAGTGAAGTTTTCGTATAATAAAGTCAACGATTCGGCAACCGGCGAGCGTCTGGTACGTGAGTTTTCCAACCTGGAGTCCAATGACCTTAATGTCGTAGTGCTCAACTTTATAGATATGCTTTCGCATGCGCGTACGGAATCTAAGATGATTCGTGAGCTTGCGTCAAACAATGCCGCCTACCGCTCGCTTACCGAATCGTGGTTCAGGCACTCTTCGGCCCACGAATTATTCCGTAAAATAGCCGAGAGCGGCCACCGCATAGTGCTCACTACCGACCATGGTACAGTCCAGGTGGATAATCCCATCAAAGTGGTCGGCGATAGGAATACCAACACCAATCTTCGTTATAAGGTCGGTAAAAATTTGAACTACAACCCTAAACAGGTGTATGAGATTAAGCGCCCCGAAAAGTTCGGCCTACCTTCACCTAATGTGTCGTCGGCCTACATATTTGCCGGAGGACGTGACTTTTTCGCTTATCCGAACAACTACAACCACTATGTTCAGTATTATAGCGGTACGTTTCAGCACGGAGGCATCTCCATGGAGGAAATGCTGGTTCCGATCATAACCTTCAATGTCAAATGAAATAATCAATCAATAAAGTATATGAAACACGAAATAATAATTCCATCACTGGATAAAATCGATGATGCGGCGCAGGAATTTCTCGGCATAATGGACGATGCGACCATATATGCATTTTACGGCGAAATGGGCGCCGGAAAAACTACGTTCATAAATGCCCTTTCAAAAGCTCTCGGCGTCGAGGACGACCCGACAAGCAGCCCTTCGTTCTCAATAATCAATGAGTATCGTTCGGACACGACTGCCGAACTTATATATCACTTTGATTTATACCGTCTTGAAAATCTGGAGGAAGCCTTTGATATCGGGGTTGAAGACTACTTTGATTCCGGAGCATTGTGTTTTATAGAATGGCCCGAGCGCATTACCGACATATTGCCCGACGATACCGTGCGTGTGGACATTTCCGTGCTTGACGATGACAGCCGTAAGCTTACGGTAACAATGTCTGATTGATTTGTCTCGGATTGTATGGCTTCAAAATGCATTTGGATTGACTCTGCCAAGTCGACCAACAGTTATCTGTCGGACATTGCCGACGAGGTAGCTGACGGTGTGGCCGTGGCGGCGCGTAGCCAGACGGCGGGCAGGGGACAGCGTGGCAACTCATGGGAATCGGAACCCGGCAAGAACCTTACGTTTTCGCTGATGCTTCGTCCGCAGGGACTTGATGCCTCGGAACAGTTCTACATATCCGAAGCTGTTGCGCTCGGCGTTGTGGATGCTTTGCTTGGCAAGTTGCCCGACGGCGCACCTGTGGCGATAAAATGGCCCAACGACATTTATTGGGAGAACCGCAAAATCTGCGGAATTCTTATCGAGAACAGTCTTATGGGCCGTAAGATAAACTACAGCATCGCCGGTATTGGAATCAATGTCAACCAGCGTGAATTTGTCAGCGATGCCCCTAATCCGGTGTCGCTGTGGCAGATAACAGGGGACGAGGTGACGCTTGAACCGTTTTTGGAACAGGTGGTCGACGCTATCATGCGGCGCATGGCCATGCCTTACGGCAAACTTCATGCCGATTATATGGCCGCGTTATGGGGAAGTAGCGGACGTACATACCGCGACACTGCCACTGGCGAAGTGTTTAAGGCCGGCATATCCGATGTGGCTCCGACCGGACACATAACGTTGCTGCCTGAGGGGGATAGTGAAGCTCCGCGCATATATGCGTTCAAGGAGGTGGCGGTAGTGCTTTAGAAGTAACTGTAGACCTCTTCGAGAATCGGCTCTTGCGACATGTCCTGAGGACTCGTGCCCGGAATGCCCTGCGGAATATCTGTGCCGAGTTTCTTAAACAGTTCTTCCCAGTAAACCGGGATGTCGCCTTCGGCATTTCGGAAGTTCATAGGACGAGCCTGAAACAGACGGTTGCCTTCCGAATCCGTAAAGCTCTCGTAGACAAGCTCGGAGCAATAGATTTTGCCGTTGTCGGGAAGAAAGTTCCAGTCATATTCCTGCCCTAAGAATGATTTTGCGGTGGCGATTGCCTTCTCTGAGGGAAAATCGTGTCTTATGCGCTTGATTACGACTCCCGGCTGTCCGTCGATGGTCAGGGCTTCTGACAGGTATGTTTCGAACGGGGTGATTGTCACGCCGTCCTTTGGTACGGCTTCGATGACGCATGGTTTGCCGTTGTCAATTGCGACTATGCCTACATGTGCGAATTTAATGGAATCGTGCATGGCCGATACGTCGGTAATGGCCTTGGTGAAGTCTGATATCTCGGATATCTGAAACGCGAGGTCGCCGTTTTGAGGAATGTATGCGTCATCTTTTACTGACGATGCGCATACGTTCAATAACGCTCCGAGCGTAATGACTATAACTTTAAATGATTGGTTTATTATCATTCAGAATATTGTATAAGTGGGATAATGTGCGTGGAATCGGTCAGGCCTCGGATAGTTCGGCTTCTTCGTTGGAGATTTCTTCCTCTACGGTAGCTCGTGACGATACGCTTATCGGAAGTTTTATCCAAATGCCTCCGGGAATAAGTTTCCAGAAGAATACAGCGATGGCCCATTTCCGGTCTATGACGGCTATGCGGGTCTTCTTTTTAATTGCTTTGATTATTAGCTTGGCCGCATCCTGCAGCTCCATTGTCATGGGGTATTCGCGGTCTGGGTCAAGCAGCGGAGTGCGTATCCATCCGGGTCTGATGTCGGTGAATGCTATTTTAACTTTGTTTTTATGCGACAGCTGTTCGAGAGCCTGAAGATAAGTCTGCTGGAATTTTTTACTTGCCGAATAGCTTGCCAGATCGCCGATGCCTTTGGTGCCGGCCACTGACGATACAATTGCTAAATGTCCCTTGCCTCGCGCTTTGAAGAAATGGTAGGCTGTGTCGACCATTCGGGTAAAACCTACTACATTTGTTTCGACCGTGGCAATCTCCTCTTTCATGTCGATTGTCGGATTCTCATATCCGACTCCTGACACATGGAAGTATGTATCCATTCCTCCCAGACGTCCAATCAGGTCAAGAAGCCTGCGGGGCGCATCGTTGTGGTTTACGTCAATCTGAGCCCATTCCACTTGCGACGGGAACATCACTTTTAGCTTCTTCATGGGTTCTTCTTTACGTCCGGCCACACCTACGCGCCAACCCGATGCGGCGAGCAATTCGGCTACACGTAGTCCGATGCCGGAACTTCCCCCCATAATCACAATACGTTTCATAAATTAAGCGTTTTTAAATTTTAATAGTATAGAGGGTAAACGCCCTGGGAGGGCTAATTGTTGGAAACTATCAGTCTGTTTGCTGATTATTTGAATGTCCAGGTTATCGTGCCTACCTGTTCTGCCGGTGCGTCGAGGTCGACTGAGAAGCGCGATTGCTTTGCCGCCTCGATACAGCTGCGCCTTACGCTCTGCTGGGCCGCGGCGGCTCCGGTACCGCTTGAATAGGTGGCTTCAATCACACGGCCCTGGCGGTTGACCTTGACTCTGATGGTGATTGTTCCGTCAAATGTGCTGCTCGGATAGCCCCATCCTTCGGGCGTGCGGCCCTTAAGGCTGTAGCCCGGGGTGCCTGAGATGACGCCGTTGTCGGAGTTGCCGGTGGTAGAGCCTGGTTTGCCTTTGGCTTTTGATGAGCTTTTGTTGAAGCGGTTCTTTATGCTGCTGCTTATCTTTTTGCGTTGCGCGGCTTGCTCTTTTTCGCGTTTGATTCGTTCCTGTTCGGCGAGTTCTTCCTTCGTCGGTCCGCTCTTTTCAAGCTTCGGTTTGGCTTCTTCCTTGGCCGGCGATTCTTTTTCAAGCGTTATCTTTGAAGGGTCTTCAAGCACGGCTTCGCCCTGATTGTCCATATCGGTGCCGTCGTGTGTGGCTTCATCGGCCGACGACTGTGGCAACACTTCTGCATCGGCTGATTGTGTCGGGGTAGGGAGGTCGCCCATTTTAACGAATTCGCCCCCGAACACTATCTCGCTTGAATCAACCGGAGGCCATTCGCGTTCCTGCGACAAGTCGACGGAGAACCGCCCGAACATAAGTCCTATGAGCAGAAGCACAAGGATTATCGAGGTGGCCGCCGCGGCTGTGAGTTTATCTTTGTCTGGCCGGTTCATATAGTGGTTGATGGCGTGTTGTTAACGTGTCGTGGCATTTGCCGGTCGGGTGGCAAGTACCATTTTTAGATTGTTTTTAGCTCCGATGTCGAGCACTTCCACAATTTTGCCGTAGGTCACTTCTTCATCGGCATATATTGCTATGAATCCTTCTCCTTCGTTTTCTTCCTGCGCAAGTTTCAGGAAAGTCAGAAGGGCTTCAGGCGTGACGGCCTGCGGTTCGTTGTCGCTTAACGAGACGTAGAGTTGTGAATCTTTGTCGATATACACCTTGGTGCCGGGTTTCAGCGCAGTCTGTACGGAGCTTTGCGGGAGGTTGACTTCGAGGGCCGTCGGGAAAACGAATGTGGAAGTAATCATGAAGAAGATGAGCAACAGGAAGATGACATCGGTCATTGATGCCATCGAGAACATTGCCATCATGTCATGTTGACGTTTTAGTGCCATATACGCTCAGTTTTATTCCGCCGGTTCGTTAAGCAGGTCCATGAACTCCATGGTCTTTCCCTCAAGCAGTTTCATGACTCCGTTGATGCGGGCCACGAGGGCATTGTAGGCGAACAGCGCCACGATGCCTACTGCAAGTCCGGCCACGGTGGTCACAAGGGCTTCGTAGATGCCTCCGGCGAGCACTCCGATGTTGGCTGCTGAACCTGCACTCGCAAGAGCGAAGAATGCTTCAACCATGCCTATCACGGTGCCGAGAAATCCGAGCATAGGTGCGCCGGCGGCTGTGGTGGCAAGCCAGGGGAGTCCTTTGCCGAGGTTGGCTATCTCGAGGTTGCCGGTGTTTTCGATGGCTACGAGCACATCGTTCATCGGGCGGCCTATGCGGCTGATGCCTTTGAGTATCAGTCGGGCATACGGCGAACCGTTCTTTTTACAGAGGTTTTTAGCGCTTTCAAGCTCGCCTTCGAGTATGTAGTCCTTGATGCGCTTCATGAACGTGTCGTCCTCCTTCTCGGCACGGCGTATTACCATATATCGTTCTACAAAGATGTATATGCTGATGATTAGCAACAATGCCAGCGGAATCATGATGAATCCGCCTTTCATGCACAAGTCCCATACCGATAGTTCGGCTACGGTCTGGGCGGCGTCTACTCCGCCTTCAAGAGCGGTCACTGTGTCGGTCAGGGCTTCAGGCAACTCCTGCAACAGAATAGTATTTAAAACTGACATTTTATTTTAATGATAATAAGTTGTTTCGATGTCGGTGATGTCGGCGTCGCGACGTTATTTCACGTCCTGCAGACAGTTTTTGTATTGGCGTATGGCTTCCTTGAGTCCGAGGTACAATGCATCGGATATGATGGCGTGGCCTATAGACACTTCGTTGAGGTAGGGAAGGCGTTCGCGGAAGAATTTCAGGTTGGCCAGGTTTAGGTCGTGTCCGGCGTTTACTCCGAGTCCGGCCTTGTGTGCCGCGATGCTTGCTTCGACGAAGGGAGCCACGGCTTCTTCAGGATTGTTCGGAAACATGTCGGCATAAGGCTTTGTATACAGCTCTACGCGGTCGGCGCCGGTTGCTGCTGCTTCCTTTATATTGTTGATGTCGGTGCCGACGAATATAGAGGTGCGTATGCCTGCTTCGCGGAACCGGTCGACTATCTCGGTCAGAAACTCTTTGTTGGCGGCCACGTCCCAGCCCGCGTTTGAAGTTATTGCATCGGGTGCGTCAGGAACGAGCGTCACCTGTTCGGGCTTTATCATAAGCACGAGTTTGATGAATTCGGGCGACGGATATCCTTCGATATTGAATTCGGTTTTTATCAGCGGACGAAGCGCGATGACGTCTGCACGGCGTATGTGCCGTTCGTCCGGGCGGGGATGTACCGTGATTCCGTCTGCTCCGAAACTCTCGCAGGCCACCGCCACATCCTCTACATTAGGGGTGTTTTCACCACGTGCGTTGCGCAATGTGGCCACTTTATTAATATTAACACTAAGATTTGTCATATCTAAGTCAAATAATAGTAATTGTCTGTTGTTATTATATAAAGGAGTGCTGAAATGTTTGGGAAAATTCCTAAATTTGTACTCCCTGCCATAATATCAAATGCAAATTTAATCAGAAATACTAAAACTGCGAAAGATTTTGACTGCAAAAGATGCCATATCACCCCAAATTGCTCCCTTGCGGCTGACAATGCCCTATGCGGAAGCCGTCAATTCGTTGCGTAAGGTCCGTCGCCGTTCTCTTCCGGTGGTTGACCGCGAAGGAGTCTATGTGGGCATGTTTTCAGAGCCTGAGGCTGATGCCGTCGGCGGCCATGCTGACAGAGTGGGCGACAGTGTCTATAGTGTCGATGCCGTCAGGGCTACATACCCCATGTCGATGCTGATGGAATCGATGGTGTCTGAAGGCCGTTCGATAGTTCCGGTGGTTGACGACATGTCTGGTGTTTATGTCGGCGCGGTCGACAGGGAGTCTATGCTTGCTTCCGTTTCGAGGCTTTTCCCGCAGCTTCAGGAGTCGACGGAACTGACTGTCACCTGTCCGCCGGGCAATTACAGCGCTTCGGCCATAGCCCACGCGGTTGAGGATGCCGATGCACATCTGCTTAATCTGAATGTGGTCGAGGGAACAGAACCGCAAAGCAGAACCACGGTCATGCTGCGTGTCAATCATTCGAGGGGCGATTCCGTGGCCCGTTCGCTTGCACGCTATGGCTACGACACGGTAGAGATGTCTGGCACTCCTGGAATGGTAAATGCCGACATGGTGGCGAGAGTGAATGAATTGTTGCATTATCTTGAAGTTTAGTCTGATGAAAGCGGCTATATACGGCAATACATATCAGCAAGAGCATCTTGGCCGGATAGTAGGCCTGATGCGTGAATTGTGCAGGAGAGGGGTGGATGTATATGTCGAACGTGCGTTTTACGATTTTTTGATGCGGTCTGTACCGGGTGAAAGGTGGTGCTGTCTGCCTGTAGACGAAGAATTGCCGCAGGCCGACATAGCTTTCAGCATCGGTGGCGACGGCACTTTCCTACGCACGGCCCAGTGGGTAGGCGACAGGGAGATTCCGATTATAGGAATAAATACTGGTCGTCTTGGCTATCTTGCCGATGTCAGTCTTGGCGATTGTGGCAGATGGCTCGACGAATTGCTGTCCGGCGGCTATATAGTCGAGAACCGGACCATGATAGAGGCTTTCTGCCCCGAAATTGAGATTGATATATATCCGCTGGCCCTCAATGAAGTGGCCATTCTGAAGCAGGACACTGCCTCGATGATTGACATGGAGGTCCATGTCAATGGAACGTATCTCGCCAATTATCTCGGCGACGGTCTTATCGTGTCCACTCCGACAGGCTCGACAGGCTACAATCTGTCGGTGGGCGGACCTATAGTGGCTCCGTCGGCTCCGGTGTGGATTATATCGCCGATTGCCGCTCATTCGCTGACTATGCGTCCGCTTGTGGTAGAGGATGCAAGTGTGATAACCGTGACCACGAGGTCAAGGGCTGCGTCATACAGGTTGAGCATCGACGGACGTGCGGTCTCGCTTCCGGTGGACACCTCGGTCACGTTGCGCCGCGGTAGTTACGTGACCCGTGTGTTGAAAAGGCCCGGACACCATTACACCGACACCTTGCGCGAGAAACTATTCTGGGGAGTTGATAAGCGATGACTTCACGTTTACCGAAAGCTTTCGTATTTATGCATGATGAGCTTGGCCAGGTGCACGTAACCCGCCGGGAGTCGTCATCGCGAGTGTCAGGACGGTGGAAAGACGGGCATGCACATTTCAATGTACCTGTATTTCTTAACGCTTCGCAGATTCTCGAGTCGATCAACAGCCTTGCTCCCAGAATGATGGCCGGAAAAAGGTCGTTGTCGTTTTATTCCGGACAGCGCATTGAGCTTGACGGAATCACGTTCCACATCTCTACTCAGACGGTTAAGCCTGACTCGCTGATATGCACGTTGCGCGATGGAACGGCCTATCTGGAGGTGGGCTCGTCGATGGATTTCAACGACGAAGCCACTACGGAGTCTATTAGTCGAATGATGCGGCGTATAGCATCCAGAGTGGCTCCGGACATATTGATTCCCCGAGCACAGTCGATTGCCGGCCGTCTGGGTCTTAAGGTAAAGTCATGGAGCATAATGACGGGGCATCATGTGCTCGGCAAGTGCTCGTCTGACGGACGGATAAAGCTCAGCTACATGAATGTGTTTTTGCCGGTTGAGCTTCGTGACTATATAGTCTGCCATGAACTGGCCCACCTGAAAGAGATGAACCATTCCCGAAATTTCCATGCTTTATGCGACACTTATTGCTGTGGACGGGAAGCTGTGCTGACAAAAGCGCTGAACTCTTATGAATGGCCTTTGCTGCGTCGTTAGTGTCTGTTAGAGTGCGTCTTTGGTCGACGGCAGGGTAAAGTGCATCGGGTCGCGGCGTACAGCCTGGCGTAGCGCACGGGCGAATCCCTTGAAAATTCCTTCAATCTTGTGGTGTTCGTTGGTGCCTTCGGCTCTGATGAACAGATTGATTCTGGCATTGTCGCTAAGCGATTTGAAGAAATGGAAAAACATTTCGGTAGGTACGTCGCCGATGAGTTCGCGGTGGAACTCAGCATCCCATACCAGCCAGGGGCGTCCGCCGAAGTCCATGGCCACGGTGCAAAGGCAGTCGTCCATCGGCAATACGAATCCATAACGCTCGATGCCCATTTTATCGCCCAGCGCCTTGTTAAGGGCTTCGCCGAGCACGATGGCGGTGTCTTCGATTGTGTGGTGTTCGTCTACGTACAGATCGCCGTCGGCTTTAACGGTCAGGTCGATGCCGGAGTGGCGTCCGATCTGGGTCAGCATGTGGTCGAAAAATCCCAGTCCTGTACTTATGTCGGTCAGCCCCGATCCGTCGAGGTCTACGCTGATTTCTATGTCGGTCTCCGAAGTATGGCGTCTAACGGTGGCCTTTCTCGTGCCACCCATCAGTGTGGCCGGTATGTCGTCCCACGAGGCTGCCACAAGTTCCACGGTGTCTTCCAGGTGGTTGTCGGCAATCTTTTTCTTAATATCTTCGTTAGGCTGACAAATCAATATCGCCTTTGTGCCAAGATTTCTCGCCAGAAGAGCATCTGTAATGCGGTCGCCTATCACGTAGGAACTCTTGAGGTCGTAGTCGCCGTTCATGTAGCCGGTGAGCATTCCTGTGCCCGGTTTACGGGTAGGTGCGTTATCCTCCGGGAATGTCCTGTCGATGTGGACTGCATCGAATACGACACCTTCATTTTCAAATGTGCGGAGCATCTTGTCGTGTGCCGGCCAGAAGGTTTCTTCCGGGAATGAATCGGTTCCGAGGCCGTCCTGGTTGGTCACCATCACAAGCTTGTACGGCAGATGTCGGGCTATGAACCGCATGGCGCATAGTGCGCCGGGCATAAGTTCGAGTTTTTCAAACGAGTCTACCTGGAAGTCTACGGGCGGCTCTACGATAAGAGTGCCGTCGCGGTCAATGAACAATACAGCCGGACGGTCATAATCAGTTTCCATGTTCTTTTAGTTTATTTAATAGCAAGTCGTTTTCTTTTTCCGATCCTACGGTTATGCGCAGGCATCCTTCGCACAGAGCCACCTTAGACCTGTTGCGCACGATGACACCCTCGTCTTTCAGCTTCTCGTATATCCGGTCGGCATCGGTCACTCTGACAAGCAGGAAGTTGGCGTCGGACGGGTATACCTTAAGGACCGTGTCGAGTTTCGCCAGGTCGCCGGCGAGGCGTTTTCTCGCTTCTACAAGCTCTTCGGCCACATCGGCTACCTTACGGTGGCTGTCAAGTACTCGGATGGCTTCGTTCTGAGTGAGGATGTTGATGTTGTATGGATACTTTACGTTGTTGAAAATGTCGATTATCTCTTTCGAGGCATAGGCTATTCCCAGCCGCATGGCCGCGGAGGCCCAGGCTTTGGAGAATGTCTGCATAACTATCATGTTGGTTAATCCGTCGATATACGGAAGCATTGAGCCCTTTTCGGAAAAGTCCACGTATGCCTCGTCGATTACCGTTATCCCTTCAAACCGCGAAGCTATCCGGCGCAACTGGTCGGTCGGGTAGGCATTGCCTGTCGGGTTGTTGGGAGAGCATATCCACAGCACTTTGGTGTTGGAGTCTACGGCGCTGAACAAAGCTTCCTCGTTGATTGAAAAGTCTTCGTTGAGCCTTACGGGGCGGTATTCCGCATCGTTGATTTCCGCGCATACGCTGTACATGCCGTAGGTCGGCTCGATGGCCACTACGTTGTCGATGCCGGGGCGGCAGAACACGCGGTAGCACAGGTCGATGCATTCGTCACTGCCGACTCCGAGGAATATGCGGTCGTGACTTATGCCCCGGAGTGCGCCAAGACGTTTTTTGACTTCTGTCTGCAACGGGTCGGGATAACGGTTGAGTCCGTCGATACGGCTATTCTCGTTGGCATCAAGCCACGCACGGGCTTCACCGGTGTATTCGTTTCGGGCACAGGTATATGGCGTGAGCCGTTGTATATTCGGCCGTACAAGTTGTTTGAGTGTCATCATGAATTTTTTAAGCTGTTAAGTCGCAGACTTACGGCCAGTCTGTGGGCCATCAGATCTTCGTTTTCGGCCATGATTTCGACGGTGCGGCCGATGTTGCTGATGCCTTCCGGTGTAAGGCGTTGGAATGTGATTTTTTTCATGAAACTGTCGAGGTTTACTCCGCTGTAAGCTTTGGCGTAGCCCGATGTGGGCAGGGTATGGTTGGTTCCGGACGCGTAATCTCCGACGCTTTCAGGCGACCACTCGCCGATGAACACCGATCCGGCGTTGCGAACTGACGAGCATAGCTTTTCGGCGTTGCGGTGATTGACAATAAGGTGCTCGGGAGCATACATGTTGCTGAATTCCATCATCTCTTCGTCGTCGTGGAATAGTATTATGCGGCTATGACTGAGCGACTTTCTCATCATGTCTTGGCGGGGGAGTTCGTTTAGAAGCCGTTCGATGACTTCGGGCAGGCATTTTGCAAGGCGTTCCGATGTGGTGAGCAGAATCGATTGGCTGTCAGGCCCATGCTCGGCCTGCGACAGGAAGTCCGCCGCCACAAATTCGGGATTGGCGTTGTCGTCGGCTATGACAAGCACTTCAGAAGGGCCAGCCGGCATGTCGATGGCCGTTCCGGATTGTGCCGCTTGTTGTTTTGCTTCCATGACATATCTGTTGCCGGGGCCGAATATCTTGTCTACGCGTGCTATGGAGTCCGTGCCGAATGCCATTGCGGCTACGGCCTGTGCGCCACCGGTCTTGAATATGCTTTTGACCCCGGCTGTCTTTGCCGCATAAAGTATGGCAGGATGTACTGTTCCGTCGGGACGGGCCGGAGTACAGAGTGTCACGTGGCGGCATCCGGCTATTTTCGCCGGTACGGCAAGCATCAGCACGGTGGAAAACAGGGGGGAGTTGCCTCCCGGAATGTAGAGTCCCACGCTGTCTACCGGCACTGCGCGCTGGCTGCACACCACTCCCGGCATAGTCTCTACCGTGATTGGGCCCTTCATCATCTGGGCGCTGTGGAATTTTGCGATGTTGTCTGCGGCATCGGCTATCGCTATGCGCAAATCCTCGGAAATAAGTGCCGCCGACTCTTCAATCTCGCGGTCAGACACTTTAAGGTCCGTCAGTTTGGCTTTGGTGAATGTTAGCTCATACTCGCGTAGGGCGTTGTCGCCTTCCGCTTTTACGCGGGCCATTATATTACTGACCTTTCGTGCAACCTCTTCGGCCTCATCGGCAAGTGCACGCTCTGCCAAATAGGCCCATTCAGTACGCGGTGGATATTTTATAATTTCCATAGGGCGTCAGAGTATCATTTTTTCGATGTCCAGCGTAAGGATGCTTTCGGCGCCTGCTTCTTTAAGACGGCTCACGGTGCCCCACAACTTCTTCTCTTCAAGTACAGAATGTACGGAGCACCAGTCGGCATTGGCCAGCGGAAGCACTGTCGGGCTTTTCATTCCCGGGAGTATCGACAGAACTTCGTCGAGTTTGTCCTTGGGCACGTTCATGAGAATATATTTTTTGCCGTCGGCCGCCTTTACCGCATCGATTCTGAACAGCAGCTCCTCCAGTATCGACTGTTTCTCCTGGTCAAATTTCTTGTCCTTTCCGGCTATAAGCACTGCTTGTGATTCGAGAATTGTCGACACTTCTACAAGATTATTGCTGATCAGGGTCGATCCTGACGATACGATGTCGAAGATGGCATCGGCGAGTCCGATGCCGGGGGCTATCTCGACCGAACCGGATATGACGTGGGTGTCGGCCTTTATATTATTGTCTTTGAGAAATTTTCTAAGTATGACCGGGTAGGATGTGGCTATCTTCTTGCCGTTGAACCATTCGGGTCCGGTATAGTCGACATGCTGCGGTATGGCGAGCGACAGACGGCATTTGCTGAAGCCGAGGTCTTTGATGACGTTGACATCGCAATTCTTTTCAAGTACCTCGTTGAGTCCGACTATGCCTAAGTCGGCGGTTCCGTTGGCGACTGATTCGGGTATGTCGTCGTCGCGGAGAAACAGGAGTTCGACCGGGAAGTTGCGGGAAGGCACTAAAAGAGTGCGTTTTACTGCGGTGAGTTTAATTCCGGCTTCTGACAGAAGGTCCATGGTCTCTTCATAGAGGCGTCCTTTGGACTGTACTGCAATTCTTAGTTTTTGTTCCATTCTTTATCAGTTGTTTTGTATTATAATCAATTGTTGCGGGTGTCTGAAAAAAGAATCAGCCGGCAATCTCATAATTGATGGAGGTGCCGGCCGATATATCTTAAACTTTGAAGTTATGATAGTGTCATACATGCATGCGGTCTGTCCTCCGGTCGGTCGACTGGTGGTGATGATGCAGGCAATGATGGTTGAATTTGAAAAATGATAAAATCATAACTAAAATCCGTTTTGCGAAATTTCCAGCTACAAAAGTAGGCATTATTTGCGATAAAACAAGAGGATAAGCTGTTTTTTAAAATTCAAATAAAAAATATATGTTTTATAGCATGTTTTTTCGCAAATATTGCTTACCTTTGTCCAGAAATTTTGTCAATAAAATTCAGCCTTTATCTTTTCTATCTGTTTATGGATATTTGGATTGCCTGTGATTCACTTTTTAAGGCATAAGAAAAATGGCAGACTCGCTATCGAAGAGGTCTGCCATTTCTTATTTAACTGTCTGAATGTTATTGCCGGACAGGCTATTGTTCCATAGGAAGTATCTTCACGCCGGGTGCGCGGTCTTTGATTTCCGGTTTGCCCCGGTAATATATCTTGCCTGAGCTGACTCCGAACGTGGCTACCGCGGTAAGCTTGCTCGCCGGGTTGCACTCTATAATTCCCGTTCCTGAAAGCGAACACTTGATTTCGTTGGCTTCAAGGTCGTCGGCCTGTATCGATCCTGTGCCGACAACGCTGAGGTGGGCTTTGGTGGTTTTGCCGTCGACGGCAATCACACCGTTGCCGGTTTTGATGGCCCCGACAAAGTTGTTGGTGCTGATTCCGTGAACTGCCAGACCTCCGTTGCCTATGAGAGTGGCGCGGAAACTTGCGGTGGGGGCTACCGACAGCACTCTGACAAGCGAATCGCCGTCATTCTCGACCTTGTTGAGAAAGCGTGAATAGACAGTGATGCGGGGCAGGTTGTCATAGTCGATGCCGTCAGTCGATATCTGGAGTTCGAGACAGCTCTTGTTGTTGTTCAGCATGATTATCGATGCGATGTCGGGCGCCGCGTTGAACACGACAAATCCGTTGGAGTCTTCGCTGCACTTGTAGTCTACGTTGAGTCCTTCGAGCACTTTCAGCTCGCTGAAATCACTGACATTTATTTCGTAACGTTTAAGGTCGCCTTCTGCCATCATGTGCAGAGATGCCAGTGCCACGGTGATAATGGCAAGTATGGTTCTTTTCATATCGAAAAAGGTATTGTTCATGTTATTTATAATTGCATTCCGTTTATAATGTTCTCTGTATGCGACAGAATTTTATCAAGCTCTTCCCACGTGTCGGCCTGCAACATGGCTATGCGGGTATCGCGGAAGTTGGGAATCCCTTTAAACAAGGGGGATGCCGCCAGATGGCGTCTGATATGCAGGATACCTCTCTTTTCGTCAATTCTGGAGATGCTCTCGGATATCTGGCGCCGGAGCAGGGCGAATTTGTCGGCAATGATCAGGTCGGGCAACTGAAGTTCGGGGTGCATGGCCTTGCGGATGTCGTGGAATACCCATGGAGCGCCTATAGATGCCCTCCCTACCATAACTCCGTCGACTCCGTAGCGGTCAAAAGCCTCGATAGCTTTCTCCGGTGTGGTTATGTCTCCGTTGCCTATGAGCGGGATGGTCAGTCGCGGATTCTCCTTGACGCGGGCTATCATTTCCCAGTCGGCATCGCCGGTATACATCTGCGAGCGTGTGCGTCCGTGTACAGTCAGGGCCTGTATGCCGCAGTCCTGTAGCATTTCGGCCAGTTCCACAATTATCCGTGAGTCGTGGTCCCATCCAAGACGGGTCTTGACTGTGACCGGAATCTTCACTGCACCGACTACCGCACGGGTGATGGCGAGCATCTTCGGGACATCGCGCAACATGCCGGCTCCCGCGCCTTTTCCTGCCACTTTCTTTACCGGACAACCGAAGTTTATGTCGAGAATGTCGGGCCCGGCTTCCTCGACTATCCTGGCGGCCTCTACCATGGGCTCCACTTCGCGGCCGTAAATCTGTATGGCTGTAGGCCGTTCGGCGGGGTCGATGTGAAGCTTGCGTGTGGTGGCGCTGATGTTGCGTATCAGCGCGTCGGCCGATACAAATTCAGTGTACACCATGTCGGCCCCCTGTTCCTTGCATATCAGTCGGAAAGAGGGGTCTGTGACATCTTCCATCGGGGCGAGTGCCACCGGGCGGTATCCTAAATCAATTTGACCGATTTTCATATCTTTATGGCAATGTCTTCTTTGTCTGTCATGCCGTTTTGCAGAAATGGGCAATACGGTTGACTGTGCGAAGTTACAAAAAAGACGGCATAAAATACGATGTTTTTGTTGACTATTATTTTTCCGATATTCCGCATTATTGCTATATTTGTGCATGATAACAATCATTTTATAGATTTATACAATAAACCAAGATATGAAAATTAGATTTTTAGCCGTTGCCATCGCCGCGTTGTCGTGTGTGGCCGGAATCAATGCCCAGAGAGTGGTTGACATCGAATCGCCGAAAATGCGCATTTATCTTCCTGCGGAAGACAAGGCTACGGGACGTACTGTCGTGGCATTGCCCGGCGGTGCGTATGCGATGCTTGCGAAAGGTCATGAGGGCCACGACTGGGCTCCGTATTTCAACGATAAGGGCATTGCCTATGCTGTGGTTGAGTATAGGCTGCCTAACGGTGACCGCTCTATTCCGATCGGCGATGCCGAAGCGGCAATGCGTACTGTACGGGACAGCGCCGAGGTGTGGCACATCAATCCTTCCGATGTTGGAATAATGGGGTCGTCGGCAGGCGGACATCTTGCCTCGACTGTCGCCACGCATGCACCTGAGAGCGCAAGACCCAATTTCCAGATATTGTTCTATCCCGTCATAACTATGGACAAGACCTACACGCATCTGGGGTCTCACGACAATCTGCTTGGCGCGGATGCTTCCAAACAGCTTGAAGTGGAGTTTTCCAACGAGAAACAGGTGAGTGGGGTGACGCCGCGCGCGTTCATCGTGTTCAGTGACGATGACAAGGTAGTTCCGCCGATGAACGGGGTCAACTACTATGCGGCTCTTCATCGTATGGGCATACCGGCTTCGTTTCATATATACCCTTCCGGCGGCCATGGTTGGGGCTGTCTTCCGAAATTCAAATATCATAAAGAGATGATTGCCGACCTGTCGGCATGGCTCGACAGTTTTTAGGGCCGGGTTTAGGGCAGGATTTACCCCCACATTACTCTTTTTAGAATGCCTCCGAACAATTGATGCGGTTCGATTGTCGTAATATTAGTTAAATTTTTAAATGATTCGTCATGTTTTGCATCTCAACTAATATTATCGCATCGGACCATGTCGCCAAAGCGGGAGGGGTCTTAGGCGAAATCGCACCTGACGCTCACGACAGTTCGTATGCTGTGGCGACATTTTTGCTGAAGGTTGTCGACGGGGTGTTGAAGCCGATAGGTCTGGAATCAGACAAGACCGCGGTACTCGTGGTTTATGCCCTTGTGGTGTTTGCTTTGGCGCTTGTTGTGGGATATGTCACGCAATGGGCCGTACTGGGCATCCTGCGGAAGTTCAGCCGGAAACTCGACGGGGCACTTTATCAGGCGCTCCGAGATAAGAACTTCTTTATAAAAGTCTGCCGGGTGATTCCCGCGCTGGTCTTTTTGGTATTGATTCAGTTCACGCTGGTTGCCACTCACTCCGATGTGGCCCAGTGGCTTACCAAGATAACTGTGATTTATGTCATTTTTGTCGTCGGTTGCGCTCTTGTAGCGTTGGTCGGTGCGATATGGAGCAATGTTGACAGCCGGCGCAACAAGCGTCGGTTGCCTTTAAACGGTCTGGTACAGCTTATTCAGGGAATAATATGGATAGTGGCCGCAATAGTGGCCGTAGCGGTACTTGTGGATAAGTCGCCGGCATCGTTGCTTGCCGGTCTTGGTGCGTTTGCCGCTGTGCTGATGCTGGTGTTCAAGGACAGTATTCTTGGAGTTGTGGCCGGAGTCCAGTTGTCGGAGAACGACAGCCTTCATGTGGGCGACTGGATTAAGATTAACGGAACCGATGCCAACGGCACTGTAACGGAGGTGACGCTGACTTCCGTAAAGGTTCTTAACTGGGACAAGACCACTACATGTGTGCCTCCTTACAGTCTGGTAAGCGGAAGTTTCACAAACTACCGTTCGATGCAGTTGAGCAATACACGTCGCATACAGCGTAGCTATACGATTGACGGCGACAGTATTAAGCCGACCACTCCTGAAATGCTTGATGATATCCGTAAGGTACCATTCATGGACGATTACATCACCAAGAAGCTTGCCCAGAAGGCGGCTGGAAAGGTCGAGGACATCAACAATTCAGAAGGACTGGTTGACGGTACTATCGATACCAACCTCGGACTGTTCCGTGCATATATGAAGATGTGGCTTGATGCTTCGCCATATATCTCTCACACGAGCGACTGCTTCGTGTCGACATTGCCGCAGACTGGCAACGGTGTGCCTTTCCAGGTCTATTGCTTCACTTCGACTTCAAAATGGTTTCCATACGAGGCGATTATGGACACTGTGTTCGAACATCTGGCCGCCATGCTGCACAAATTCGATCTTGTTGCATTCCAGGCTCCGACCGACCGTGGAACGATTCTCGAAGGATATATCTCCGGCAAGGACCCCGACACCATTTTCGGTCTACCCGAACCGTTTCTCGTTGACCGGCCGTCCAAGGTCGCCACGCCTGACTCAGGACAGCACGACGTCGCGGCGTCATAAGCTTACATGATTTTTAAAGAGTAGATGATAGCCGGTGATTGGCACAAAAAGCCGATTATCGGCTATCTATTTTCAAGTTTTTTATGGAAACAGGAATTTCGACATGGCTATGAATGACGGTAATGGATTATTTCGGCTCTTAATTGAAAAGAGATAAGGAGATACGGAATTTTTTTGTAATTTTGTGATATAAACAAAATGTTGACCTTAAATATGAATCTTAAACGATTGGTTGTATTCTGCGGTGCCTCTGTATTGGCTTTGATGGCACACGCTCAGGCAAAGTATGTATTCTATTTTATCGGCGACGGCATGGGCATGGGCCATGTGAATGCCGCTCAGTATTATAACCGTATGGTTCTCGGCAACACTGACCCGTTGTTGATGCAGCAGTTTCCGGTAGCCGGCATAGTGACCACTTATTCGGCATCATCTCCGGTGACAGACTCGGCCGCGGCTGGAACAGCTCTTGCCACAGGTAAGAAAACTAAAAATTATACGGTGGGAATGTCGCCTGACCAGTCGGAATCATATCGTTCAGTGGCCCGTGAATTGAAGGATGAGGGATGGGGCGTGGCTGTGCTGACGTCGGTAAGCGCCGACGACGCGACGCCGGCCGCATTCTATGCCCATCAGCGCGACCGTAATATGCGCTATGAGATTGACTGCGAGGCGGCAGTGTCGGGCTACGACTTTATCGGAGGCGGTAATCTGTCGGGAATGAAGAAGGACAATGACATAGCCGAACGTCTTAAAGAGAACGGATACACCCTGCTTCGAGGCACTGACGCAGAAGTACCCGCCGATGCCCGAAAACTGGTGCTTCTCAGCCCGCAGGACAAGTCGGATATAGGCTACACCATCGACTCTATGGCCGAAGACATGAAGCTCGTCGATATGACCCGTATGGCTTTGGACCACATGGAGAAAACTTCGCCTGAACGTTTCTTCATGATGGTGGAGGGCGGTAATATCGACCATGCCGCGCATGCCAATGACGGCGGAGCGGTTATAAAGGAGATTCTTGCTTTTCAGGATGCCATACGTGTGGCTTATGATTTTTATCTGAAGCATCCGGAGGAAACCCTGATTGTGGTTACTGCCGACCACGACACCGGGGGTATGGCGCTTGCCAACTCGGTGAATCTCGCTGTCATTGATAATCAGCGCATAAGCAAGGACGCAATGGCCCACTATTTCCGTACGCTTATACGCGAATCGAAGAATGTCGAATGGGATGAAATGAAGTCGTTCCTTTCTGAAAAGCTTGGTCTCTGGGATGCCGTAAAGGTAAACGAACGCCAGGAGCAGATGCTTAAGGACGCTTTCAATAAGACCTTCGTAGCCCGTCAAAGCAACGATGAGAAGGGATTGTATAATTCGTTTGACGAGTTTGTGACCAGAGTGTTCGATGTGTTCAACAGCCGTGTAGGCACTGCATTCATCAACCGCAGCCATACCGGCAACCCTGTTCCGGTATTCGCTGTAGGCCGTGGTGCAGGACAGTTTACCGGAGTGCAGGACAATACGTCAATTCCTGTCAAGATTCATGCGGCCACGCGCTGACACATACCGGCAAGTCTGAACGAAAATCTGATAAAATAACGCAATATATGGAATTCTGGATTATTTGGCTGATTGTGGCCGCCGTGCTTATGGTGGTGGAGCTGATTACAGGTTTTATAGCCTCGTTTTGTCTGGCTGTCGGTGCACTGGTCGCTTCTGTGTGCGGTATGGCCGGGTTTGGCATTGAGGCACAACTGATTGCCATGGTGGCGGGTGTGGTGCTGTCATTTATATTTCTCGCACCGTTGGTCAACCGTATCCGTAAAGGCCGTAAAGCTCACCGTGAAGACTACAACAGCAACATGAACGCCCTTATCGGACGCGAAGCTGTGGTGGAGCGGGAGATACCCGCCGACGGCGGACTCGGCCGTATGCGCATCGACGGCGACAGCTGGCAGATACGCGGTGCCGACGGTGAAGCCATAGGCCATGGCCGCAGGGTCAAGGTGGTCGGCTACGACAGTATAATTCTTATAGTAAAAGCAATCTAAAAAACTTAAATTAATATGGGTACTTATATTTTATTGGGACTTCTGGTGCTGATAGGCATAATCATCGTATCGGCAGGAGTCAAGATAGTTCCGCAGTCCGAGACTCGCGTCATAGAGCGTCTGGGACGTTTTCACAGTGTGCTCGGACCCGGTCTGAACATAATCTGGCCGTTTATCGACAAGCCCAAGATGGTCTACACCCGCCGTGTGGAGACCGCTATCAACGGACAGAGCATAGTGCGCATAACCTCGTCGACTTCCATAGATTTGCGCGAACAGGTCTATGACTTCCCCTCGCAGCAGGTAATCACGAAGGACAATGTGACTACCGAGATTAATGCGTTGCTCTACTTCCAGATAGTCGATGCCAAGAAGGCCGTGTATGAGATTGACAATCTGCCAAACGCGCTTGAAAAACTGACTCAGACCTCGCTCCGTAATGTCATTGGCGAGCTTGAGCTTGACCAGACTTTGTCGTCGCGCGACACAATCAACTCGCGTCTGCAGATAATACTTGACGAGGTTACAAATAAATGGGGTGTAAAGGTAAACCGTGTCGAGCTCCAGGACATCACGCCGCCAAAGAGCGTGCGCGAGGCCATGGAGAAGCAGATGCAGGCCGAGCGTAACCGCCGTGCAGAGATTCTTAACGCCGAGGGACAGAAGACTTCGCTGATTCTGCTGTCGGAGGGTGAAAAGCAGTCGCAGATAAACCAGGCCACGGCAGTCAAGGAATCTGAGATTCTGCGTGCCGAGGGAGAGGCACGAGCCAAGGTGCTTACCGCCCAGGCAGAAGCCGAAGCCATCACCCGCGTGGCCGAAGCTATCAAGGCGTCAAAGACAGACCCCGCGACCTATATGCTTGCAATGAAATATATTGAGACATTGAAGGAGATGACTTCAGGACAGGACAATAAGACAGTCTATATACCGTATGAAGCCTCCGGTGTGCTCAGTTCGATTGGCTCTATAAAGGAGATGTTCAACAAGCAGTGACACGATGAAAAGCATTAAGGACTTATATAAGATAGGTACAGGCCCGTCTAGCAGCCACACTATGGGGCCGCGCAGCGCGGCTTCCCGGTTCCTGAAGAAGAATCCCGACGCGGCTTCGTTCAGGGTGACTTTGTACGGCAGTCTTGCCGCCACCGGTAAAGGACACATGACCGACGTGGCCATTATTGACACTCTGCAGCCTCATGCTCCGGTGGAGCTGATATGGGAACCGCAGATATTCCTTCCTTTCCACCCCAACGGCATGCTTTTTGAAGCTCTCGATGCCGAGGGCAAGGTAACGGACACATGGACGGTGTTCAGTATCGGAGGCGGAGATCTTGCAGAAGAGGGTGTGGCGCCGGCTGTCAACCAGGATGTCTATGACATGAACAGCATGACCGACATCCTTGAATGGTGCCGTCGTACAGGCCGTACTTATTGGGAATATGTAGAACAGTGTGAATCGCCTGATATATGGGACTTTCTTGCGGAAGTGTGGAAGACCATGCGCGAAAGCGTCGAGCGCGGACTTGACCGCGAAGGCGTGCTGCCGGGTCCGTTGAATCTGCGCAGAAGGGCAAACTCATATTTCGTTCGCGCCACGGGCTATAAATCGAATCTTCAGTCGCGCGGGCTGGTGTTTGCCTACGCGCTTGCCGTCGCCGAGGAAAATGCCTCGGGCGGTGTCATCGTGACGGCGCCTACATGTGGGTCGTGCGGCGTGGTTCCGGCCGTGCTTTACCATCTGCAGAAAAGCCGTGACTTCTCTGATTCGCGCATCTGCCGGGCACTTGCCACGGCCGCTCTTATTGGCAATATCGTCAAACACAATGCCTCGGTATCCGGGGCTGAGGTAGGTTGCCAGGGCGAGGTCGGAGTGGCATGCGCCATGGCCGCGGCCGCGGCCAATCAGCTGTTCGGTGGAAGTCCGGCTCAGATAGAATATGCCGCCGAAATGGGATTGGAGCACCATCTCGGCATGACTTGCGACCCGGTGTGCGGACTTGTCCAGATACCGTGTATAGAGCGCAATGCCTATGCGGCGGCCAGGGCGTTGGACTCAAATCTTTATTCCGCGTTCACCGACGGCGACCATCGGGTGTCGTTTGACCGCGTAGTGGAGGTGATGAAGCAGACAGGTCATGATTTGCCGTCGATTTACCGCGAGACGGGCGAGGGCGGCCTTGCGCGTGAATATAAAGTCTGAGAGCAGATGTTGACGGCACAAAGTCTCGTCAGCTTTTGTCCCGCTTATAACGGTTGTCGGTAAATTCATCGTCAAACAATGTGGGGTTGTGGCGCCGGTTGTAGCGTTGTACCCAATTGGTGATATATACCGTAAACAGCGGGAACATCATCATCCCCAACGCCGCGAGTATGACGGCGAGAATCTTGCCCGTTACTGTCACCGGATAAATATACGACCCTATGGTGGTCGCGTCCATAAGCGCCCACCATAGGGCCGCTCCGTAGTTGGGCACGAGATTATTGACAGGTTGTTCGCGTTCAAGGAATATCAGGCTGGCAAAGTAAATGATTGACAGCATTATGACTATATATGACAGAAACAACGATGAGATTCTGTTGTGGGTCATGTAGCCTATGATGATCGACAAGGCCAAGGCTCCGCGTGCAAGCGGAATAAACCTTATGAAGTACAGCTCTTCCGGCGAAAAGTTGATGTTGAAAAGGTTGATGATGTTAAGGTACGGAATGGACAGTACCAGAAAAATCCATCTGCGTTTGACGTATTGCCACTTGTCCTCGGCAAGATGGTATTCCACGAAGAAGTATATCACGAATATTATGCATACCCACAGCTGGTAGGTCATATAATATCCGTTTTCCAGGAAGTTGACACCCTCGAAGGTGTCAATCGATACAAATATTATCAATCCTAACGACAGCAACAGCACTGTCATGTATAGAAAAGTCGTGATATGGGACTTCTGTTTATCCGTCAGATTCATATCGGTAGTCAATATATAGTGAAACGTGGTGTTCACTATATATAACACACGTAGAGCCGATTTTGATTTTTGCTAAATCGACTTTAGGGCAAGTATCCGATGGAGAATGTCTACGGCTTCTTCGACAGTGGGCACATCGTTTATTGCCAGGCTTCGCCGGCCATTCTTTTCTCTCAGTCGGCATCGGCGTGGATATGCCTGATAGAAATTGAGTATGCGTCCGAACATAGGCGATTGGTAATAGGCCTTGTTGGTCTCGTCGACAAAGTACAGATACATCGACTGTTGCTTTAATATTACCTTTTCGATACCGAGCTGGCGGGCGAGGTAACGCAGTCGGGGTATGCGCAGAAGCTCGGCGGTCACTTTGGGTATTTTGCCGAAGCGGTCCTCAAGCCGGAGCTTGAAACTCTGCAGGTCGAGTTCGCGTTCGATGCCGTCAAGTTCCTTGTACAGACTGATGCGTTCGCTTTCCTGCGGTACGTAGTCCGCAGGCAACAACAACTCCATGTCGCTTTCAACAGAGCAGTCGGCCACAAATTCATTGTCGTCCCGGGCGCTTCCGTCGTCGGCCGTGAGCACGTCGGAAAATTCTTCGTTTTTCAGCTCCAGCACTGCTTCCTTAAGAATGCGCTGATATGTTTCGTATCCGAGGTCGGCTATGAAGCCCGACTGTTCGGCTCCAAGCAGGTTGCCTGCGCCGCGGATGTCGAGGTCCTGCATGGCTATATGTATTCCGCTTCCGAGTTCGCTGAAGCTTTCGATGGCCTGGATGCGCCGGCGGGCTATCGGAGTCAACGGTACATGCGGCGGGATGAGCAGATAGCAGAATGCCTTGCGGTTGCTTCTTCCAACGCGCCCTCTCAGCTGATGTAGCTCGCTGAGTCCGAAGTATTGGGCATTGTTGATTATCATTGTGTTGACATTGGGCATATCGATTCCGCTCTCGATTATAGTGGTTGCCAGAAGCACGTCGTAGTCGTGGTTGGCAAAGTCGATTATGGCCTTTTCAAGCTTTTCCGGAGGCATCTGCCCGTGGGCTACTATTGTGCGTGCGTCAGGGACTACGCGCTTTATCATGGTCTCAAGCTCATAGAGTCCTTCTATGCGCGGATTGACGAGGAACACCTGTCCGTTGCGCGACATCTCAAAGTTGACGGCTTCTTCGATTATGTCGTCTGTAAGGGCGTTGACAGATGTCAGTATCGGATAGCGGTTGGTGGGAGGCGTGGTTATGGCCGACAGGTCTCTTGCTCCCATTAATGAGAATTGGAGCGTACGTGGTATGGGGGTTGCCGACATGGTCAGCGTGTCGACGTTGACCTTCATCTGCTTGAGCTTCTCTTTGACAGCGACTCCGAACTTTTGTTCTTCGTCGACAATCAGCAGTCCGAGGTCTTTGAACTTGACACCCTTGCCGATGAGTTTGTGTGTGCCTATGACGATGTCAATTTTTCCTTCCTCCAGATCGGCGAGAATCTGCTTAGTCTCCTTTGCGGTCCGTGCTCTCGACAGGTAGTCGACCCTTACAGGGAAATCTTTAAGTCGTTCGCTGAAAGTGTTGAAGTGTTGGTAGGCAAGCACGGTAGTCGGCACGAGCACGGCTGTCTGTTTGCCGTCGGTGGCGGCTTTGAACGCGGCTCGTATAGCAATCTCGGTTTTGCCGAATCCTACGTCGCCGCATATCAGTCGGTCCATGGGGCGAGGCGATTCCATGTCGGCCTTGACGGCTTGTGTGGCCGTAAGCTGGTCGGGAGTGTCTTCGTATATGAACGATGCTTCCAGTTCATGCTGCAGGTAGCTGTCAGGCGAGTAGGCGAATCCCTGTTCGTCTTTTCTGGCGGCATATAGCTTAATCAGGTCGCGGGCGATGTCCTTGAGCTTCGATTTCGTGCGCTCTTTCATCTTGCCCCACGCACCGTTGCCGAGACGGTTGATTCTTGGCTCGGCGCCCTCTTTGCCTCGATACTTCGACAGTTTGTGGAGGTTATGGATGCTTACGAGCAGAAGGTCGTTGTTGGAGTAGATAAGCTTTATCATTTCCTGCATGCGTCCGTTGACTTCCGTACGTATGAGGCCTCCGAAACGCCCGATGCCATGGTCCACGTGTACGACGTAATCTCCCGGCTCGATTTGTCCGAGTTCTTTTAGCGACAGGGCAAGCTTTCCGGAGCGTGCGCGGTCGCTCTTAAGATTATATTTGTGGAACCGGTCGAAAATCTGGTGGTCGGTGAATACGCAGATTCTTGTTCCATGGTCTACAAATCCCTCATGTACGGTAGATATGACAGGCTGAAATTCTATTTTATCGCCGCGGTCGTTGAATATGGCGCGGAGTCGCTCGATTTGTTTTTCGGAATCGCTGAGAACGTATATTTTATACCCGTCGTCGAGCAGTTTTGTGAACGATGCGGCTATGAGGTCGAAATTTTTGTGGTATATGCCTTGCGGGGTGCATCCGAAGTCGATAGAGGCCGAGGCTGATTTGGTGGATTCCTGAGCGGAAGTAAAGAGTATTTTCCTGCATTTCCCCATTGCTGTCTCCAACATGCCGGGGTCGGCTATCTGTTTCATGGCCGACGTGTCGCCTTCGTTGGCTATCATCGCGCTTTCGCTGAACGATTCGGTGGCCACCCCCTTTATGCGCTCAATAGTGTAGTCGGCATCGCGCATCCACAGCGTGACATCAGTTCCGGTGAAATCGAGCAACGAGCCTGAGGTGGCGGTCGAAGCCGTCGCAGATGTCACCGCAATGCTTTCGAGTTTCGTTTCGGACAGCTGAGTCTCGATGTTGAATGTGCGTATGGATTCGATTTCGTCGCCGAAGAAGTCTATTCTGAACGGCTTTTCGTGGCTGTAACCGAATATGTCGAGAATGGATCCGCGGACTGCGAAGTGGCCAGGATCGTAGACGTAATCGACCTGCTGGAATCCGTTGGCGCGCAACCACTTCTGTGTCTCTGTCAAATCAACGGCTTTGCCGGTGGTCAGGCGTATGGTGTTTGCATCGATAAGTTTCTTTGATGCAACCTTTTCGGCCAAAGCTTCGGGATACGTGACTACAAAACGCAGGTTGCTGTCAGAGCCCCAGTGATTGAGGACTTCATTACGCATGATCTGCGATGGCGGGTCGACCTGTCCGTACTTTATGGCGCGCTTGTAGCCAGACGGGAACATTAGCACGGATTCTTCGCCGAGAATACGTGAGAGGTCGTGGTAGAGGTAGCCCGCATCGTCGAGCGAGTCGCCTACCACTATTACTGGCAGTTCCATGGCCGGCAGTGATGCCATAAGCATGGATGCGGCTGAACCGGACAGTCCGCTGAGGCGTACTGTCCGGTTTTTGTCTTCGGATAAGATGGCTTTAAGAGCCTTCTTCCGTTGTGGTGTGAGGAGAAGATTGCAAAGATCTGTAAGATTCATGTCGCTGGCAATCTCTGGATGCTATTTTTTCTTGACGGGAGCGAGGATGGAGTTATATCTGCCTGGTTCATTGAGCATCACGACTACGGAATCCATGGCGGGGTCCTCTTTTAAAGTCTGTATTACCTGGCCTTTTTCGAAGTAGTATCGTTTCATTATTTCGCCGGCAATAAGTCCCTTGATGTCTTTTTTATTGTTGTCGAGGTCGTGGTTGAGGTTGTGCTTGAGCATTCCTTCGAGTATGTCAAGCTGGGCTTTTACCGAGTCGTTCATATAGCCTTCCGTGTCGGCGGCTTTTTTTAGGGCTTCAATCACCTGCTCGCACACTTTGTCGTAGTTGAACTTGGCGGGGTCGATAAAGTTCTTAAATTCAGTAAACATTGAGTCCGTGACCTCAAATTCTTCCGGCGATGCGATTGTGGGGTGCTCAGCCGCGAATTTGGTGGCGTAGTCAAAGGCCCAGTTGTCGCTGACTATGTTGTAGGTAAGGCGGTTGACTTCGCCGTAGTTCACCTCGATGTCCGGTGTTATGCCGCCTCCGTCGCGTACCTCACGTCCATTGGCCGTGGTAAATACGTTGGTAAGTGAGTCGGGGATGCGTGCCACGGAGCCGTCGGGATTGCGGTGGCTGTAGTCGATGGCCTGAATCAGACGTCCGCTTGGGATGTAGTATTTGGCTACGGTCACTTTGAGCACTCCGTCAAACGGAAGCGGACGTGTGTGCTGCACAAGGCCTTTTCCGAAAGAACGGTTTCCAATAAGTACGGCGCGGTCGAGATCCTGCAGCGAACCGGCTGTGATTTCAGAACTTGAAGCCGACGAGCCGTCAATCAGCACAATCAGCGGTATTTCGGTGTCGATGGGGTTGTTTGTGGTCTTGTAGACTTTTTCATTCAGCACGCCCTTGCCTCTGGTGCGCAATACTTCTGTGTTTTTGGGCACGAAATATCCTACAATCTGCACTGCGGCCTCAAGAAGTCCGCCTACGTTGCCGCGCAGGTCAAGGGCTATTGCCTTTACGCGCGGGTCTTTCTTGAGTTCAATAAGGGCATCGCGGACACTGTCTGCCGCTTTGTCGGTAAATTGGTTGAGGTAGATATATCCGATCTGGTCCTTTACTACACCGTAGTAGGGGACGGCCGGAAGCTGGATTTTGCTTCTTGTGACGTCGAGGGTCAGTATGGAGTCCTCTACGTAAGGTCTCTTGACGGTGACTTTCAAGTGTGTCCCGGGTTCTCCTTTGAGCTTTTCGGTCACTTTCTTTGATGTCCATCCAAGCACCGTGTCGTTGTCGATGACCATGAGCAGGTCGCCGGCACGCAGTCCGGCCTTGGCCGAAGGCGTATTTTCATAAGGCTCGGAGATTATGACTCCTTTCCCCTTGATTTCCTGAATGAGAGCGCCGATACCGCCGTATTCTCCGGATGTCATCTGTGTCAGCTGGTCCTGGCTTGATGCCGGATAGTATTCCGTATATGGATCAAGAGTGCTCAGCATGGCGTCGATGGCGGTGGTGATAGCCTTCTCCGAATCAATGGAATCGACATAGTTGGTCTGCAACTCTTTATATATGGTGTTGAAAATGTCGAGATTGCGTGCTATTTCGGCTTTGTTGCTTCTTGTGGCCGAGATGGCTGTCACGGCAAGTAGGGCTACGCATGCGCCTGCTATGCAGCGGGATAGGATGGTGGTTCTACGTGGCTTCATTTTGTTGTATTGTAATTATGATGCTAAGTTACTTAATTATTATAACATATAAGTCTTAAATTTGTCAAAAATATGGCGAAAAAAATTGTGCAATTCTTAAATATTCCGGATTGTAACGGTGGCCTATGGCAGTTAAATGTCGATGACCGGCGCTATATATGTGAAAAGATCTAATTGAGATGAGTTATAAAAAAAATTTATAAATTTGCATATTGTGAATAAATAGTATGCTTCGCATGCCTGGACGCATATATTACAATACATTAAAATTAGTTCTGAAGGATGATCCGGAGCATGGTACAACGATTTATTCCAGGGTAGAATGATTAAACCAGGGATTTTAAGTAGTTGTCGGCCTCGGTGCGTGTATGGAAGATGACAGTCTGTTTGCCTTCGCCGTGAAGTTTCAGCTTTTCCATTATTTCCGGCAGTATGTCATGCCTGAAATTCAGAATCCATTGCCGGAATTCATCATCGAGCTCAGTCTCTGTCCATGGCATGTCGGGACGCTCGTGTCCTATGCGGGATATGGCTCCTTCGAGACATGTCGCAGTAGGGAGGTCAAACAGAAAGACCGTGTCGCACTGCCTTAATCTTACGTCGAGCGTACGTGCATAGTTGCCGTCGACAATCCACTGTCGTTCTGTTAGGATTTTGTTAAGCTGTCTGTCGAACTCGCCGCGGCTTACCGTGGTGCGGTCTGGCTTATGCCACAACATGTCAAGATAGTGCAACGGCAATCCGGTTATGGCCGCGAGCTTTCGCCCGAAAGTACTTTTGCCGGCTCCCGGGCAGCCTATGATTAGAACTCTCTCCATTCAATGCATTGGATATAGTGAATCTGTTGTTGAAAAAATATAGTTTGCGCGAAGTTACTGTAAATTTGGGAAGTATGATGTTGAAGATTGTCCGTTAAATGTTTTTTAACATCGCGGAATTGCCTATAAGGGGCAGATTTGGTTATTTTGTAGTGCAAAAGCTTATAGGGTGTCTGATGGTTGAATTCAGCCGTGTGTATAGGCTTGGAGAGATTACATTACCTCGGCAATTCGGCCAATCCATTTACTATGGAGGTTGAAAGTAATGGGACGGCTCTTCTCTCTGATTGTTAAATGACACATATCTGCGTCCCGTCTTGCAGAATCTTCTATTAGGCATCGGTCAATTCCGATGTCCGGTATGTGATGATTCTAACGGACTTGCAAAATGACATATACTGCGGGCGTCCGGTTCCTGATTTTCGGGGACCGGATGCCCGCAGCGCATTTATTAAGCTTTGTAATGGCAGTAATTGAATTAAAGGCTTAGCTATACATATTTTTGATAGCGCATGACCAAGTGCGTTATCCGCATAATCTAATCTATTTAGAGACGCACCTGCATGAGGCCACAAGGATTTCAACATGGAATCTTTGTGGCTTCGTCGCTTTTTAGGCAGGCATAAAAAAGAAAAAGCCACAGTTTCACAACTATGGCTTTCCCGGAAAAATTAGTGAATGTTGATTGTGCGATATCTTTAGAATTCACGAGTGCGAAGCACCAATCGATGCTAATGCCGCGTCTCGTGTAAGCTGTTTCATGTCCTTTCATCGGCCAAATGTGCTGCGCGCATTGGTCGCGGGTAAGCTTCTAAGTCCAGCAAATATATTAGTTGCGGATTATGATTGAGCCTAATGCCTTTCCGGAGACATTGGCTCACATAATATTCATAAACAATAACCGATGAGAAGGAAAAAAGTTCGATGTCTCATGTAGTTTTTTGTCGGCTTGGTTAAATGACCGAATGTCGGTTAAAATAAAAATCTGTGCAATAAATGTTTTATGTTCTCATGCTATGCGTTTTACATACGCTGATGTGGCAAAGATACATAAATTTTTCAAACAATTGATTGTTGAAGAGCATTATTTATATAAAAGGAGTTCAAGTTTTTTGCCCCTTAATGAGGGATGATAAATAATGTCTTAATTATGAATACATTGACTATAATGTGCTTTAAGCCTTTGACTTTGGATGCAATCGAAGTAATCAGGCCGATTCTTGAAAAAAGCAGTAGTCGCACATGTGATTATACTTTGGCCGGCCTTCTTATGTGGGCCGATTATTTTCACTATGAATACGCCGTGGTTGACAACACGCTGTTTATAAAGGGGGTGACTGAGAACGATGTCACACGTCCGGCATTTTCGTTGCCGGTAGGCGACATGCCGTTGGAGAAGTCGGTCGGAATGTTGATAGACTACTGCCGGGAATCCGGCGAGAAATTGATTCTGTCGGCTGTGCCGGAAGACAGGCTTCAGGAACTTTACATGCTCGGCCCTTGCGACATCGAGGAGTTGACTGATTGGGCCGACTATCTTTACGAGGCTAAGGACCTTGCATTACTGCAAGGCAAGAAATACAATAAAAAACGCAACCATATACATCAGTTCGTACAGGCTAATCCCTGTTATATGGTTGAGCCTTTGGGCGATGCCAATATTGATTCGGTAAAGGGGTTTTTTCATTCCATGGAGTTGCCGGTGGACAATGCATTTGTCACGGCTGAGGTTGAACGGTCGCAGGTGTTCAACGTGCTTGACAATTATTCCCGGTTTCCCTTCGAGGGGCTCGTGCTGTCGACTCCGGAGGTCGGGGTGGTGGCTTTTGCCATCGGTGAGGTGATGGGCGACACGCTCTATGTCCACATCGAGAAGATGGATCACCGTGTTGCCGGTGCCGGAGAGATGATCAACCGGCTGTTTGCCTCAGCCATGTTGGAAAAGTATGGTGTCAGGTACATAAACCGGGAAGAGGATGTGGGCGATGAGGGCCTGAGACATGCCAAGTTGTCGTATCATCCGGCCGCGTTGCTCAAGAAATATAACATGTCGTTCCGGTGAACCATTGAGAATGTCCTGCCGCCGAGAAGTATGGCGCGGCTCTGCTTGCCATATTGAAAAGTTTTAGTAACTTTACGTATCAATCAAACTGCTACGAGCCATGGCGACACTTCTTTTACCTCCAAAGCTTGACGGAAGCCGCGACAAGTTAAATTACGGTCCGGGCCGACGGATAATAATAATAGGCGCCAACGGTGCCGGAAAATCGCGATTCACTGACCGGTTTATCGCAGATGCCGAGGTGCCGGCGTTCCGGTTGTCGGCATTGAACGCGCTGTACCACCGCTCCGACGACGACAATCTGCCCGGGTCGATAGATGTGCTTTACCGTGAGTGCATGGCCAACTCCCCGATAATGAAGGACAACATCGACACTCGGTTTGAGCGGGTGTGTTCGCTGTTGATATATGAAGAATTAATCAATCTGCTGTCTCACAAGGCGTCGCATGATTCAAAAAGCCGCGGGCCGCTTCCGGAGAGCAAGCTCGACAGGGTCATCCGTGCATGGCAGGAGGTGTTTCCCGGAAACAGGGTGCTCCGTGACCAGGGTCGCATACTTTTCTCCCGCGAGACGACCGACGACACATACACCACCATGCGCCTGTCCGACGGAGAGAAGGCTGTGCTGTATTATTTCGGTGCCGTCCAGTTTGCACCGCAGAATGCCGTGGTGTTTGTCGATAGTCCCGGAATGTTTCTCCATCCGTCAATCATGTCGGCTATATGGGATAAGGTTGAGATGATGCGTCCCGACTGCACATGGGTATATACCACGCATGAAATGGAGTTCCTGACGTCGCGCCACGGCAACCAGGTGATTTGGGTGCGCTATTTCGATTCGGCTGAGGTTGCCTGGGATTATGTGGTGCTGCCTCCAGGAGCGGAAATGTCCGAGGAACTGTATCTTACATTAGTCGGTGCCCGGAAGCCTGTGCTATTTATCGAGGGCGATCCGCAGCGCTCGATTGACGCAAAGCTGTATCCGCTGGTATTCACTAACTACACGGTGCGTTCTCTCGGAAGCTGTAACAAGGTGATCGAGGCTACGCGCACGTTCAACGACCTGAATCTTTTCCACCATCTCGACAGCCACGGCATAGTCGACCGCGACAGGCGCGACGAGAATGAGGTGGGTTATCTGCGCGACAAAAAGATATTTGTGCCCGAGGTAGCTGAAATCGAGAACATATTGATGCTTGAGGATGTGATACGGGCTGTGGCGCGTCGTCATGGCCGTAAGGAAGACCGAGTGTTTGAACATGTCAAGAGGTCGATTCTCAAACAGTTCCATTCCGACATACGACAGCAGGCGCTGCTTCACACGCGCCACCGCGTCAAGCGTATGATGGAGTACCGTATCGACGGACGTTTTCCCGACATCAACAAGCTTGAGGAGCACATACGTAACATTGTCTATGAGATACGTCCGCGCGACTTGTACGAGAAATTCTGCCGTGAATTCAACCGCTATGTGGCCGAAGGCGACTATGCCTCGGTGTTGAAGGTCTACAACCAGAAGTCGATGTTGTCCGGCTCAAATGTTGCCGGACTGTGCGGTCTGACCAACAAAAATGCCTACATTGAGGACATTATAAATATATTAAAGGAGAACGGGCCTGATGCGGAGCGTATCAGGAGGGCCATAATCCGGTGTTTCGGCATCGAGGACGCTTCGGCTCCCGCTCCGGACATGAAAGTGATTGAAGATGATTAACCCTTGGATTGAAGCTATGCGCCTGCGTACGCTTCCGGTAAGTGTGGCCGGGGTGGTTACGGCGGTGGGCTACAATGTTTTGGCGGGCACATTCCATGCCGTGCCGGCCGTGTTGTGTCTTGTATTTGCAGTATTGGCACAGATCGCATCGAATTTTGCCAACGAATATTACGACTTCCGTGACGGAATGGACAGGGTGGGGCGCGACGGTCCGCGCCGAGGTGTGACCGAAGGCGACATCACCCCTGAAGCCATGAAGAGGGCCACTTACCTTACCCTTGGCCTTGCCTGTTGTGTGGGGTGCTCGCTCATATACTGGGGCGGATGGTGGCTGCTCCCCGCCGGCATATTTATAGCAGTCGGAGCTATGGCCTATTCTGCCGGGCCGTTCCCTTTGTCGAGAAATTGCCTTGGCGAGGTGGCGGTGATGCTCTTTTTCGGCATAATCCCTGTCAATCTGACATATTATGTGCAGGCGGGATTTTTTTCATCAGATGTTTTTGAAGGATCTCTGGCTATTGGCTTTATGGGCGCTAATGTATTGCTGGTCAATAATTACCGTGATGCTGACGATGACGCTTCGGTTGGTAAGCGCACACTTGCTGTGGCATTCGGGCGGAAGTTCGCGTCCACGCTTTATCTGTTCAACGGATTTATAGCCATTATATGTATGTGGGGAGTGCTTCGCCACTGCCAGCTGTTGGCCTATGGATATGGGGTCATGCATCTGATTCTGTGGAAGTTGATTGATAGAAAGTCGGGCCCTGCGCTTAACCCTATGCTTGGCATGACTGCTGTTTTGATGTCGGTTTTTTCAATCGTTTTCTGTTTATGGTCAGTATTCGCCGTTGATTGAGTGGATTTTGCTGATTAAGATTATTTCAACTTTAATTAGACGTATGCGCGTAATATTAGTGCGTATGCCACGTTTTATGGGTTGTAATGCTGACATTTTGCACTATTATACTTTAAAAATGTGAAATTTTGATAATTTGCCTTTTTGAGCGCATTTTCAATAGTGTCAATTTGACACTCAATGCGCGGATTTGTACGACAAATGGATTTTAGCAGTGTTAAAATGTTGACGGATGTGTTGCAGATTAAAAGAAATTGCATATATTTGCAAATCTCAACATCCGTTAAGCGTTGCAAAATGCGTTTAACATGTTGGTGAATTTTAACTTTGTTTGAGGCTATTGGCCTGATGCTTAGTTGATTATTAAATAAGTGTATGGCATTCGCAACGCCTGTTCGACCCGGTTTGCGGATGTGTTGTTAGAGGGTCGGTTGAAGAAGTAATTTTATTATCACATTGATTCTATGGAAAAAAGATTAATGCTGTTATTGATGGGATTATGCATGAGCATAATGTTGTTTGCCCAGACGAAGGTAACAGGCACCGTGGTTTCCGCAGATGACGGTGAGCCCTTGATCGGGGCGACGGTATCGGTGAAGGACAAGCCCTCTATCGCTATCGCTACTGACATCGACGGTAACTTTACTCTTTCGGTCCCGTCTACCAAGTCTGTTCTTGTGGTCAAGTACGTGGGTATGAAGGCCGCTGAAGTCAAGGCAAGCACCGAGCCGTTGAAAATTGCGCTGGAGTCAGACGCCCAGCAGCTTGGTGAAGTCGTTGTGACCGGTATGGGTAACGTGGACAAACGTCTGTTTACCGGTGCCACCACTAAAATTTCCGCCGACGATGCCCGTCTGAACGGTGTCGCCGACATCTCCCGTTCGCTTGAAGGACGTGCCGCCGGTGTGTCTGTGCAGAACGTGTCCGGTACATTCGGTACTGCACCGAAGATCCGTGTGCGCGGTGCTACGTCTATATATGGTGCATCAAAGCCCCTTTGGGTTGTGGACGGCGTGATTCTTGAAGACGCTGTGGAAATGTCGCCCGACGACCTTTCTTCAGGTGACGCCACCACTCTTATCGCATCTGCCGTGGCCGGTCTTAATGCCGACGACATCGAGTCGTTCCAGATTCTTAAGGACGGTTCCGCAACATCTATATATGGTGCGCGCGCGATGGCCGGTGTGATTGTCGTTACCACCAAGCAGGGACGTGCAGGAACAACTCAGATCAACTATACCGGTGAGCTTACTTACCGTCTGAAGCCCAGCTACCGCGACTACAACATCATGAACTCGCAGGAGCAGATGGGCGTATACAAGGAAATGGAAGCCAAGGGATGGCTCTCAATCGCCTCTTTGGCCAACTCTTCATCGTCGGGTATATATGGACAGGTGTATAAGCAGATTAATACCTATGACCCCGTGACAGGATCTTTCAAGCTTGCCAACACTACGGCGGCCAAGAACGCGTTCCTGCAGCAGGCCGAGTTCCGCAACACTGACTGGTTCGACCTGCTGTTCAACAGCAACATCATGCAGAACCACGCTGTCAGCATCTCCGGAGGTACCGACAAGGGTAACTTCTATACTTCGTTCTCTTTCATGGACGATCCGGGTTGGTATAAGGCTTCTAACGTTCAGCGTTACACTTTCAACGCCAACGCTTCCTATAATCTGTCAAAGACCCTCCGTGTCAAGCTTTCTACTTCCGACACCTATCGTAAGCAGAAGGCTCCCGGAACTTTGAGCCAAGAGATTGATGTAGTGTCAGGTGCAGTGTCGCGTAACTTCGACATCAACCCGTTCAGCTATGCTTTGAACACCTCGCGTACTGTCGATCCAAACACCAAACAGACCCGTAACTATGCTTCGTTCAACATCTTCGACGAGTTGGAAAATAACTATATCGACGTTACTGTGCTCGACATGAAGTTCCAGGGCGACATCAGCTGGCGTCCTATCGCCGGCCTTGAGTTCTCAGGTATTGCTTCGTTCCGCACAAGTTCGTCGAAGCAGAACCATTATGTTACTGACAATTCAAACCAGGCTATGGCTTATAGAGCTGGTATTAGTCCGGAAGATGCTACCATTCGCGCCATTAACCCGTACCTTTATACAGACCCCGACGAACCTAATGCACTACCTGTGTCGGTTCTCCCTAAGGGTGGTATCTACTATCACGATCTGACCACGATGAATCAGTGGTATTTCCGTGGTATGGCTCAGTACAACAAGACGTTCAACCGCTCGCACATTATGAACGTAATGGTTGGTGCTGATTTCAGTAAGGTTGAGCGTCATTTTGAGAACTTCCAGGGCTGGGGTATCTGTTATGACAACGGTCGTCTGCCGTTCACAGATTGGCGCCTATTTAAACAGATGTCGGAAGAGAATACGTATTATTTCACCGAGGAGATGCTTCAAAACCGTACTGCAGCCTTCTTCGGAACCGCAACATACTCTTATGATGCACGCTACACCTTGACCGGTACAATGCGTTACGAAGGAACAAATAAACTCGGTAAGTCGCGTCAGTCGCGTTGGTTGCCTACATGGAACGTTTCAGGTGCATGGACCGTGGATGAGGAATCATGGTTCCAGAATCCGGTTCTTTCTACAGCTAAACTCCGTGCTTCTTACTCGCTTACAGCCGATGCCGGTCCTTCCTACGTGTCCAATGCGACTGCGATATACAAACCTACTCGTCCGTGGCGTCAGGATGTGGACGCTTATGAACAAGGTCTTTACCTTAGCGAACTCGCCAACAGCGAATTGACTTACGAAAAGAAGCATGAGTTTGACGTTGGTGTTGACCTCGGTTTCCTTAACAACCGTATCAACCTCGAGTTCGACTGGTACAAGCGCGACAACTTCGACCTTATCGGTTATGTCTATACTGAAGGTGTCGGTGGTACTAACCGTAAATGGGCGAATACCGCCGAGATGAAGTCCCATGGTATTGAGTTCACTCTCTCTACCCGCAACATCCAGAGCCGCGACTTCTCTTGGACTACCGACTTGACATTCTCATATAATCAGACCAAGATTACCAAGCTTAAGGGTCGTTCGCGTGTCATAGACTTGATTCAGGGTACCGGCTATCCTATCGAGGGCTATCCCTACCGCGCCGTGTTCTCTATTCCGTTCGTTGGACTTAATGAATATGGTATTCCTCAGATTATCAATGAGAAGGGTGAAGTCACTACTACCGACATTAACTTCCAGGAATTTGAAAACATCGACTTCCTGAAGTATGAGGGTCCGGTTGACCCGCCTTACACCGGTGGTTTCGGCAACATGTTCCGTTACAAGGGCTTCCACCTAAATGTGTTCATGACCTATGCGTTCGGCAACAAGCTCCGTCTCGACCCTGTGTTCAGCGCCGCTTATTCCGACCTTACAGCCATGCCTAAGGAGTTCAAGAACCGTTTCGTCAATTCGGGAGACGAGGCTCATACTTCAATCCCGGCAATCGCATCGCGCCGTCAGTATTATAATGATAAGTATCTGTCGTATGCATACAATGCCTACAATTATTCAACGGCTCGTTCAGCCAAGGGTGACTTTATCCGTATGAAGGAGATTTCGTTGACTTACGATCTTCCTCAGACTGTCACCAAGGCGCTTCGTATAAACAACGCTTCGGTCAAGCTTCAAGCCACTAACCTCTTCCTTATCTACTCCGATAAGAAGCTCAACGGTCAGGATCCGGAATTCTTCAATTCAGGAGGTGTTGCCTCTCCTAACCCCAAGCAGTTCACATTCACACTGCGTTTCGGCTTGTAATGAATTCAATGTTTAACTGAATTTAAAATTGAACTTAAGATGAAATTTAAATCAATCATATTAGGATCGGCTGTGGTTGCCGCGATGGGCTTGACCTCTTGCGTTGACAGCTTCCTTGACACGATGCCCGACAATCGCGTGGAGCTTTCTACTGTAGAACATTTGCGTCTGCTTATGAATACGGCTTATCCAAGTAACAATTATACGGTTGTCTGTGAGACTTCGTCTGACAATGTAATAGACAATAACGCCCCTGACAAGGATGGTAAACGTTACAATCTCGCTGCTTATGAACGAGGTGATGATGAGCTTTTTGCTTGGGATGATGTGAAATACAGTACAGGGTCAGACTCTCCTTCTGGCGTTTGGGAAGGTTATTGGAGTTCGGTAGCCACTGTTAATGCTGTATTGGAGAAAATAGCAGATTTTGAGTTGTTACCTGATGAACAAAAAGCCGAAGTTGATGATTATGACAAATTGTCAGCTCTTAAGGGTGAGGCTCTTGTGCTTCGTGCGTACGACCATTTTATCCTTGCAAATATATTCTGCGAAGCTTACCGTGGCCCGGAGCTGAGCAAGAGCATACTTGGCATCCCCTATATGACTAAGCCTGAAACTACGGTTAAGCCTCATTATGAGCGCGGTAACCTTTCAGATGTGTATGCCAAAATTGAGTCCGACTTGAAAGAAGGATTGGCTCTTATTGATAACAGTTTGTACGAGATTCCGAAATATCATTTCAACAAGCAGGCTGCCAATGCTTTTGCGGCTCGTTTCTATCTTTTTATCCGTGACTATAAGAAAGCTTTTGAGTATGCCAACGAGGCTTTCGGTGGAGCGGACGTAGATGCTTCGCAGTATATGTCTACAGTGTGGCAGAATTTGGATAAGTTCTACTATATAAGTGACTTTGGTAAGTTTCAGAATAATATCGACAAACCTCGTAACTTCCTGTTGCTCGCAACTTATTCCAGTGCTTGGCGCCGGTGTATAAACAGCAATCGCTATGCTTGCAATCGAGAGGCAAAACGAGCTACTATACAGGGCCCCGGTCCGACTTGGGAACGTTATACTTGGACGTCGATTAAAGGAGATGGCGAGTCTTATGCTATGAATCCATGTTTTAACGGAGCTTGTGGTTCTAATGGCAAGTCGGATTATGGAACATATTTCGCAGGAACGGCATGTGAGCAGTTTGAGTATTCTGATAAAGTGTCAGGTATAGGATATGCGCATATCACCCGTTCTGAGTTCAACGGTGAAGAGACTCTTTTGACCCGTGCCGAAGCCCGCCTGTTCCTTGGCGATATTGCCGGTTGTGTGGCTGACCTTAAGATTTGGGAGGAGGCCCACCATGGTTCACCTTCTCATCTCAGTGGCTCAGACCGTTACGACCCCTTGACCTTGGAAGCAATTAATGATTTTTATTCAAGTGACTTCAGGGCAAGCGGTGGTGGAGATGTTTTGTTCGGTATAGTAAAGCCAATCAATATTGATGAGGTATTTCCGTCTGCTGAATACAGCGTGACTCCCGAAATAGAACGAGTGCTTCAGTGTGTGCAACATTTCCGTCGCATAGAGACTATCCATACCGGTATGCGTTGGTTCGATATCAAACGTTTCGGACTGGAGATTACTCACAAGATTGGTAAGGACCGAGTTGAAACTCTTACAAAATTTGATCCTCGCAAGGCGATTCAGATTCCAACCGAAGTGCTTTCTGCCGGTTTCGAACCCAACAAGCGAGTACCTGAGAATGATTTATCGGATATTGAATATTCCGTACCTGTTAATTAACGTTTAGAAAAATTGTTATGAAATATATAAAATATCTGTTGACATCTGCGGTAGTTGCCGTTTCGCTTCCTGCATTTACTGCTTGTGGCAATGATGACGATTTTACCGATACAATATTTCCTACCGATGAAGAGGTATTGGATCCGTCTTCTTATTCTTATAAATTCGATAAGTGGCTTCAGCAAAGTTTCTTGACACCATACAACCTCGAGTTCTGTTACAAAATGGAGGATGTCGAGACCGATATGAACTACAATCTCGTGCCTGCAACCTTTGATAACTCCATAGATATTGCTGTCCTGACCAAGTATCTTTGGTTTGATGCCTATGATGAGCTTACGGGGACTGAGTTCCTTAAGACTAATGCTCCGCGCAAGATTCATATCGTGGGTTCTCCGGCTTATAATATAGAAACCGGCAGTATGATTCTCGGTCTTGCCGAAGGCGGTATAAAGGTTTCTCTTTTCCGTGTAAATGAGTTGGAAGTTAATAATTTCTATAATTTGAATGAATTTTATTTCCGAACTATGCATCATGAGTTCAGCCACATACTGCATCAGAAGAAGTCCTACCCGGTAGAATTTAACCAGCTTAACGTTGGTAATTATGATGACAATAACTGGCAGGACCGCAACGGAGGTCTTGTTGCTTCTCTCGGTTTCGTGACTCCCTACGCTTCCTCACAGTTCCGTGAAGACTTTGCTGAGACTATTGCCAACTATATTACCCGCACTCCGGAACAATATGACCTGATACTTTGGTGCGCAGGTCACGGTTGGTATGCTGGAGAGGATGAAAAGAATCAAAAAGAAGCATATTGTTACTATTATTATAAATCAGATGATGACCGGGAAAGTGACAAAAAAACTTATGCTCTAGAATTTAAGGATGGCTATATTTATGATTCTGAATTGAAACAAGTATGCCGTAAAGTTTATCTTTATACACCCGAAGGAAGAGAACTTACTAAAGTTGAAGACGTCGAGAATTGGATTAATACTCGTTCATTCCCTGTATATCCGGTCGAAGATGTGGATCGTAAGGATGGTAAGGAGATAATGATTCAGAAAGTGAATATTGCCCGTCAATGGCTTGCGGATGCATGGAATATAGATTTGGATAAACTTCGTGAAATAGTCCAGAAACGACAGAACACTTTGACAGATCCGAATACTATTATAGGCTTGCGTAAGCAGGTTGAAGCAGTTCAGTAGTTATTTTTTAACCGTGTTAATGTAAATTAATTATGAAATTATATAAATATCTGATATCGATATTGTTGCTTGGTTCAGCCATGGGATTTGTGTCTTGTAACAATGAAGAGGACGATATATTCAGTGGTTCGGCCGCACAGCGTTTGGATGATTATAAGAAGCAATATTCAGCTGACCTTACGGATAAAGGCGGTAAATGGCTTATGGAATATTTCCCTAATGAGGATGAACGCGGATATGCGTTTGTTATGTCATTTAACAAAGATGGTAGCGTTAGGGTATCTGGTCAGAATGTATGGATAGATAATTCTTATAAGTCTGATGTTTCCATGTGGCAGATTATTGCTGATAATGGTCCTGTTTTGTCGTTCAATACTTTTAATAGTGTCTTGCATGTTTTTTCTAATCCTGAGAATCTGGTTGGCCCTGAAGCTCCTATAAATCCAGAAACTAGCAAGGATATAGATGAGCAGGGCGAAGGGCATAACGGCGATTATGAATTTGTGATTATCGGACTTTCGGATGACGGGGAAACAATGCATCTTGCTGGTAAGAAACGTCTTTATGATATATACATGCATAGATTAGATCCTGAAGTTGATGAGGTGTCTTTGCTGAATGATTATTTTTATGCAAGTAAATACATATTCTCGGCTCAGTTCCCTGAACTAGTTATTACTGATACAAATTCTGGTGAACAATTTGCTTTGTCGCAGGGCGAAAAGGGTCTTTTTGATGCATGGCCTATGGCTGGTGACCCGGTAGTACAGACAAAAACGATGAATGCGATAATAGGAATAAATGAGATTCGTTTTCGCAAGCCATTTGCGATTGAGCGAGCTAATGAAAATGATTCTATAGTCGTAGAAAGATTTGTTAAGCAGGCCGACGGTACGTATATTTGCACGGACAACGACCAGAATTTGGTTCTTGACAATTGTGGTTATGGAAATATTTTCGTTGACAAAAAGTATAAGTGGAAACTTAATCCGAATGCGGTTATGGGGGGGGACTTTGCTGCCATTTATGGTAAAATTGCGGGGGAAACTCTGGATGCATATAAGTGTTCTTTCACTGGTATAGAATGGAAATATGTAGGTTCGCCTACAAAAAGACAATTATTAGAGTTTAAGTTTTCCCGTACTAACGCTGGGGCTGCGTACATTTATGGAGAACAGGAGGTTATAGATGGAGGCAAATCTGTGAAGTTTAATATTTCTACTGCTGATGGTAATTCTAATGGTAAGAAGCGTTTGGAAAATATCCCATCTTTGGTGGAATTTATTAATAAGATTAATTCTACAACGTTCACAATTGAAAGCGATAAACGTATGGCTCCAAATTCAATGAAATTTGTTGATGTCAATAATCCACAAAATTATATTTTATTTATACTATAGACAATTTCAAGGATAGGCTTTGTAAATAAGCCTATCCTCTAAAAAATAGTGTGAGTTTTAATTATTAATTAAATATATTTATATGAAAAAGATTTCTACTCTTTCATTGTCATTGTTGGTCGCATCTTCAGTGTATGCTGTTGAACCCGTGGCAAACCAGATTTCTGAGTCATCGGTGGATTTGATGACCTCCGAAGCTCAAGTAGCAAAAGCTGTAAATGCAGGAGTCGCCTCAAATGCTGACTTAATGTTGCGTTCGAAGTTTGATGCTCGTGCAAAGGCGCCATCGCGTGCAGATGGTGGAGAAGTTACTGTACAATATGGTTTTCCGACAGGTGCATTGTTTAATTATCCAACGTTTTCTGTTGCTGGTCAGCCAGGTAGTTTGTTGGCTTCGCCTACATTTGTTTCGCTTCCCGCATATGCAGACGTGACCTATCCCAACAATTCATTTAAGTTGGTTGATGGAAAGCCGGCGCGTGCAAAAGATTTGAATTATGTTTGGACTTTCGGAGAAGGTGATAATGCTTATAATGAAGAAAGTTCTTATAGTTTGACTATTCAGTCATATCCTGGGCTATATTGCTTTCCTTATGGCCAGGCAGTTCCGGTTCTTTCGTTGGATGGAAATACTTTCCAGCTGGGTCAGGAAGGTCAGACTACAACAGGTCAGACCAGTTTCTTCCCGAATTGGGTTGTTACCGGTGGAGGAGCTTATGTTTCACAGGAACAGATTGATAGGTGGGAATCTAATCCGCAAACTTCTACGTGGTCGGACTTTGATGCTGCATTTAAACTGATAGATATGGGTGTTGAAGGAGCTGCAAGTTATTATAATGAAGGATCCTTCATGCTGGGCTTTGGCTCTAAGTCTGCTTCTGTCAATAAGGACTGGGAAAGTGTACTTGGCAGTGATCTTGAAGAAGGTGAAATGGATCATGTCAGCGATGTAAAGCTCAGTGGTCTCGGTATGCTTATCGCCAATCCTGGCCAGGCTTGGTCTGTGTCAGAAATTTCTACATACTTCTCATGCTATTTGGAAGCAGGCGCAACTTTTGACATCTGTTTCTATGCCCTCAATGCTGATAATACCCCGAATTTTGATAAAGAAATATTGAAGTATACCTATGAGGCAGAGGCTAAAATTGGTACTCTTTCAAAGAATGGTTCTCTTGAAGTAAACGTTCCATTCACGACTGTAGATGAATACGGAGATGAACTCTCGTATAAGACTATTGACGGTGGTATGTTTATGGCTATTAATAACTGTAATGATAAGGTTAAGAAACTTTGTCCTACAATGGCAGGCTATCCGTATACCAGAGGTGGAACAGTGATTAATAACTATCTTTATAATACTCTTTTCGCACTGGTTGATTGCAAATATGATGGTGCAGACAAATTATATGTTGTAGACAACCCATATATCTTTGGAGATGAAGCTAATGATGAATGGACATTGCCAGTCGGTTTTAACATTATGTTGAAGGCGGAATATCCCTACCTTCAGGCCGATTCTTATTTCTCATCTGCAGATGGTGGTTGGGTTGCGACTGAAGAAGGTGCGACTGAGTTCGAATTGAGCGTTAAATCTGCTGCTGATGCACGTATTTATCGCATTCTTTGCCCCGGTTCATTAGAAAATGTGGAGATTTCTGGCCCTAATGGAACAGAGATTCCTGAATGGCTGGCAGTCGGAGTAGAGGCTGGTAATGACTTCTTTACAGGACTTCAGGCTAACATGGATGTGCGTGCGTTCGTTATACAGTTTGCCCTTACTGATGGTGCTACTCCTTCTGGAACTGAAATATATGTTTCGTACAAGGGTCATACTAATATTTTCAAGGTTAATCCTGAACTTAGCGGTATCGAAGGTGTAGTTGACAACGGTGTTGAGACTGTAGCCAGCGAATACTACGACCTCCAGGGCCGCAAGCTTTACAACGAACCTGCCAACGGTCTGTTCATCCGCAAGGACATCAAGGCTGACGGTTCAGTTAAGTCTGTAAAGGTTGTTAAGTAATCTGACTTGACATAATCCGATGACCCTTTGGCCATATCTGTAGGGACGTACGGCCTGTGCGTCCTCTCCAAAGAGTCATCGAAGATGACAGATATGGTTAACCCCACGAAAAGCGATAGCGTTCGTGGGGAACGACCGAAACTTAAGAATAAGGTGCACATCGCAGATGTGCGACAAGGATATTAGGAATCAAAAACAATAACAGCTTAATTTTTTGTATTCCCCTTGGACCGGGACCGCCGTGAGGCAGCCCCGGTTTTTTGTGCCTTTGGTGCAACGTCGGAGACGTAAAGTGTCGTGGAGGCGTGGTCTCGTCGCCCCACGAACGCCACCAACGGTGGCTTTATCGTGAGGTTTAATGTATTGTCGCGTCTTCGACGCGCCCACGTGATACACCAAGCGACGCGCACCGGAGGTGACCGGCGGGCAGACAAGTGGACGTACGGTCCGTACGTCCCTAAATTTCGTTTTATGAGCGACTCGGGGTGTGCGTCGGAGACGCACGATATGTTAATCCCCACGATAAAGCCCGCAGGGCGTTCGTGGGGGTCGCGGTGCGCCATCCCACACCGTCAACGTCGAAGACGTTGCACCCGATTTGTCTTTGTCGCACATCTCCGAT